>CAYNLK010000023.1:0-104285 GCA_964398055.1 uncultured Caldilineaceae bacterium
AGATTATACTTCAATCCACCTTAACTCGTGGTCCAGTTTTCGGGGTCAATTATAAACCCCACGGCAAAGGTCAGCGATAGGGCCAGGCAGCGACGCCGGGACAAATCGGGCGAACCGCCGACGTAACCCACCACCAACGGGATCATGGCCACGTTGCAAGGGCCAATACTGGTGACAATGCCGCCCAAAAAAACCAGCAGGTAAGCCACCAGCGAGCCGGTTTGGAGCAGGGTTGGATCGAGCGACATCGTTGGTTACCCTCCGGCCAACCGCTGCAATTCGCGGCGAAAGGTGTCCATCTCCATCAAGCCGATGAAGCCCTGGCCCTGGCCGGCCCCATCGATGAAAATCATGGTCGGGATCGCCCGGATGCCGGCCCGGCGCAGCAGGTTCTGATTCTGCCGGTCGTACACGTTGACATCTATCAGGGCCACCTCGCCGGCAAAGTCGGGATAGACCTGCTCCACCACCTCGATCATCTTTACGCATTGGACGCAGTCATTGGAATGGAAGAAGGCCACCACCGGTTTGCCCGCGGCCAGATGTTGGTCGAATTGCGCTTCCGGCAACACCTCGGCTGCCGGCGTATCTTGTTTGGGCGAATGGGTCACGGCATCAAGAAAGAGGTTGGGAGTGGCCGCAGCCACCTCCTCAGCCGTTTTCACCGATACGGCCGAACCGTCCGCCGGGGTAACGGTGGCCTGGTAGGCCTTGACCGACAGGATAAGCCCGACCAGGATCAGGACGATGCCGGGTGTTAACGTTTGCATCAAATTCAGTTTGAATCTACCTATCCGAATAAAAGTGGGTTGTGATGGTTTCATTGAACTACTCCGGCTACAGTGGGTTCATAAACTTCAAACTTTTTGTTTTTTAGATACCATTCCATCACATAGCCAATGGCGATAAACAAAGGCAGGGCAACCAGTGTTCTAACGATGGTGAATTTCAAGCCTAAATAGCCAATCTCAAAACCCAGCATTGGAATTTTTAGCGACGAGAACGCGCCCAGATAAATAAGAATGTTTTTTATGCTGGCTCCTTTTTTATAGAGAATATAAGCCACTGGAAAGGCGCCATAAAGCGGGCCGGCTTGAAGCATTGCTAAAATGACCACCATCAAAACTCCTTTTATCCCAGAATTTTTACCGATCTGCTTTTCAATCATTTCTTTGGGAAACCAGACATCAAACAACCCGACCATGACAAACAGAAACGGAATAAAGGTAATCATTTCAACAAATGATTGGCTAAAGCTTTGGTAGATAGTTTTGCCCGGATTAAAACCAAATAAGAAAGAGCCAATAGTAAAAATTAAAAAGCTTAATAACCAGATGTAGGGTTTAATTTTTTGAAAAATTTCCCGGGTCATAAAATAACCCCTATCAAAAGGCCAATAATGATGGCGGCCATGAAATTCAACAAATTTCTCAAGATCGCCACTTCTTTACCAAAATATTTTATCTCTAAAGGCAAAGTCACCACCCCGACCATCATCAGTGTTGTCATAAAAACGGCTACCGTGGCATAAGACGCGCCCTGTTTTAATAAACCGGCGGCAATCGGGTAAGAGATAAATCCGGGGATCAGCGTGATTGAACCGACAATGGCGGCAATTGCAAAGCCGATTGCTCCTGAACCGGCTCCCAAATATCTGGTAATCCATTGCGGCGGAACAATATACAATAACAGGCTAACTAAAATCAATATATTTAAAAAAGGAATAACGATATTTTTGAACATCTTAAACCCTTTTTTAAGGCCCGATATTGTTTTTTGCTTGTCCAGCAAAAAAGAAACAAAACAGGTAAAGATTGAAACTGATATAAAAATTAAGGCGTTATTCATTTTTCTCTAATCCACATTTCCATATTGAAAAATCGGTTGAGTAAGTGATCCGGTTAGTTTTTTAAATGACTTGTAGAATAGCTATTGTGGCGTTCTGCAAGTCGGCTTCGGTATAATCCAGCGATGATTTTTTGGTAATACCGCAATCGTTCACCAGAGTGAGTGAAATGTCCGGGGTGAAGCCGGCCTGCTCCACTATCTGGCGGGCGCAGTTCATGTGGCAGCCATCCACAGTGACGATGCGGCGAGCGTCGGCGGTTTTTTCCAGGACCGACTCGGCCCGGGTAGGCAAGCCGCCCAGGCAAAAGATGCAGGCGTTTTCGCGACCAACCTGCTTCATCACCTCCAGGCCGGCCAGGCCGGTCAACACACCCACGTTGGACATGCCGCCAAAGCAAACGAACAGCGCGGTTTTGTGGGGTCGATGGTTAGATTTGGTGGTCATAGTTAAAAATCTCCTTGATCGTAAAGTGGATTCGTAAATGAGTGCGCTTAGACCGCTCCATCCAGAAACTCCATGTGAGCATTGCCGGGCAAAAAGATGCCGGCGGCTACCTCCATAGTTTTGAGGATGGCGGCGGGTACAACACAACTGTTGCGGCAAACGTGTTTAGCCGCCAGGGTGTAAACTCTGGTTTCAATCAAAGGACAGGACATTTCATGGCCCACGTTGACCTCACCCAACTCATCGGCCAGGGCTTGAATGTGCTCGCAAGTGGTATTGATATCAAACGCCATCTTGACCAGATCGATTTTGCGGGCTTCAATAGTAGTCTCTTGGCCGCACTCACCGGCTTTTACCCAACAGAGTGACATCGTAAACTCCTTAATGCTCTACAGCCGAAACGAGCCTGTGCTTTTCAGCCTGTTGACTGAGATAGCGATAAAACAGGCTGGCCGTGAGCATCTGGAAAATCATCGCCAGGGCTACCGGCAGCCCGGTCAGGCCCGGAAAACTGGTAAAGGCCAGCCCGACCGCAATGGGCAGGTTCTTCATGCCCGAAGAATAGGTCACGGCGACCCGCTGTTCCCAATTGAAAACATACCGGCCCAACCAGTGCGGCACCAGAAACCCCAACGGAAAAATCAGGCCCACGGCTACCAGTAATGAAGGAACCAGCGACCATCGAGCCTGGATCAACGGCGCATTGACGTTGCAAATAGCAAACATCAACAGCACCGCGGTTAAGGCCGACAGCGCCGGTAAAAGAGAAATATACGGCTTGACATTCCAGAGCCAGTCCAGCACCCACCGCACCCCGATGCCGATGATCAGCGGCAGCAGCAGAATTAGGGCTAATTGTCTAAACATCAGCCAGGCGTTAATCTTGACTCCGGCGCCGGCCAGTAAAACCATCATCGGCGGGATGAGGAACGGCCCCAACACCATGGTCAGGGCATTGATGGCCATACCCAAGGGCACATCTCCTTTGAGCAGGGCCGTCCAGACCGCGGCCATCCCGGCGCAGGGCACCACCCCCACCAGGATGATACCGGTGGCCAACTGGGTATCGTCTACCAGCAGGCGGGCCAGCAGCCAGCACAACGCCGGCATATACATAAAGTTCAAGGCCAGCCCGGCAGTCACTGCCCCCGGCCGGCGGGCCACTGCCGCAAACTGGCGCGGGGTAATGGTCAAACTGATGAACAGGATCATTACAAAGGTGAGGGCGGTTGAATAACCCTGCAACACCTGGCCAGGCGCCGTTGTCCAGAGACCCACTCCCAACCCGATGACCACGGTGGCGATGATAATGACCTGGTATTTCTGGCGAATAAACTCGGCTATGGTTAAGAGTTGGGCCATCATAGTTTACTTTCTGTCGTTTTCAGAATTATCGGCCTCAACAGTTCATCTCAGCGGGCGTGATGATGGTGACTGCCAGCCGCGGCATGGTTCAGCGCCCTGTAGTTTACCGTCAAAATAGCTTCGCAGGGCTTCGTGGACCGTGCCGGTAGCCCCGGTAACCGGTTGAATGCCCAGTTGAAATAGCAATTCGTATGGCCGAGATTCCTTGTTGTCTAAACAATCGCTGCATGGCAGGTAGTATGATTACCGCCCGGTCAGGCTGGCCTGTGAGTGTGTCTCTGGGGGGCAGACTCACAGGCCCCATCCATGACTTAGCCTGCTTTCACGGCAAATTTTTCCCGGTTGTTGCGGATGGTCTGTTTGGCCTCCCGCAGAATCTTTTTCTCTTTGATAAGATGGCGGATATACCCCTGTGATGGAAATTCAAGGGCGTCTTGCGAGCAGATCGTGCCGCAGGTGCTGCAGCCCACCATGCAGTGGTCAGGGTTAGCCACCACGGCTTTGTTGGTATCGTAATCAAAGGCGTACACCCCCCGTCCGCAGGAGGTCACGCATAACCCGCAGCCAATGCAGCGTTCGGCAATGACGGTGGGATACCATTCGATTTCCTCTCTGGGAATGCCGTGCCAGGGCGCCATAAAATTTATTTTGCCATTGGTACTCATTGCATACCTCCCTTATTTGATACTTCTGTTTTGCACATTGCTAGGATTAGATGGGTACAGTACATTGCGCCTCCTCTAATTGGACGAGTCTTTCTCACTTTCAATATCTTTGACAACCGACCAATGTTGGTCGTGATCTCTTTGCAGGCTGAGCTGCCGGCCGACATAGCCTGTACCATTGCCGCGAAAGACATTCACCACGGCGATATTGTGATTGCCATTGAATTCAATTTGCTGAATGTAAAGATAAGTTTTCTCCGGAGCATGGCTTTCAAAAAACTCTTTAGCCGCAAGCTGATAGAGCCAGACCGTTCGTCCTCCATTTTCGCTTTGGCCTTCAAATTTGATCCGAGGTTCGCTTCGTTGAAAATCAATCACCAGGTCGTCTGTTGGGCCGCGCCTCACGCGTTCGTATTGATAAACAGCGAACCGGATTTCATTGTTAAGATGATATTGCGGGTTGGTCAAACCACACGCCAGCGCAGGTAACATCAACATCATCAATATTCCCACAAAACGAAACCGTGACACAACAGTTGCCGCCTGACAAAAAACGGATGAGGCGTAAAACGTAAAATGTGATATTTGACATTTAAGATTCATAACGCTTTACTTCATCCCACTCTGGGCTTTATTTGTAGATCAAATCCCAGATCATCTTGGCCGCGATGAGCCACAACAGCACGCCGATGATCCGTTTTAACTGCTGGTTGGACAACCTGGTTTTCATCAACTGCGAGCCAACGATAGAGCCGGTGGCGGCCATCACCGCCATCAGGCCAATAAATAGCGGGTCCAGCCCGCCCAGGCTAACGTGGCCCAGAAAGCCGGCAAAGGAAGAAAAGACCACGATCAAGGCAGTTGTGCCGGCGGCTACTTTGGCTTCCAAACCCAGCCAGTTCAGCACCGGCAGGATGAAGTTGCCGCCGCCCACCCCCAGCAAGCCGCCCAAAAACCCGGCCCCGGCCCCGACCGCTGTCCCCACGCCCATCTCCACCGGGCGGCTCAACGGTTGTTGGCGCGGTTTGGCCCGGTAAAACAACATCATCGCTCCGGCAAATACCAGGAAAGCGGCAAACAGGCTCAACAGCAGCCGCTTATCCACGTAGGGGGTCAACCGCGCCCCCAACGGCGACAGGATGACGGCCGTTACCAGCACGGGCAAACCCACCGACCAATTGACCAACTGCCCCCGCCAGTAAATGACCGTCGCAAAGAGCAGGCTAACCGTGTTGAGTAACAGCGCGGTCGCTGTGGCCTCGGCCAGGGGTACACCCATGTAGTAGAACAGCGGCACAAACAAAAAGGCGGCCCCCAGCCCGGCCATAGCCAGCAGGCCGGAAAAGACAAAAACGATCGTGGCGCTAATCAGGTAAAAGGTCATGGTTGTGCCTCAATGATTGAGCTGATTGGAGATTGGTTATTGGAGATTACGGCCTAAAACCTGAATCTCTAATCTCCAATCTCTCCTTCACACCGCGTAGCCGGAACAATCCCGGCACAGTGACCTGCCGTTGACCACTCGCAGATACGGTTCGGCGACCAATTCGCCGCAGCCATCGCACACGGCAAAGCGCACGATCTCCGCCGGTTCGCTCCAGGCATAGTCAACCACCGGACCGATGGTCATGATCCGTTCTTGCGGCGCATCCCAAATCAGGTTGACCAGCTCCCACTGCTCTTCCTCAGGAATCTGGGTCGGTGGGATACCGGCGGCCCGCTTTTGCATAAAGGCTGACTCCTTGATTTGCTTTTGTAGGGTCGGTTTGTAGGCCACCCGCACCGCTTTGTTGCGAGCTTTGTCAATCAGGGTGAGGGCCGGCTTGCCTTTGTGATTCTTTTCAATATTGCCCTTGCCAAAAGTGCAGCCGGTGACGTACTGCACCCCATCGCCAAAGCACATCGCCCCGTGGTGGTCGCCGATTTCGATGATGGCGTGCAGCGATTTGGCCCCACTGCGCTCAACACCCAGGGCTTTTAGCGCCGCCAGACCAATCCGCACCCCGGCGGTGCTGGCCCAACATTTGTGGCCGTGGAATTTCAGGGTATCCATAAGAATTTGTTGGTCGGTCATTTTAGTTTCTCCTATTTTTACGAATTTTTTGTTAATATAAGGCAACACTTGCTTCTTTAGCTTCATCCACGCATACTACCGGCCCCTGGCCGCAGTTGCGGCACTCGAACTGGATGGTGGTGTGCTCGATGCCGGCTTGATGGGCAATGATTTCCTTTAGCTCGTCCATAACCGGTTGGGTCTGGCTCAGGGCCTGGTCGGCCAGCACTACGTGGGCGCTGAGGGCCACGTAACCTGGGCTGACCGTCCAGACGTGCAGGTCATGCACCTCGGCCACGCCGGACACCTGTCGCATCGCCTGGCCCAGCTCGGCCACGTTGATTCCTTCCGGCGCGCCTTCATTGAGAATGTGGATGGTTTGTTTGAGTACCCGGCCCGCGCCGGACAAAATGACCAGTCCAATCAGTACGCTGACCAGCGGGTCGACCCACAGCCAGCCGGTGAACAGGATGACCGCTCCGGCGACAATCACCCCCACCGAGGAGAGGGTGTCGCCCAGCACGTGTAGAAAGGCGGCCCGGGTGTTCAGGTCCTCGTGGTCGTGGCCGCTGAGCACAAACACCACCACCAGGTTAACGATCAAACCGATCACTGCCACCACTAACATCGGTCCGGCCAAAATCGGTTCGGGGTTTTGAAAGCGCGTCCAGGCTTCGCGAAAAATTTCAAAGGCGATCAACAAAAGGGTGGCCCCGTTGATAAAAGCGGCGATCACCTTCATGCGGTGGAAACCGTAGGTGTGACGGTCGCTGGCGGGCAGGGCGGCCAACCGGATGGCGCCATAGCTGAGGGCCAGGGCCAACATATCCATAAATACGTGGGCCGCGTCGGATAGCAAGGCCAGGCTGCCGGTCCACAGCCCGCCAACCACTTCGGCTACCAGGATGAGGCCGGTCAGCGCCAGCGCCAGCACAAAGCGGTTTTCGATTTTGCCCTCAGTTGAGGGTTCAAACACGGTATGGGCATGGTCGTGACTCATAGCGTTTTCCCTAAGCGAACAAAGTGTAGATTTTGTACAGGGTCATAATTACAATCAACACCCCAAACATCTGCTTGAGCCGACCGCCGGGTACGTACAGGCTGCTGATTCTGGCCCCGGTAAATGAGCCGATGGCGCCCACCACCAACAGGCTGCCGGTTAGCCCCCAGTTGATTTGCATCGTCCCCAAATGGGGAATTAACGCCGTAAAAGAAGGCGGGGTAATGGCAAAGGCGTTGATGCCGGCCGCCCGCTTAGGTTCAAAGTGCAGCAAAATCAGGGTGGGCATCAACAAAAAGCCCGGTCCCACCCCCAAAAAACCGGCCAGGATCGAGATAGGCGTGGCCAGGATCACGGCCAGCTTGAAATTCTCCGGCTGGTCAGCCTGGCCTCTGACCGGCTTGAACAGGTTGTAAGCCAGGTAGGTGACCGCGGCCAGATAAATCGGCCAGATATAAACTTGATTGATGAACTGCACCAGGTACGAGCCGATTGGCGCCGACACGGCGGTGACGGTACCCAGGATAATGGCCTTGGGCCAATCCACGTGGCCGCTGCGGGCAAAGCCAATTGCCGAAAAGAGGCCGGTCAGGCCGTTGAGGATCAGGGTCAACGGCTGGACCTGGTGGACCAGGTCAGGAAAAAAGAGGGAGAGAAAGGGGACGGCGGCAAAGGCAACGCCTAAACCTAGCATGCCCGACACAATCGACAGAATTAACAGACCGATGATGATAATAAGATTTTGACTCACAAGGTTGCTCCATAAACAAGTTCTTATAGCAGGTGAAGAATCGTTTCAAACTTTAACCAAAAAAGGTTCCGTAAAGCATCCCGGTCAAAGTCGCCATGACCACCACCAGGCTTACGTAGGCAGCTGTCTTTGTGGTGCCCAGCACGCTGCGGATGACCAGCATATTGGGCAGGCTGAGGGCCGGGCCGGCCAGCAGCAAGGCCAACGCCGGCCCTTTGCCCATGCCGTTGCCGATCAAGCCTTGCAGGATGGGCACCTCGGTCAGGGTGGCAAAATACATGAACGCGCCCACAAATGAAGCCACAAAGTTGGACGACAGCGAGTTGCCGCCCACCGCCCAGATGACCCACTCCGACGGGATCAGCCCTTCGTGGCCGGGCCGGCCTAGCAGCAGGCCGGAAACCAGCACGCCAAAGAACAGCAGTGGCATAATCTGCTTGGCAAAGCCCCAGCTCTGGCGCGACCAGTTCTGCAATTCATCACTGCTGCGCTTCCGGTTGATTAGCACGGCCAGGCCGATGACCCCGACCACAAATGGGACCAGCGGGGTCTGGGGCGCGATCAAGGCCGCCAACAGGACAAGCAGACCCACAGTGATGATTTCAGCCCAACGCACCCCAAACCAGAGCGCCATCACCAGGCCAAAACCAATCCCGGCCAGGCTGGTCAACAGCCAGCGAGCATCGTAGATAGCCGCCCATAATGTGCCGCTCTCTTGCGGTTTGCCCCAGTTGGCAAAGACCAGAATGGCGACCATGGCCGCAAAATAGAGACCATTTTGCCACAGCGGCCGGGTCACTTCCGGTTCCGGCAACATGGCCTGAACCTTGACCTTGGCCCGCTCTTCCTTGATAAAGAGCAGGTGCATCAAGACACCGATGATGACGCTAAACGAAATGGCCCCGATGGCCCGGGCCAGGCCCATCTCTGCGCCCAGCACACTGGCGGTTAAGGTAATGGCCAGCACGTTGATGGCCGGGCCGGAGTAAAGAAAGGCGATGGCCGGCCCCAACCCGGCCCCCATCCGGTAGATACCGGCAAATAAGGGCAGCACCGTGCAAGAACAAACGGCCAGAATGACGCCGGAGGTCGACGCGACCCCATAGGCCAATACTTTGGGCGCGTTGGCGCCCATATATTTGATGACCGAGGCCTGGCTGACAAAGACGGCGATGGCCCCGGCAATGAAAAAGGCCGGTATCAGGCACAGCAGCACGTGTTGTTGGGCATACTCCTGGGCCAGGTATAACGACTCCATTACGGCGTTATCGAACCGCTGGTTGCCCAGGGGCAGATAAAAGAGCAGCAGAAAAACGGCCATGATCCCCAGGAACCATTGCCATTCCTGTTTGGATTGGACCAGGCGGCCACGCAGGCTGGCCCACAGCGCGCCCAGGGAACGCCCGGCGGCGGTTCCATTGAAATAACCGGTGGGACTACTTTCTTGAACGGGACTACTTTCTTGAACGAGTTTCATGGTGTGTCTCCTTAAGATAAAGATATCGTTTTTGATGATTAACCCATTGAACTTAGGTTAGCAAACAGATCAGGCAGCGGGCCGTTTCCGTTGACCGGTATGATGGGCCGGGCCAGGCGAAACACCTCGTGGCAGGCCAGCTTGTCGGCCTCGTGCTCCGGCTGCCCGGCAAAAGGCGGGTTCTGGCTGCGATGCTGCTGGGCCGCCCGCACCTTCTGCACCCGAAAAGGGCCAATGTCGATATAGGCCACCGGCCCGCCGACCACTTCGGCAGCCGGCGGCACGCCGCAGCCCTGCTGGGTGGCCTCCGACGGGGCAATGTAGTAGAGCCGGCGCGGCCCCAGTCCTTCCCGGCGCAACCGGTCAAAGGCCAGGGTAGTCCAGCGGCTGACCGCCAGGTGATCCAGGTGACCGGAGATGCCGTCGGGCCCAAAGGTGACGACCACTTCAGGCGATGAGCGGCGCAGCTCTGGCAGCAAGCGAGCCACCGCAACCTCGTCGTTAACCTGGTCTAGCTGACCGTCGCTGAAATCCAGAAACGCCAGCCGGTGTACGCCCAGTTCGGCGCAGGCCCGGCGCAGTTCGGCCTCGCGCTGTTGGCCCGTCTCTTGAGGCGTCTGGCCGGGAATACCGGCCTCGCCGCGGGTGGCCACGATCAAATCGATCTTGACCCCCTCGGCTGCATATCTGGCCAGGGCGCCGCCGATGGGAAATGATTCGTCGTCAGGATGAGCCAGCACTACCGCCAGCGTTCGATCTGCCATTACTTACCTCCAACTTCTAGCTTACTTAACATTTTTGACTCGGGTCACCCTCTAATCCTCGATGATCAGGGTCGCTGGCTCATCCGCCGCTGGTTGAGCTTCGGATTCGAAAAAAAGTAGGGACTGGGGTGAATGGATTGGCTTTAAAAGCTGGTTGAGCCACCGTTGCCAGCGTTTCATCCCTTGTCGATCAATCGTATAGAAAATCCAGCGGGCATCCACCTCATCACGCTGGTTGCGCACCAGGCCGGCCTGCTTCAGCACCCGCAGATGGTGCGACAGCAAGTTGGGCGGTAACCCTAATTGATTATTGAGTCGACAATTACACGACTCATGCTGCACTAACACTGCCAGAATGCGCAGCCGGTTCGGCTCGGCCAGAGCCTTCAAAACAGTGGCCAGTTTACCAATCACCTGCTCATCTAAGGTCAGTTCCTCGGCCATAGGGTCAACTCCTTTTTGCTTCACCATCCCTGGTCGCACCATTTCAACCCTTATTGAAATATACCGCCAAAAAAAATCTGGCTATTTCTCGCCATTAACTGACACGATATTTGAACAACACCTCGTTGGCCGGGCTGACCTGCCGGAGTCTTGCCGACCCCGGCAGGCGCCCAAACTTAGGAGGGAAGATGAGCAGCCCTGTTACCAAATCATAAGCCCAAAATAACCGGTGATGAACTTGACGGCCACGTACAGGAAGTAGAGACCAAAGATGAGTTTTAGGGTTGTGGGTTTGAAGCGCTTAATGGTGGCTGCTCCAACCTGAGCCCCAACGATGGTCCCCAGGGCCAGCAGCAGCCCGGCGCCCACATCCACGAAACCCTGGGCCAGCTTGATGCCGCCGCCGACCACGGCCAGCGGGATCATTGTGGCCAGCGAGGTGCCCATGGTGATGTAAACCGGCGCGCTGAACAGATAAATCAAGCCGGGCACCAGGGCATAGCCGCCGCCCAGACCGGCAATACCGGTGGCAATGCCGATCAGGAAACCAAAGATGGCCCACCCCCAAACCGGCCCGGGAATAGTGTTACCTTCGCGCTGCGGCATTTTGCGCTGGGTGACGCCTTCCCAGATCATCCGGATCGCCGGCCACAGGAAGATCAGTCCCAAGATCAACCCAAGCAACTGCGTATGGGCTACCAGCAGGACAAACAGCCACGATCCCAGGATGACCCCCAGAATGCCGAAACCACCCAGCCACGAAACGGCTTTCTTGTCCAGATTACCCCGCACCAGGTGGCCGTAACCGCCGGAAATGGCCGTAAAAATCACGGCAAACAGGGTGGTCCCCACGGCGATAGCCGCCGGATAGCCCATCCAGAAATGGATAATGGGTAGCATCACGCTACAGCCGCCGGTGCCGATTAGCCCGCCCAGCACCCCGGCGATGAACCCAACCAGGATCAGCGCGATCCCGGTCACGATGTCATCGACCTGAGTGCCAGTGGCGGCCTGGGCCGCCAGTCCAGATAGAAAGTACCACCCCGTAATGAGCACGATAACAAGTAAAAGTACCAGCGTTGGTGTTTGTGCTTTAATGAGTGAAGTCGATTTCACAGACATAGTTTTGGCTCCTCTTCACATCATCCCTGGCTATTTTCCAAACCTGGACGAACCACTAACACCGAACAGGGGGCGTGAGAAACGAGGCGGTTGGAAACACTGCCCACCAAAAAAGCCTTTACCGGCGACAACCCCCGGTGCCCAACCACAATTAAGTCATAGCCTTCATCTCTGGCAACTTGAATAATCACATCAGCCGGGTCGCCTTCCAGTAACAATAACTTTGGCTCCAGACCAGCCTCTTTGAGCAACGACTTGGGCCGGTCAAATACCTCCCATGCCTCGATGTCCTCCGGCGACGCGCCGACCAGACTCACCCCCACCGTACTGGTCACGGTAGGGATCACATTGATCAGCGTAACCGACTTGATCCCGTGCCCCATAGCCCATTTGGCCGCAGCCTTCACCGCCGCCAGACTATATTCGGATCCGTCTACGGCGACAAGTATACGTTTCATTTTTACACCTCCACGGCGTTCAAAAAATAATCATTCTACAAAATAGAATCAGCCTTACCAGTCACAGGATTTCCTATGGCTGGCCGGAGGCGGCCGTTTGATGCCTGGCCCGCGTCCAACCTGGCACAGGCAGCGGCTCAGTTTGCGTTTACAGCGTCGATCTTTTCTCATCGCACCCTCCAACTACGGGTGCAAAAAAGCTAACAATTCATTCGGGCAAAGGTGACCGGCGCTTCAAAAGAACGCGCCGGCCACCCGTTATGACTCAAATTCGGGTGATTAAGCCGGTGTGGCTAAGGCAGCCTGCAGCCAGCCGGTGATCTCCTTGACCTCCGGGATACGCCCAGCGCTGACCAATTTTTCGTTGACGACCAGCCCCGGCGTGTACAACAGACCATACTTCATGAATTCCTGAAAGTCGGTAACCTTCAAAATAGTCGCCTCAAACTCGTCACCTTGACCATCGGCGACGGACTCCAGGGCCTCGGCGGCCTTCTGCGCCAACAAATGACAATTGTAGCACCCAGGTCCCAGAACTTTGATCGTAAGCATAGCTAATTAACCTCCAGTTTTTTGAGTAATGGTGATCCCTTTTTTTTCACAATCTTTACATAGGTCGCTGGACCGATTGGTCCAATAGGTCAACCCGCAGCCGGGGCAGGTCACCTGCCGCAGTTTGCCCATCGTGGGCCGGGGTTGGGGTCTCATTTCCGGCGGTAAATCGGCAAACGGGTCGCTGAGGCAGCTACAGCCCGGCATAACCGCTTTAGCTTTTCCTTTGGTTTGCTGCGGTTTCTTCTTTAAGTCGGCCATTCACTCACCTCCGGCCCATCAAGGGCACTGCACCACCCCCTGCGCCCACAGGCAGCCGCCGCAGGTGGGGAACTCGTTGCCAAAACAATCTTCGTTATTATCAATCGACAGGTCACAGCCGCCGCAAAACGTGCAGGGGGAAAAGTCAAACTCGTGCACTTTCTGTCGAAAGGCCACGTATTCGGGCAAGCGCCACAACTCGCTCAGACTCTGTTCGGTGACATTGCCGATGACATACCGGTGCACTGAACGCAGCCAATCGTGCAGAAAACTGACGTGGTTGTGCAATAACGGTAAACATGGGCTGACGCTGCCATCCCAGCCAATGGAGATCGAGCCTTGCTCGATGAAAGGGCAGGTGTCATTGACCGCCCCCAGATTATTGCCGGCAAAAGTGACGTTCCAGCCTTTGCCGACAGCATGGGCCAGCGTTTCGGTCAGAACGCCATTGGTGTTCATTTTAGGCACACTCACGTGCGGCACCATCGGCGAGGGCAGGTAGGTGATGTTATTGGTCACCTGGGCATACAAGATTTCCGGCCGCATTTCTTTGGTGTAGGGCAACACATTGCTGACCAGCAGCCGGCTGGCCCCCAGTTGTTTGGCCAACCGCATAATCTCCGGTAAATCGCCGATGTTGCGCTGCATCGCCACAAAGACGATGCCGATCTCCGGGGTGGGATAGTGGGCCGGGTGGCGAAGTTGCCGAAAACGTTTGACATTGGCCAGCACCTCCGGCAACGACGCGCCCAGCCGCACATCGGCGTAACTCTCCGGTCTGGCCCCATCCAGCGAGACCCACAGCAGATCAAGCTCAGCCTCGATCAAGCGGCGGGAGACCCGCTCGGTCAGGATGGTGCCGTTGGTGATGAGTTCCACCCTGGCCCCCAGAGCCTTGACCCGGGCCGCCATCTCGACCAGGTGGGGATGGGTCAACGGTTCGCCCAGCCCGCCAAAAAAGACCGTCGGGGGCGGCGACAACTTTTGCATGTCCGCAATAATCCGGTCAAAGGTGGCCGCGGTCATCAAGCCCAGCGGCTCATCCCAGACATTACGGATACAGGTCCGGCAGGTCAGATTGCAGCGGCTGGATGGCTCCAGATAGACCTTGGCCAGTTGCTCGACCGGGCGGTGCAACCGCAGCCCCTGGCCGTTCGGTTCCACATACAGCCGGGCGCCGGGGGTTAACCCGTAGTGGGCCGCCGCTTCCGGGGCCAGGACTAACCGCCCCTCATGATCAACTTCGCTCCAAAAACCTTTTTTAACCGACATTCAGCCTCACGGCAAAATTTCAATGGTAGGCTCAACGGTGATCTTCGACTTGACCGAATTGGCCACCAGGCTATATTTTTGGGCCGCTTCTAAGGCCCGGTCGACCTGTTTGCGCAGCCGGGCCGTATCCTGCCCATTGGCTCTGACCACAATGTTGGGGCGAAAGACCAAGTCGGTGAAGATTTCGGTCCGGTCCAGCTCGATCAACTTGGTCCCGTCGACCCGGCATTCATAGGATTCCAGCTCCAGCTTGAACCGCTCGGTGGCCCAGATGAACATCATCATCACGCAGGTGTTGGCCGCGGCCACAAAGGCATCCTCCGGGGTCAGCACCCCGGCGTGGCCGTGGGCATCGGGCGGGGCGGAGAAGATATATTGCGGACCGTTGCCCATCACTAAATGGCCCCAATGGTCGCCTTTCCAGGTAACGGTGGTGTGGTAGGTGGCTGTGCGGGACATCTATCGCTCCTTTTTCTGGCAGTAGCTTTCAAACTCGCGCAGCAGCGCCGTCTGGTAGCTGGGGAGCGCGGCTGCCTCGATGGGGTTGTACAGCCGGGTCAGCTCCACCAGTTCGGTCGCAATGCCGTTGGAACCGGGTCGTTTGCCCTGCTGGTAAAACTGGTCAAAGATAGCCGGCACGGCGATGAGGGTTTCCCGGCGGTCGCCCACCGTCATCGTCAGCACCGGGATGCCGGAGCCGCAGGAGCAGGAGGCTTCGACCGCCTCCGGCGCGTCAGCTTTTTCAGCCACAGCCTGGCCGGTGCGCCGGCTCCACTTGACACCCAACAGGTTGTCAACCAGGGGGGCGACGGCTCCGGCTACCGTATCGACGGCCTGCCGGCCGCTCTCGTTCAGGCGGTGGGGCGTACCCAGGTGCGCGCCTTCAGCCACGAGTTCGGTGACGACCACGCTGGCGGCGGGTTTGCCGCTGTACTGCTCGGTGGCTTTGGCGGCGCAGCGCTTGTCACAGCCATCGATGGCGATGGTCGGGTAGAAACGGGCAAAGGCCCGGTCGCCCTCGCCGCCGGCCAGAAACAGGGGCAAACAGATGGTCACAGTGTCGGCCGGACGCAACTGCTCCAGCACTTTCAGCGCCGCCAACCGGGTGACTGTCCCCTCGGCCAGTTCCTCGCCGCTGCAGGCGACAATCCCTACTTTTTTCTGTGGTAGATCAGGCATAGGTATAACTCCTTTGGTCAGTGAACACTGATCAGTTATCAGTGATTAGTTAGACTGGTCACTGATAACTGACTATTGTTCTTTGTTCAGAATGTCGTCGGTCGCTTCGGCCAGTTCTTCGGCCATCTGGCGGGCCAGTTCCTGCCCCTCCGGGTTCAACTCGCCAATCCCTTTGGGCTTGAGGTGGCGATGTCGCCGGAAGGTGTCGAGCACGTTGGCCTCGTAGGCGACCCGGCCGCCGCTTTCGGCCACCATCTTGCTGGCGCAGGCCAGTTTGCAGCCGTCAACAGTGATGGCCGGGGCGGCCTGGAGGCGGGCCTGCGTCTCGGCATCGCCCAGCACCAGCAACGACAGGGCGACCACTTCAGCCTGGTCAGGGCGCAACTCTTCGACCAGTTCATAGGCAGCCTCGCGGCTAACCGTGCCATACGTTTTGCCAATACCGCTGCACGGCACTACGACCACGCGTTTATTTTCACTCATAACTTCCGGGCCTCCTCCTCGGCTTCAGCTTTCATGCGCTCATAATAACTCCGGGGATCGAGCAACTCCTTCTGGACAGCCGCCCAATCAGTTGCCTCTAATTGAACCAACCAGCCCTCCCCATAAGGGTCCTGGTTGACCAGCTCCGGTTCATCCTCCAGCCGGGGATTGACCGTTTTGATCACGCCCGCCAGCGGTGAGGGCACAATCAGGGTGGTTTTCATCGTTTCAATATTGGCCAACTCATCCCCGGCGGCCAATTCAGTTCCGGCCGCCATGGGTTCGGCAAAGGCCACATCCCCCGACGATTGCTGGAGATAATCGGTTAGGCCAACTGACACCAGCCCTGCCTCCGCCTTGAGCCACAGATGGTCGGCGGTATAGAGCCGGTCGGTGGGTACTTTGAAGCTGAATTTGTCAACGGTTGCGATCAGACATTCGGACATTATTAATGCACTCCTTTGCGGGTGATGACTTGTCAGAGCGTTGTTTGGCAGGCGGCCAGGATCCTGACCCCGATCTGCTGGCCCTCGGGTCCGCACACCGGCCGTTCGCGCAGCCGGGCCGGATCGAGGAACATGGCCAACCAGCGCTGCCAGCGAGTTATGGCCTCTTTATCGACCTCATAGTAAATCCAGCGCCCATCGATAACGTCGCGGCGGCTGGTGACCAGGCCGGCTTCGCGCAACACCCGCAGGTGATGCGACAGGAGATTAGGCGGCAAGCCCAGCCGGTCGTTGAGTTCACCGTTGCAGGAGACGCCTTCCATTAATACATCTAAAATTTTCAGCCGGTTCTGATCGGATAGCGCTTTCAGGATGGCGGCGGCCTCTTCCAATGTCTGAGAAGTGGTCGTAAAATTGTTACCCATAAATTTCCCCCATTCCTGCCCTTATCATTTCGATAGATGTTGAACTATACTGCCAAAAAAAACTGATTTCATTAAAATGTACTTCGATGTTTATTGAATTGCTTACATGGGGGATTATACACCCCCAAAATTGACAAGAATAGTGATATTTGTCATATCTTTGGGATGACATCTGTCATATTTCAATTATTGCTGAAATATATAATCTTGAAAGTCTGTACTTTGGCCAGACCTTGTCGGTTTCACTATAGATCAAATGTTGAATATCATCGGGGATGATCTATTATTTGGGCGACCCTACACTTTTTTTCAGAGATACCGAGTCCCATCAGGGCTTATAGAGACGGCCGGGAAACGGCCACACTTGCTTATCGAAATATTCAACAAAGAAAAAAACCTCACGCAAGATGGCGTGAGGTTTCCAAAAATTACAACCACTCCCCCGGCAAGATGGACAAAAAATGTTGTCTAAAAAATGCTGATGGGTGGACTTGAACCACCGACCCCGGAATTATGAGTTCCGTGCTCTAACCGACTGAGCTACATCAGCCTATCTTAAGACACATTTTAACCAAAAGCCGGTCGATGTCAAATTCTGCCCTCCACCTGCCCCAAACTACGAAACTCAAATCCCACATTTTGTGGCCTTCACCATATCAGAACCTATATCTGGCACTGTAGCTTATGTCAACTTTACACCGGTTACTACATATGGTATACTTGATATATGGTTGTTGAGCATTAACATAATGGGGTATTTTACCCTTTTTGCTATGGAACAAACCGAGTTCGTTGAAAAAATTGCCGCCAAGATTAGCCAGTTGGGCCTGACCGGACCGGCGGTGGTGTTGCTTGAAGCCCATAAACCGCTGGCCTTCATTGGCAGCCAATTCTTATTAGTTGCTCAACCCACCCTCGATCTATTTCTGCCTCACGCCTACACCCGCAATCTGGTTAACCTTTTAGCCGATCCAACCCAACTTGACCAACTGCTCGTTACCCTGGAGTCGAATATACCCCGCTTTCACGCTTCAGAGGAGGCCGGCCCATGACCCAATCCGCTGTCATCCTGGCGCTGGTATTTCTGCTGCTATTCACCGGCCTGTTGGTGTTCTTCACCATTCAGATCAGACGAGGCCATAAGCCAGGCCTGCGCCAGATTCGAGCCTTCGATCTCTTAAAAGGTCTTATGGGCCGGACCGTCGAGTCCGGTCGAACCCTCCACCTGTCGTTGGGCCTGGGCGGCCTGGCCAACCAAACCACGGCCGATACCCTGGCCGGTCTGGCGGTGCTGCACTTTCTAAGTGACCAGGGCGCTGAAACCGGCCTCCCGCCAACCGTCTCGCTGGCTGATCCGGTAGCGTTGCTCTTTGCCCAAAATGTTGTCCGGCACGCCCACACCGACCAGCCGGCCGGACTCGAGACGGCCATCCGGCAGACTCGCTGGATTGCGCCGCAACCGGCGGCCTTTGCGGCCGGCGTTATGAATATTCTGAACTCCGAGAAGGTGGCTGGCAATGTGATGGTCGGTTACTTTGGCGACGAGTACTTGTTGATGGGTGAAACCGCTGCCCGGCATGGGATGGCCCATCTGGGCGGTACCAGCAATCCCAATACCTTGCCTTTCATCTATGCCTCGGCTCAGCAGACCTTGCTGGGTGAGGAGATTTACGCCGCCGGCGCTTATCTCAAAAATATCCCGGCCCACCTGGCCAGCCTGGTGACCCAGGACGCCATGCGCTGGCTCGCCGCCCTGGTGATGCTGGGCGGCGTGTTGGTAGCCACCCTGAATTGGAGTTGGCTGTGGTTGCTGGCGGCCGGGCTGGCCATCTTGATTTTGATCAGCATGGCGCTTGGCGCGTTGAGGTAATACCTGATGTCAACGCAGCTCAGTCAAGCCATTGGTTGGATTGGACGGGTTGGGGTCACCGTGGTGGCCATTGTAACCGGCCTGTTTGTGCTGGCCGATATGTTTACGGATCAGTGGGCCGGCCAGGTGTTCAGCCTATTCGGCCTTAACCAGATCATTGGGGGGGTTGCTCTGCTGGTTGTTGGTTGGGTTACCTTGCTGGTAGCCTTTGCCCTGCTGTTGGGGGTGATCAATGTGGTTAAAGTTCATCTGGGCCATATCCAGACTCGCCGGCCCAATGCCCTGTACAGTCTGGTGCTGCTGGTAGCGTTAGCCGCTACGCTGGTTTTTGGCCTGAGGGGACCCACTTCCTACGGCGCTCAAATCATCTTCAATTACTTCTTACAACCGTTAGAGTCAACGCTCTTTGCGCTGTTGGCCATTTTTATGGCGACCGCCGCGTTTCGCGCTTTTAGAGTGCGAGATTTGGAAACCTTCTTTTTTGTGCTGTTTGCGATTATTGTGTTGCTGGGCCAGGTACCGATTGGACTTTATTTGTGGTCTGAACTGCCGGTCATCAAAGATTGGATTTTGGAGGTGCCCACGCTGGCCGGCGTGCGGGGTATCCTTCTGGGCGTGGCCCTGGGCACCATTGCCGCCGGTTTGCGCGTCCTCTTGGGCGCCGACCGGCCCTATACGGATTAAGGTGTATTATGGCGACTTGTCCCCATTGTGGTACGGAAAATAAAGACAATGCCATCTTTTGTGTTACTTGCCGAAAACCTCTGCCCAAACGCTCCAGGCAGGCAGGCGGCACCAAACCGATTGCGGAACGCGTGCCCGTCTGGCTAACCGACTTGTTGGCTAAACACAAGGAATATCCGGGCCCGCTGCTTGGACTTGAGCCGGCCGGTCCGGCCGAAATGGCTCCGCCTCCCCGGATTGCTCCAAAGCCGGCTGAGCATGAAGCCGATGTTTCAGCCTTGCTGGCCCAACTGGCTGCAGAAGGCGCCCCAGCCCCGGCCGGAGACCGGCTGGCTAGCTCAGTTGAGTGGGGCGCTTATGGCGAGGCGGCCGGAACCGAACCGCCCGCTCCCACGATTGACGATTTCCTGGCCGATATGGAGGTCAGCCCGGCTGAAAGTTACGTCCAATATGAACCGCCTCCCGTCGAACCGGTCCGACCTGATTTAGACGTGCCCGATTGGCTGTCTGAAGGGTTGACGACACCCCCGCCTCAACCTCGATCGCCCTCCCCGCCGGCGCCAGAGCTATCTCACGCCGATGTGCCCGATTGGTTGACCGAGAGTTCGGCCGACTTCGCCTCGCCAACGCCCGCCGTAGAGTTGGAGCCTGGGCCGGCGCTCGACGAGCATGATGTCCCGGACTGGCTGAACGAAACGACCACTCTACCCGCAACTCAAGCGCTCGAACCGTCCCCTGTGTCGGCCACTCAAGCCGAACCGGAACTGCCGGATTGGCTGGGCGGCGATTTAGAAATCTCCCCGTCGCGGGAAGAACCTGGCGCGCCGATCGAAGCGGAAGCTCTCTTCCCGGCTGAGTCGCCGGCCTGGCTCGACAATCTACCCCCTGACGAGGTCGACACCGTGCTCGTTGCGGAAACCGGGTTCGAGGCCGAAATACCGGACTGGATTTCGGCCATTGTGCCGCCTACCTCGGACGCCCTTGAGCCGCAACCGCAGGCTGAAGAGTTGGCCCCGGACGCCGAGCTGACGGGCTGGAACGTCCCTGATTGGATTGCGGCGGCGCAAATGACGGATGAGGAAGAAGCGGAACTCACCACTGTCACTCCGCCCACCGGCCAGGCCAGGCCCGACTGGTTGGAGCTTGAAGGGACTCCACCCGTTGAGTTACCTGATTTGCCTGACTGGCTTAGCCCTGGTGCGCAACCTTCTCCTGCCGCCCAACCGGCAGCCTGGCCCGCAGACGATAGTTCGGCGGCTGATTGGCTGGCCGATTTGGGGAGCAGTGGCCAAAGCCTGGCCGATGATCAACCCGATTGGCTTGGTGAGGCCGATACCGCCGCGCCGGCTTTACAGCCGCCTGACGCCACCTGGTTGGTTGGGGAGGATCAGCCGCCCCCTCCACCAGCCGCCCCGGCCGAGCCAACCGAAGCTGAGGAGACCGGCAAACCGCGACGTCCGCTCAGACGATTAAAACCCTTGACCCGACTCTCGCCCCAGCAACCCGCCCCACCACCACAACCTGCGCCGCCGGACTGGGTGACCGGCCTGGTGCCAGCCGATTTCACCGAAGAGCCGGCCGGGGCCGAGGGCCAGCCTCCCCCAGCCTGGGCGGCTGACCTGGCGCCGCCGTCCGCTGCCTCGCTGGCTAAAGGAGTTGCACCCCCGCCGGATTGGGTTCAGCAGTTGGTGCCGCCCGGCTTCAAGGCTGAAGTCCCGCCGCCTCGGCCACTCCAAAAGATCAAACCGGTCGCGCCGGAACCGGAGGAACTGCCGCCCGAACCACCTACCAACATTCCGGTTTTGCCAGAGAGTGAGTTGCCGGCCGATGAGGCCGAAGATAGGGGGGAGATTGATTGGGTCGCCCAATTCTCCCATTCTCTGCCCGGTACCGGGGAGTTTGCCGCCGCCACGGCAGATCTCTCGCCAGAGTTGGCCGCCGAACCGGATGAATTGGTTGATGACCGGTTGGATTGGCTGGCTGGTGAGAGTGAAGCCGAGAGTTCCCCTGAACCCGTGGAGCTGGATGAAGAAGCTACGCCGGACTGGCTGGCTGAGTTGGCGACGCCTGCGGCCGCGACCGAAGAGGATGCCGAAATTCCCGACTGGTTGGCCGAGTTACCTGCTCTGGATTCTGAAGAAGCAGTCTCATCTCTGCCGCCAATTGACGCAGAAATTGGCCGGCCAGACTGGTTGAGCGAGCTACCCGAAACAGCCGCGACTGCCGAACCCGAAGCTCCTGATTGGTTGGCCGAACTGCCGGCCGACGACGAGGCGGTTGAACCACTGGCGGCTGATGTCGGCGAGGAGGAGCTGGTCATCCCGCCCTGGTTCGGCCACTCTGCCGAAACCATCACCCCCGACGCCGCCCTAACCCCAACTGGAGACGAGTTAGAGCTGGAGACGCCGGACTGGTTGGCTGAGTTAGAACAGTCCCCCGTTGCCGCGACCGAGCTGCCTGAAGCCTCGAGTCCTCAAACGGCTGTCACGCCCTCGACTCCGGCTGAGGCAGAGTTCGACGCGCCGCCGTGGATGGCAGAGTTGCAACCGGCCTCGTCCACTCAAGTGGAAGAACCTCCGGCGGCCTGGATGGCTGAGACCGCGGAAGAGGCCGAACTGCCGGATTGGATTTCGGCATTGCGACCTGCGCCGGTTGAAACCGAACAGGCTGAACTGCCCGACTGGTTGTCAGAACTGGGAGCAGCTCCCGTTGAGACTGAGGAGGTCGCTCCCTCGGATCAACCGGCCGAGGCTGCGGTCGTAGCCCCGGAGCTGGTCGAGGCTGAGCCGACTGAACTTGATTTACCTGAGTCCATTGAACCGGAACTCCCTGCAACTGAGGAGGAAGAATTGCCCGACTGGCTGGCCGAATTGCCGCCAGTGTCCGCCGAGGCAGCCGAGCCTGGCCTGCCCGACTGGTTGGTGGCTGCAACTGAAACGCCGGCCGAGACCACTGCGCCGGCGGTTGAGCCGTCGCTTGATGAAGTTGAAGAAGGCGCAGAGTACGAAGGGCCAGACTGGCCCGCTTCCCTGGCCGTTCGTGCAGCTTTGACCTTTGACCAGGGTGAGCCTGAACCGGTGGCCGAAGCAACTGAGTCGGTTGAGTTGCCGGAGGAGCCGGTCGCCTGGCCGGATTGGCTCTCAGAGTTGCGTGAGTTGCCGTCCCCTGAATCAGAACCGGTCAGTGGAGTTGCTGCGGAGGAACAAGAAGTTGAGCCGCCTGACTGGTTGGCCGAATTGTCGTCGCCACCGACTGAGGCTGCCGAAGTCGCAGCGCCGGCCTGGTTGAGCCAAACATTGGTCCCAATCGAAGAGAAAACAGTTGTCGAAGCCGGTGAGGCTGAGCTAGAAACGCCCGACTGGCTGGCTGAGCCAGCAGGTGCAATCATTGCTGAGGAAGCTGTTGCCCCGCCTCCGGTCGGTGAAGAGTTCGCCGAGCCTGCCCCTGTATCGATCCCGGAGACCGCCGAGGCCGAATTGCCGGACTGGTTGTCGCAACTACGGGTCGTTTCTGCCGAGGAAACAACGACCGGGGACGAGATGCCGGACTGGCCGGCGGAAAGTTTCGCCGGGCCGGAGGCAGAGGAAATGCCCGGCGAGGCAGCCGATGAGGCTCGCTGGGCCGCTGGCAGTGTCCGGTTCGACCAGGAGCAAGCGGCAGAAGTGGAACTCGCTGTGGCTGAGCCTGAGCCATTTGAACAGTTGCCTGCTGATGAAGACATTGAGGCGCTGCCTGACTGGTTAACAGAGTTGCCGGCGATTGAAGTTACTGACGCGCCAGAGCAGGCCACAGAACCTCCTGAAATCGAAACGGCCGTCCCCGCTACGGTGGCGGAATTGTTGGAAAGCCCCGACTGGCTGGCCGATGTGATGCCGGTGGAGGCGGAAGAAGCGGCCGGCTTGCCGGACTGGCTGGTCGAATCGACTGCAACGGCTTTAACCGAAGAAACGGTTCCAGGTGAGGCCGAGCTTGCAGACGAAACGCCCGAATGGCTCATTGAACCGTCCCAACCAATCGCAGCGATGGCTGAAACCGTTGCCGAGACCGAAGTCGAGCCACCGCCCTGGCTAGCCGAGCAACCAACCCAGGCTACTGAACCGGCTGAATCCACCGCCGCGATGATGGCTGAAACCACTGCCGAAACCGAAGTCGAACTGCCGCCCTGGTTGGCCGAACTGCCGGCTGGGCCGGCTGAACCGGCTGAGCCGACCGCGATGATGGCTGAAACCACCGCCGAGACCGAAGTCGAACTGCCGCCCTGGTTGGCCGAGCTGCCAGCCCAGTCTACCGAACCGGCCGATGCGGCCGGGCCGGAGGAGTTAGGGGACGAGACCGTCGCCAGATCAAATTGGCTGGCCCGCTTGTCGGCGACTCTGGAAGCTGGGGCGCCCCTGGCCGAAGTTGAGGCAGGTGAAGCCCCTACCGAGATACCGGCTGAACTACCTTTTGAAGAAGGCGAGGCTGAGACGGTTGAAGCAGAGGCGCCCGATTGGTTGGCGGAGTTGGGCGAGGATGCTGCCAGTGAAGAAGCGTTGGTCATCCCGGATTGGTTGACCGGGGGCGCCGTAGTCGAGACTATAGTTTCAGCCCGGTGGCGAGAAGGTGAGACGCCGGCCCAACCGGCCGGTGAAGTGGAGCAAATCGAGACCGAAGCAGAGGTGGAACGGTTTGAAGAGGCCGTCGCCCCAACCGAGGCGGCCGGCCCGGTCGACCAAGCGGACCTCGACCAGGCGTTGGATTTGGCCGGTGAGCCGCAACTGCCAGACTGGCTGACCGACAGTGAAGCCACTGCCGGGCTGCCTTCTCTGGTCGAAGAAAAAATATCAGCGACAGAACTGGTCGAGGACCAAGAGGTCGATGTGGTTGAACCAGCCGCTCCGCCCGCCGCGGAAGCGGTGGAATCGGAGGCAGCCGCAGCCCCGGCCGAGCGACGGGAACAACCACCGCCTCAGGCCAGGCTGGCTGCCGCCAAACCCAAATCACCCGAAAAAAAAAGAGTCCCTGGTGGCGTCGACTCTTCAACGGCTGAGGCGGATGATGAAGCGCTAAAGGTGGCGGAAGCCACCGGCGTGCTGGCCGGTTTATCCAGCTTGTTGCCGGCTCAGGAAGTGATGGCCGGAGCGGCTATGACCGCCCTAAGCCCGCAGGCGGTTGAAGGGCAAAAAGATGCCGTTCTGGAGGCGGCGCGCGAATTTCAGGCCATTGCCACCCGAGTGCCCCAGCCGGTCACGTTGCCGGCGCCGTTAACCCGCCGAGACAACTTATTTCGGGGTGGAGCCCGCGCCGGCCTATATTTGCTCTTCATTATTCTGATTGCCATTCCACTCTTGCCGGGAGTACAAAAAATAACCAGTTCGGGCCAACTGATGGCCTGGACTGAACCGACCGGGTCATTGGCAGAGGTGCTCGACAGGCAGCGCCGCGAGTTGATTAGTAGTGAATTGGGCGTGGTCGACTTTCAGCAGCCGGGATCGGTGGCCCTGGTCTCTTTTGATTATACCCCGGCTACCCAGGGCGAAATGCAGCCGCTGGCCGACGCGGTGCTTGGCCGGCTGAGAGGCCAGGGAATGCGCCTGATCTTTGTGAGTCTGGAGACTGAAGGCGCGGCGGTGGCGCAGCAGACCCTGGAACGCCTTCTGGCCGAGCGGACTGAAGCTTACGGAACCAGCCTGGTGAATCTGGGTTATCTACCCGGTCAGGTCGTGGCCGTGCGGGCCCTGGCTAATGGCCGGCCCCTGGCAGATTTGGTTGATCCAAACACCGGCCAACCCTTTGGCCAGGGCGAAACAGCCAACTGGAACGATGTGGAGAATATCGCCCAGGTTGATATGGTGGTCACCCTGGCCGACAACCCGACTACGAGTCGTTGGTGGATCGAGCAACTGGCCGCGGTTGTTGAGCCGGAACAGGGCGAACGCTTCATTCTGGCGGCGACCAGCGCGATGGCGCAGCCGTATCTCCAGCCCTATCGCAACAGCGGTCAGCTTGATGGGCTTGTAGCCGGGATCAACGGCGCGGCGGCCATCGAAGCGAGCCGGAAAAATTTTGGCCCGGCCCGGCAAATGTTGGATAGCCAGAGCATTGCTCATCTGTTGATCATCATCCTGATTGCCGCAGGCACGATGGTTGGCTGGATGCCGCCGCCGGAGCAGCGATCTACGTAAACCCAAAGGTCAGTTCCTATGGACACAATCGGCTCGATCATTGCTTTTGGGCTAACCCTGATGGTGTTTAGCTACATCTTTGGGGACAATATCTTGTTTAGATTGGCCAGCCACATTTTTGTGGGGGTGGCCCTGGGCTATGCCGTGATCATCGTCTGGCACGAAGTTTTCTGGCCAAGCTTGAGTTCTGGCAATTTGGTGACCGTGTTGCCGGCTTTAATCCTCTGTTTCTTGCTGATTTTCAAAGTGCTGCCCACGCCGGGCAAAGTGGGCAGCGTGCTGGGGAACATTCCCCTGGCCGTGATATTGGGTGTGGGCGCGGCCCTGGCTATTGGCGGCGCCCTGTTTGGGACTCTGTTTCCCCAAATTTCGGCCACCACCGCCCTCTCTCTCAATCCGAACCATTACCCGGATACAGAGCGTGAGGTTGGCCTGGTGATTTGGCTGAATAACATCATCATTGTGATCGGGACGATTGGCACTTTTTTCTATTTCACCTTTGCCGTCCGAGCCAATGGATTGTTCGGCGGGCTGCGCGAGGGGTTTGTGCGCTTCTGGGCCGGCATGGGACGACTGATGATTATTTTTACCCTGGGCGCTCTGTTTGCCAATGCCGCCAACGCCTGGGTTGCTTTACTGGTGGCTCGCCTGCAATTTCTGATTGGTTTCTTTGGTTAAGGATGGCTGGCTGACCCGGCATGATCAACTCAACTGCGCGCAGCATTCTGGCCGTTGATTGCGGGAGCGTCAACACCACCGCGGTATTGATTGAGCGACCCGCCGGGCAATACCGCCTGGTCGCTACCGGCCAAACCGCCAGCACTTATGACGCCCCCTGGCAAAATATAACCCTGGGCGTGACTGAAGCCATTCGCCAGATCGAAGCGGCTACAGGGCGCGATATCCTGGCCCCCGGCGGCTGGCCTATGACCCCCCAAAGTAGTAGCCAACGGGGGGTTGACCTTTTTGTGGTCGTCTCCAGCGCTGGACCGCCTCTCCGCCTGGCTTTGGCCGGGGCTATGCAGAGTATCAGCCTGGCCAGCGCCCGCCGGGCTGCGGTTACCACCTACACAACCATTACCAATGTGTTGGCCCTGGATGGCGGCCAATCAACTAGCGCCGAAGCTCGCCTGCAGGCAATCCAGCGGGCCAATCCTGACGTCATCCTGTTGGTTGGCGGAACCGACAATGGGGCTGACCGGCCTGTGTTGGATATGGCCAATACCCTGGCGATGGCGATGCGGCTGATGAAGGATACGGTCAAGCCTCACCTGCTTTATGCCGGCAACAGCAGCCTGCGCGAAAGAATTGCCCAGATGTTAGGCTCGATCACCAGCCTGAACGCGGTGGATAACATTCGACCGACGTTAGAGGTAGAAAACCTGGTCCCCACTCAGTTGGCGTTGGAGAGCCTGTATATCGAGCGCAGAATGTCGCGGTTGCCCGGTTTTCAAAAGTTGGCCAATTGGACCCAGCAGCCAGTCGAGCCGGTCAGCAAATCGTATGAAAAAGTGATCACCTATGTTGGCCGGCACAATCGGTTGAATGTCATTGGGGTCAATATTGGTAGTGGTTCCAGCTTTGTCTCGGTGTGTGCTCAAGATACCCAGGGCCTGACCCTGCGCAGCGACGCCGGGGTAGGGCATGGCCTGGCCGCGCTTCTGCGCAGCGTGCCGGTAGCCCGGATTCAGCGCTGGTTGCCTTTTGAGATGACCGTAGCCGAGCTGTATAACCACCTGCTGAACAAGAGCCTGCACCCGGCCAGCATTCCGACTGCGTACGAGGATTTAATGATTGAATATGCCGTGGCCAGGGAAGCAATCCGGCTGGTGCTGGCTCAGGCCCGGACGGGCTGGTCCGGCCCATCGAGCGGCGGCCGGGCTGATATCCCCTGGAATTTGCTGATTGGCGCCGGGCGCACCCTGACCCGTGCGCCTCACCCCGGCCATGCCGCCATGATTTTGCTGGATGGGCTTGAGCCGTGGGGGGTAACCAGCCTGGCGCTGGATATTAGCGGACTGACCAATCTGCTGGGGGCCGTTGCCGCAGTGCAGCCGGTGGCAGCCGTGGAAGTGGCTAGCCGGGACGCCTTTTTGAACCTGGGTACGGTGATTGCCCCCCTGGGCCACGGTACGCCGGGCAAACCTGCCCTCAAGCTCAAAATGAGAGCTGCGGCCAGCGCCGGCCATGCCGAGCTGCCGCCGGTTGAGTTAGAGGTTCCCTACGGCGCTATCGAGTTGATCGAGTTGCCGCCCGGTCAAAAAGCAATTCTGGAGATACGGCCGGCTCGCCATTTTGACATTGGCTTGGGGCAACCAGGTAGAGGCGCGGTGACGGAGGTGGAGGGCGGCTTTTTGGGCATTGTCATCGATGCCAGAGGACGGCCCTTGCGCCTGGCCGAGGATGACGGCCAACGCTATGAATTGCTCAGCCAATGGTTATCAAAACTGGACCCAAACTATGCAACTGCCGGGCAGAACAATCAATCCCAATAAAAAAATAGCGGTCACGCGGCGCTTACCCGTGCCGGGTGAAGTTTTAGTCCAGCGGGGTCAAAAAGTGGCCGCCCTCCAGGTGATTGCCCGGGCCGAACTTACCCGGCGCTATCACGTAATCGACGTGGCCCGCTCCCTGGCTCAAGCCGATGTCGATATGGAGCAGGTGCTGCGCAAAGCTGAAGGGGAGCCGGTAGCCGCCAACGAGGTAGTGGCCGAAAGCCAAAGTGGTCTGCCTTTTTGGCGACACGTTGTTGTGGCGCCGGTCGCTGGCCGGATCGCGGCGATTGGGTCGGGCTGGATTGTGTTGGAAACTGAGCAGACCACCGTTGAATTGGATGCTTTTGTCAACGGCACAGTGACCCGGATTATTCCCGAGAGAGGGGCGATCATTGAAACCGTCGGCTCGATGATTGAAGCGACCTGCGGCTTTGGCGGTGAGGCATACGGCCCCTTGAAGCGGCTGGTTCAGGCCCCCTTTGAGATGCTGCAACCGGCCGCAATTACCGAATCGATCAGAAATAGTATCATTTTGGGCGGACGTTCGGTTGATGAGGAGACTCTACGGGCTGCCGACCGGATGCAGGTGCGCGGCCTGATTGTGGGTAGCATCGACGCAGCCTTGCTCCTGCTCAAACCGTTGCCCAGAGTCAAAGTGGTCGCCACGGAAGGTTTTGGCGATATCTCGATGTCACCCTATACCTTTGGGGTGTTAGGCCGCCTGGATGGCAAAGAAGTTTCGATCCGGGGGACGACCATGCCGCCATTTGCCGCGACTGCAGCCGGGACTTCTGATGAGCCGCCGCTGATTCTGACCAGCAGGACGCGAGAGACGGGCATTTTACCTGCCGTCGAGACCGGGTATGAGGCAACCGTGGGCAGCCGGGTGCGGGTTACCCGGGGGCGACTGTTAGGCGCCAGCGGGGCCATCGACTCGATCCCGGCAGAGGCGCTGCCCACCGAAAGTGGGGTGGTTGCACCTGGCGCGTATGTTAAAATTCATGGCGCCAGCCACTATATCCCCTGGGCCAATCTCGAGTTAGTCACGTAAGCCTCCTTTTTCTTGAAATCAGGTAGTAGAGGGGTAAAGTAGCAAAGTAGCAGGATAGTTTTCATACCTGCTACCTTGCTACCTGTTACCTTGTAACCTTGCTACCTGCTTGCTACCTGCAACTTGACACTCGTTACCTTGCCCCTGACCAAAATTACCTCAATTATCACCTACTACATTTAGGGGTCAGAATTGCTGAGTCCCCCTAAATGTGTGCTGCTTGATTTGCAAATTGCGCTATTTTGACATAAAATTACTAAATGACATAACTATCTACGGTATCGCCTGTGCAGTTGTAGAGGAGCGCAACAATGGAAGAAGAAACCACTGGTGGTCAAAATAGGCTCTTTGTGATCTTATCCGTGTCGTTGATTGGTTTGTTGGTACTGGGGTTGGTGGGCATTGGCGGGGTATTCATTATTCGCCAAAACTTGGAACAGCAGGCGGTCGTCTCACAGCCTACGCCCACGTTGATGGCAATTTTGCCCATTGCCACCCCAACCTTCACGCCCGCTCCGCCCAAGGTTACCAACACCCCCTTGCCTACCCCGACCAATACGCCGGTAGTCCCTGCCAAAAGTTCTAGCGGCGAGGAAGCCGCTGCCAGCAAGGGGGTGGCTCAAGGCAGCCCCACCCCTCAACCTTCACCCACCCGCACGCCGGTAGCCGGCGCCGGCAATGTTGTCCCGGAGACCGGTATCGGTGGTTTGGAGGCGGTTTTAATTGCAATTGGCCTGACGGGAGTGCTGTTTGTGGCCCGGCGGCTGCGCACTGCTGCCTGATATGCCGGCCCGGTATGGGCCGGATAAGTCAACCAAATTGCTGTTCTAAAAAACATAATGACCAAGTTGGAGGCAGGTAAAAAGCCTGCCTCTTTGATTTTAAATGCTCTAATATACCTCTAACAGTTCGTTAGCATGAATCTAACATTAGTTCGCTAAGATGGGGGCATAGTAGTCAATAAAAATCAATTTGGTGAAGCTTACAATCAGTGTAAATGGAGGTGACGTTATCATGTTACGAGATCCGTTTGTGAGATACGGTTATCGATCCCCCTGGCGGGAGATGGAGCGGCTGCGTCGAGAAATGGATGGCCTTTTTGCCCGAGCCTTCGGTGAACCACGCTTGCAGACGCCGGCCAGCTACCCGGCCATGAATGTGTGGACCAATGAAGACGGCGCGGTCATTACCGCCGAACTGCCCGGTGTAGAAGCGGACAACATTGATATTTCTGTGGTGAACGATACGCTGACTTTAACCGGCTCTCGCCAGCCCGACGAGTTGAAAGAAGGCGAGCGCTACCATCGCCGGGAACGAGGGGCCGGCCAGTTCACCCGGACTTTCCAGTTGCCCTTCCGGATCGAGGAAGACAAGGTCGAGGCTATGTTTGACAAGGGCGTGCTGCACATTTCGCTGCCGCGCGCTGAAGCAGACAAACCCAAGAAAATTGCAATTAAGGCGGCTTAAGCAATGGAGGTGAGCACCATGGCCAGCGAAACCAAAGAACTGCAAGTTCAAGATGCGGAAAAAAAAGAAGTGACCACCATGAGCGAGGCTGAACGGACCCGAGCTCGCAAAGCTTATATCCCCCGGGCCGACATTTACGAAACGGCTGATGATATTTTTGTAGTGGCTGATATGCCCGGTGTGGATGAAAATTCAATCGACCTGACTCTGGAAAAGAATATCCTGACGATCAACGGCTACGTTGAGCCGGCAGAACCGGAAAATTATAGCCTGGCTTATGCCGAGTACGAAGTCGGCGACTATCAACGGAGTTTTACCCTCTCCAACCAGATTGATCAAGAAAAAATTGAAGCCAGGGTAAAGAATGGCGTACTCCGCCTGCGCCTGCCCAAAGCCGGCCCGGCCAAGGCCCGCAAGATTACGGTCAAAGCGGCCTAAATCTGAGAAATCAAAAATTCAAAAACCCGAAGGATCAGACCCTTCGGGTTTTCTTTTTTTGACTCGGCTTATTCCCCAACTCAGGTGGGGCGGGCTGAATTTGGCTTTCACTTGACCCAGATGGCGGCAAAATCGGTGGCCGGGTTATTGCTAAGATTGGTGGGATTGCCGCCATCGGCATCCATAACGTAGATTTCCACATTGCCGTCACGGTCGGTGTGGAACAGGATTTGCCGGCCATCCGGCGACCAACTGAAGTCGCCCTGAAGCGACTCCTGGCTGGTGGGGCTGTTGCTCAGGTTGATCTGGTCGCTGCCATCGGCATTCATAACGTAGATTTCAGCGTCGCCATCGCGACTGGACAAGAAAACAATCTTGCTGTCATCGGGTGACCAGCGAGGATACCCATCAAAGCCCTCGCTGTTGGTCAGGCGGAGCGGATTTTGACCATCGGCGTCCATAACATAGATCTCGGTGCTGCCATCACGGTTTGACATAAAGGCAATCTTGCTGCCGTCGTGAGACCAATCCGGCCCGGCGTTGGCCGACTCCAACTCGGTCAGCCGGGTAGCCCCGCCGCCATCAATACCAACCACATAGATCGCCAGCGTCTCATCCCGATCAGAGCTGAACAGCAGGTGCTGCCCATCCGGCGACCAGGCTTCAAAACGATCTTGGGCCGGGTGGTCGGTCAGGTTAATGAGCTGCTCACCCAACGCGTTGACCAGTAAAACGTCGCTATTTTGTATCTGGGCCCCGCTGCCAAAAGCCAGCCACTCGCCGGTGGGCGACCAGACAGGCGGCCCGGCGTTGGGCGGCGGCTCGGCAACCAACAGGGTCACGTTTTGGCCCCGGTCATCCATTCGGCTAATGGCCAGGCTGCCGGCACCCTGGTCGTTTAGGAAGACAAAAGCCCTGGCCTGGGCTGACCAGTCTGGCAGGCCGCTGTTCATTTGCTCAGCCGAGGTGAGGCGGGTTGGATTACTGCCATTTTTTTCCATGATGTAAATGGCAAAGTTGCCATCCCGATCCGTCATAAAGGCAATCCGGTCGGGCCGAGCCGGGACCATCGGCCTGAGTTGGCATCCTACCAGTAGCACCATCACGCCGAGCAAGGCGGCCAAAGACCATCTCATCATTTCACCTCTTATTTTTATTATATCGAGGCAAGCATACTCCAAAACAGGTTGGCTGGCAATTCTGTTGCTTTGAGCAACATCGCGTCGAATTTTAAGCAACCTTTCATCGAACTTTAAGTTTGCTCTAATCTGGGCAGAGTAAATTGGGACATTATCGAACAAAAGTTGACAGCGACATCATGCTGTTAGTTAGAGGAGTTAAGATGAACAGCAAACCTTCTTCGTTGTACGTAGTTGTTAGTGTCAGTGTGATCACCACCCTTCTGCTAGTGATCCTGGGGGCTTTTGCCGGAGGATTGATTCTGGCGCCCCAATTGCTCGGCGACGTTCAGGCCGCTCCGCCTTTGCAACAGCTCGACGCCCCGGTTTTGGCCGATCAGGATGAATTGGTGGCCGCTTTTGAGCAATCTTTGATCGACATTTATCAGAATGCCCTCCCCTCCGTGGTCAATATCAGGGTAACCAAAAAGCTCAATACTAATGATTCCCGCGGGTTTGATTCTGAAACTCATCCCTTCATCCCCTCGCCGGGCAATCCCGATGCTCCGGACGAGTTCTTTTTCAATCAGGGGCAAGGCTCCGGTTTTGTTTGGGATAAAGAGGGACACATTGTTACCAACCAGCATGTGGTCAACAAGGCCGACAAGATTGTAGTCCGTTTTGCCAACGGTAAAATAGTCGAGGCCAAATTGTTGGGCAGCGATCCTGACGCCGACCTGGCCGTCATCAAGGTAGATCTGCCGGCGGCAGAATTGCAGCCTTTGGCCCTGGGTGACAGCGCCGACCTGCGCGTCGGTCAACTGGCTATCGCCATCGGTAATCCTTTTGGACAGGAGTTCACTATGACGACCGGGATTGTCAGCGCGGTGAACCGGACCATTCGTAGCGGCAATACACCCTTTTCCATTCCCGAAGTCATCCAGACCGACGCCCCCATTAACCCCGGCAACTCCGGTGGTCCGCTGCTCAATCGTCGTGGCGAAGTGATCGGCATCAATACTCAGATCATTAGTCGTAGCGGCGGCAGTTCCGGGATTGGTTTTGCTGTGCCGGTCAACATTGCCAAGCGAGTGACGCCGATTTTGATCGAGGGGAAAAATTTTGAGTATGCCTGGTTGGGCATCACCGGCCGCACTCTTGACGCGGACACGGCCGAGGCGATGGAACTTCCGGCCAACACCAAAGGGACGCTGGTGATCGCCGCAACTGCCGCCGGCCCGGCGGGGAAAGCCGGTTTGCAAGGCAGCAGCAAAACCTTTCAACTTGCCGGCATTGAGGTTGAGTTGGGCGGCGACGTGATTACCGCTATTGATGGCAAGCCAATCGAGACGATGGATGATTTGATTGGCTACTTAATCACCGAATATCGTCCCGGTGATGAGGCCGAACTGACCGTCATTCACGCTGATGGGGCCGAAGAAACCATCACTGTAACTCTGGGCAAGCGCCCCAGCGCCGCAGAATTGCGCAACTTGGAGGATGAGGCAGAGCAGTAAGTAAGGTGAGATCAAAGAAGAATTTCTAAAATTCCTTCAAAACTATCGCTGTAAAAATCACACAGGGGCCGGGCGCCGCTCTCCACAATATTGCCGCCGCTGACTCCAATGGTACTGTATCCGGCCAGTCGAATCGAGCAGACGCCGGCCCCACTATCCTCGATGCCGACTACGGTTTGGCGTTCCTCAAACGGAATGCCCAGCCCCAGTCGAGCCGCCTCGGCGTAGAGCCAGGGGTGGGGCTTGGCAACCATTTCGCCCAGCGTGCCCGGCTCGCCGGCTCGCAGTGGAAAACCGGCGGTGATGATCGCATCATAGAAATCCTTTGGATCGCCCAATTTCATCGCTTGAAAAGCCGCTAGAATCTCCGGATAGGCTTTCTCGTACAAGCCGGAGGTGACCAGGCCGATCTTTATCCCCCTGTCTTTGAGGGTTAACAAAAATTTCTTCAACCCCGGCGACGGGGCAAAGGCGTCGGGGCGGCCTCGGCCCTCCAGAATCGCTTTCATTTGGCGATGGGTGTGTTCAAAATAAACCCGGCGGGCCTGTTCAACATTTTGGTTGGGGCAATATTTGTTCAGACAGTACTGCAGATGCTCCACCACACTGTGGCCGGAGACGTGCGGCAGGTCGGCCTCGGCCAGCTCAAATTCTGGCTTGCCCAGCAGGGTGGCTGTGGTTGACTGAATGATCCAGATCCAGAAGGTCTCGCTGCGGACGCTGGTGCCGTCCAGGTCCATCAGCACGGCCTTCACCGGTTTTCTTAGTTCTACCGGCTGAACCGGGTAGTAGGCCGGATACCCCAGCCCTGATTGAACGTAAGCCAGCGACCGGTCGGCCAGGGCAATGAACTCCACTTTTCTGTCGCCGGTAGCCAGAATCGCCGTCACCCCGTTTTGGCCAACTTCATGCCAACCGTCGCTGCACCTGGTCAAGGGGATCAAACCTGAGTCTGGCGAGAATGAACCGAGGTTGGGAATAGTTATAAGGCTAGCTGGCATGACCGATCCAGAGCCGGAAGTCGTCGTCAAAGCGCCAGCCGGGCGTGGCCAGCGTCAGGTTATGCTGAGACCAACCGGCCGCCACCCGGGTGAGAGTTTCTGCCCAGGGCCGAATCCCACTGACGCCATCGGCCGCTTCAACGTTGCAAGCGCCCACCGCTGTGGCGGCCTGCAAAGCCTGTTCCGGCGACAAGCCGCGCAGCAACGCAGTCAAAAAACCGGCAATCGAGGCGTCGCCTGAGCCGGTGGCTCCCACCTCGGCCACCTGGAAGGCCGGGGCCCACAGTTGCTTATTCGCCCAGGTCGCCGGATTGGCTGGCCTGGCCCGGCCCAGTCGCTCCATGGCGGCCTGGTCGCCTGAATGCATATAGAAGCCCCGGTAGCCAAGTTTGATACAGGCGATTTTTGCCCCCAGGCTCAGCAACTCCTCACTCAATTCGGCTAGAAGTGAGGGGGTGAACAGCGGCAGCACATCTCCCCCCCTGGCCGCCTGATGAAATTCATCAAAAGTCTGGCGGCGGAGCATGTACAGGATTTCCTCGGCGCTGGGCAGAAAGATATCCACGTAAGGCAGGGTTGCCCGGAGAATGGCCCGCCAATCGGCCTGGCCGCTCGCCGACGACGGGTCGGGTAACGACATATCGAGCGAGCTGGTCGCGCCGGTGGCTTTGACCCGGCGAAAAATGTCGGTCAACTCAGCCCCATTGTTCGCATACATTGATTTCATAATTGGCGGATAACCAAAATGGAACAGGCGGGAGCTGGTAACCACGTCATAACGGACATCGTTGGCCTTGAACGTATCATTGGCCCCGGCAAAGTGCAAAAAAATACGATCCACCTGCGGCGGATTGATGACCACCGTGTAGGAGGTCCTGACCACGGGATCGACCACCATACCCTCGGCCAGATGGGGATCATAGGCGCTGACCAATTGTTTGACCGCGCCGCCAAATAGATCATCACCCACCTTGCCCATCAACCGGGTGTTGACGCCCAACTTGTGCAGGGCCAGGCCGGTATTGGCGACCGGGCCGCCAGTCGAGAAGGTGATGGGGCCAACCTCCAACAGGCGTCCCGGTAAAAACAGCCGCTCGAAATCTTGTCGGGAGCTGCTGCTCAGATCAGGAATGACATCCAGGCAAATATGTCCGGCTACCACTGCTTCGAGGGTGTTTGACACAGATAAAACTCCTCAAAAGGATATATTCTTGGTTTTCTCGTTCCCAAACTCAGTTTGGGAACGAGAAAATCGTTCAAATCTTCCATTCTGGCAGGCCGGCCAAATCAGCCAGGGCCGGCTCGACCTGCTTCAGCAGCCGCCCGTAAAAGTCGGCGTACTGCCGATAGAAGTGGTGGTGGTCAGGCCGAGGCTCGTAGCGGATGGTTCGTTTGACAAAGCGTTCCGAGGTGGCCGCCATATCGTCGTAAATGCCCAGGGCGTAACCGGCCAGGATGGCATTGCCGACAGCGGCCAAATCTTCCCGGCCCAGGCAGATGTATGGTACCCCCATCACGTCGGCTTTGATTTGGGTCCAGAGGGCGCTTTGCGAACCGCCGCCGTAGGCCGTAATCTCCACCACCTCCGCCTCGGGGTAGCTGGCCTGCAACGATTGGAAGGTGAGATATTGGTCATAAGCGATGGACTCCAGAATGGCCCGGTAGAAATGGGCGCGCTGATGGGTCCAGGTGAAGCCTAGCCAAACCCCCCGGTAGTCGGTGTTGGCCGGACAGGCTCGCCCGGCCAGGTGGGGAATAAAAATCAGCCTGTCGGCGCCGGGCGACAGTTGGCCGGCCTGCTCGTCCAAAATATCATAGACGGTTTTACCGCCGCTCACTTTTCTGGCGGCTGCCTCATCAGCCTGGGCAAAAGTTTCCTGGAACCAGTAGTGGGTCAGGCCCCCGCCGATGATGTAGGCCACCGGGTTCCACAGACCGGGGATGACCGAGGGAATAATTTCGGTCATACGGTTGGTCATGTCCGGCCGGAACTGGTCGGCGCAAAAACCAATCAAAGGGTAGGTGCCGGCGTTATCGGCCATACGGCCCGGCCTGGTGATGCCGGCGCCAATGAAACCGGCCGACTGGTCGGCGGCGCCGGCCACAATCGGGGTGCCCTGCAGCAGCCCGGTCACCTGCGCCGCCGAGCCAGATAGCCCACCGATAATTTCCGAAGATTTGACGATACGGGGCAACTTCTCTACCGGTAAAGCCAGCGCCCGGCACAACTCGTCCGACCAGGCGTAATTTTGGGTATCGCTCAGGCCGGTAGCCCACAGGTAAGTGTAATCCACAAACGCCTCAGCCGCCGGCAGACCGGCTAATTTGCCCAGGATATAACCGCTAATGGTTACAAACTTGGCGGTTTGTCGATAAATATCCGGAAATTCCACCTGAATCCAGCGCATCTTGGGGGCAATGGTCGGTTGGCCGGAGCCGGTGAGCTGCCGGATGGAATCGTGGAAGTTATCCAGGACGTAGTTGAGGTGCGGGTTAAAGCGCGTGTCCAGGGTAGTGGTGTAAGGGGTAATGGCTTCACCGGCGGCATCGAGGCCCATGGTCCCGCTAATCATCCCATCCAGGCAGAGGCCGGCCACATCTTGGGGCGACACGCCCGATTTGTCCACAATCTCCTTCAATGAGTCAAGCACGGCTTGCAGTAACTTCGGCCCGTGATACTCAGCCACGCCCGGACGGGGCTGGTCGGGATGGGTATCCCGCTTGGCTGCCCCCAGTGAATTGCCGTGGGTGTCGAAGATGGAAGATTTGGTAAAGCTGGAGCCAACATCGATGCCGATGAGGTATTGTTCGGTCATAAAACCCTCCTGAGTTGTCGGTCGTGAGTGGTCAGTAGTCAGTAGTCAGTTATCACTATTTCTAATTTGCTATTTGCCATTTGCTATTTGCTATTCGCCATTCATTGTTCACTAACTACTATCCTCTTGGCCGGGGCCAGCTTATCCAAATCCAGGGGATAGCGTCCGTACTCCCTGATAGTCTTGAGCATGGTGAGGTACAGGTTTGGTTTGACCCCGGAGTGAACTGAGTTGCTCGTCGAACAGGCGTAGCCGCCGCCCGGCCCGGCCACCCGGATGCACTGCTTAACCGCCTCGACCACCCCCTCTTCCGGGCCATCGACCAGCAGGTAGGCGCAGTCCACGTTGCCTTTAATGGCTACCCGGTGGCCCCAACCTTGCTTGACGGTAGCCAGGTCCATCTTGGCCAGCGGGTCAATCGGATCGATGCCGTCAATGCCGGCTTCGACCAGTCCGTCCAGCACCTCCATAATGTTGCCATCGGTGTGCTTCCAATAGTAGAGGCCGCAATCGTGGATGGCTTTGACCCAACGGCGGAAGTGGGGCATAAAAATCTTCTCCCACATCTTGGGGGAGATCATCGTGCGCCGGTTGTCGGCAATGTCGTCGCCAGACATCACCACCTCGGCCCCCAACTCGGCCGCAATCTCCAGCAAGGCGATGCTCTGGTTGACGCACTTTTCTACCAACCCCTCAACCAACGCCGGCTCGGTTTTGCACTTGACAAATAGTTCGGCGTAGCCTAGCAGGTCGCGGGGATTTGACCAGACATCTCGCAACTGGACAAAGATGGCCCGTTTGCCTTTGAAGCGCTTGACCCGCCGCCTCATCGTCTCAAAGCGATTTGGCGCGTAGGGGTCGGGCGGCTGCCATTTCTCCAAATCGGCTATCGTTTTGATGGGGGAAAACTGGTCGACGGCCATGGCATAGGCTTCGTGCCCCCTGGTCCGGGTAACGCCCCACTCGTCAAGCAGGTTGCCGTCGGGTAACGGTTTTTTGAGGTAGTCCGGGCCGCACATAACCGCGTCCAGATCAAACTGTTCGATGAAATCCTCATAGGTACCGCCGCCGGTCATCGTGTTAATCAGGTCAGGGTCGATGTCCCACTCAAAAGTGGGAATGCGGTCCGGTTCCTCCCGCCTGATAACCGCCAGAACACGTTCCGTACTGGTCATTTCAGGCTTCATAGATTACTCTCCGTCTGACTCGTTCTCGGCTGTCCATCCTACTCCTCCTTTGGCTGAATTATTCCTCGCTGGTAGTCAGGGTCAAGCCGCGCAGCAAGTAGCGATGCAAAAACAAGAAAATCAAGGCCGTGGGCACCGAGGCAATCAAGGCCCCGGCCAGCACCCCCGGCGTGTTCTGCGAAGCGTAAATGCCGCGCATCCCGGCCAGGCCGGCCATAATCGGGCGCACATTGGCCGACTTGGCCAGGGTGATGCCAAAGAGCAGGTCGTTCCAAATCCAGGTGAATTGAAATAGAAACAGAGCAGCAATGGGGGCAATCGACAGCCGCATACAAATTTGCAGGTAGATGCCAAAGTTGGATAACCCGTCAATTTTGGCTGCTTCTATGATTTCGGTTGAGATGGTGGTAAAGTGGTTCCGCAGTACAAACAGGCAGAAGGGAATGGCAATGGCAATATAGAACAGGAGCAGCCCGGCCTGGGTGTCGTATAAAGAACTATTTTGGTAGAAGTAAAACAGCGGCAGCAGGTACATTTGAAACGGAAAAATTGTGCCGCTGTAAATGAGCAAAAACCAGCCAAAACTGCCTTTCAGTCGTAGTTGAACCATGGCGTAGGCCGCCAGCGAGGCCAGCGCAATGGCCCCGCTAGCCCCGCCGGCCGCGTAAACCAGGGTGATGGCAAAACTTTTGCCCAGCAGCCCTTTTTCCCAGGCAAAGCTGACATTTTCGCGCAGGGCAAGCTGCTGCGGCAGGTTCCAGGGGTAGGTTATAGCGGCTTCTTCCCGGCTTTTGAGGGCGGTGATAAAGGTAACGCTGATCGGCAGTAACCATAATACCACCAGCATAGACAGGACCATCAAAAAAATAACGCGGGTGAGCGAGAGTTTAGCCATCGGTTAATCCTCGCGTTTGAAGATGGAGCGCAAATAGGCAATGGAAAAGATAATCACAATCAGCGACAGCAAATTGGCAATGGCCGCGCCATAGCCCAGCCGGAACAGCACAAATGACTCGCGGTACATCGTCACAGCAAATGTCTCCGATGACCGGTATGGGCCGCCCTGAGTCAACACCCAGATGATGTCAAACACTTTGAAGCTGTTGACCACGGCCAGCGTCACCACCACTGTCGTGATGGGTCGCAGCAGCGGCAAGACGATGTGCCAAAAAACCTGCCATTCATTAGCCCCATCCAGCTTGGCCGCCTCGATTGGGTCGGCCGGGATATTTTGCAGGCCAACCAGAAACAGCACCATGTTGGTGCCGGTAATTTGCCAGGTATAGGCCATCAGCATCACCACGGTGTGCCAGGGCGGCGAAACCAGCCATGAGCGCGCTAAAAACTCAAGTCCAACTTGGGCCAGCAGGGTATTCATAACCCCCTGCGGGGATAACATAAAACCCCAGACCACGGCAATACTTGTGGCTGAAATAGCGTATGGCAAATAGAAAATAGTCTTAAAAAAGCCTTGAAAGGGGATATAGTTGATGATAACCGCCATAGCCAGGCCCAGCAGCACTGGAAAAGCCAGGGTGGCTACCACCCAAACCAAAGTATTAATGGCCGATATTTTAAAGACCGGCTCCTTAAATATTAACTCGGAGTAATTTTGCAACCCGATGAAGTTAGGCGCGTTTAAGCCATTCCAATCGGTAAAGCTGACATACAGGGTATAGACGGCCGGGTAAAGTAAGAAAATTCCTACAAACAGCAGCGCCGGAATAAGATACAGGTAAACTTCAATTTTACTGATAAACTTGCGCCGGGATGGATAAGCGGGCTGCAGAGAACCTGTTGCCTCCATGTGAAAATCCTGTCAATGATGGTGGTTTCCACCGGCGAAGGCATCTGCCTCCGCCGGTGGCGCATATTTTTAGGGCTTAAGATTTAGGGTGACCGGCACTTGAAAAGTACCGGTCAGCTATTTTGATTATTGACGGCTGGCCCAAACCGAGTCGGCTTTTTGTTGAATGGCCGCTTGCACGCTCGTCATTGTAGTGGGGTCAAGGATAAAACGGCTCAACTCATCGACGGCTGTCTCAACAATGTCGGGTGGGGTGGCTTCCCAGTAGCGTTGCAGCAGTTGGGCGTTGCTGTCGCTAATCTGTTTGGCGACGTTTTGCCCTACCGGGTTGTCAATTTTGGCGCGGCTGTTGGGTGAGCTAAAGCCCATTAGGTTGCACCACTGTCCCTGCGCTGGCACCGACATAAACCAGTCGGCGATTTGCAGGGCCTGTTCCTTGTTTGGCCCGTTGGTCGAAACCAGCAACGGCGCGGTTTCAAAGAACAGAGCCGGGGGCAGGTCTGCCTTGACGTTAGGCATAATGAAGGCATCGTAATCAACGCCCGGCACCATGCCGCTATTGACCAAGGTGGCCGAGTACCAGTCGCCAATAGGAATCATGGCTACGTCGCCCTGTTTGAAAAGCCCAATCAGCTCGTTATCGGCGGTGCCAAAGCTAATGCCGGGGTCGGTAAAGTAGCCTTTGTCAATCATGTCCTTCCAAAGCGTCATTGCTTCAGTAATGGCCGGATCGTCATAACCAATCTTGCCATTCACCAGGTTGTTGTAAACATCCGGCCCGCCGGTGCGTAGCACCATCTCCTCAAACATAATAAAGGCCGGCCAGCGGTCGACTACTTGTTGAGCCAGAGGTGTAACCCCATTGGCTACAAGAGTGTCGTTGACGGCCATAAATTCTTCCCAGGTTTTGGGTGGAACCAGGTTGTATTCATCAAAAACGTGCTTGTTGTAATACACCACCCAATAGGCCACCAGGAAAGGTACCGCATACACTTTGTTGTCAAAGGTATAGGCCGAGGCAATCCCCTGGCTGTACTCGCCGGAGCTGAGATACTTGTTCCAGATGGGGGTTAAATCCTCTGCGCCGCCGGAAGCAATGATATCTTCCATGCGATAGCCCGACCACCAGGTAAACAAATCCGGGGGACTGTTCGTGCCCAGGGCTGCCCGGACGGTGGATTGGTAGGTGGTGGTATCAGGGTAGGGTACCGAGGCAAAGCCAACGCCAATCTGGCCGGCGGCCGATACGCCAACCTTGTCCAGATTTTCGGCCCAGGACGATTTATCGTGGTACAGTTCCAGGAAGGGCGCAGTTGCGGCCGTGGCGGCCATCTCTTCACCGGCTGCCTCGATCAAAACACCGGCCGCTTCGGCGCTGGGGACACACAATTTCCAGCCTGGCTCGATGATATTGACATTGGCAATTGTGGCGTAACTGTCATCGGTCTTAGCTTTGGCATTGGTCGCATCGGCAATGGCCTGATACGCAAGCACATCACCATAGAACTTGTCAGCCAGCTTCGACAGCCAGTCATCAGCCTGAACAACGACATCTGTTTCACAGACTACCTCTTCTTGGGCCAGCGCATAGGCGGGCATTAGCGTTAGCACAAACGCCAACACCATCACCATACTTACAACTTTGTTTATTTTCTTCACTGGAATACCTCCTTTGATAATATTCATTAAATATGTTTTACTTCATTTTCCAATACTGCCATCCATCCTATTTTTTGTGAGCTTCCCTCACCCCCTTTCCTTGCCCAAAATAACCTTCCACGGATATCAATGATTTTGAGGCTCAAACACCACTCTGACACAAGCCAGAGAGCGCGGCGGCGCGTTTAACAAGATTGTTTCATTTTCAGTCATCAAAGTATCTTCATCAGCCTCTATCGGCGAGCAGCTCCAGGCGTTAGCCGGCCGGGTTGCCGGAAATTGCAAGCTGATCTCCTGCGCCTGTGCCGTAAAGTTGAAGGCTCGCACAATGACTCCCCGGCCATCGGCGGCCTGTTTGAGTTGAATATCGGCCACACCGGCCGGTTCCACCTGCAAAAATTGACCGGCCGGGCCGGGGGTTGCCCCTGGTACGCGCACAATGATGGGTGGCGTCATCTGCTCGGCGGCAAAGCGACCGGCCGCAGCGGCATCGTAACCGGCCATTGAGGTGAGCCGGTAGCGAAAAAGTAGTTCACCGCTTTGAGCAGCCCTGAAGTTGGTATCCCAATGGTTGTGAGCGGCCCAGGAAACCAGGCTAGCTTCGTGAGCCGCCAGTTGCTCGGCCCAGCGTCCCGTCTGAATCCCACCTACCTGGACCAGCGGCGCGTCGAGCGTTGCAAGCACAATTGAGGTGCTAGCGTCCGACAGTTCGGCCCAGCGCTGGATACCGTACCAATCGCGGCAGGAGCCGGGCAGTTGTTCGACTTCCGGTTCCAACGGCACACCGTTTAAGTCCAGGTGGAAAGTGGGTTTTTGCAGAGCAAAGGGAAAAGTAATGTAGACCGCTTCCGGGCTGGTAACGTATTCTTTATCGACCACCACATCCAGGTGCAGCACCTTTTCATAGTGCGGCAGCAGGTAGCGCGCTCGCACCGACCGCGCCCCGGGGGCCTGCATAAACATCTCTAAGCTGACGCCGATGCTGTCGAGCCGGGCCGGGGCAAGCTGCACCTGGGCCGGCCCGCGGCGGCGGAAGGGGGTATTTTGGCGCGGCGTGCCAAAATTCAGTTCGTCGGAAAAATCGCCGCTGAAAATGGCGGCGTACCCTTTCGGGTGGTCTACCCATTCATAAACATACTGCCCCAGGCGCCACGGACCCGCCTGGGCGGCCAGTTGCCGGCCCGCTTCTTTATCGTACCAACTCCAAAGGCCGCCGGTCGCAGGGTCAACCTCTATTTTGTACCATTGGTTTTCGATGACTCCCTCGCCGGCGCGGGCCTCGGCCGGTGCCGTTGCCGGGGTGGGAGTTATCACTTGATAGCCAAAGGGCGGCAGGGTGACTTGAAGCAGCGGCCTAAACGCCGGCGTATCGTCGAGCGGGTGGGGATCTTCGGCGGATAAGTGGGTCGGCGGGGCGTCCCGGTAGTTGCCGGCCAGATAAGTTTCCAAAAAATTGTAGGGCGCCCGGCCGCCGCGGTCGGGCGGCACAGCCCAGGCTATCTGCCGGGGCCAGCCCAGGGGGTTAATGACCAAAAATTGCGAGCCGGTGGTAGCTGAATCCTGCTCCCCCCGCCAGGGCCGCCAGACCACGCCTTCGGGCTGGACGCCGGTGAGGCTGTGGGCGAAGCGGCGGCCCGCCTGCGCCAGCAATTCGTGGGTTAAGGCAAAGCCGTTGTAGGCAAAACCGGCCTTGCCGTTCCACTGGGCTTTGGTAAAGGGGAGGTGAGGTTGCTTAACACTGGAAAATGCGCCCCAGGTGTGCTCATCGTACAAAGAAATTTGGTGATACGCTTCTTCAATTAGGTTGGGGTCAAGGTTATCTACCTGGGTAGCCAGTAAGTCCAGCCCCGGCAACAGGGCCTCGGTGGCGCGGTTGAGCGAGGTTTCATAGGCAGACGAGGCCACGCCATCGGCCCACCAGTCGGCCCAATCGCCCCGGCGGGTGGGTAATTCATGGGCGTAACGTTGCTGCAGCAGCGTTACAAAATCATCGATGGTGATAAACTCCAGCCGCGGCGTCCGCCCGGCCTCGTTCCAGTCGCGGACAAAATCGGAAATGGCTTCAAAGGGCGGGCCGTTATCGACCATGGCCGGGTGGGTGATTTGGGCGTAAAGAAAATCATAAGGGTAATCCTGGCGCTGCTCCTGCCGTTTTATGACGTTAAACAGGCGTTCGGTATCAACCGGGTTGCCCAAACCGTACATGAACAGGCCATGCGAGTAATGTGGGCCGTTGAAGGTGAGCAGGCGCCGACCGCCCGGCCCTTCCCACCAAAAGGCGGTCAACCGCGGCTGGGGCCGCCGCCCCCGGTAGGGGTTGATCGACATGGTCAAGCCGGTAATGCCAATAGCCGGCAGCAGGTCGGCCCACAGCCAGCTAGCGCCATCGACATCGCACTGCATTGCTGAGGTAATCCGCAAACCGTACTGCTGCCGCATTCGCATCACCGGGTAGAGCGAACGCACCATCGCCGCCGGTGAGAGCAGGGGGGTCCAGTGGTAAGCCATGGCGGTAACGGCGATGCGGCCTTCGCCATGCAATTTCAAGAATCGATCGATCTGGCGCGGGGAACGTTGTTGCAGGTACCGTTCAACCGTGGAGGCGACTTCACAAGTCCAGCGGTACTGGGCTTCTGGTGGATAAGCGGCCGTGGCTTCGCATAGCTCAATCGCCCGGTCAATAAAGTCTAAATGTTGGCGAAAAAGGGTGTTTTGATGGTCGGTATAGCCGATGTCGGTGTGGGTATGGCTGACCAGATAGACAGTTTTGATTTGGGCCATTTTACAACCCCTCTTCCGCAATCGAAACTTCGATGCCCCGCTGAGTCAGGGCCAGCCGGTCGTGAGCACTGATACCCGCGTCGGTAATCAGGCGATGAATGTGCTCGATGGGCGCCACCTTCACCAACGACTCAACGCCGATTTTGGTGTAATCGGCCAGAATGATAACCTCCCGGGCTGCGCTCATCATCGCTTGCTTGACCGTAGTCTCGGGAATATTGGTATTCGATAAACCAAAATCCAGGCTCAGGCCGTGGACGGAGATAAAGGCTTTATCGACCCGCAGCTCCTGAAAGGTAGCCTCGGCCCCAGGTCCAACCAACGAACGACTCTCTCGCCGCATCATTCCACCGCTGGCCACCAGGGTCAGGCCCGACTCATTTTCCAACTCAGCCAGGACAGGTAAAGAGTTGGTGATGATCGTGATTCCCTGCTTGCCGTGTAAGGCCCGAGCCAGATGAGCCACTGTTACGCCGGCGTCTAAAATAATGGTATCACCTTCATAGATAAAGCGGGCGGCGGTATGACCAATGGCTCGTTTCAAGGCGTCGATTTCCTGGGCCATATCCTGGCTGGCATCAACTACCTCCAGCACAATGCCCAGGCTGCGGCTGTGCTCTTGCATGGTCCGGCGCACATTTTGATACCACTCGTGAGAGCTAAAAACCTCTACATAACCAATCCGTTTGGGTTTGGGGCGCTGGAGACACTGCCGCAGTAAGGTAAAGCCGGGACTGGCTGAAGGTAGTTGTTCAGCCCGAGTCCAGTTGATTAGCCACTGACCGGTCTGACTATCCCGTTGATAAAATTGCGCTAAATTTTCCGGGGTAATAATGGCAAAGGGGGTGGTGATTCGTTCGGGCAGAACGCAGCCGTGGAAGGCACACACGGCCGCGTCGACACAGGCCCGTCCGACCAGTTCCGGGAACATAGCTACACAAATGGTGTACGGCCGCCCCTGCTCCAACAGTTCTTTGACCGAGTCGCCTTCAAGTCCAAACGACGCCAGGAGAAGGCGGCCCTCGTCCAGGCCACCAGCCCGGTAGGCGTCCAGCGCGCCCAACGCCGAGTCATCGTTGATTCCAAAAATTACGTTGATCTCAGGATGGACGGCCAGGGCGTCGGCCGTAATCTGCCGGGCCGTATCCCGGATACCTTGACCATCGATGCGGAATAGAACTCGCTGCTCAGGGGGCAGTTCACGCAAGCCATCAGCAAAACCACGGCTGCGAGCTTCGGTGTTTGATTGGGGATAACTGACATCCAGGGCAACGATTTTTTCGTTGAAATGCTGGCGGGCGTGGTTGCTTACCCACTGGCCGAGTTCAAAGCCGGCCCGGTAGTTGTCGACCGCCACCACGGTCAGCGCGCCTGGATAGTTGATCGCCTCGGCAATGATCGGTACGCCGGCCCGGCGGCCCCGTTCGATGAGCAGACGATTGGCCCTGGTCTCGTTAGGAGTAACAATCAGGACGTCGGCCCGGTCGGTCAGGGCGAGCCGGGCCTTCAGCAAACCGGAGCTATTTGGCTGACCGGGTAGTTGCGGCGGTGTTGTGGTCGGCACTGCCCCGCCATGCGTGCGCAGCAGTTTCCCCTTTTCTTCCAAACGGCGCAGGTCACGGCGGGCAGTTTCAGGCGAACAATTACAGTAGCTGCAAATTTCAGCCACACTCACTACCCCGTGCTGATGCAGCAAATTTTGGATCACAACCTCGCGTTGGCCAGGGATCACCTTTTTACCCGTTCCGGTCAACTTTGACCATTTTAGACTGAGTTGCCTAGAATATCCTCACTATAACGGATAAAATCGGCAATGTCAACGGGTAAAAATGACCGATTTTGACCGAAATCAGAAAAAGTAGCCGGAAACGGTCAACTCAGCTTCGCACCAGGGCATCGGTCATGCGCGCCACCCGGACCATTTCGCGCACGTTGTGGACGCGCACAATGTCGGCACCCCGCTCGATGCTCAGGGCCACCGTGGCCCCAGTGCCTTCAACCCGTTCGGCCGGGGGCAGATCCAGGGTGTAGCCGATGAAACTCTTGCGCGAGGTGCCGATCAAAATTGGCCGCCCCAGCACGCGGAATTCGGCCAACTGGTTGAGTAGCATCAGATTCTGTTCAACCGTTTTGCCAAAACCAATGCCGACATCGATGATGATCTTTTCTTCGGCTACCCCGGCCGCCAGACCAAGCTCGATACTCGCTTGAAGTTCGCCCAGGATATCGGCCAGCAGGTGGTCGTACTCAACCCCAACGTAGCGTCCGCCCAGCTTGGCTTCCTGGACCGCATCTTTGGGCCGGCTGCGGTTGTGCATCACAATCACCGGCACGCCGTAAGCAGCCGCCACCGCCGCCATATCAGCGTCCATCCGTAACCCCCAGACGTCATTGATCAGATGCGCCCCGGCGGCGATGGCCTGGCGGGCCACCTCAGCCTTGTAGGTATCAACCGAAATGGCTACCTTGAATTCGGCGGCCACCGCTTTGATGGCCGGGATCACCCGCCGCAGCTCCTCCGCTTGTGATACCGGTTGGGAACCGGGCCGGGTGCTCTCGCCGCCAATGTCGAGCATGTCGGCCCCGTCCTGGACCATCTGGCGCGCCTGCTGGAGCACCGCCTCCAGCCAGTTGGCCTGGGTTAGCAAGCCGTCCTCGCTGAAACTGTCGGGGGTGACGTTGAGGATGCCCATTACGTAGGTGCGCTTGCCCCAGTCGCAGGTCAACGGGCCGATGGTAAGGGGCGGCGGATTGCTGCTCAAACGGGCCAGGGTTAGCCGTATATCGTGGCCTACTTGTTGCAGCGCCGGGTCGGTCTGGCGTTCCAACCCGGCCAAAAGTTCCTCCACCTGCCGTTTAGTCCCTGCCAGCAGGCAGCAGCTCTGGCCAGTCTCCCCCGTAGCCGCGCCGATCATCGCCTCACCGCCCAGTTGCTGCATCTGCTGGCGCAGCGAGGCGGCTGTGGCCGCGGTGATCGACTCGATGACCAGGCGCACCGGCGTGGCCGCGGCCATGATTTGCTCGCTGAGCTGATCATCGACCTTGAACCGGCGTAACTCTTCGGCCAGTTGATCTTGCCCGCCAACAGGGATCGAACGAATGAGAATTTTTGGCTTAATCGTTGATTTGAGCATCGCCGTAACTCACGCAGAAATAATTTCTCAGCTATTGGACGTCAACCCGCACGCCCTGGTTGTCGAAGTCGACCAGCTCGGCCCGACCCCGTTCACCCAGCCAGCTTTGAACTCGCTCAACCAGTTGCTGCCCCTCCTGGGCATTAGCGACCACCCCAAAAACCGTCGGTCCCCAGGAACTCTGCCCGGCGCCGGCGGCGCCCCAGGCCAGCATAAGCTCGACCAGTTCGGTTGAACGAGGGTTGGCGTAATTGCCGCCTTGAATTGGGCTAAAACATTCACCCACCAACGCGCTCACCCGGGTCAGGGCCTGGCCAAATTCAGCCAGCTCACCTTCGACCAGGGCCGGCAGTAGTGACATCAGGGTCAAATGGGTAATCGTGGCCGCCTGGCTGGTGGTTAGGCCGATTTGCTCGAATGCGGCTGCCTCGGCCTGACCACTCAAGCCGGTAAAATCAGCCGGAATGGCCACCACGCACCGCCACGCCTCCGGCATCGGGTAGCGCATCAATAACGGGGCCGGGATATCCTCATCCGGCCGGCGCCCTCCCTCGACGACCAGGCCGCCCTGCGCAAAAGTCCACAGTCCCACGGCCGAGCGCCGGCCCCGCCCAACCGCCTGAGCCAGCAGATAAGGATCGGTGGGCTGGCCGTACAGGGTAGCCAGCGCCTGCGCCACGGCCAGGGCCAGCTTGGTGCCGGAACCCAGACCCACGTGGTTAGGGATGGCTTGCTCCACCCGCACGTGCGCCCCGGCCCGAATACCGACAGCGGTCAAGTAGCGGTGGGCAAATTGCAGCGCCCGCTCCGAGTCGGGGCCGTGCGCCGTGAGCTTATCGCCAGGGGTGGCTTCCAGGATGACGGAGAAGTTGGTAATCGCCACCCCCAACCCGCCAAAACGACGCCCCAGGGTGCCGCCGATGTCGAACATGCCCCAGTGCAGCCGGGCCGGCGCCTGAACTCTGACCCTGGTCATCACGCTACCCCCAGGGCAGCATGAACGTAATCGGTGAGCAACTTCATCGCCTCATGCTCGCGCGGCCCGGCGGTTTTATCGACGATGATTTGCAGCCGGGCGTAGTCGGCCAGAATCTCCTCACGGGGCAGAAAGCGGGTTCGAGTGGCCAGAATAGCCGCCTCCAGCACGGCGTGGCGGGCCCGGTTGAACCCCAAGAATTCCCGGGCAAAACCTTTGTACACCACCCGGGTGGTAATTCGGCTGCGGGGCTGTTGATCATCCACTTCCTCGATCTGCACCTCCCGCCAGGAACAGACGTCTTGCAGCACTACGCCGGTCACCACGGCGGCCGGGCGGGTGGGAAAGAGCGGGTTGCTAATAGCGCTTTGGGCGAACAGCAACACGTTGTCGGTCAAATTGACGACCGCAGTTTTTGTTGCCGTTAGATTGCGAAAGGTGGTGGTATCCTGGTAGGGTTTGATGACGATGATCTCGTCGCCCCACTCCACACCCATGGGGGCGCAGTTGACTTGCCCGGCGGCATCTACGCTCGTTAAGATCGTTTCGATTATCACCTGCTGCCTCGCTAACTGCCGTTTTCTTTAGAACGGCGAGAAGTGGTTATATGCACCCGGTGTCGTTGAGCCGCTTGCTCCGGCGCGGCTAAATAGCCCCATTTCAACGGTTGGTCCTGCTGGTAATTCTTGCCCAATTGCAGGGCCAGGTGGGCTTTGGTTAGCTCCTGGCCCAGGTAAAAGGCGTGGCCGGCCTCGTCGATGCCCAGTTGGGCAAAGATGGTGTCAATGTCGCTCCCGGTCACGAACACGTCGGCATTAAAGGCGTAGATTTGGTTGTCATCGATATAGATGCGAATGTTAGGGTCGGTCAGGGCGGCCTGCATTTCCCGTAGCGTGGCGGCATCCTGGCGCAGCAGCCGGCTCTCTTTGACCGTCAGCAGCCCCTCTTCCAGACGTTTGGGCAGCACCCCTTCCGTAACGGCATAGTGCATCAAGCGCCGGGCGATGTCCAGTTCACGCACGCTGCCCCTGGCCCAGGGGGCCACTTCAGTGGTCAGGATGAAGCTCAGATTCAACTCCTGGGCCAGCCCCATCAACAGGGCATTGAGGCCGGTGGTGTCGGCGTCAGTTAGCTCGCTAAGGTGGTGGCTGCCCATCATGAGTTTGGCGTCGGGATAACGCTCCCGGGTGCGGTAGAGATCGTAGAGCGAGCGACTGAACCCAAAACTAATCGGCTGGATGATAGGATCCAGAATGCAATCTTTGCCCCAGGCCCACAGTTGCTCGGCGTTGCGCCAGAGGGAGGTAACGTCGCCGTCCTCGTCGGGGATTACAACAGGGGTAGCCCGGAGCGTCTGGCCCAGCGCCAGATTACTACCGTTGAGACTCAAAACGTAGTCGACCCCGGCGGCATCCGCCTCCCGGATGATGGCCGGATCGAGCGTGTCGACGCTAACCTGATAATCGGCCCGCTTGAGCCATTGGACCGTCCGGGCCACCGAACCGGGCGCGCTACCGGGGGTGATCCCCAGGTCGATCACATCAGCTCCGCTCCGGCGATAATAGTCAGCCTGAGCCAGCAACTCGGCCTCAGCCAGCCTGGGCGCATCCTGAATCTCAGCTATAAGTTGAATGCTATAAGCGCCGTAACTCTCTCGCCGGGGCTTTTGCCCAAAATGCCAGGGCAGTTCTTGCAGGTCAACCGGTCCTTTTTGGACCGTTGCCCCGCTGACCCGCTCTAGGTCGGCCAGGTCGCCCTCACAGTAGCCGGGGATCATGATCAAATCGCAATCCGGGGGAATGCGGCGATGGCGGGGATGGCGCTCCGGCAGGCTGAAATGGTGGGCCATCCAGGCGGTCGTCATCAGCGCCGCAATCGAAATCGGCATCACCACAACTTCATAGAGGCAAGGCAAGGTTAAGCCGGCCAGGGTGCGGCGCAGCGCCGGCTCGGCCAGCCGGCCGGTAACGAATAGAATCTTCTTCGGCACAGTAAAGCTCTTTGGACGTAGTCTCCGAGCACTGTAAGGAATGTGAATTGGATAGCTTGCTTAATTGTGAAATACGAGAGATTAGAGATTAAGGGATTGGGAGATTATTGACCGGAACCCTCCAATCTCCAATCTCCAATCCCTAATCTCAATTCTCTAAATCAGCCGCCGCGGACCCATTTGTTGGGAGTGCCGCCCTTATACACGGAGTCCGCGGCTGGCCGCCACAGCACCGTCTCTTCAATTTTCTTGGCCAGCCCAAAGTCCATGTCGGTGATACCGTCGGCGGAATGGGTGCGCAGTTTCACCCAGACCTTGGCCCAGGTTACCTCCAAATCTGGATGGTGGAACGCAGCTTCGGCGATGTATCCGATGGTATTGACCAGCATCATCGTGGCTTGCCAGCCATCGGTTTTGTACTGCCGTCGAATCCAGCGGCCTTCCAGGTACCAGCCAGGCAACTCTTTTTCTAACTTCTCCTGGACTTCAGCCTCACTATATACTCTGAGTTGATCGGACATTGTTTTACCTCCTTGGTTTATGCTGAGACCGTGTTAATTGTTTATGTTATGCTTTCCACAAATAGTTGGGACCATTCCCCACATATTAAGTATAGCAAGCAGAAGCGGCTCGTCAAGGTATTGAAGCAGATGAGGTGACCGGCACTTGACCGGCAATTCCAGGCCAAAGTTAGCCGTAAGCGCCGATCACCTAAGAGGCTGTCTAAGAATTGGTAAAATCTCGGTTCGAGGAGGGTAAAATCCACGAAGGACACAAACAAACACGAAGTTTTTAGCCTTTTTCTTAGTGCTCCTTCGTGTTCTTCGTGGTTAATAAAGAATTTTTAGACACCCTCTAAGAATTTGGATAAACCCTATTTTAGGAGAGGTTGCCGATGCAATTGCTCATCAGTGTTACTTCTGCCGATGAAATCGAGGCGGCGCTGCTAGGCGGCGCTGATATCATCGATGTTAAAAACCCGGCCGAGGGCGCCCTGGGCGCGGCTCCGGTCTCGACATTGGCTGAACTTTGCCGACAATTGCCGCCGGATCGACTCAGCAGCGCCGCTCTGGGCGAGTCTGGCTCGGCCGCGGGAGCGCTGGCTCTGGCCGGTTATGGGGCGGCAGCCCTGGGAGTTCGCTATGTGAAATTAGGTTTACGGACGGCTGACCCGGCCGAAGCCATCGCCCTACTCCAAACTGTCCAGGCCGGGGTGAAGCTGGCCAACCCGGCCTGTGGGCTGATTGCCGTTGGCTACGCCGACGCGGCCAGGATCAACGCGATCTCCTGGCGATTGTTGCCCGAGTTAGCTCACGTCACCGGGATCGAAGGCGGCATGATCGACACCGCCCTCAAAGATGGGTCGCGCCTGTTTGACTACTGCACCGAGGCCGACCTGCGCCAGTGGCTGGCCGACTGCCGCCAACTTGGCCTGCTCTGCGCCCTGGCCGGTTCGTTGGAGGCAGTCGATCTTCCGGCCATCGCTCGGCTGCGCCCGGATGTGGCCGGTTTTCGCCGGGCCGCCTGCCGCGGCGACCGGGTCAACGGTCGGGTCGAGGTTGAGCGGGTAGCTGCCTTGCGCCAGGGTCTATCAGCTTAGAACCTCAGGCAGTTTCGAAATTTGATTTACCCTGGAACCTATCACAGATTTTTCGTGATGCGTGAAACGTGATGCGTGCGAAGCAGTTTTATCACGTTTCACGTAGCATGAACGCTCTGCCTGGGAAAATCCTTCTAATCGGAATTCCCTTTACCCCTCCACCACTTGCGTGCCGACCGTGCGGCCGCTTTGGAGCAACTCCACCAGCCGTTCCGGTTGGCCGCCATCGATAAGCCAGCAGTCCGTATCCGGCGGCAGCGCCTGAACAAAATAGGGATCGACGACCTCGCTACCAGCCAACTCTACTCTGGAAATTTGCTGCCTTAGCGTTTTTGGCGATCCCTGATAAACCCCGGCCACGCGTTTGAGTAACACCAGTCGCCGGGTTCCACTGTAACCGGCCAACCAGGCCGCCATAGAGTCGGAGGTCACTTGCCAGCTATGGGGCAGCGGGTCGACCTGCCTCAATAGGGCCGCCGGGGCCAGAATCGGCGCTTTTTTGGTGGCGCAGACTGCCGCAGCCTCGTCCAGATCGTGCACTACAGTCGCACCGGGAGTCAAATCGGCCAGCAGGTGAGCATACTGTTCCATCGCCAGAATGGCCATCCAATGGGCCGCGCTGTCGCTCAATCGAAAGCGGACATCGGCGGCGCGGACCGACTCGGCAAAGGGACCGCCGCCGGGTAGAAAGAGCAGCCGGTATTCCCCGGCCAGGGCAGCCCAAATAGCCAGATTTGAGGCCAGATCAGGATGATCGTATAAGCTGCCGCCGACTTTGATCACTGCCTCAAACACGGCCCAACTCGTCCCGGTATAAGAGGGCCACGGCTGCCGCCGGGGCCACCGCTGCGGCCTGGTCGCTCAGAAAATCGGTTGGCCGGAGACAGGCCAGGCCCAGCCGCGCCGCAGCCAACTCGACCAGAAAGGCGCCCGCGCCCACGGCCACCAGCGGGCCGCGCACCCCGCTGGCCGATATCACCTGATTTAACGCGGTCGTGATCTGCTGCACCTGGCTGTCGGCAATGAAGCGAGCCATCGTTTGGATATCATCCTGGCTCAACATCTCGCTGTCGGCGCAGACCAGGCGGGCCAGCCGTTCAGCGGCAAATTCCGCCGTCACCGGGCGACCGTCGGCGCTGGGGCTAATGCATTGCTCCGCCGGCAGATGGCCCAGCAACAGGTGCACATCCTGGGCGGTCGCAAACAACTCGGCGGCCACACCACACCAGCGCCCCCACAGCGGCGCCCGGCTGACAATCCCAAAGAGCGGCGTCCGCAGTACGCCGGTGTAGACCAGCTCGCCCCAGATCAACCGCTCGGGGTCGTTGCGCCCCCGGGCCACCACCTGACCACCTTTAATGGGAATAATATCGGTGGTGGTGCTGCCTACGTCTACCAGCAAGCAGTCGGGCTGGCGCCGGGCCACCACCAGGGCGGTGGCCAGCCAGTTGGCCGCGGCAACCAGCATCGGGTTAGCCCTGGCCGTTTCAACATCGTGAAAGTGGCCGTCGAGGCCAAAAATGCGCAGCCTGGTCGCGGGCAGGGCCGCTTGCAGCGCTTCGATGACAAAGTTGATCCCCTCCCGTTTGGTACGGAAAGCATCGGACAGCTCGGCCGTGATGGTGACGGCTGCGCCGGTCGCCGGGCCAAGTCGGGCCGACATCCCGGCGATCGCTGCGGCCAGCTCATCTCGCCGCTGCCAGACAGCAAAGGGCTGCTGCGCCACCTGCCAGCCATCGGCCCGCCACCTGGCGGCTTTCAGGTTGGCCCCACCAATATCCCAACCAATGATATCGGCTAATTCAGAATTTGCATTGTTACTCATCTGATAATTGCCGGATTGGGAGCGGTCCTGGTATGATACGGGCTATGCAGGCGATGCAGATCATTCCTGTCCTTGATCTCAAAGCCGGCCAGGCGGTTCATGCTATCCGGGGCGAGCGGCAGCGCTATGTGCCGGTTCAAGGTGTGCTGGGTTCGGGTCACGATCCGGTCGCGCTGGCGCTGGCCTACCGGGATCGATTGGGCTGTCAAAGCTGCTACGTGGCCGATCTGGATGCCATTGCCGGCGGTCGCGGTCACACAGACATGCTGCGCAACATGGTCGCCACCGGACTGGCGCTGTGGGTTGATGCCGGCGTGGCGACCCCGGAGCAGGCCCAATCCCTGGTTGATCTGGGCGTGGCCAGGATCATCATCGGTTCTGAAACCTTGACCAACCTGACCCAATTAACTACCCTCACGGCCCAACTCTCCCCGGAAAAGCTGGCGCTCAGCGTCGATTTGCAGGGTGGGGTGCTGCGCGCCCCCGGCGGCCTCGCGGAGCCGCGGCCACTGGTCGAGGCGGCCGCGGTGGCGGGGTTAACCGAAATCATCCTGCTGGACCTGGCCCGGGTAGGGGCGGCAGCCGGCCCGCCTCTGGATTTACTGGCGGCGCTCCGGCCTACCTTCCCCCAATTAGCCTTCTACGCCGGCGGCGGCGTCCGCCACCGGGCCGACCTGGAAGCTCTGGCCCGGGCGGGCGCGGCCGGCGCGCTCATTGCCACCGCCTTTCACCATGGCCTTCTCACCGCCGCTGATATCCAAAACTTGTAACCTAGCTCAAGCTAAAGCTAAAGGCACGAGGCTAAAGCCGTCGTGCTGAAAGAGCCAAGCCCTAACGGGCTAGCATTTTAGCTCGGAGAGCTTTGCCCTTTCAGTGCGGTGGCTTCAGCCCTGCACCTTGACTTTCTTTAGAAGCCCCATTATTCAAGCCGGGTTACAGGGAATCGCTTCCCGGTGGGGCAGATAATGGTCAAGCTGGACCGGATAGTTGGCAAAAGAGACGGTATAAAATTGTTCAAATTCGTCCCGGATGGCGGCCTCGATTTGCCGGTCATAGTCAGGGGTTACGTAGAAGGTCCGGCCCGGCTTATCCTTTACAATCTGGCCGTTCTGAGCCACAATTTCGCCATCTTTCAGCACGTAAGTTGGGTGCGAGAACATCTCTTTGGGGTCGCCGTTTTTGGGATAGATGGCAATGTCGGCGTCCGCGCCCGGCCCCAGGTGGCCCTTGTGTTTCAGCCCCAGAATTTTGGCCGGCCCGGCCCGGGTGATAATGGCAATCTCGTAAAGAGTGTATTCCCGGTCGATATCTTTGAGCGTGCTGTAGATTTTGGCCCGCTTGTGCAGCCCGTCCAGGATTTCGGCCCGGTAATCGCGACTCATCAGTAGCTTAATGATATCGGGATAGGCGTGGAACGGCCCGCCATTGGGGTGGTCGGTGGTCAGATAGACTCGCCAGGGGTCGTTCATCAGCAGGGCAAACTCCAGGCCGATGGTCCACTGGACGGCGTTGACCGGATTCTTTTTGGTGTAGGTATAAGGCACAATGCCGGCCCCGCCCTCCATCTCCAAATCGACGTTGATCCACTTGTCGTTCGTAATCTGGTGCAGCCGGTACTGCCACGGCCCGTCGGCGGTCATAGTGGTGGCCGGCCCAAAAACGATCTGGCCCATATCGACGGTCACGTTGGGGTGGGCATTGACATAGTCGGCCAGGCCGGGCGCGCCGGAACGAAAATCGTTCTTATCCGTTTCGGCAAAGCCGTTGAACTGGATGTGGGTGATGTGGATCGGCATATCGCCGACCGCTTCCATCGTTTGCCGGGTGATCTCGGCGTTGCCGGGATTGCCCAGGTTGTTGCAATGCACATGGATAGGGTGGGGGATACCCAACTCCTGCTGCACCTGGGCCAGGTTGACCAGAAACTGCCGGGGACTGACCGGGAAGGTATCGGCCGGGTCGTCCAGGCTGTGGACGTTCTTGCCCCATTTCCAGCGGTCCACTCCGGCCGGGTTGACCATTTTCATCACATAGGCGCCGCTGGCTTGCAGCAGCCAGGCCACGTAATCCTTCAGCTTGCCGAACTCACCTTCGTGGATGAACTTCATCACAAAGTAGTTGTTACCCATGATCACGTAGAAGCCCTTATCGACGATGGGGATGTCGTTCAACTCCTCGTGAACGTGGCGAGCTTCCAGCGGTGGGCCGGCCGCTTCCATCAGGGTAGTATAACCCAGCCCGGCAAAGTGGTAGCCGGTGGCAAAGGTGGAGGGCACGGTGTGGCCGACGCCGGAACGAGTCACCGCTGTGCGGGGGATGACAATTTTGCGGTGGTCCTCGGGTCGCATTTTGCGCCCGGCATTGACTTTGGGCCCGGCTACGTGGGCATGGATTTCCACCCCGCCGGGCATCACAATCATACCGGCGGCATCGATGACCGGGCTATCCGGCGGTAGTTCGGCCACTATTTTGCCGTCGGCCACACAGATATCCCGGATCTCGCCGTTGATGCCATGCAACGGGTCATAAACTTCGCCGTTGATAATCCTGAGCATGATTTTTCTCCCTGGCTTAATTTGCCACTAATTCCTTGACCCGCGCCAGCATTCGCGTTAGCAGTTCCTCATCGGTGGGATAGCGTGAGGGCAAAACCTGGCGAGTCCGCAGCGGGATCCCATCCATCCGGTAGATCGTACCCTCGGCGTGGACGCCGGTGGTAGCGGTGGTGAAGGCAACTTTGGCTGCTTTGGTGGTGGCGCTCTCGTGGGTGTCGATGGCGACCAGCGGAATCTGCTTGAGCCGGGCAATGGCTGTTCGTGGAAATACGGCTACCGGGTCTGAAGCCAAAACCAGGGCGGCGTCAGCCTCGCCCCGGCTGAGCAGGTCAACTGCGGTAAACTCGCCCGGGTTGAAGCGAGGATAGCCCCGGCTGAAATTCACCCCAAAGGGATAACCGGTCTGCCATGCCAACACCGCGTCGATGCCGGTGACGTTGCCGTGGCCGCGCATGGGTATCACCGAGAATTTGGTGTGCTGGTACAGCTCACGCACCAGAGTGAAGACGGCGGCCAGGTTCATATGCTTGCCCTTACTCTGGGTTAAGCCCTGGCCCACCAGAATGACCCCGTATTCACACGATTTCATGCGTTCGGCCAGATCTACCAATTGTTCCAGAGTGAGACCGGTGGCGGCAATCACTTCGGCCTTAACCTTTTTGCCCTGGATCAGGGCGCGCAAAGCCCAGACGACCTCAAAATCCTGACCCGGCCTGACCTGGAGAAAGATGTCGACAGCCCGGGCCGTAGGCGTGGGCCGCACATCGACCAGCACCACCGTCCGGTCTTTGCGCCCGTTGGGCCGGAACAGCCCTTTGGGGGTAGAAGAGTAGCGGGTGAAGTGGCGTGGGTGGGACTCGGCCGGGTTGGCCCCCCAATAGATCAGCAAATCGGCTCGATTCTTAACCTCACCCAGGGAGCAAGTCGGCTCGCCGACGCCCTGCATGGCCATACCGGAGGGGCCGTGGCAAACCGAAGTGCAGCAGTCGATGGTGGCTTGCAACACGTCGGCCAGGGCGACCGCTTGCCGCTGGGCTTCGCAATAGGTACTGCTCAAGCCGTAGATCAGCGGGTAACGGGCTTGCACCAGCAGTTGGGCAGCCAGGTCAACCGCCTTGTCCAGGCTGGCCGGCTGGCCGTCGATCAAAGCGGCCGGCCGGTCGGTTTCCTCAGCGTGGCTCAGCAGCCAGGCTTTGCCCAGGGCGCAGGCTCGCTTAACACCGGTAACGCGACCCTCTTCAACTGTAACCGACAGGTCATCGCACACGCAGCCGCAAAAGGCGCAGACTACATCATCAATAACCGCAGTTGTTGGGGCTGTTGTTTCAATTGACACGTTCCACCTCCACTTCAAAACCTTTGGAGTCAGGCATCCCTGAACCGTGAGTTTCCTGATCCATAAGCTGGCTGGACAACGGCCCGTAGGCTAGAAAAGCCAGTCCTGCGGGTACATTCGCGCTGCGGCAGGTAAGAATTGCCTCCCCACCGGCAGCCTTAAGGCGCACCGGGTCGCCATCTTGCAGACCTAACCGGCCCATATCCTCACCGTTCATCTCCAGCGTAGAGACGGCGGTTTGATAGTCGGCCGACTCTTTGCCGATGCTTACGCCGGCGCCCTGTTTCAGGCTACGGGCGGTGATGAGAATTAGTCTGGCGTTATTCATGCCATACTCCTTTCCAAAACGTTGTCAAGTTGGCTTTGCACCCAGGAGTCTAAAGTGGTGTGGGGGGTAACATAACTCCTGGACGTAAGCTCGTGGCGTAGCTCGCCTAGGGTGCCGGCCCGCTCGGCATACACGTCGTGCTTATGAATTGTTTCCATATTGCGCTGGCGGGCCAGCACAAACGTATCGTCAGGGAGTTGCGGATAAAGCTCGATCAGGCCGGAGATGATCTCCCGCACCGCATCCTCCACAAAGCGGGGATGGCGGTGAGCCTTGGCCACCACAAATAGTTCGTCGGGCCGCTTGAGCAGGTCGTAGTTCTCGCTGCTCATCGCCCCTTCGACAATATGGACCAAGTCCTGGGCCCGAATCGATTCGTGAGCGCCCACAATTAATGTACCCCGCCCGCGCTGGTTATGGGTCGCGCCCGGCACGATTTCAAGGATCCGTTTGGCATCCGCCTCGCTAAAACCGGCCTCAATCAATCGTTCACGGCTGTAGCTGGCGATCATATCCTGGGCGCAAGGACAGGCCATCATCCCTTCGGCTTCAACCCCAACCAGGTGGACCACTCGATTTTTGATGGCGGCGGCAATCCCGATGAGGGTGTAGATCTCCTGGGTCGGTTTACCCGAAACCGGGGCGTAACGGCCCTGGGGAAATTGGGCCCGGATATACACATCGGAGCGGATGGCCCGCTGGTGGCGCAGAAGTTCCTGGGCCAGTCGTTCGGCCAGGGTCTCCAGGGTGGTCACCCGTTCCTGACTGATATCGTCAATCATCTCTTCAACAGTGTCGCTGAAGCGAGACATGTGGGCGCCCTTCTGTTCAGGTCCCAACTCCACGTACATATCCATTTCCGCGTAAAACAGGTCATCCCTCTCTTGGCCGCTGATGCGGACAATCCGCTTGATCCCACTGACTCCGACCCGGGTCAGGCTCAGGTGCGTGAACGGGACCTCTTCTTGCACATCACGATCAAATTGAACGGTCAGTTTTTGCATCGCTTTTAGCACTTTGCCTTGACCACCCTCCCCCAGCTCCTTGAGCAACGTGGCCACGGTTTCCTCCTCTCCCGGTAAGATTAGATCAGGGGCAATTTCGGCGAAGGGGGTCAGCACAAAGGCTCGCTCGGGAATGCGGGGATGGGGAATGGTTAATTCAGGGGTGTCAAGTTGCAGGTCGCCATAGACCAAAATATCCAGATCAATTGGACGCGGCCCGTACCGAATAGTTCGTTCACGGCCCATGCGCCGCTCAATAGATTTGAGAAAGCGCAGCAGATCGTGGGGCGCTAGCTCAGTTTCACCCTCAAGAACCATATTATAAAACGATGGCTGGTCGGTAACGTAGGCCGGTTCGGTTTCGTACACCGCGGATATCTGTTCGATCCGCACGTTCTGGCGTAACTGACTGATAGCATCAATCAAGTTATCCCGCCGGTCGCCCAAGTTACTTCCCAAAGCAATATAGACAGTTTTGCTTTTCATACAATAACCTCAATCTTCTCAATCCGGCCGCGCTACCGGACGGTCAGAATTTCTTGAGCCAGCTTCTCGCAGGCTACCGGCCCGGTCAGCAAGATACTCTTGAAGCCAGCGCAGACAAATAGATTACGATAATCCGCCACGGCGCCTACGAACGGCTCCTGACTGGGGGTAAAAGAAACCGGGGCGATCCAACTGCGCTGCAGCGGTACATTGGCCAGGGCCGGGACAAGTTGAGCCGCCCCGGCCTGAATTTGCTCGACTGCCTCGGGCTGTAACGACAGTTGATGGGCTGGCAAGGCCCGGCTAAGCTGCCCTAACAGCACCCGACCATCGCGCAACTGCACCAGCGAGGTATCTTCGACCGCTGTATCATCGCGCCACTCTTCCCAGCTTCCACCGGCCGCCAGCGAGGTCGCCACCCACCGTTCTAGACCGCTATAACCATCGGGGCGGGCCACCATCAGCATGCAGTTCAGCAAGGGCGGCAGCGGCGCCGTAGCAACGGCCTGGGCGTGCAAATGGTAAACCGGCAAGTTGGCGCCGACCAACGCCGCCAACTGGCGAGTCCAGGCGCCCGCAGCCAGCACTACCTGCCCGGCGGGAATGCGCTCGCGGTCAGTTTCCACCGCAGTCAGCCGATCATCCGCCACCACAAAATCACGGACCGGCGTAAACTCACGCACGGTTGCCCCCAGCCGTTGGGCTGCGGCGGCGTAGGCCTGGGTCAGGGCAGCGCCATCCAGGTGATCCTGCTCGGCAAAGAGCGCGCCGATCATTTGGGCGGGATCGAGGGCCGGTTCAAGCTCAGCGATCTCGGCCAGGTCAACCATTCTGGCCGGTAAACCCGCCTGCTGCAACCGCTCCGCCTGATGGCGCAGTTTGACAAAGATGGCTTCGTTGGGGGCCAGCGTCAGCGACGGCAAACGGCGATAATTCAGGTCGGCCTTCAGCTCGGCGGCCAGTTGGGGCAGCCGCCGGAAACCCTCGACTGCCTGGGCAATCTCCACCTCGGCGGCCATCCCAATCCACAGCGCCATCCCCATGGTGGCCCCGGAGGCTTCACCGCCCAGCCGGCCTTTTTCCAGCAGGAGCACACCGGCTCCGGCCCTGGCCAGTTCGTAGGTCAGGGCCGTCCCGGCCAGCCCACCCCCTATTACAATCACATCCGGTTTCACTACAACACTCCTTCCAACAAAGCCACAAACAGGGCGGCAGCGACCAGATCGGCGGTGGTGCCCGGATTGAGGCAATTATCAACCTCTGCGCGCAGGTAACTATCCAGCGCTGCAATAGCCGCCCGCCCTTCAGCGGAAGAAACACCACCGGCTGCCACCACCCGGACCGCCTGGGCAGAAACAGCCTGGGCCGCAGCCTGACCTCGCTTGCGGACAATCAAGGTATCGGGCACGGCGGCCAGTAGCTCAAGATAACATTGCACCACCGCCTGGCCGGTACTGACGTCCTGAGCCAGCGTTCGTTGCAGCGCCGGCAAACCCTGCTCAAAGACGATGGCATAATCGCTCAAATATTCGGCTGCAATACTATCGCGGCCAACTGCGCCGGCCATGGCCTGGCGTAACGTCACGGTTGGTTCAGCCCGGACATCATGTTCAACAGCCTGCTCCAGTCCGCCTGCCGCGGCCAAATTAATGGCGGCGTAGGCCGCCCGGGCGTCGGCCACGGTCAACGCCCGCAGCACAGTTTTGAGACTCGCCCGCAAACTCTCGCCACCCAGCAACGCAGCCCGGGCCAACGGCGCGAACAGTAACACGATGCCCAGGTTGGTATTGGTCTGCGTCCACTGGCGGGTGGCGGTTATCGCCGCCTGGATGGTTGCGCCCACATCGCGGCTGCCGGCCCCGGCCATTGCCGGGCCAATCGCCGCCGCGCTGCGCAGAAAATCCTCGTAACACATATCGGCGAAAGCGTGGGTCGGCGTAACATTGCCCGGCTTTTCGGCGCTGACTTCCAATAGGCAGGCCAATTGGGCCGCGGTCGCCACAAAGTCAGGCGTCCAACGGACCGGCCAACTCGACCCGACGCTCATTTCTGGAGCGTGACTGGCTAAACTCAGCTTCAAGATAGGCGACCAACTCTTCCGCAATATTGACTTCACTAACCGATTGCAGCCCCTCCCAACCGGGTACGCTGTTCACTTCCAGCAGGTAATCCTGCCCATTTTTAGCCGGCAACAAGTCGACCCCGGCATAATCGGCGCCCACCACTGCCGCAGCGCGCAGGCATAGCTCGGTCTGCGCCGGGGTCAGGTGGGCTGACCGGACCCGGGCGCCGCGGGAGAAATTGGTCCGCCAGCTATCCGAAACCCGCTCGGCCGCGGCTACCAACCGGCCGCCGATGACGAAGGCCCGGATATCGTAGCCGTGGTGGGGAATCGTCTCTTGCAAGTAGTAGACGGCTCGCTCGATATCCAAGGCTTTGAAAAGCCGGTAGGCCAGCTCTTCATCCTCCACCCGGACCAGGCCGCGGCCCATCGAACCGAACAGCGGTTTCACGACCACATCGCCGCCGAGGGCGGCAAAGGCCTGCATAGCCTCATTGCTCTCCTCGCACACAATCGTGCGCGGGGTCGGCAGCCCGGCCTGCTCCAGCAACCCCGACGTATACAACTTATCCACAGTCAACTCGATCACCCGCGGCCGGTTGATCACCCGCACTGCCCGGCCTTCGAGCAAATGGAGGGCGTCCATGCGAAAGATGATCTGTTCCAGGGAGCCGCGGGGGATAAAACGCACGAGGACGAAGTCGAAGCTGTCGAGGTCAGCCTTGAGGCTGCTCAAAAAAGGCCGCAGTCCAATCCTGGCCAGCATCCGGCTGATGGGCAGTAAGGTACAGCTATGGCCGCGGGCCATCAACGCTTGCTGCAATTGGGCGGCGTGCCAGCCCGGTTTGGAACCCAAAACAGCTACGTTCAAAGCGGTACTCCGGCCAGGGCGACTCGTGGAAGAAAATCGAAAGTGAGGTCGAGCTGGGTGGTTGGCACAGGCATCATTCCAGGAACGACTTCTGCAAGACTTCGCCGTTCACCTGCCCGGCGTGGAAGGTGCGGCCGCTGACTACGTTGGTCACATAAATCTCGGCCGGGCTGAACAGCAGCGGGTCAACCTGATAGAAGTCGAATTTGTAGCCTTTGAATGTATCGTAAAAGGGCGCGCCGTAATCGCGGGAGGTTGAGGCCGGCACGCGCGGCACCACCTCCTCCAGCTCCTGATCATCGGCCCGGACGGTGTAATAGACCTGACCGCCGTACAGGATAGCGTCGTTGGTGCGGCCGATGGCCCGGATATCGCTTTTGGCGACCGGCGGCAAAGGACAGGTGCCAAAGCCGTTCAAAATCTTGTCGAGGTCAAAGCCTAATTCGTGGAGTTTGTGCAGGCCGGTTTCAACTACCCGCGCCGCCACCTGAACGCCGCCCACCGCGCAGGCCGTGGGGGCGACCAATAACGTGAGCCGGTCGGCGGCCACGCCGGCCCGCTCGGCGATGTAGTCGGCCACTTCAGGCGTTGGGATCGTCGCGGTTTCCAGGCAGAGAACGGCCTGGGTGGCCGGGTCGGTATAGCCCAGCTCATCGTACAGTTTTTCCTCGGCGCGGATCAAGGCCCGAGCCGGACCGCTGCCCATAGCAAAGTAATCGCCCTTGCTCACCGACCAGCCGGCGTATTGGGCGGCCATGCAGGCCAGCTTGGGTTGGTCGGTGTACACTTTCAGGGCGGGCAGCCACCAGTCGCTCAGGAAGACCAGGTGGGTGAAAGCAACGCTACCCAGGCCGCCCATACCAATCTCGGCAAAGATGCGACCGGCTTCTAAGCCACCCGGCGCCTCGATGCCGCAGTCGATGAGCCGGGTTCCGTTCGACAGCACCCGCACGGCTACGCCCAGAGCTTCGGCCTCGGCTACCAGCACCTCAACGCGGGCTAAGGCTCGTTCATTGAGTGATAAGGCCATAGTTTGGTCTCCTGGCATAATTGTGAATAGTTACGACTTGCGTTTGGTTGTAAATAGACATTTTGGAAATAAGCACAATCACTATACCATGTCATTTCGAGGCCGCAGGCCGAGAAATCCCTGAAAGCCAACACCTAAAAAGGTGGTTGCTGGTTGAAATCTATCTTTTGCCGGTTAAAACTCGGGCAAAAGAGTCGCTTCAGGGATTTCTCACTTCGCTACGCTCCGTTCGAAATGACATGCCTGCTCGTTACTTCCTACTACCTGCTCCCTCTTCAAACAACAAAATCTCACCGCGGTTCAACTGGACCGAGTCGCCGCTCCAGCGCTGGTACAGGCCGGTCAACTGCGCGTCCGAAACCGGCAGGCCCAACGCCCGCAAATGGAGCAGGTACAGCCGCAGAAAAGTGGGCTGGTAGGTGCAGGCATAGCTAAAAGTCGGCAGCAGTTGGGCCGAGTGCATGGAAATAATGGAGCCGCGCACCAAACCGGCGCCGGCGCGCCAACCAAGCTGGCCCAAGACGATGATAGTGCCGGCCAGCATATTGACCCCGGTAAAGTCGCCGCTGTCGCCGCCGATGGCAATCAGACCCCGCCGCATGGCCCCGCCGACCTCGTTACCGGCCCGGCCGTGAACGATGATCTCGCCGCCCTGCATGCCGACCCGGCTGCCGCGATAGCCGCTGCCCACCAGGTGACCGGCGTTCCCTTTGACGATCACCCGCCCGCCGAGCATCTCGGCGCCAACCCAATCGCCGGCGTCGCCTTCAACTACAATCTCGCCGCCGCTCATCCCGGCCCCCAGGTGCATGCCTACATTGCCGCGGATCAGCAGTTGGCCGGCACTCATACCTGCGCCAACCAGCTTCACCCGGGCCAGGTCGCCCTCGACTTCCACGGCGCCGTTGCTGCGGCCGGTTATCTTGAAAAAGTCGCCGAGCAGCGCCTGTTCGTTCCCGTGCAATACCGGCAATTTGGCCAATTCGATCTCGCTCAGGCCGGCCAGCTTGTTGGGGGCAATCGATTCCGCTTCTAATGGTACGGTTGGCGCGGTTACTAACGTCAGTTTGATGCTCATAGCTGCCTCGTTGTAATTCATCCTGGAGGTGTGAAGGTGAACCGGCACTTTGAAAGCGCCGGTTACCTGACTCACATGACTATTTGCTCAATACATCGTGCAACTTGATTTGATACTGTCCCAAAGTGCCGCCGTAATTCCCGGCCGAAATCTGGAATGCGCCGGCCTCGGCGGCAGCCCGAACGCCCCGGCGAGTCGCTTCTTCTACAGCCGGCAGATCCAGCCCGTCGATGACGATCTCAAGCACGCAGCCGACTTCAGGCGGCACGTGGGTTTCCGGGGCAAAGCCACGCAGGGTGGGGCAATAGGCGTCGTTGGTGGAGGCGAACAGAGCTTTATAGCGGGAACTGGTCTTGCTGCCGCTGCGAACCACGCCGCCGGGGAAGGGCAGGATTACCCCCGGCACCTGCCGCATCACTTTGACTGCGGCCTCGGCGGCCCGCAGGGTGGCCGGCACATCCTGGCCCAAAATCAGGAAGTTGCCGCCGCCGATGGCCTCTTGCACGCTAAACTTTTCCTCGACCACGAACTCGCCTTCCATCACCGGAATGCGCCACAGCCGTCGTCCGTCCAGAACTTTGCTGATCTGGTAGCCGTCGCCAAAGAAGCGCAACTGCCCGCCGACGACCACCGACGTTGCGGCCCCGGGCAAGCCGTCAAAGCAGGCCGTGGTCGGGCAGGTCATCACACATTGGCCCACCCGCTCCATCAGCCGCTTGCCCACGCCGTTGGCATCCATGGCAAAGAGCAGCACGCTGACGCCGGGCCGCCGGTCGGGCGTCTCGGCGGGGGGCAGTTCCTGTTCGATGCCGGCCTCACATTTGCAGCCGATGATCGAGGTGGCAAAACCGGTCATCGACTTGGCCGCTTCCATAGCCCAGTAGGGGGTCTCGGCGGTGATGATGACCCGCGCCGCCCACATTTTGAAAGCTTCGGCAAAGGTATCGACAATTTCCGTTGTTTGAATGCGCATCGCGCCGCTCCTTATTCGCCGGCGATAGGCACAACTTCGTGCTGGTGGAGATATTGCTCGCCGACAGGATAATTATCAAACTGGATGGTGTAGAAATCCTCAAAGAAAGGCCGGATCACCTTCTCGATGCCGGGATCATATTCAGGCGCCACATGGAGGACCTTACCGTCATGGTCGGCGCGGAACTCGCCGTCTTCGATGATGATGTGGCCAGCTTTGATCACGTAGCGTGGGGTGTTGAACATCTCCTCTTTGTCGTTCTGCTCCATGTAGACGGTAATATCGGCATCCGCGCCCACCCCCAAATGGCCTTTGTGATGCAGGCCGAGCAGTCTGGCCGGCCCGGCCCGGGTGATTATGGCGATCTCTTGCAAAGTGTATTCCCGCTCCAGGTTGTCCAGCAAGACCGTCTTTTTGATGGCCTGTTGGTTGACCGAACGGATTTGCTCCATCCGAAATTCCCGATCCATCAGCAGCCGGATCAGGCGGGGATAACTCAAGAAGGAGCCGCCGTTAGGGTGGTCGGTTGACAGCACCATCCGCCAGGGGTCTTTGGAGAGCAGGAACAGCTCCAGCCCGATGGCCCATTGCAGGGCGTGGACATATTTCTTGTCTTCATACACAAACGGCACAATGCCGCAGCCGCTCTCGTGCTCCACGTCGGCGTTGACCCACTTGTTGCCGCTAACCTGGTAGAGCATCCAGCCCAACTGGGCGTCGGCGGTCATGCCGGTGGCTTTACCGAACATCACCTGGCCCACGTCGGCGCTGATATTGGGGTGGTTGTTGATGTAGTCGGCAATTTGGGGCGCGGCAGAGGCATGTTTGCCCCCAAACGGGCCGCCGTAGGTGTGGAACTGGATGTGGGTGATATGGGCGCGGTGTCCCTCCACCGACCGCATCGTCTCTAGCGTCGTTTCGTAGTTACCGGCAATGCCCAAATTGTTGCAATGAATATGAGCCGGATGGGGCAACCTCAGCTCCTCGGCCACCTTGACCAGCTCTTGAATCACCTGCCGCGGGGTCAGCCGAAAGCCGTCAATCTCCTGATTAATCTGGGTGATGTTGGCGTTGCGCCGGCCTTTCCACAGCTCATCTGCGCCGGGATTGACCAACTTGATGGTATAAGCCCGGGCCGCATTGAGCCACCAGGCCACCGCCTGGCGGAACTCCTCGCGCCGGCCCTCTTGGAGCAGGCGGTAGAGGAGCACGTTGTTGCCCAACAACACGTAGAACCCCTTGTCGATGACCGGCGTATCGTGCAATTCTTCCAGGGTATGGCGGGCGCTCAACGGCGGCACTGCGGCTTCCATGGCCGTGGTGTAGCCTAACATCGCGTAGCGATAGCCGGTGGCAAAGGTCGATGGGACCGAGCCGCCGGTGCCGGAACGGGTGAAGAGGGTGCGGGGATGGACATCGCGGCGGCGCTCTTCGGGTTGCAACTTGCGAGCCAGGTTGACCTTGGCCCCGGCAATGTGGCAATGGATGTCGACCCCGCCAGGCATCACTACCATCCCCTTGGCATCAATCCGTTTGGCTTGCGCCGGCACGTCGGCCACGATTTTGCCATCTTTTACGCAGATATCACGAATTTCGCCCTCGATGTCATTGCTCGGGTCATACACTCGACCGTTGACAATGCGCAGCATGTCTGACATTACGGGTCCTTTCTGAGCGATTGCTTCCCGGATGTCATTTCGAAATCCCTGAGAAGTAACATTTTTGAGTTCGACTGCAGGGATTTCTCGGCCTAACGGCCTCGAAATGACATGTTGCTTACCTCAATTCTTGTGCCCATTGCCGGCCCGGGCCACCAGCAACTCATGCACCCGCTGCTTGATAGCGGTCAGCACGGCCTCATCGCTGGGATAGGGCGACTCGAACGCCGGGCGCAGGGTGATCGGCACGTCATCCATGCGGTAGACGGTGCCGGGGATGTTGATGCCGTAGGTGGCCGTGGTGAAGGCCACTTTGGCCAGTTGGGTGGTGTGGGTCGATTTGGGATCGAGGGCGATGACCGGAATGTGGCGCAGATGCTCGATGGCGGCCTTGGGGAAATTGGCCGCCGGGTCGCTGGCGATGATCAGGGCGGCGTCGGCTTCCCCCCGCGCCAGCAGATCAACGGTGGTGAATTCGCCGGGGTTAAAGCGGGGGTAGCCCCGGCTGAAGTTGACGGCAAAGGGAAAGCCGGTCTGCCACGAGACGACGTTATCCGCGCCGGTGACGTTGCCGTGGCCCCGCACCGGCTTGGCCACAAAGTGGGTATATTCGTTCAGGTCGGTGGCCAGGGCCAGCAGCGCCCCGGAGTTAAAATGGCGGCCGCGGGTCATGGTCAGCCCCATACCAAAGAAGAGTACCCCGTAGCGGCAATTTTTCATGCGCTCGGCCAAATCTTCCAGGGTCGCTAACGGCACGCCGGTCCTCTCCTCGATGGAGGGGTCAACCTTGCGTCCCTTGACCAAGGCCCGCAGCGCCCAGAGTACCTCAAAGTCGCTCTTGGGCTTCACCTGAACAAAGATATCGGCCACGGGCGCGCTGGGCGTGCGGCGCACGTCAACCAGCACCACGGTTCGATCTTTCTTGCCGTTGGGGGTGTACATGCCCTTAGCGGTGACGGCGTAACGGGTAAAATGGCGCGGATGGGACTCGGCCGGATTGCCGCCCCAGTAGATCACCAAATCGGCCCGGTTCTTGATCTCACCCAGGGTGGCCGTGCTTTCGCCCACACCCTGAAAGGCGATGCCCGACGGCCCGTGACAGACCGAGGTGGTCGTATCCAGGTTCGCGCCGATCATATCGGCAATGGCTACCGCCTGGCACTGGGCTTCGCAGGTGGTGTCGCTGAGGCCGTACACTACCGGGAAATGGGCGTTGGCCAGAATCTGGGCGGCCGCCTCCACCGCCTCCGCCGTGGTCGCCTCCCGGCCATTGATGAGGGCATAAGGTCGCTCTTCGATGGTATGTTCGTCGAACCAGGCTTTGCCCAGCACACAGGCATTCTTAGCCTTGGTAATCCGTTTGGCCTCAACATCGACGGTGAGGATCATGTCATCGCACACGCAGCCGCAGAAGGTGCAGGTGGCGTTCTCTACGATTTTGATGTTGTCGCTCATAATTGATCTATTCCCCCAATGATGCAATCCACCGCTACTCAGTCTCGTCTTCTGGCGCTGGCGGCCAGGGCAGCCCTGCCTCCTCGTAGCGGGCGATTAGCTTTATCTCCTGTTCGTTGTTGCCCAGGATGTCGCTCAGGTCAACCCCAAAATGCTTGGCCGCGACTCTGAGGCGCTGTTTATGCAATTTTTCGCTCATTTCGTCGGCCCAATCGCCGACAGTTAACCAACTCATCTTTGTTTCCTCCGTAGATACCCCCTCCCCAACCCCTCCCCCATCCTGAGCAAAGTCGAAGGAGGGGGGAGGGGCCAGGGGTGGGGGTCAAGAATGTTCCGCTACTGATTGAACTTCCACCTCTAGATTTTTGGAGATGGGCATCCCGGTTCCGGCCGTGTCGCCGCCCATCAACTGGCTGGAGGCCGGACCGTAAGCCATAAACAACAGCCCGGCGGGCAAATCGACGGCTTTGCGCCCTTTACATTGGACCACTGCCTCGCCGATATCGGTGCGCAGCCGGACCTTGTCGCCATCTTTGAGGCCAAGCCGGGCCATATCCGCTTCATTCATCTCGACGGTGCTGGTGACCTCAACATACTCTGCTTTCAATTTACCGGCATTCAGACTGGTGCCCTGTTTGCTGGTTCGACCGGCAATTAAAATCATGGTTTCAGCCATGTGTCATCCTTACCAAGCCATCACATTGTTTGGGAGGTATTATACCCGGAGTTGGATTTTTATAAAAAATTTTTGATTAATTCCTGTCTGGCTCGTTGTTGACCGGTCAAGCGTTTTGAGAGAATTGTTTGAGCTCCCGCTTCAGGTGGGCGGCTTTTGACCACAGTTGGCGCAAGCAAACCGGCGGAGTTGGCCCGGTAGCCAGGATGGTGCAGACCGGCTGACCTTGTTGGATCTGCTCTCCGGGCTGGGGGATATCCCGGAGACCCCGCCCTGGCCAGTGACCGGTCTCGCCCAGGCAAAGATCGGCAGGGGCAAATAGAATGGCTTTGCCCGCGGCCAAACTGCCGGTAAGCGCCTGCTCCAGCTCAAAATCAGGCAGTTCTCCCTTGAATGAATGAATATGAGCGTCGAAGAGCCGCAGGTTGTAGGCCAGCTCGACCAACTCTAATGAAGCCGTGGGCCGCGGGTTCACTTCCAGAGTCCACACTCGACCCTGCCGCCAGATGAAATCCAGCCCGTTGAGTCCTTGCAGCTTAAAGGCGCGGCTGAGATGGCTTACCAGGGCCTGCGCCTCCCGTAGTAGATGGTTTAACTCAGCCGGCGGCAGGCGGGGAGGCAATAAATTGCCGCAGTAACCGAAGCGTTTGGCCCCAAAAGCGCGCCGGCCGACCAACTGCTCGGTCAGACCCAGCAGAACGGCTTGCTGACCGTTGGCCACAAATACGGCCGACCCGACCAGGCCAGTCAACTGCTCCTGGAACACCCCTGCCTGCGGGAGAGGCTGGCCCGGCCGCCAAACAAAAATTCCATGGCCGCCGCCGCTGTTCAGCGGTTTCCAGAGCCAGCGCCGCCGCCGGTCCAGGCTGAGGCCCGGTTCGGCCAGGACGGTCTGCGGATAGGTAAATCCGCCGGCCCGGAGCGCCTCGGCCAGCCGGAGGGGGTGACGCACCTGCCGGAGTGTTTCGGGCGAGTTGCCCAGGAGTTGCCGCCCGCGGCCCAGCCGGGCTACTTCAGCGGGGTGGTTCTCTAAGCTGGCCCCATAAACTACCGCCGGAGCCGTTAACGTCGCGGCCGCGTCCACCAGGGCCGTGGCCGTGTAGGGTTGGCTGAAATCCCGCCGCAGCGACAGGCTGGGGCAGAGCGCCTGTAGGTCAACATCGCCAAAGTAGTCCAACGCCACTACATGGTAACCGGCTCTAACGGCCAATTCAGCCAACATTCTGGCGGTGAGGCTAACCAGCAGAATGGGCGCGGGCGGGTCGCTCATACACAGGGATTACTACCCCGCTCCTTTAAACGAGTTCCTTGGCCACCTGGTAAACTTGCTCGGCCTCCATTAACACGTCATTGGACTCAAACAGCCGGGCGATACAGGTGCGGTGGACTTTCATTTTGCGGCCGCCAATACCCAGCGCGCCAAAGGAGATGCGCCCTTCCCGTTCCTGGCCATTGTCGCTCATATCGATGCCTTCGATGCCCAGCGGCGGCACGGCGTTGATGTCGGCAATGAGCTTGAGGCTGGGAATGGAGGTCCAGACCGCCTTGCTGACCAGTTGAGCGCCGGCCGCGCCGGTGGTAAAGACGGCTACGGCCCCATCCAGCACCCGGCGAGCCGATTCATCATCAGCCAGGGCACCGCCTTCAACTTTTACCTTGAAGCGCTGGCTCACCGTCTCAGCGGCGGCTTTAGCCCGCTCTAGGCTGCGGGAGGTCAGCACCACGTTGGCCCCTTCGCTGGCCAGCAAGCCGGCGGCCCGCATGCCCACCGGTCCGGTGCCGGCGCCGACGACGACCTTTTGGCCGCTGACATTTAAGGCTTTAACAATCTTGGCCACGCCGGTGGCGGCGGTGGTGTTGCAACCGTTCGAGTCGAGCATCACCGAGACTTTGAACGGGCCAAAGAATGTTTTTAACACTTTCTCGAGCAACTTCTCGCCAGTTGGCACGTCCGAGCCGCCAATCCAGATGGCGGTATTCTTGAGTTCGCCGCGGGTAAAGAAAGCGCCTTGCACCAGCCCTTCGATATCATCCAGGGTAACATTGCCGTAGCTGAGTACATCGTCAACGCTGGCGTCGTAGGGCACAATCCGATCGAATGAGCTGGGATGTTTGTCACTATCCAGTTGGATGAGCAGTTTTTTCATGTATCTCCCTCTCCGTAGGGATCATCCAATATCCTCGTTTCTAAACTTTTTATCCTCGTTCCCAAACTGACCGCGAAGCGTGGGAACGAGGATAAGGAGGATAAAAATTGTCGCTTTAAACGAAGCGAGCGGTGGGTTATCACCACTCGCTCTTGAATTCAGGGGAACCGGCGCGCCGCTGGCCGTAGCTGGGCCGCGACGCGCCGGCAGGCGCGGTAAGGTCTCTGTTCCTCCTGAGGTGATGATCGGAGACCCTAAAGGTCTTTTCCACCTCGTTCCCAAACTCAGTTTGGGAACGAGGTAAGAAAATCTGTGGCTGCTCTCTCGGAGCAGATGCCAGGGACAGTGCTTAGACGCTCGCCGAGCGCTGCTCGTAGCCAACCACCGGGTCGGCGCCCATGCCCTTGTTGACACCCAGACCGAGGTTGATCCAGCGGTACTCGGTCGCGCCCCAATCCTTATCAATGCGCAGCGGGAAGGAGGCCGACTCGGGATGCTGGGCCACGACGTGGGTCAGCAGGGTCGCCGTGACCGGCTCGCTGGTCAGCAAGCAGGGGAAGTCGGCGAACTTGAGCATAGTGCCCACGCGTTGGGTGATGGCGCAGGGCGGATAGGTGTAACGATGGATGTTGGCCAGCACGTCATGTTTGTCAATCGGGCCGAGATCAATCTTGACCCCGTCAATTTCGCCGCCCTTGCCCATCGGCTTGGGTTTGAGGATGTTCCAGCCGCGCCAGATGGACATCATCAGGTCCACGTTGTGCAGCTCGGCCGCCGAGTCGCGGTTGGGGTTCAGGGCCACCATGTTGTGGAAGCGGTTGACCAGCAGCTCGATGACGCTGGGGATCGGCATATAATCCAGCATGAATTCATAGGCCATCAAGGCTGCGCTCGTGCCAACCGCCAGCCCAACGACCCCGTACTCGTTCTTGAAGCCTTGATCCAGACCGCGTCTCAGGGTGCTTTCGAGGGCCGCGGTGTGGGCCTCCATAATGGCCATAACGATGGGGTCTTGGGCAAAGTTGAACATGGTCTGGCTGTTGTGGTGGGCCACATCCCCGACGCAGTAGGCCGGGACGCAAACGACGTTGCCCGGATGCACGCCCTTGTCCAGGGCCGCCTTGACGGTCGGCTTCATGCGTGCCTTGTACTGCTTCTGGTATTCGGCGGTGTCGAAGGAGCTGTGGCCGCCGTGCCCACCCAGGTTGTGGCCCAGCATAATCTTGGTTTGGGCCTCCGAGGGGGTGTCATAGATCATCTGCAGGGTGGCAATTTCATCGTCGAGGGCGGCATCCAGCGTTTTGCCGGCTTCCACCGAAGCTTTGAAGGCAGCGCCCAGGCCATAGGAAGTGGTCATGCCGAAGGATTTGGCCGCCAGAATGGTCTTTTTGTGGTCCTTGGGGATGTCCAGGCCGACCAGAATCCGGTTGACGACGTTGGCGGTCGAGCCGGGGCTGAGGGCAAAGTCCACCACGCAGGTTGGGCCATACATACCGCCATAGAGGCGAGCGGCTTCGCGGCCAATCAGGGCGCGGTTCTTGGGAATAGCGTCAATAAACTTTTTGACCGAGGCCTTGAAATCAGGCTGCTCTTCATAGAGGATTTCCATAATCGGGCCGGTCTGATAATGCTCGACAAAGGGGTCGTCTTCGGGCCGGACCGTCTTGGTCAGGGATTTGAGGATGTCATAGTGGGCGTTGACCGAGTCGACGTGGAGAGCAATTACTTCAGGCAGTTCATTCTCAACGGCCTTCATACCGTTAACGGCGTCAACATAGGGCTGAGCATCGGTGATGGTGAATTCAGTCCCTCGCCTGGCCTTAATGTTCTTTATATCGGCGTTGAGCGCCGCCATGGCTTGATTGACCATTGCTTCATGGATAGCTTTACTTGACATAACTTAATCTCCCTTCAACTTTGATAATGTTTTATATCGACCATGATTATTGATGAGGCGCCTTGGCCTCTTCTACCAACGGGTTAACCTGATGACACAACGTGTATCTTACTTGCCGGTTGACTCACCCCCTTTCTATGGTGTGCTCAATAAGGTATTGCCAGTTCGAGTTAGAAAAGCTTTGTCTACCCAATTGGTTTGGCAGCAAGATCGGTTATCGTCACAAGGCACTAAACGACTGACTGCATTATCAGTGAAATATTGCCGTTGCCAATTGCCCGGTAGCCACACCTTTGTTCAGGCTACAAGAGATTTTCAATGGACTCTGACTGGCGAAGGTTAAACGTAGAATGATAGTAGAGAAAATTTGAAACCCAAAGAAAAACACTACTTGTCACGACGGTTAAGCCATGATAAAATTATCCCCACAGCTTTAAATTCTAACATAGTACGCTTTCCTAACTCTTTCCTAACTCTTTCCTGGGACTATTTCCAATTCCGTTTCCTTATGCTTGCCTGCCTGGACAAGCTCATTGAGACCAGGCGTACAAGAGCATATCACTTTGAGTTTTGTTTGGCTTTAAACTCGGCTCAAAGAAACCTTAAACTCTGCTTAAACAATCGTTAAATCTTTTAGTCGTATCTGTCGGGTGAAGGAAGGTTCAATGACGACTGTTTTCCGGCTGCGACTGTTAGGCCCGGTTCAGGTAGAGCGGGCGGGAGAACCTTTAGAAGGATTCAAATCTCGTAAAGCTCTGGCTCTGCTGGGTTACCTGGCTACGCAGGATCAACCTGTTGAGCGCGCTTACTTAACCAATCTCTTCTGGCCTGACAAACCTGAGGAAAGAGCCCGCAACAATTTGAGCCAGGTGCTGCACAATCTATTGAGCCTCTGGCCCGATTGCATCAAAAGCGACTGGTATACCGTCGAGTTCCAGCCCGGCGCCGAAGATTGGTTGGATATCAAAGCTTTTGTTGAGTTGTCCAGCCAGGGCGACCCCGCCGCGCTGGCGCTGGCCGCCGACCTATACCAGGGCGATTTTATGGCCGGCTTGTACCTGGACGACTGCCCGGAGTTCGAGCAGTGGCTCAGGGTGGAACAGGAAAATTGGCGGCGCCAGGTCAACCAGGTGCTCTGCCAGCTCATCGCCCGGCATATCGGTTGCAACGAACTGGAACAGGCTCTTGAATATGCCAACCGGTTGCTGGCCATCGATCCCTGCCATGAGGAAACCCATCGCCGTAAAATGCAGTTGTTGGCGCAAAGCGGCCAACGCAGCGCGGCCCTGGCTCAGTATGAAAGTTGCTGTCGTCTCCTGCAGGATGAGCTGGGCGTAACGCCCGAAGCGGACACGGTGGCGCTGTATGAACAGATCCGCACGGGCGCCTTGAGTAAAGAGGCCGCTGCTCTGCCGGATACCCCGACCAATTTTGCAGTTTCAACACCCCCGGCGTTGCTGGCCTTCAATAACCTGCCGGCCCAATCTACCTCATTTATTGGTCGTGAAACGGAGTTAGCCATAATCGCCAAGCGACTGGCAGATCCGGCCTGTCGCTTGTTAACCATTATTGGCCTGGGCGGCATCGGTAAAACGCGTTTGGCCCTGCAAGCGGCCACGGCGGTTCGGGCTTTTCGCCACGGAGTTTGTTTCATCCCCCTCAGCTCAGTCAGGTCAACAGATTTTCTCATCTCAGCCATTTCCGACACCCTGAATTTCCCCCTCTATGGCCGGGGTGAGCCGCGCGCCCAACTGATGAATTTCCTCAGTGATAAAGAGCTGCTCCTGGTGATGGACAACTTTGAACACCTGCTGGCGGGAGCAACCTTGCTCTCCGAAATTCTCCAACACGCTCCCCAGGTTAAGATTCTGGCGACGTCGCGCGAGCGGCTCAATTTGCAGGAAGAGTGGGTGCTCGATCTTCAGGGGTTGCCTTTTCCCAATGACAGGGGCGACGGTAAGATAGAAAACTATAGCGCCGTGCAGTTATTTCTCCAGCGAGCCCAGCAGGCCCGGGCCGATTTCTGGCTGAGCTATCTGGATAAGCAGGCCATTGCCCGCATCTGTTGCTTGGTCGAGGGGCTGCCGCTGGCCATTGAGCTGGCGGCCACCTGGACTCGCACCTTTTCCTGCCAGGATATCGCCGCCGAGATCGAAAAAAACTACGATTTTTTAACGACTTCGCTGCAGAATATTCCCGCCCGGCATCGCAGTCTACGGGCCGCCTTTGCCCACTCCTGGCACCTGCTCTCCGAAAAGGAGCGCTGTGTTTACCGTAAACTCTCTGTTTTTTGGGGCGGCTTCAGTCGAAAGTCGGCTGAAGCCGTGGTGGGGGCTTCAGCCACAGTCCTATCGGCGCTGGTGGATAAATCGCTGCTGCGCTGGACTGCGCCTGACCGGTACGAAATCCACGAGTTGTTGCGCCAGTACGGGGCTGAAAAACTTTCTAAAAATCCAGAAGACAAGCTGCGGGTAAAAGCCAGCCATTGTGAGCATTACGCCGACTTTCTGGAGGAGCAAGAGGCCTGGCTCAAACGAGGCCAGCAAAAAGAGGCCCTGGAAGCGATCAGTATCGAGATCGACAATATCCGGGCCGGCTGGTACTGGGCCGTCAGACACCGGCGGGAGGCCGAGTTTGAAAAGTACTGTGAGAGCCTTTTCCTCATTCACAATATGCAGAGTTGGTTCCATGAAGGCGAAACGGTCTTCAGATTAGCTGCAGACAGCCTGCGCCAAACCAGCCAGCTCAACGGTCAAACTAAAAAAATGTTGGGCAAAGTTTTGTCGCGCCAGGGCGTGTTTTGCGCCAGCCTGGGCCGATATGACCAGGCCAGAGCAATTCTGGCCGAGGGCCTGGCTATTTTTGAGGATCCGGAAATTCGCCGGAGCGCGCCGCTTAGCCTGACTTATCTGGGGGCGACGGCCTGGGCCTTGGGCGAGTATGTCCAGGCCAGGCAACTTTGTCTTGAAAGCCTCGTTATTACCCAAGAACGAGGCGACCGCTGGCGAGAGGCCCTGATTTATGAGTATCTGGGCATGATTGCCATCAGTCTGGCCGAATATAAAGAAGCCAAAGATTTGGCTCAACGCTGTTTGGCCATCTTCAGAGAGTTCGACTATCGCAGTGGGATCGCTTTTTCGTTAAATCTGTATGGCATTGCTGCCCGCAATCTGGGTGATTACGAGGAGGCCAGGCAGTTCTGCCAGCAGAGTCTGGCTATTGCCCGGGAAAATGGTGACCGCTGGGAAGAGGCGTTGGCGCTGCAATACCTGGGCATGATTGCCATTAGCGAGGGCGAGTACCGCACCGCCAAGGTTTTGGCTGAAAAAAGCGCGGCGATTTATCGGGAGTTCGATTACCGTAGTGGGGTCTACTTCTCTATGAATTTGGTTGGCATTGCGGCCCGCAATCTGGGTGAACTGGAGGAGGCCAAACAAGTTCACCAGGAAGTGCTAGAAACCTGCCAGGAATTGGATTATCCATTGGGGGTGGCGCTGGCTTCCTATTATCTGGGGCGCATCGCTTACCTGCAAGGAGATCATCTGGCCGCCGAGCGTTGGCTCACCGACAGCCTGACCATAGCCAAAAAACTGGCCTATCACCGCGGCATCACCCAATCCCTTAACGTTTTGGGGAATGTGGCCTTTGCCCAGGGCAAATATCAACAGGCTGAACAGTACCTCTATGAAGCCCTCAAGCTGACCCAGGAGATGCAGGCGCCCCCGATGACCCTCGATATCTTGACCGGCCTGGCCCAACTGCTGGCTGAAGAAGGCAAAACAGAACGGGCCATCGAGTTATTGGTTTTTCCGCTCAGCCACACGGCCTGCAAAAAGGAGACCAAAGAAAAAGCGCATCGGCTCATTTCTAAACTAACGCCGGTGCTGCCGACTCAAGTTTTAGAAATGGCTCAGGCAACAAGCGCCGCCGGTACGCTTGAACAGGTGGTAGCCAAGATTCTGAACGAGAAAACCGCGCCAGAGTTGGCGGTGGCGTATGTGAATTAAGAACTTAAGGCTGACTCAGCCCCGATAGGATTTGAGGTAGGCCCGCTTGAGTTCAGCCGCGCCACTGACGTGGAGGTAATCGAGGACGGTACCCTCGGCTTCGCCCAACCGCATGGTGCTGACCAGGTCGGCAAATTGCCCCCCCATCAAACCATCGGCGATCATGGCCGCGCCCTGAGCGGCCTCTTTGACCGAGCTGGTCAGGCCCGTGATCTGGCGGACCGGGGCTAACCGGCCCAACCGACCGGCCAGTTCGGCCAGAAGTTCCGGAAAGCGACACAGTCGCCCCGACAGCAGAATCTCGCGGGCCTGGGGTACAACCGTCAGTTCAGCCGCCACGCTCTTGATGATCCCCTCAAAAAAAGCCTCCCAGGCCTGCCGGACGGTCTGGTCTACCTCAGCCAGCGCGGCCGCGCTGGCTAAAGGCAATTCCGGCTGGCCGGTCAGGTAGGCCACCCCCCCGGAAAAAAGGACGTTTTTGGAGAATTTACCCAACAGGTAGGCCAGCTCGCCATCCATCGCCCCCAGGGCGTAGAAGCCCGGCGGACCGCTGGAGCCGCCCAGCCCATCGACCACCTGGCCGTTGGCCGCCGCCAGCACGGCCGTAAAGGCCCCGCCCACCTCCACATAGATGAAGCTGGTCTGGTGATAGGCCAGGTGATGCTGGCGAGCCTGATCAAAAATACCCAGGGCCGCACAGCACAGTTTGTCGGCCGTCCCCATATCGATTTTATTGGCCTTACGGTAGGCCGGCACGGTCGGCAGATGAATAACCGCCGGCATGAACACCACCGGTAAACCGCTGGCTTGCAATGCCGCGACCAGCTGGGGCAGCCCGCCGATGCCGGCGGCTTGCCCCTGTTCCCGCTCATCGGCCAAGGCCAATAAAAAAAGGTCCTCATCGGTGAACTCGTCGATGCGGACCCAGGGCAAACCATACCCAGAAGGGCCGATTACCAGGTCGAGCGGGCCGGCCGCCTGCAAAGCCTCGATCAGGCGGGCCGGATTGGCCGCCAGTTCCGGGGAACTGATGGTCGTTGCCAGAAAAAGTTGCCCGTTGTCCAGGCCGCACAGGTCAAAACTCAGCGTGCCCGGATCGATGCCGACGACTCTGGCCATCACTCCTCAACGGAGTCAAATCAGGGTAAAACTGTCTCGAGTTCAGCCGGCTGGAAACCGACAAATATCTTCTTGCCGATCTCGACAACCACGGCTTCCTGCTGGCCGGACAGGTTGACCATCCGCTCCAGGCCGGCCTGATCGTGCTCGATGTCCGTATGGCTAAAAACAACCCCCCGGCCATCAAAAAAGTTCTTTACCTCTCTGAAATCTTGGGCCGTGGAGCAACCATAAACAGTAACCCCTTCAAACGGCGTGGTGGGAGCAGCACAGATACACATAGACGATTTCTCTCCTTTATCTGATGGGTGTTAAAGGTGATATTCTATCGACAGCAGGGGTGAATGTCAAGAAAAATTTTTATTGTTAATCGGTCAAATAAACCACTGCTTCGGAAGAATTTAAAGAATTTAGCCCAATTCCTTACAGAAATCTCTTGACGAAGGCCCAAAGATGTGCTATGGTATCATCATTGTCAAGACCGTTTAACAATTTTATTGTACTGTGGCCGAGAAGCTCTCAATGGCGGACTCCGAAGGGTCGCAAAACGGGAGCTTTTTTTGTATCTTTTGATAGTTTGGTCGGTAAATAGTGAGGAGGTTTGGTCCAATGTTGTATAATTTTGAAGAGGATTTTGATCGAATTGCCCGCGAAGCCTGGGAGCAGCAAAAGACGCCGCTGGAGCGAATGTATGATCGCTGGGTGGGTGAGGGACGTTGGGAACCCAACCCAGCCGCGGTTACCTTTCGCATTCATGACCGGATCAGCGGCAAACCCATCCCCTGCCACCTGTGCGGCTCAACCGATCAATGGGTGGCGGAGGGGGATGAGATCCGCCAGATTGTGCGGGTCTTTATCTGCGAACACGAGCCTATTTACGCCATTCGGGCGGCGGTGCGCCAGCTTTCCAGTGTGCCGGTGCGCCGCGTTGGTTATATCGAGGTGACCAGCCGGCCCCTGGAATAACTCAAGGTAAGTTGAAATTAACCAACAGCCATCGTTTGATCTCATCACCATTGACAAATCCTGGCTCGACATCCTGCTCAAGGTGGCGGCCTTACCCCAACGTGATCAAAAGGTGTTGGCTGAACTCGTCGGGCGACAGCCGGGCGGGATGGGTGGCAATGTGGCCTGTGCGGCCAGCCGGTTAGGCTTGCGCACTGGTATGGTGAGCTGGGTTGGCGACGACGCCGACGGGCGGCTAATTCTGGCAGATTTACAGCGCTTTGGCGTTGACACCCGTCACCTTACGGTCCAAGCCGGGACCAGCACCAACTATACCACCGTGTTGCTCGACCCTTCCGGCGAGAAGGCCATCCTCATTGTGCCCACTTCCTTTGATATCCTCGCTCTCGATCCACTCTTAACCGCCTACCTGCAAAGCGCCCGATTGGTTTACTGCGCCGCCTATGATCCGGAGCAATTGAGGCGCGTGGCTAATGTTGTACACGCCGCTGGCGGACTGGTCAGCACCGATATCGAACCGGCGGCCGGCCTGGCCGACGAGACCCTGATCAACCTGTTGGCCGTGGTTGACCTGGCCTTTATCGATGCCAAAACAGTAACCCCCCAGGCTTACGAAGAAACCGCCCGCTACTGGCGTAGCCTGGGACCGGAGATAATCATCATGACCTTTGGCGCGGCCGGCTCACTGGCCTGCGACGCCGCCGGCATGACCCGCTGCCCGGCTTTCAACGTGCCGGTTGCCGACACGACCGGGGCCGGGGATTGTTTCACCGCCGCCTTTTTGACCGCTTACCTGCGCCAACTGCCGGTCGAGTTGGCCCTGCGCTACGCCAGCGCGGCCGCGGCGCTGTCCATTCAAGGGTACGGCGCCCGCAGCGCCCTGCCCACCGACGCCCAGGTTCGCACTTTTCTGGCTGACCATCCCCAGGCGTCTCAGGATTGGTCATTTCCTCAATCAAAGATTTGACAATAGCTCGGACTGCGGGTATATAATTGAGTTATTGCTGCATTTTTCCCCATGAAGCAACTTAAAACTTGGCGCCTGTGCAAAAGTGAACGGCACTTCAAGTGCCGGTCACCTGTCCTGCCCTGTAAGGTACCACGCTCACAGGTTACTTAATCTCTGGGCGCGTTACAAAAAAAATCTTATCAGTCAAAGGAGAAAATCGATGAGCAAAGTAATGATGGTGGGTGAATGTTTGGTTGGCGACGGCAATGAAGTCGCCCATATCGATCTGCTGATTGGGCCGAAAGATGGCCCGGTGGGGCAGGCCTTTGCGGCCTCGTTGGTGAATCAGACCGACGGTTTTACCTCGCTACTGTCGTTGATTACCCCCAATTTGCCGGCCAAACCGGACACGATTATGACCAACAAGGTCACCATCAAGGGCGCCAACCAGGCCGTCCAGATGTTCGGGCCGGCCCAGGCCGCCGTGGCCCGGGCGGTGGTCGATTCGGTCAAAGAGGGGGTCATCCCCAAAGATCAGGTCGACGATTTGTGCATCATCGTGGGGGTTTTCATTCACTGGGACGCTGAGGATACCAAGAAGATTTACCAGTGGAATTACGAAGCGACCAAAGTGGCCCTCAAGCGGGCCATAACCGGCCAGCCTGGCATCGATGAGGTGCTGGCCCAGGAAGCCGCGGCCCGCCATCCCTTTGCCGGCGGCCACGAAGGTTAAACCTGTTGCTGGCTTTTCCTTAAAACTTCATTGATATTAAAATTAGGGCGACCTGTTTGAACCGGCAGGTCGCCTTTATTTATTTTTTCTGGACAGAGAAGGATGACAGCTATGAAACTTGCGGGAAAGGCAGCCCTGGTGACCGGCGGGGCCAGGCGTTTGGGCAGAGCGATTGCCTTGGGCCTGGCCGGGGCCGGGGCAAATATCGCTTTGCACTACCACACCTCGGCTGAAGAAGCCGCGGCCGTCGCCGCCGAGATTCGCCGGCTGGGGGTGAAGGTCGCAACGGTGCAAGGTAACCTGGCCCATGTAGCTGAGGCCGAGCGGGTGGTTGACGAGGCGGCCGCGGCCTGGGGTCGGCTGGACATTTTAGTGAATAACGCCGCCATCTTAAGCCAAACCCCCTGCGGTACGGTCACCGCGGCCCAGTGGGAGGCCCTGCTAAACACCAACCTGCGCGGCCCCTTTTTCTGCGCCCAGCGGGCCGGCCAGATTATGCCACAAAACGACGGCGGCGTCATCATCAACTTCACCGATACCGGCGTCGACCTGGCCTGGCGGGGTTACCTGCCTTACCTGATCAGCAAAGCGGGGGTGGAAATGATGACCTATGGCCTGGCCAAAGAGCTGGCCCCGACCGTGCGGGTCAACGCCATTGCGCCCGGCCCGGTGCTGCTGGTAGAAGGGCACACCCCCGCCGAACGGGACCAGTTTATCCACAATACGCTGCTCAAACGCCTGGGCGGAGCTGAATCCATTGTTGAAGCGGTGCTCTACCTGGTCCGGGCGGAGTTTGTAACCGGGGTGGTGCTACGGGTGGATGGGGGGCAGCGCTGGCGGTGAGGCCGGGCGTTATACCCCCAAATAACGGTGCATCACCTCCGGCTGCTGGCGCAGTTGGGCCGGCGTACCCTCAAAAACAATCTGGCCCTTACTCATCACGTATAGCCGGTCGGCCAGTTCCAGGGCCAGAGCCAGATTCTGTTCCACCAGCAAAATCGACAGCCCTTCGCGGCGCAGTTGGCCGACAATCCGTTTGATTTCCATCACGATGAGGGGGGCCAACCCCTCCGATGGTTCATCCAGCAGCAGCAGGCGGGGGTTGGTCATTAGAGCACGGGCAATGGCTAACATTTGCTGCTCGCCGCCGCTGAGCTGCCAGCCCAGATTTTTTTGCCGGGCGGCCAGGGCCGGAAAGGTTGCCAGCACCCGCTCCAGGTTCCAGCCGCGGCCGTGGCCGTTCCGGGCGGCCAGGGTGATGTTTTCGCGCACGGTCAGGGTGGGGAAAATGGCCCGGCCTTGCGGGGCCAATCCCACCCCTAACCGGGCAATCTGGTGCGAGGGCAGGTGGGTCAACTCAACGTCATCCAGCCGGATGCGCCCCTGCTGCGGCCGGACGAAGCCGATGATCGAGTTGATGGTGGTGGTTTTGCCGGCGCCGTTGCGCCCCAACAGGGCCACCACCTCGCCGGCCTCGACGTGCAGGGAGACGCCTTGCAGGATGTGGCTGTCGCCATAATAGGTGTGTAACTGCTCAAGGGTTAGCATTGTCAAAACCCAGATAAATTTCCTGCACCTGGGGATCAGCCCGCACCTCGGCCGGCGACCCTTCGCTGATGATCTGGCCATAGTGCAACACGGTAATGCGGTCGGCCAGGCTGAAAACCACGTCCATATCGTGTTCCACGATCAAAATGGTCAGGGAGGCGGGTAGACTCTTAATCAGGGCAATGATCTCGGCCGTTTCCGCGGGCGACATGCCCGCGGTCGGCTCGTCGAGTAAGAGAATTTTGGGCTGGCCGGCCAGGGCCAGGGCCACTTCCAAAGCTCGCTGCTGGCCATAGGCCAGGGTGCTGACCGGGGCGTCTTGCTGCGCCTGCAGATCCACTCGCTCCAGCAGTTGGTCGACGGCCCGGCTAAGGCCATTGCGCCGCGCCGCCCGGCTAAAGAGCGCCCTGGCCCAGCCAGGTGGTTGGGGCACGGCCAGGTAAACATTCTCAAAGACGGTCAGATTGGCAAACAGGTTATTGCGCTGAAAGGTGCGTCCCAGCCCCAGCCTGGCCCGCCGGTGAGTCGAAAGGGCGGTGATATCCCGGCCGTGCAGGTAGACCCGGCCTGCACTGGGGCGGAGTTCGCCGGTGATCAGGTTGAACAGGGTACTTTTGCCAGCCCCGTTCGGGCCGATGATGGCCCGGCGTTCGCCCGCTTCCACGCTCATCGTCACTTCGTTGAGAGCGGTTATCCCACCGAATTGCCGGCATAACCGGCTCACGGTTAGCTGGCTCATGGTCGCCCTCGCCTCCGCTCCCGGCGCAAAAAGCCCAGGATGCCCTGCGGGGCCAGCAGAACGAACAGAATAAAGATCAGCCCGATAATCGTTTGCCAGCGGTCGGTGTAGCTACTGAGGAGTAAGGGCAGCAGTCGAACCACCACCGCGCCGATCATCGGCCCGCTCAAAGTGCCGGCCCCGCCAATGATGACCATCATCAATACCTGCCCGGAGGTGGTCCAATAGAGGCTATCGGGCGAAACGTGTCGAAAAAAGTGGGCCAGCAACAGCCCGGCCAGTCCGGCCAGGCTACCGGCGATCAGAAAAGCCCCCAGTTTATACCGGAAGGTATCATAACCGAGCGCCCGCAGCCGCGGTTCGTTCTCGCGAATGCCGCGCAAGGTCCAGCCGAAGGGGCTGTTGACGATCCGATCCAGCAGCCACCAGGCCAGGGCCAGGCAGCCCAACACCAGGTAATAATAACTCTGGCGCGAGTCAAACGTGTAGCTCAGCCAACCGAGGCCAATAGACGGCCGGGGTATGCCGGCCAGCCCATCAGAGCCGCCGGTCAGGCCGGACCAGCGAATGGCGATGCTGTATAACATCTGGGCAAAGGCCAGGGTAATCATCAAAAAGTAGAGACCGCTGGTTCGCAGCGCCAGCAAGCCGGTCAGCAGGGCCAGCAGGGCCGTAGCCAGAATGACAACCGGCAGCGTGACCAACAGGTTGTCGGTCAGGCCCAGGGCTGGGGCGTTTTGGCCGGTCAGGTAGGCGGTCAAATAGGCGCCCAGGCCAAAGAAGGCGGCGTGGCCCAGCGAGGGCAGGCCGGTGTAACCGAGTAACAAATCCAGGCTCATGGCGAAAATGGCGAAAATCAGCACCTCAATGGCCAGGCTCAGGGCGTAACTACCGGCCAGAAGCGGGTAAACCACGGCCAGCAACACAATTCCTGCCAGCACCAGGCGGCGATATTCAAGCAACCATTGCTGCATCGTGTGGAGGGGGGCATCCAGGGTGGTCATTGGGCCTGCTCCCTCAAGCCGAAGAGACCGGCCGGGCGCAGAAATAGGACCAGGGCCATCAGCGCAAAAATCAAGAAGAGGGAAAGCTCCGGCCAGAGCGCCCGGCCAAAATTGGCCGCCAGGCCGATCAACAGGCTGCCAAAAAAGGCCCCTTTGAGTGTGCCCAGGCCGCCGATGACCACCACGACCAGGGTCAGGACCAGAATTTCAAAATCCAGGCCGGGGTGAAGGTTGAGGATCGGCGCGCCAACCACACCGGCCAGAGCAGCCAGGCCGGTGCCCAGGGCGAACACGCCGGCAAAGACCAACTGGATGTTGATGCCCAGGCCGCTGACCATCCGGGCGTCGGACACCCCGGCGCGAATGATGGCCCCCAGGTGAGTCCGCTCTATAAAGAGCCACAGGAACGCGGCCAGGGCCAGGCCAAAACCAATCAGCGCCAGCCGGTAGACCGGAAACTGAATCGAGAAGAGCGGCACTTGGCCGGCCAACAGCGCCGGCGGGGCAATGGTTTGGACGTGCGCGCCCCAATGCCAGCGCATCAGATCGGCTGCAATCAGGGCCAGGCCAAAGGTGAACAAAACCTGGCCCAACTGCTGGCGGCGACCATATAGCCGGCGCAGGAAAAAGTATTCGATCAGCAGCCCCAGCCCGGCCACCAGCAGCGGGGCCAACAGTAGAGCCAGCCAAAAGTTGCCGGTATTACGAACCAGGCTCAAGCCCAAATAGCCCCCCAACAGGTAAAAAGCGCCGTGGGCCAGGTTGATTACATTCATCTGGCCAAAGATCAGCGACAGCCCGGCCGCCAGTACAAACAGCAGCATACTGAAGACCAGGCCGTTCAGCAGTTGGATGATGAAGTTTTCCATCTAACCTTTCGAATCGTCGCCCGGATCGACCACCTCGCCCAGGTTGCCGAGGACGACATTCTCCAGCGCCCCATCGATCTCCTGCACCTGGAGTAGATACATATTCTGGCGCGGGGCTTGCGAGTGGGCATCCAGGGCAAAGGGGCCGCGCGGACTCTTGAAGCTGACGCCCCCCAACACCTCGATCATCCTATCGACGTTGCTGGTATCGCCTTGCACAGTGTTGAGCAGATCGACAATTACCCGGCCGGTGTCGTAACCCTGCACATTGTAAACATCGGCCGCTTTCGTGGTTCGCTCGGTGTAAGCCTTCAAAAAAGCCTGATTCTCGGGATTGTCGAGCCGGGGCGTCCAGTGCAGGCTGTTGTGGATGCCCAGGGCAGCCTCCCCTTCGGCGGGTCGAACGTCCTCACCGACGGTAAAGCCGGAAGTGACCAGGGGGATCTGGCCGGACAGCCCAAAATCGTAATAGGCCTTAACAAAGGTGACGGCCGAGCTGCCGCTGTACCAGGCATAGACCAGGTCGGGCCTGGCCTGGGCCAGCTCGGCAATAAAGGGGGCCGGGTCGCCCATAGAGGGGAAGGGGGTCCGCTGCACGCCGATGACCTGACCCCCGTGAGTCTCAAAATTATTGGTAAAAGCCGACACGGCATTTTCCCCGGCGGCGTAGTCCGGGATGGTGACATAGGCTCGCTGGCCCACATTTTCGGCCGCCCAGGCCCCGATGGGCCAATGCATCATCCAGTTGGTAAAAGAAGTCCGCCAGATGTACGGTGTTTTCAAATCGCGGCTGAGTTCGTTGGCCCCGGCGTTAGAGCAGATCAGCAGTTTTTTGGTTTCGATCAGGTAGTCGCGCAGGCCGATCAAGACCCCGGAGCTGACCACCCCGGTAAGAAAATCGACCCCGTCCTGTTCGACGAGTTTGCGGGCTTTTTGCTGGGCCACGTCGGGTTTGATTTCAGTATCTTCCACAATTATTTCAATTTTGCGGCCGCCGCCTTCATTGCCGGTCTCGTCGAAATACATCTTCATGCCTTCCAGGATATTCTCGCCCAGCACGGCGTAGATATCCGAGAAAGGCAGCAGGACGCCGATTTTGACGACGTCCCGCCCGCTGCTGCCGCCGCCGCAATAGCTCAACAGCGGCGCGGCCGCCCCCAGCGCTGCAGCCGCGCCGGCCGCCTTGAGAAATTGGCGGCGAGTCAGTTCCAAATTCTTAATCTCCATAACTCCTCCTGTGTTTGGCTAAAGAATCCCCCGATATTCATTGATCTCCCACTCTGTTACGTGGGTTTCAAACCGCTCTACAGTTTGCCGCAGCAGGCCCCGATAGGCGGTTAGAAAATCCGATCCCAGGAACTCAGTCAGGGCCGAAGGCTGGGCCAGGATGGACAGCGCCTCCGCCATATTTCTGGGCAGCGCCACCTGGCATGTGGTCGCATTGCCGGTCATTGGCGGGCCAGGCTCGATCCGGCGCTGCATACCGTCCACGCCGGCCGCCAGCATGGCCGCCACGGCCAGGTAAGGGTTGGCGGCCGAGTCGGCCAGGCGATTTTCGATGCGGGTGTTGGCCCCCCGCTCCGGCATCACCCGCAGCATGGTGGTGCGATTGTCCAGGCCCCAGGTCACCGACGTGGGCGCCCAGGTGCCGGGCCGGTAACGGCGATAGCCGGTAATGGTCGGCGTCGACAAAACGGCCACCTGCGAGGCGTGGCGCAGTTGACCGCCCAAATAATGCCGGGCCGTGGTTGACAGGCCGTACTCGGCCAACGGGTCGTAAAAAATGTTCTGGCCGGCTGAGTTCAAGCCGGCCTGGTGGATGTGCAGCCCGCTGGTCATCCCGCCGTGCTCGTTGTCGAACATCGCCATAAAGGTTATCCCGTAGCCGGTGGCCTTGAACATTTCCTGCGCGGCCAACTTCACCAGCGCAAATTGATCCACTGCGGCCAGGGCCGGGCGTGGGGCCAGGTTGAACTCGATCTCACCGGCGGCGAATTCGTTGGCATAGGCGTCGAGTTCAAGGTCCATCTGGCTCAACGCGTCCCACAGCGGCGTTAGCAACGGCGCGGCCAGGCCCTGTCCCAGGGTGGTGAACAAGTGCCGTCTTTCACTGAACGGCGGCGCGTCGGCAATGGGATAAATCGTGGCCTCAATTTCAAAGCCGGCCAGCAGCTTCAGGTCAAGCGCCGCGGCCTGGGCGATGGCCCGCTGCAAAAGCAGCCGGCTAGAGACGGCCGGTTCGCCGCCGGGCAGGTAGGGATCGGCCAGGAGGAGACCGGCGCCCGGCGACCAGGGCAGTGGGACGAACGTGGTTGGGTCCGGCAGCAGGTAGAAGTTGCCAAAGTCGTAAGTCTCGCCCAACCGGACCGAGGGGTGGACGTCGCCGATGAGGTCACACAGCAGGAGGCGGCAGCCAAAACTCATGCCCTCCTCGAACATCGCATTGAGCCGCTCGACCCGGACGGCGCGGCCGCGCAACACACCCAACAGGTCGGGAAAAGCCACCCGGACGTAACGAATTCCGGCCGTTTCAATTCTGGCCAGACATTCGGTCGTCTGTTCCCGGCGGGTTGGGCCAACCAGCCCAGCCCGTTCGACCAAAGACATCTCACTTGCTCCTCAAGACAATAAGTTTAGCCGGTCTCGTGGTCGTTTGCAGCGAGGTTGCCACTGACCCTTCAAAAGCATATTGATGGGATACCGGTTTGGAGGAGAGCTGACTGGAGGCGAGGTTCATTGAAGATTATAGACGAGTCCAGGATAGGTGGCAATTAGTTGTTTGAATTCAAAGCAACTGCTCGATCAACGGGATGGCGGCCTGGGCAGCCCGGCCGCGGTGGCTGATGCGGTGCTTTTGGGCCGAGGTCAACTCGGCCAGCGTTTGGTTCAGCTCAGGAATGAAGAAAACAGGATCGTAACCAAATCCGCCGCTGCCTTTGGGGGCGTAGGCAATGAACCCCTCGATGCGACCCTCGGCCGTGCCCAACAATTGACCCTGCCGGGCCAGGGCGACCACACAGCGAAAGCGGGCAGTCCGTTCGGCCCAGGGCACATTTTTGGCCGCCAGTTTTGCCAGCAGCAGCCGGTAGCGTCCCACGTAATCCTCTTTGGCCGTGTTGCCATAACGAGCCGAGTAGACGCCCGGCTCACCGCCCAGGGCATCGACTTCCAAGCCTGAGTCGTCAGCCAGGATCGGTAAATCGGTGACCCGGGCAAAGGCCAGGGCCTTGATGACGGCATTTTCGGCAAAGGTGACGCCAGTTTCGGCCGGATCCAGCTCAAGCCCTTCCGCAGCCGGATGAGTGATCTCTACCGGCAGGTCAACAAAGATTTCCTGGAATTCCTGGAGTTTATGGCGGTTGTTGGTGGCGATCAGCAGCTTGACCGGCATAGTCTCTGAAACGACCTCTTTTTTGTAAATGATATGGTCTTTCAGATAATGTTTCGGGGTATAGAAACCCGTTTTCTTGGAGAAAACGGGTTTCTGAGCACGAATCTTTTTCTGAACATCTATAGCTTATTCCAGCCAGATATAGCGTGGTTGGGTGTCGGGCCCGCCGTCCCAACGCAAGACCAGATCGATCTCCCCGGCGGCAACCTCGTAGACCAGGCGGCCCTCCAGGCCGGCCGAGGGTGGCAGGGAGCCGCGGCCCAGCGCCCCATCCACAACGCCGGGAATGGGCTGGTAAGCCTCTTCGAAAGTATTCAGCAGAACAAAATCACGCTCGTTGAAAACGCTTTCGGTTGAGCCCAGGTTGACCAACTCGATGGTGACAATGATTAACTCTCCGCCTTCCAGGGGGGCTACCGCCGGTAAAGCCGCATTTCGATTAACGTCGAGGATGGTCAACTTCATCCCTTTTTCGTTGACCACTGACTCATCTGGATAGGCCGGCTGAGCAAAGGTCAGGCCGATGTCGCTGCCGGGAATGGTGGTGGACACCAGACTGCTGCCGGGATCCAAATACCACAATACGCCTCCAACCAGGCCGCAGCAGGCCAAGCACAAGAAGATCAGGCAGCCGCCGCCCAGCACGGCCAGCAGTACTTTGGTTAGATTGTTCCCCGAGTCATCCTCACCATCGTCATCGTCGTAATCGTACTCAAAATCGTCGTAATCATAATAATCTTCTTCCGGCTTTTGCTCAGGCGGGTAAAACGGGTTTGGTTGTTGAGGATAATATTGACTCAATTGTAGCTCCTTCCAACGCTAGAATGGGATAATCCCAGCGCGCCATTATAGCACAGGTGGGGGTGCATTCCCAAGAATCGAGGACACAAATTGTTACCGGCCTTCGCTTTAGTTCTAACCCTTTTGACAAGGCTATGGCTGTCTGCTAAAATACGGATGGTACGTCGGTGTTATTATAGACATAAAAATTTTTGCATCGGCCCGAGGCAGTACCACGCCTCGGTTGTTTGTTTAAGGAGAAATTGAAGAGGTTTGTATGAGTGATGTTACCCAGGAAAAGCTAATCTTAGACGGCAAAATCGTCGAGGCTTTACCCAATACCAGCTTCAAAGTGGAGCTGGAAAATGGACATACCGTGTTAGCCTATCTTTCCGGCAAGATGAGAAAATATTACATCCGGGTTTTGCTGGGGGATAAGGTCCGGGTAGAACTCTCGCCCTATGACCTCGATCGAGGCCGCATCGTCTATCGTTACAAAAACGCCCAGAGTAAAAAATAATTGCTTTGACCGGGCCAGCCTGGTTTATGGTTGGCTCTGACCCGGCTCTCTGAAATTTCTGACACTGGTTTTGGCGACAATTCACCGTTGGCCGTCCCGTTCCCGGAGGGTATAGTTCCACAGGCTGTACCCTTTTTTATTTGGTTGACACCCCCATCGTGGCGGCTATAATTTCAGCACACTCATTTGAAAGGGTAAGCTCTTCCAAAATCCTTTAGGCCCTTTAGCAGTTGCAGACGCCCGATGAATTATGGCTGAACCCAATGATCCGGAGGTAAGACCGCCGGCTTCACCAAACTCCACCCCTGACCCGGCCGATGATATGACCCGGCCGAGTCGCCGCGTCGATCATCCCGACCGGACCATCGGCTCGGGGGCGCGGCCGCCAACTTCACCGCCAACGGCCGCTCGGGTCAACCCGCCTCGACCCCAGCCGCAACCAACTCAACCGCGGCCGCAGCGACCCTCGCCCCAGTTCCACCCTCCCACCCAAAAACGGACTGTCCCGGCCGGCTACCGGCCGACGGTTGTGGCTCAACCGGCTCAACCGGTTCAGCCGCCCGTCGATTGGGGCCGTTGGTTGAGCCGGGCAACCCTGGCCCTGATTCTGAGCGCGGTGGTGGGCAGCATCCTGGCGTTGAGCAGCGGCGTGCTGCTCTATTTTTGGTATGCGGCCCAACTGCCTCCGGCTGAGGAGTTGCTGACCCGCCGCTTCCAGTTTGCCACCAGCCAGATTCTGGATCGAGAGGGCAACCTGCTGTGGGAGATCATCGACCCGACCGGCGGGCGGCGAACGATCGTCACTCTCGACCAGATTTCAACCGATTTGATCAATGCTACCATTGCCACCGAGGACCGTTATTTCTTTTTGAATGTGGGCGTCGATCCCATCGCCATTGGCCGGGCGGTCTACTACAATCTGAGCGAAGGGGAAATCGTGTCCGGGGCCAGCACTATCACCCAGCAACTGGCCCGCAATGTTTTGCTAACCCCCGAAGAGCGCACCGAGCAATCTCTGGCCCGTAAAATCAAGGAGGCCGTGCTGGCCGTGGAGATCAACCGGCGCTATACCAAACGGCAAATTCTGGAAATTTACCTCAACCAGATTTACTACGGTAACCTGGCCTACGGGATTGAAGCCGCGGCGCAGACCTACTTTGGCAAACCGGCCAAAGATTTGAGCCTGCCCGAGGCGGCCATGCTGGCCGGCCTGCCCCAGTCGCCGGCCACCCACGACCCCTACGTGAACCCCGACGGGGCCAGGAGGCGGCAGGCGGATGTGCTGAGGTTGATGGTTGAAGCCAATTATATTAGCCCGGCCCAGGCCGAGGCGGCCAGGCAGAGCGAGCTGCAGTTCCGCCTGCCCAGCAACACCTTTGCTGCGCCTCACTTTGTCAATTACGTGCGGCAAGAGTTGGAGAAAGTTGTACCGCCCGAATATATCTACCAGGCCGGTCTGCGGGTGCAGACCACGCTCGATCCGCGCTTGCAGGCCATTGCTGAGGAAGAGGTGCAGGCTCAGGTGAATGCCCTGGCCGGCCGGAACGTGACCAACGGGGCGCTGGTGGCGCTCGATGTGGCCACCGGCCAGATCCTGGCTATGGTCGGCAGCAAGGATTTTCGGGATGAGGCCATCGACGGGCAGGTCAATATTGTCACCAGCCTGCGCCAGCCCGGTTCGACCATCAAGCCGCTGACTTACCTGGCTACCTTTGAGCGGCTCAATTGGACACCCAGCACCCTGATCATGGATGTGCCGGTTGAGTATCCCGACTGGTCCGGCAATGTCTACCGGCCCCGCAATTACGACGACAAGTTCCACGGGCCGGTCTCGCTGCGGCTGGCCCTGGCCAACTCGTACAATATCCCGGCCATCAAGGCGCTGGAACGGGTTGGGATCGATGCCCTCAAGGAGATGGCTGCCCGGCTGGGTATCACCAGCCTGACCCGCAACGATTACGGCCTGTCGCTGACCCTGGGCGGCGGTGAGGTGCCCTTGATCGAGATGACCGGGGCGTTTCAGGCCATCGCCAACCGGGGGGTGCTGGCCCCGCCAACGGCCATTCTCAAAATTACCGATAGTTTTGGCCGGGAGATCGACCCGCCCCGTTCCCAACCCCGCCAGGTGCTGCGGGAAGAACACGCCTACCTGATGACCAACATCCTGGCCGACAACCAGGCCCGGTCTATCTCCTTTGGTCCCAACAGCGTCTTACGTCTATCCCGGCCGGCTGCGGCCAAAACCGGCACCACCAACGACTACCGCGACAATTGGACCATTGGCTACACCCCGGATATCGTCGCCGGCGTCTGGGTGGGCAATGCCGATAACAGCCCTATGCTCAACGTCAGCGGCCTGGCCGGGGCCGGGCCTATCTGGCACAATTTTATGGAGCGCGCCCACGCCGGTGTGCCGGTGCGCGACTTTATCCGCCCGCCCAACATCATCGAACGGGAAGTCTGCGCCGATTCCGGCACCATTCCCAGTGAGGTCTGCCCGGAACGTCGTAAAGAGATTTTTTTCAAGGACCAGCCGCCGTTGGGGCCGGAGCACGACATTCATCAAATGATCGAGATCGATCGCAATACCGGGCTGCGGGCCAACGAATTTTGCCGGGCCAATGTGGAGAAGCGCTACTACCGGGTCTATCCGCCCGACGGCCGCGAGTGGGCTTTGGCCCAGGGCTTTGAGCAGCCGCCGGAGCAGTACTGCCCTTCCACCAATATTGTCGCCCAGATAACCAACCCGGTTGACGGTACTACCGTGCGCGGGGTCATTACGATGGAAGGCGCGGCCACCGCCGCCAACTTTTCTCATTACCAGGTTGAAGTAGGCGTAGGCACCGGCCCGCAGGCTTTTGCCGTGATTCATGGGCCGGTGCGGCAAATTGTGGAACAGGGCGTGCTGGGCGTGTTTGACACCACCCAGGTTGAAAATGGCCCGTTCACCTTGCGCCTGGTCGTGTTCGACCAGAGCGGCGGCGCAACCGAGGCTCGCAGCCGGGTGCTGGTGGACAATCCCGTCGCCACGCCCACGCCCAGCCCGACGATCACCCCAACCGAACTCGCTACAGCCACCGAGACGCCCACTTTGATTCCAACCCCAACCTTGACCCCGGAACCTCCCACCGACACGCCGACCCTGCCGCCGCCACCTGACACGCCGACCGCCACGCCCACCCTGCCGGTTGAGTTACCGACCGGCACGCCAACCGAACCGGTCGCCTCACCGCCACCCGCACCCCCCGGTACCCCCCTGGTCCCCGGCGGACAACCCGTTATGACGCCGGTTACCACACCGGCAACAGACTCAACCAGCGGCTAAGAAGTCGGTTTGTTAAGAATGATCACAGGAGACTAAACCGGTGAGTGAAAAAACCTTCAACATCGATCAGGCTAAATCAGTGGTCATCTTGACCGCGGTTCTGGTGCTGACCGTAACCTGGGCCATCAGCGCGGCCGGCTGGACCAAAGGGCTCAACGTGCTGGCTTTTGTCGGCCTGGGCGTGATCCTGATTGGTCTGATGCTGGCCCGCAGCTTATTACCCGGCTTGATTGCCCATATTTTTAGCCTGATCATTGGCGTTGCCTGGTCTTTTTGGGTGACCAGCCGGCTGTTGCCGGCTCACTACACCTGGCTGGAACGGTGGCAAAATCTGGTCTTTCGCCTGAATTATTGGTACAACCAGGCCGTGCAGGGTGGCACCAGTTACGACAACTTGATGTTTATTTTGCAGATGGGCGTAATTGTCTGGGCCACAGGTTATTTGATGATCTGGTTTGTCTTTCGCTCGCGCAGAGTCTGGCTGGCGATTATTCCCGGCGGGCTGGTGCTGCTGATCAATCTTTATTATGCGCCCGTCGATATTACCTCCTGGTTTCTATTTTATCTCCTGCTCTCATTTGTCCTGGTTATCCGCTTCAATCTGTTCAACCAGGAGATCAAATGGCGCTCAGAAGGGGTTTTCTTCCGCCCCGACATCAGCTTTGATTTCCTGCGCGATGGCCTGATCTTTTCGGTGCTGCTGGTTGCCCTGGCCTGGTTGGCCCCGCCGGTTGTGGATGCCAAATCGCTGGATTTCCTGGCTGAATTTCAGGGGAACTGGCGCGATCTCCAGTCCGAGTGGAATCGGCTATACGCCGACTTAAACTATCGCGAAACCAGCGCGGTGGGCACATTTGGCCCTTCTTTGACCCTGGGCGGGCCACGCCGCCTGACCGACCAGCCGGTTATGGACGTTAGAGTTGATGGCTTGGGCCGCTATTGGCGGGCGGCTGTCTACGATGAATTCACCGGCGAAGGCTGGCACAGCAACGATCGAGAGACCGCCAACTTTGGCGAGGGCGAGTCGCCAACGCTGCCTGTTTTTGAGGCCCGCCGGCCGGTTACCCAAACCTACACCTTTTACCGCGACAGTGCGGTGGTGCTCTATGCCATGGCCAATCCTATCAACCTGGACCGCTCGACCAGGGCGCGCTTCAATGCCCTGCCCGACGAACTGGTGATGCAGGCCGCCGCCCAGTTGGAATGGTCCGGTTATGGGGGGCCGTGGGCCGAAGAGATTACCTATATCCGCAGCAATGCCACCGTCGATAGCGGCGAAAGTTATCAGGTGGTTTCGGCAGCCAGCCAGGCCAGCGAAACCCAGCTCCGCACGGCCGGGACCGATTATCCGGCCTGGGTGACCGAACGCTATTTGCAGTTGCCCAACAGCATCACCGAGCGGACCCGCCAACTGGCCCGGGAGCTGACGGCAACCTATGACAATCCCTACGATCAGGCTGTCGCGGTTGAGCGCTATCTCCGCGGCGCCATAACCTACAATGAGAAGATTGCCGCGCCGCCGCCGGGCGTCGACAAGGTGGATTATGTTCTTTTTACCAGCAAGGAAGGCTACTGCGACTACTACGCCTCGTCGATGATCGTGCTGCTGCGCTCGGTGGGCATCCCGGCCCGGCTGGCGGCCGGCTATGCCCGTGGCGTCTTTAACTCAGAGCTGAACGCCTTCCACGTGGTCAATGCCGACGCCCACTCATGGGTGGAGGTTTACTTCCCTCGCTACGGCTGGATCGAGTTCGAGCCGACCGCGGCCCAGCCGATCATCCTCCGCCCCACTTCTCAAGAAAATGACGCCGGCTTCGCTGCCGGCGCCAACCTGGCTGAGAATTCACCGGGACCCAACCCGCGGCCCAACCGGCCCGAGAACATCCCAATTGATGATGAAAGTTTTGGGCTAGGCGACCTGCCCTTTACGATCAGTATCCCCTGGTTAGGGAGTTCAATTTCGATACCCCGGTCAATGATCAGGAGTGGCTTACTGATTGGGGTGGTCGCGTTCGGCCTGGGCATCATCGCCGTTGGCCTGTGGGGGCGACGCCAGTTTACCAGGCCGGTCGAAAGTATTGACGCCATCTACCAGCAGATGGTCCGTTTGGCCGGTTGGATGGGGGTGAGCCGGCGGCCCTGGCAGACCCCCTACGAACACGCCGCGGTGTTGCAACACAATCTACCCGGCTACGAGCAGGAGGTCGGCGCAATTGCGACGGAGTACGTCCACCAAACTTTTAGCCGCCACACTGCTCCATTGGCCGGCCGGCCGGCCAGGCTTAACTCCGTGGTTGGAGAAAGCAAGCTGGCCTGGAGCCGGCTCCGCTCCGCCATGCTCAAAACGGCCATTCGGCGACATTTGCCCGGTTGGCTGGGCGGCAAAAAGTAGTCCTCACGGACCGCCGAGTCAGTGATCAGTGGTCAGTTGCCAGTGAGTTGTTACCGGCGGTCGGCCGTCCGCGGTCGCAAAGCTCATCACCTCCAGGAAAGCGAGGGAGCAATCGTGCCTCTGCGTGAATATATCGAGCAGTTAGAAGCCCGGCAACGTTTGGTCAAAGTCGCCGCCCCAATTTCGAAAACGTACGAAATTGCCGGTGTGCTCAAAAAGCTGGAACCGGCGTCGGCGCTGTTCGAACAGGTCAAAGAGTCCGAATTTCGGGTGGTCGGTAATCTCTTTTGCAGCAAGGCCGCTTTTGCCGACTACTTTGGCCTGGCGGCGGCCGATATCATTCCCACCCTGGCCCAGGCCATTGACCGGCGCTCGCCTGGCCAGGTGGTCGAGAACGCGCCCTGCCAGGAGGTGGTCAATTTGCAGCCGGACCTGGACGCCCTGCCCATCCTGCGCCACTGCCAGCAGGACGGCGGCAACTACATCAGCTCCGGCGTGGTCATCGCCAAACACCCTCGTTACGGCCAAAACGCCGACTTTCACCGCTGTATGCAATTTTCCAAAACCGAAATGGCCGTGCGGGTGGTCAGCTCCCGCCATTTTGACACCTTTCTAAAGGAGTTGGGTCAGGTAGACGTGGCTGTGTGCGTGGGCAATCCACCCAATGTGCTGGCCGCGGCGGCGATGTCGGTCGAGCTGGGCGTGGATGAGCTGGAAATTGCCAACGCCCTGGCGCCACTGCAACTGGTCAAAGCCAAAACGGTTGACCTGCTCATCCCGGCCGAAGCTGAGTTTGTCCTGGAAGGCACGGTTTACCGCGACCGCCGCCATGCTGAAGGGCCGTTCGTCGATTTGACCGAGACGTATGACGTCATCCGGCAGGAGCCGGTCTTTGAAGTCAAGGCGATCACCCATCGCCGCGATGCCATCTGGCAGGCCCTACTGCCCGGCGTGCTGGAGCACAAGCTGCTCATGGGCATGCCCCGCGAACCGACCATCTTCAAAAAGGTCAATGAACTGGTCAGATGTCTGGATGTCAATGTCGATCCGGGCGGCTGCTCCTGGCTGCACGCCATCGTCCAGATCGACAAACAGGCTGAGGATGACGGCAAAAAGGCCATCGAGGCCGCTTTCGCCGGGCATCGCTCCTGCAAACATGTCTTTGTGGTCGATCATGATATCGACATTTACAATCCCCAAGAGGTGGAGTGGGCCATGGCCACCCGCTTCCAGGGAGAGGTCGATCTGGTGGTCAAGGCCAAGGAAGCCGGCTCCAGCCTGGACCCCAGCGCCGAACCCGGCAGCAAGTTGACCACCAAAATCGGCTTTGATTTGACCAAGCCGCTGACGGCCAAAGGTAAAACGTTCGACAAGGCGGCCTTCCCAGAAGTTGATTTGAGCCGGTTTGTTTAGGCTGGGGTTGATCGTAAGTAAAAACCTGCTGCTGTCATACGTGAAACGTAAGTACTTACTTATGTAAAATCATTACGTTTCACGCTTCACGCACCACGCATCACATTTCACTCAATTGGAGATGCTGATGGACCTGACAGTCGAAGAACAGGCGCTGCTGGCCGGCGAGGCTGGCCGGGCCACTCAAAAAGCAATGGAGATTCTCAACGCCCTGGGCGCTATCTACGGCGCAGCCCGGCTGATCCCGGTGACGTCGGTGCAGATTTCCGGGGTCAGTTACGCCAACCTGGGCGAAGCCGGCCTGGAATTTCTGGCGGAGATGGCTGAGGGCGGTGGCCGGGTGCGTGTTTTGACCACCCTCAACCCGGCCGGGATGGATGTGGAAAATTGGCAGGCGCTGGGCATCGAGCCGGAATTTGCCCGCAACCAGCAGCGGGTGATCGACGCTTTTGCCCGGATGGGAGCGATCACCACCTGTTCTTGCACGCCCTACCTGTTCGGCAACCTGCCCCACTTTGGCGAACACATCGCCTGGGCCGAGAGCAGCGCGGTCTGCTACGCCAACTCCGTGATTGGGGCGCGAACCAACCGGGAAGGGGGGCCGAGCGCCCTGGCCGCAGCCCTGACCGGCCGCACGCCGGCCTACGGCTACCACCTGGCCGAAAATCGCCGGCCAACGATTACCGTTGAGGTCGAGGGCCGGCTGGTGGAGAACAACCACTTTGGGGCGCTGGGTAAGGCCATTGGCCAGAAATTGGAGGCCAGCGGCCAGAAACCGATTCCCTACATTCGCGGGGTCGAGCAGGCCACGCTGGAGCAGTTGAAATCCTTCTGCGCCAGCATCGCTACTTACGGCGGTACGGCGCTGTTCCATTTCGAAGGTATTACCCCAGAAGCAGCTTACGTAACCCCGCCAATTCGGACCATCGCCATCAGCCAGGCCGAGATCGATGCGGCCGACCGGTCGCTGAACGACGCCACTTCTGACGAGATCGATTTTGTCAGCCTGGGCTGTCCTCATTTGTCGATCAAGGAGATTGCCCGCCTGGCCGAACTGCTGGCCGGCCGGCAGGTGACCAAAGAATTCTGGATCACCACTGCCCGGCCAACCAAGCAGATGGCCGATATGATGGGTTACACCGCCATCATCGAGGCCAGCGGGGCTAAATTTGCCACCGACACATGTTGTGTGGTCGCGCCGATCAAAGGTCGCTTCAAGGCCCTGGCCACCGACAGCGCTAAAGCCTGCTATTATGCATACGCCAAGAACAAATTCAAGACCGTTTTGAAACCTTTTGACGAGGTGGTGCAGGAGGCGCTGCGCTAGGCGACGTGCGTGAAGCGTGAAGCGTGAAGCGTAGAGCGTAGAGCGTGAGTCAGAATTTCGCTCTACGCTCTTAGCTCTTCACTCCCCGCTCTTCGCTCTACGAATTCTGGCTGGCAACAGGCGCTTCAATAGCTTTAGGGAACGAAAGCGAATGAGGAATGATGAAATTGATGGGACGTAAAATCTTTCAAGGTCAGGTGGAAGGGCCGGCGCTGGTGACGACGATGGGCATTTCGTTTTACGGTGGCGTCGATGCCGAGAGCGGGCTGGTGGTGGAGAAAGGGCATGAGCTGGAGGGGCAGAGCATCAGCGGCAAGGTGCTGGTCTTTCCCACCGGCAAAGGCTCGACCGTAGGCTCGTACACCCTCTACCGGTTGAAGAAAGCCGGCCTGGCCCCGGCGGCCATCATCAATGCCGAGTGCGAAACGATCACCGCGGTGGGCTGCATCATTGCCGAGATTCCCTGTGTGGACCGGATCCCCATCGAGCAGCTGGCGACGGGGGCCAGGGTGAGGGTCGATGGGGAGGCGGGAATAGTCGAAGTAATAGCCCAACCATAGTAAAACTACACCCAATTATGGTAAAAAATTTAGGCAGGGTGGATTATCAGGATTTTTTATTACATAATCTAATAAATTTTGTTAATCCTGTCCATTTCCTGGACATCAATACGGAGAAACGAATGCCCATCTACGAATATCGGTGCGACGAATGTGGCCGGCGATTTGAGAAATTGATCCGCTCGCTGAACCGGCCGCCGGAGATCATCTGCCCCCAATGCCAGAGCGGGCAGGTGCAGCGGCTAATCTCGGCTCCGGCTGCCCATACCGGCAGCGAGAGCGGCGGCGCCGCCGAGCCGGTCGAAACGACGCCGGACAAGCCAGCAGTTTTTGGCCGCAAGGAGTTAAAGGCCGCCCAGGAGAAAAAAGCCCGGTGGCGCGACCAGGTCCGCTATGGCGATGATTGAGGCTGATCTACGTGTCAACTGTTGCCAACTGTTATTCCCGGTGAGCCATTTGACGGTTGTCCCGATCTATGCTATTTTTCTATAGCAATCCGTTGGTGTAGAGATGGGAGCGTACAAATGGCTGACAACGATCATAAAAGTATCTCACGTATCGACAGTGAGGCCAAGCGAATGCACGGCTGGTACGTGCGGGTCTGGTTCAAGGGCAAGATGCACTCCAAATTTTTTAACGATAAAGCTTACAATGGTAGAGAGGCAGCCCTGGCTGCGGCCATCGAACACCGCAACCAGGTGGAACAGGAAATCGGTAAACCGCGCACCGACCGGGTGGTGGTAACCGACAGTCCCCGCAGTCAAACCGGGGTGGTCGGCGTGGTCCGGTCGCGCAAGCAAACCGGCGGGTACGTGCCCTATACCGCCATCCCCAATTATAGCGAGGTCTACGAAGTAACCTGGACAAAAGAGGGCCACGGCCTGCAACGGACCACCGTCTCTATTCCCAAGTATGGCGAGGAGGAAGCTTTTCGGCGGGCCTGCGCCATCCGCCGCCAGAAAGAACGGGAGATGTATGGCCGGGAAGCGCAGGATTTTCCAATGTTGGAAGGGTGGCAGGCCGATGATCTCTGATCGGCGCTAACGCCGGTGCCCCAACGCTCGCTTGATCCGCTGCCACTGCTGCTTGACCGCAGCCGCCTGGGGCTGGTCAAAGCTCGCCTGGCTGTAGCGGGCCAGCACGAACGCCTCGGTCAACTGCTGGACTTCGTTGTGCGCCTCCGGCACAGTCTGCTCTAATTCCGGTTCATACTCGTACGGTGTTTGGTCAACTCGCCGCGCCGGCCCCACCTTTTCCGCCCGCCGGAGTATATTCAGATAATAAGCCAGGATACGCCGGCGCGGGTCGGCCTGGCGCAGGTTGAACCACGGCCACCGTTCCTGTGGCGGCGTTCCGGCCGAACGTAGTTCGAACAATTTCACTTGCCTGGGGATTAACGCCAGGCTCCGTTTGGCCCAGCCGGTTAGCGCGCTCCACAACTGATTCAACCCCGCCCAAATCAATTCGATGAGTTTGAACTTTCTCAACTGCCGGCCTAGCTCAGGATGATCGTGCAGATACAATCTGGCCATGTAGAGCACAATCGCCAGCACCGCCACCCAGAAAGCCAGCGACTGAAAGAATTCCCACCACGGCCAGGGCGCGGTCGCCGCGGCAGCCGGCGGCGGACGCAGCGGTCCCATCGGTTCCATCGGTGTGTCAACCGGTTCAGCCCCTCTGAATAGCCGGTACAGCAAATGCGCCAGAAGAATAATCAAAAAGAAGAGCAGATAATAGAACCACATGACGAGTTGGACCAGCAGCCCAACCACGCGGCCGGCCATCTCCAAAAAACCCATACTGTAACGGGTGGGCAGCAAAAAGGCCACCAGGGTCACCAGCCCCAGGAAAATCAGCCCATACCTGGCCCACTGCCCGGCCAGGCCCGCGGTAGGGGTGATATCTTGCAGATGCCAGCGAATGGTCAACCGGGTCAAATTGACCTGGCTGATCAAGACAAAGCCCAGCATAAAATAGAGCAACACATTGCCGATAATCCCGCCAATATGGGGTCGCCACAGGTCGAGCAGGCCGCTGGGGCCAAAGAGAATGATGGTTTGGCTCAACCCAGACACCAGGACCAGCAGGACGCCGCCCCACAAAAAGCGACTCGTCAACTGGTTCAGGGTCCAGCGGCTGTCGGTGAAGGGATCGTACAGCGCCTCAAAATCGGCCACCGTCTGGGTGGTCAGGTTCCAGGCAATGGCAGTCAGGCTTAAAATGACGACGAATTCCAGATTAAAGAAGACCGTTGGGTCGTCCCACATGGCCATGACCTCGGCCTTGAGCCGGGGCCAGGGCGTATGGGTCAGGCTCAATAATTTCAGGCCAATCAGCAGGACCACCGCTTCGGCCAGCCGGAAGCGCCAGCGGGAAACACGCCAACTGGGGTAGCGGCGCAAAATGTGAAAAGAATAGATCGCCTCGACGGTGACGAGCAGAATCCCGACTTGAAAGTAAAAACCGTGCCAGTCCGGATTGATCAGCCGAACCAGCTCGACCAGCGCCGCCGCCAGACACATCACCATAACCATTACCAGCAGCGGCCGGAAGAAGTAATCGGCCCAGTGGCTGCGCTTGAGCTGCCGGATGCGCTCTTCGGCTAGGCTAAAGGTATCCACGCTTCCACGTCCTTTTCATGCCTGATCCGGAACAGGGTGATCCCCATTTCCCCGGCTAGTTTGCTCTGCCGGTAGGCGTATCCGGCCGGCTGGACCAACACCAGCGCTACCGGAAAGCCCACCTGTTTGAGCAGCAGCAAGCTTTCCAAAAGCTCAGGCGATTCGCTGCCAGTGATGACGACAATGGTGTTACCCCACGATAGTTGGGCCGAGGCTGAGCGCAACCTGCGGGCGAAGTCAGGGTCATCAGTGCCTTCCAGCCGGGCCAGGACCTCCAGAATCTCCATCAGGTGGCCGGCGTCTTTGCGGGGCGGGAGGTGAAAGTGGCCTTGCCCCTGGCTCAACGGATCGAAGCCGGCGGCGCTCAACCCGACCGGCAACTTTTCGACGGTGACCATGTGATTCGCCAACGAGGCGGCCACGACGATGGCCAACTCAATCGCGACATCGGCCTGGGCGCGGCGTTCCGCATAGTCGGCCCGGTGCAGATCAAGAAAAATGGCCGCGTCGCGGGCAATGGCCGGCTGGAACTGCTTGACCAATACCTGCCCCACCGCGGCGCTGGCCGGCCAATGAATATGGCGCGGATTGTCGCCCGGCACGTACTCTCTCACTCCGATGATCCGGCTGGGGTCTTGAAACAGGGGCGTTGGTGTGGCCAGCGCCACCTGCGGGCTGTGGGTGGGCAGTCTCAAGCGGGTCAGCGGCAGCACTTTGGGATAGACGATCAACTGGGCCGGCTCGAGCCGGCCGGTGACGCGGCGAGTCAAGCCGAGCAGGTCGCCGCTTTCCAGCAACAGCGGCCCAATCTGGTAATAGCCTCGCTGTCGCGGCTTCAGCGAGTATTGAACCGTTTGCCTGGCTTTCCCTTTCAAAAAAGTGACCTCCCGCAAAAACGGGGGCGTGGCCAGGGTGGCCGGCATCGCCTCATTGAACAGCAGCCAGGGCACCGGTAAATAACTGAGGTTTTTGAAGGTCAGCGTCACCGCCACGTGCTCGCCCGGAAAGGCCCGCTCCAGCATTGTCCGGTTTACGGCCAGATGTTTGAGCATCTGACCGGCCCACAACCGGGCCAGAATATAAGCGCCGCCAAAGAGATACAGGATGGTAAAGAAAAAATCGATGCGGAGGAGAGCGGCCAGAATCAAGAGCAGTAAAAAAAAGAGAAAAACGTTCACCGCTCAACGTCCAGGGGCAACTCGGTTCGTTCGGTGATTTCGGCCAGCACCGCCAGGGTGGTCCGGCCGCGCAGTTGGCTGGCCGGCTTCAGAATCAGGCGGTGGGCCAGGGTGAGGGGTATCAATTTTTTGATGTCGTCGGGGATGATGTAAGCCCGATTGCGTAAGGCTGCCAGGGCCTGGCTGGCTTTATACAGGGCCAGGCTGCCGCGCGGGCTGGCCCCCAGGGTCAAATCGGGATGCGTTCGGGTGGCCTGCACCAGCCTGAGAATGTAATCCTCCAATGACGCATCAACGTGGACCTGGCTGACCTGCCGGCTGAGGTCGAGTAGCTCGCGGCCATCCACTACCGCGGCCAACGTGTCAATGGGATGGGCCAATTGCTGCTTGCGGATGATTTGCCGCTCGTCCTCGTGGCCGGGATAGCCCATTTGCAGCCGAATCAAGAAGCGGTCAAGTTGGGCCTCCGGCAGCGGAAAAGTGCCTTCCAGTTCAATGGGATTTTGGGTGGCCAGCACCAAAAACGGTTGGGGCAGCAGCCGGGGTTCGCCCTCCACGCTCACTTGCCGCTCTTGCATCGCCTCCAGCAGAGCCGATTGGGTACGCGGCGTGGCCCGGTTGATCTCGTCGGCCAGGAGTATATTGACACCTTGTTTTCTGGCGAATAGAAGGAGTTTCTATTGTTTCAGGCGAATAGA
>CAYNLK010000024.1:0-71309 GCA_964398055.1 uncultured Caldilineaceae bacterium
TTACAACTACCGCTTGCCATAGAAGGCTTTGGTCAGTGGGTCACAACTTGCCCAGTCGCAAGCGCCTAAACTCACTCGTTAGGCGGCCGAACACCAGTCGAAGTATCCTGGTCAGCCGGATTGACATTACTAAAATATAGACTATAATTTTAGTCAATGGTCCGTCAACCCAAGTTCACCCTAACCTTTGCCCCAGAAACCCTGGATCATCTTGATCTGATCGAGCGTAAATATCATCGTCTGATCCAAAAGACGATTGACGAGCAGTTAAGCTACACTCCAGAGAAAAAAACTCGTAATCGTAAACCGCTCGACCAACCTGCCCCCTTCGGTGCGACTTGGGAATTACGGTTTGGACCAAATAATCGCTTCCGAGTTCTGTATGAAGTTGAGGCTGGGGAACAAATCGTCGGGGTGTTGGCCATTGGGATCAAGGAAGGAAATAAGTTATTGATTGGTGGAGAGGAGTTTGAGGCATGAGAATTGCACCGCTGGCAGATGTAAAAGCACGGCTGAGCGCATATGTGGAACAAGCCGAGACCGAAGGGCCAATTGTTATCACTCGGAATGGTAAGGCTGTGGCTGTCCTACTGGCTCCGATGGATGATGAAGACCTGGAGAGTTTAATTTTAGCGCGTTCACCCCGTTTTCAAGCGTTATTAGAAAAATCAAGACAGAGTATTAAGGCAGGTAAAGGGTTATCGCACGAGGAATTTTGGAAAGCTGTGGCGGAGCGTGACAAACAAAAAGAAGAGGTGGAGTCTGTTTCCCCTGAAAAGGCCGCCTAACAAGCATTTCAACCCGACTTGCTCCCGCTGCGATTTTCAACCACTCTTTGCTGGCTGTGTTGGTTGATAATGAGGCTAACCTTGTCGGCCCGCAAGCGGGTTAAATGCGGCGTTAGCCACTGCAAATTTATTTGTCGTATTCATTCTTTCAAGATAGTTCGTATTTTATGTAGCTCAGAAGGAATAACACTATGAAAATGGTACCTGTTCCAGATTTGTATCTTGGTTTTCGAGACGCAGAAAACTACAAACGTAGGGAGGAAAAGGAGACATTTAACCAAATTTTTCTCAGAACCCCTGAACTTGATCGCCTTTGTGCGCCAAGTACCTCCTTCCTAATCGGGGAAAAAGGTACTGGTAAAACAGTATATGCTATCTATGCTATCTATATGTCAAATGTGCAATATAACAACACGATTGCTTCGCTAAAATACATCCGAGAAACTGAATACCGGAAGTTTGTTGCGCTTAAAGAGGCAAATCATCTCACATTGTCTGATTATACAAGTATTTGGGGTCGTATGCCGAAAGTTGTGTAAATTGCCCTTTGCACACGTGAACATCGGCCTTTTTACACACAAATTGCAACACGACCGTATTTGGAGAGTAATCATATATCTGCTATTAGCCCAACAAATCAAGGATAGAGAGAAAGAAGAGTCTTTTCTTAAGCCTAAATTTCGCACATTAAGAATTGAATAGAGAGACAAGAAGTGGCGAAGATGCTCCATTAGTGGCAAAGTATAAGGCGACCAACCCAAACCTTGCCGGACACGGAGTGTCTTCCAATGAATTTTGCCACAAAAACAGCGGTCACCCGAATTTTGGTCTGGTTGATCTGGTGCATGGCCTTGTTGGTTTTCATTCAACCGACCGCCTGGCCGAGATATCAGCCGGATAATCCGGTTCCCCTGCTGGGGCTGGTCAGCCACGACCACCGGGACAGGCCACTCTTTCCCTGGCAGAGCCGTTATCGCTGGAAGAAATGGGCCTTAGCCCAATACCGGAGTTGGCAGCGGGCCTATCGCCAGGCCAAACGGACCGCGCTGCTGGCGCAGTTGGCCTGGCGGGGGGTACTGACGATGGCCCAGGTCGTCGATTGGCTGACCGCCCGGCAACTGAAGTATCAGTTGGGGGCGTTACCAGTGTTGTATGCCCTGCTGGAAACGCTCAAAGTACGCCAGATCATTAACCGTCACTGTCCGACCCAGGCTGAGGTGGACCACGGCACGGTGGCGGTGGTGCTGTTGTTGAACCGGCTGATGCTGCCCTTGCCGTTGTACCAGATCGCCGATTGGGTGGGGCAGACCGTGCTGGTGGCTATCCTGGGTATTCCGGCGGCCAAATTCAACGATGACCGGTTGGGGCGTACTTTGGATGCCCTCTCGCCCCACCTGGAAGCGATCTGGCTGGAGGTGGTCGAAACGGCCCTGCTCAAAGCCGACATCGACCTGTCCCTGATCTTCTACGACCTGACCGCCTTCGTGACTCACGGTCGCTATCCCGACAGCGACCTGATTGACTTTGGGTTTGCCCACAACACCCCCAGTAACAAGCGCAAGTTCAAAACCGGGCTGAACGTGACCGCCGATGGCAACCTGCCCTGGCTCTACCGGCTGTGGTCGGGCCGGACGGCTGACCAGGCCACCGTGCAAAGCAATATGGATAACCTGGCGCAGTGGTTGGGTCGACACGGCTATCGGTTGTCAGAAACTCTGGTTGTGGGTGACCGGGCCATGCTGAACGATGAAATTGCGCTGAGTTATGACCGGTACCAGTTGCGCTATCTGGCCGGACTACGCTGTCTGCGCCAAGAAGACAAAGCCTGGTTGACCCACTGGCCGGAAGAACAGTTCAACGCCTTTCCCCTGACCGACGACCAACCGGGCCGATACTGGGGCCGCGGCTGTCAGGTCACCTTCAGCCACCAGGGCCAGACTGCCACCCACAAAGGGCTGGTGGTCCTGGCGGGCCCCATCCGCGACCAACTCCGACAAAGCCGTGATAGCCAGTTGACCGCTTTGGCCCAGGAGTTAGCCCAGGTCAGAGCCCAGATTGGCCAGCCGCGCCTGCGCACCGTCAAGGCCGTCCAGCGCCGGGCTCAGGCTCGCTTACGAGACTGCCCGGTCGGTCAACTGATGTCAGTCAACGCCTATCAAACCGAGGCCGGTCAAGTTGAGCTGGACTGGCAGATCGACACCTACGCTTTGTGGCAAGCCGAGCAGCGGGATGGGCGCTATTTGTTGGTCACCAACGATTGGTCCTTGTCGCACCAGCAGATGTTCCAGCTTTATCGAGCCAAGGACGGGGTGGAAAAACGCTTCCATATTTGCAAAAGCGACTTGCAGGTCTCGCCGGTGTACCTCCATCAAGACCAGCGCATTGCCTCGATGTTGCTGCTGAACATGCTGGCTTTGCTGGCTTACACCCTGCTGGAACGCCAACTCCGCCAGCAAGGGCTGCCACTCACCACTCGCCAACTGCTCAAGCGGCTGGAACAACTGACCCTGATTGAAACTCACTGCCACGATGGTAGTTGCCTGCGCCGCCTGACCCCGCTTGACCCGGCGGTCTCTTCGATCCTGTCACTGGTCGCCCTGGCCCTCGACGAGTTGCTGCACACCACGGTCACCCGCTCCCAACCTTTGTTGCCCGCCCGCACATCTTCGCCAGCCATTGACTGCCTCAGGCGATGTTGACCGTTGGCCTGACCCGGGCCTCAGTGCGCCTGTTGGCCCAAACGGCAGCCGCTAACCCGACCGGTCGGGTCTGAACGCCCCTTTTTTTCTTGGCCCAGTCGGATAACCCTGCCATCGGGCAGCCTGCGACTTTCTGTCTCTCTATTCAATTGGAAAAGTGCGAAATTTAGGCTTAGGAAAAATAAATGATGGACGACAACTTGATCCGTGAGCGAGATTTTTACCGGCAACAATGTAACGAACTGGGGGCGCGATTGTTGGTCGCTATGGAGGGGCAGGCGCGCGCCCAACGCCAGGCCACCCGGAGCCGGACAACTGCCCGACTGATTCGGGATATCTATGGCCTGGCCGACAAGGAAGTCTCGCTTCTGGAAATTGGGCAGCACTTTTTGCAGATCATCCTTGATACGATGAGGGTAGACCGGGCAGTTCTGCTCAGCTACCAGCCGGAGCATAACCGTTTTGTCACCTGGTTTAGTTTGGGATTTTGCCAGGCCGAGCCTGATTTTATTACGCCGCCAGAGCCTCCGGCTGAATTCTACTTTGCAAATTCAACCACCCCGGCGGCGCCAGAGTTGGACTGGCTGCGCCAGGCTGCCGGCGGCCCGTATCTATTATGGACCTTTAACCTTGTGGCCGGGTTAGCCTTGTTGATAAGCAACGACACCGAAGACCAGCACACTTACCCTCCCTTTGAGGCGGCCGATCAAGAGATTGTGCAAGGGGCGTTGAGTGTTCTTGTTGACATCATCAAGCGCAAGCGGACCGAACAGGCTTTGCAACAAAGTGAGCAGAAGTACCGGCTGCTGGCCGAAAATGTAAAGGATGTTATCTGGACCACCGATTTGAATTTTCGCTTCACCTTCGTCAGTCCCTCGGTTGTGGCGCTGTCGGGTTACACCGCTGCAGAAACGTTGGACCAAACGATTGACCAGATCCTGACTGAGTCCTCCCTGGCGATTGTGGCCGAAGTTCTGGTCAGAGAAATGGCCCGCGAGCACAGCGCTGAAACGGTCGATCTGACCAGGTCGGTTATGTTAGAGCTTGAACAGATTCGGAAAGATGGTTCCATCATCCCGGTTGAAATCCGGGCAGGTTTTTTACGGGATGGAGCCGGCCGTCCCATCGGTATTTTGGGTGTAACCCGAGATATTACGGAACGCCGCCAAGTGGAAGCCGCGCTGCGGGAGAGCGAGCAAAAATACCGGCAATTGGTGCAATATGCGCCGGCCGGTATTTACGAGATAGATTTTGTGCAGCAGAAGTTGATCAGTGTTAATGACGTGATATGTGAATATACCGGTTACAGTCGTGAGGAACTGTTGGCCTTAAGTCCGTTTGATCTACTGACAGATGAGAGCAAGTCTCTTTTTGTCCAGCGATTGCAGCAAGGGTTGCAAGGCCAGGCGCTGCCTGAAGATGTTGAATATAAAATCAAGGCCAAGAATGGTCAGGAATATTGGGTGCTGTTGAATGCCCGCTGGCGATATCAAGACGATAGACCGGTGGGGGCCACGGTGGTGGTGCACAATATTACCGAACGCAAACTCATTGAAGAACAGATTAAGGCTTCTCTTCACGAAAAACAGGTCTTACTTCAAGAAATTCATCACCGGGTCAAGAATAATCTACAAATCATCTCCAGCCTGCTTAGCTTGCAATCGGCTACGGTTCAAGCTCCAGAGGTTCTGCGCAGTTTTTTCGATAGCCAACATCGCATCCGCTCGATGGCCCTCATTCACGAAAAGTTATACCGGTCTGAAAATCTGACTCAGATTGACTTTGCTGACTATATTCGCGACTTGACCGCCTATTTGTGGCGCGCCCACAGCGCAACGGAACGAGGCATTGGCTTGAATGTTCAGGCCGAGGACGTCTTGATCAAAATTGATACGGCCGTGCCGTGTGGACTTATCCTCAACGAACTGATTTCAAATGCCTTGAAACACGCTTTTCCTGAGGGTCGAACCGGATACATAAATATTGAGCTTAAGCAGGAAAATCAACGCTTATGTTTGGTGGTAGGTGATAATGGGGTTGGTTTGCCGGACAATTTTGATTTTAACCGAACCGGTTCATTGGGTCTGCAGTTGGTTGCAACCCTGGTCAGCCAACTGGATGGCGTTCTTGAGCAGATTTCTAACCACGGCACCCATTTTAGAATCACTTTTAGCATTGAATGAGTTAACGGGAAAATTATGACTGCAACCAAAGTTCTGGTTGTCGAAGACGAGAGTATCGTTGCCTTAGACATCCAAAGCCGATTAATGAAATTGGGCTATCTTGTGCCGGTCATTGCTACTTCCGGCCTCGAAGCCATCGATAAAGCTACTGAGACACAACCAGACTTGGTTTTGATGGATATCAAGTTAAAAGGTGAACTTGATGGTATTGAAACCGTGCGGCAATTTCAGAGTAAATTTGATCTGCCGGTTGTCTACCTCACCGCCTATGCCGACGAAGCCACGCTCCAAAGGGCCAAGATTACGGCTCCAGCCGGTTACCTGCTCAAGCCGTTTGTGGAAAGAGAACTTCAGACTACCATTGAGATGGCCCTTTACCGGCACAAACTGGAAAAGCAATTGAAAGAAAGCCAGCAGTGGCTGGATACCACCTTGCACAGTATCGGTGAGGCAGTGGTTGCTACCGACGCCGCCGGGCGGGTGAAGTTTATGAATCCGACCGCTGAGCAATTGACCGGCTGGCCGGAACAGGAGGCGCTGGGCCAGCCTCTGCCGGAGATTTTCAGAGTCATCGACGAGGCAAGCGGCCAACCGCTGACTGGCTCCCTGCTGGATGTTTTGGAAAGCGGCCGGGTGGTCAACTGGAGCGACCAATTGCTCCTGTCCAGGAACGGGTCAGAAATACCGATCGACCAAAGCGCCGCCCCGATTAAAGATGATCACCACAATATTATCGGCCTGGTGCTTACTTTTCAAGATATGACGATGAAACGAGCGCTTCAGGCCCAACTGGTCAAACAGGAACGTTTGGCCGCAGTTGGGCGGTTGGCCGGCGGGATTGCCCACGAATTCAATAATATCTTGACCAGTATCATCGGTTTTGCCCATCTGGCCCGGGCTACGGCCGGTGAGAATACGCTGATTAGCCAGGACCTGGATCAGGTGATCGAGCAGGGGCAGCGGGCCGCCCATTTGGTTCGGCAAATGCTCGATTTCAGCCGGAAATCAATGCTGCAAAAACGACCGCTGGCGTTGGCTCCTTTTATTAGAGATACGGTCAAATTATTGAAGCACACCATTCCAGAGCAGATCGAGTTGACCCTTACCATTGACCCCGCCTGTGAAACAGCAACTGTTGAGGCTGACCCGACCTTGATTCAACAGGTCTTGATGAACCTTGTTTCCAACTCGGTTGATGCGATGTTGGCGGAGGGACCCTTAACTATCCGGCTCTTTCCTTTTACCGGCCAGCCGGGTGAGTCACTCCCCGGTCAACCCGGTCTCGCCGAGGCAGATCAATTCGGCCGCTGCGCCAACTGGCTGGCTCTGGCCGTGGCGGATACCGGTTTTGGTATTGCCCCGGAACATTGCTCCCACCTGTTTGAACCATTCTTTAGCACCAAGGAAGTGGGCCAGGGTTCAGGTTTGGGGCTGGCGCAGGTGTACGGCATTGTTAAGCAGCATCAGGGTGAGATCGAGATTCAGAGCCAGGTAGGCCAGGGGACGGCGGTGACCGTTTATCTACCGGTTTCGGTCGGCTCTGAGCCAACTCTGTCAGGCCAGCCAAAGGCAAGCCAAATTCTGCGCGGTCAAGGTGAGACAATATTGGTAGTGGAGGAAGGGCCGGAAAATGGGGGGATCACTCAAATTACGCTGGAGTATCTGGGATACCGGGTGGTAACGGCCAACCAGCCGAGAGAAGCCTTAGAAATTTATGAGCAACAGCCAGATCAAATTGCTGCGATTCTGATAGATATTCTGGCCCCAGGCTTGGGCGGGATCGAATTGATGCAAGCTTTGCACCAACGAAATCCGGCGATTAAGATAGTGGCTGTAACTCATTACTGGTCTGAATCCGCTCCGTCAACCTTACCGGTATCGGAGTCCATCATTTGGCTGTCAAAACCCTGGACGCCTTCCAAATTGGCCCAGGTGATCAAACAGGCGTTGTCATAAAGTTCCATCCAACTGTCAGAAATAAGAACACCCCAGTCCCGGCGGCTGGGGTGTTGGCTTTCAGGCCGAACCAAAACCATTTTGACCGCAGCCGTACAACCACTTACGCCCGTCGGCCTGGATGAACTCATCGGCTTTGCCCGGGCCCCAGGTGCCGGACTCGTAAAAGGCCAATACCGGGGCATGTGCGCCGGCCCAACCCTCCAGAATCGGGTCAACGATGGCCCAGGCCAGCTCGATCTCATCGCTACGGGTAAAGAGCGAAGCATCGCCCTGCATAGCATCCAGGATCAGCCGTTCATAGGCGTCGGGCAGGGTGTTCTTGCCAAAATCCTGCTCATAGCGAAAAGACATATCGACCGACCGGGTGTGCATCCCGGCGCCGGGCATCTTGGTTTCAAAACTCAGGTGCATCCCCTCGTTGGGTTGCAGGCACAGCCCCAGCACATTGGGCGGCAACTGTTTGTCCGGCGGGAGCGGAAACATCAGGTGGGGGACGTGGCGGTACTGGATCGAGATTTCGGTCACTTTGTTGGCCAGGGCCTTGCCGGAGCGGAGGTAAAAGGGTACGTTCCGCCAGCGCCAGTTGTCAATGAAGAGTTTTATCGCCCCAAAGGTAGGCGTTTCGGTGCGAAGGGCCACCCCTTTTTCGTCGCGATACGTCCGATATTGGGCCCGCACGGTGTATTGGCCCACCTCATCCGGCCTGATGGGCCGAACCGATTTGAGCACTTTTACCTTTTCATCACGCAAAGAGGTGGCATTGAACTCGGCCGGCGGCTCCATGGCGGTGAGGGTGAGTAGTTGCAGGAGGTGGTTTTGGAACATGTCCCGCATCACCCCGGCAGTATCGTAGTAGCCGGCCCGACTGCCCAGCCCCACCTCCTCAGCCACCGTAATTTGGACGTGGTCGATGTAGTTGCGATTCCAGAGCGGCTCAAAAATGGCGTTGGCAAAGCGAAAAACGAGTAGATTCTGGACGGTTTCCTTGCCCAGGTAGTGATCGATCCGGTAAACCTGGTCCTCCGTAAAATATTCGTGAATCTGATGGTTCAACTCCACGGCTGTGGCCAGATTATGGCCAAAAGGTTTCTCCACGATGATGCGCCGCCAGCTCCGGCCGCTGGCGTGGGCCAGACCGGCCTGGCCCAACTGGGCCACAATGACCGGATAGAGCAGCGGCGGGGTTGATAGGTAATAGAGGCAGTTGCAAGAAGTATCGTGCTCCTGATCAATTTTAGCCAGCAATTCCTGCAAGGTTGTGTAGCCGGCCGGGTCGTCATATTTGGCGCAATGGTAGAAGAGATGGCCGGCAAAATCAGGCCATTCCGAACATTCGTCGGGCTTGAGCCGGGAATGTTTCTCGATCCCTCGTTTTACTTTTTCTCTAAAACCTTCGTCATCCAGTTTGCTCCGGGCCACCCCGACTACGGCAAACTTTTCCGGCAGCAGCCCCTCGCAAGCCAAACTGAAGAGCGAGGGCATTAATTTGCGCTCGGTCAGATCGCCTGAAGCGCCGAAGATGACGACGACGCAAGGCTCAGGTATCTTGCGAATACCCTCTTCTTTCGTGAAAGATGTGATGACGGTCTGAACAGACACAGGGTTGGACATGAAGCCTCCTCGTTTTTGTAACTGGACTTTTCCCCTCAAAACAGTCAGTTCTAATACCGGTCCTGAGAACAATTTCTCCCGGCTTATCCCGACGGATTATTTTAGCATGAAAAGGGTTGCAGGGGGAATTTAAGCGTGAGTTGAAGCCCCATCCTGGATGTGATATAATGCATCCAGCCAGCCAGTTAGCAACCGACCAATAGTCAAGATGAACTTATAGAAGGGGGGCGCCATGCACCTTGAAGAGTTAACCATTGGGATTGAAGAGGAGTATCAAATCATCGATCCTGACAGCCGGGAATTGACTTCTTACATCTCTGAATTTCTGGATAAAGGGGCGATTCTTTTTCGGGATCAGGTCAAACCGGAGTTCTTGCAGTCGCAAGTAGAAATTGGCAGCCACGTTTGTCGCAATATCCGGGAGGCTCGCCAGGAGGTCATCCGCTTGCGGAGCATTGTTAGCGAGATTGCCCACAAACACAAGCGCAAGATTGTGGCCGCCGGGACTCACCCTTTCTCGCGCTGGCAAGATCAAATTATCACCGACAAAGATCGTTATAAAGGGCTGCTCGATGCCATGAAGATTGTGGCCCAACGTTTGTTGATTTTTGGAATGCATATTCACGTGGGTATCCCGGACCGCGATCTGCGCATCGACATAATGAACCAGATGACCTACTTTGTACCTCACATCTTCGCCCTATCCACCTCCTCCCCTTTCTGGATGGGGCGCGATACCGGTCTAAAATCTTATCGGGCCGTGATTTTTGAGGATTTGCCCCGCACCGGCCTGCCCCAATATTTTGACTCAGCCGAACAATATGAGCGTTATTTGCAAACTCTGGTCAAAACAGAGTGTATCGATGAGCCGACCAAAATTTGGTGGGACATCCGTCCCCATGCCAAATTTCCTACGCTCGAATTCAGAATGTGCGATTGTGTGACCAAAATTGATGAGGTGATGGCCATTGCGGCTCTCATCCAGGCGGTTGTAGCTAAACTGATCCAATTGCGCAAGATGAATCAATCCTGGCGCATTTATCGCCAAAGTCTGATTGCCGAAAACAAGTGGCGGGCCGTTAAAGATGGTGTCGACGGCAAGCTGATTGACCTTGGTAAAGAAGAGCAGGTTCCTCTCCGCTTATTGATGGATGAACTGTTGGAACTCATTGACGATGTGGTCGACCCGTTGGGGACTCGCCAAGAGATTGAATATGTTCGCACGATCTTAAAAGAGGGTAGCAGCGCCGACCGTCAGTTGCGCGCCTACTACGAAACCAACGACTTGACAGTTGTGGTCGACCGGTTGGCGGAAGAAACAATTCTGGGGTGTTAGTTAACTTGCCAAAACGCCAAATCAACGTGGACAAACTTTTGGATACTTTTTTTCATCTGCCCACCTTGATCACGGTGGCCCTGCTGGCGGTGATCATTGTGTGGCAAATGTATCAGGTTGAGCTGGAATTTGGGGCTGGTTTTATTCGATTGGAAACCAACCAGGGCCATATCACCCTCCACTGGCAGACCGGCTGTTGTCACCTGGATTGGTAGGTCTGGAGGGCAGAAGGTAACCGGCACTTTCACCACGATTCCTGAGCCGAAATGAGGACGCTTGGGCAACAATTCCAGGCCAAGATTAGTTTAGAAGTGCCGGTCACCTATCGCCATCCTCACAAACTGACCCATAAAAAAAGCGCATTACTGGCGGCCAGTTGCGCTTTTTTGATATAATACCAACCCCGCTGGACCGTGTGCCTTCCAGTTGTCCTTGAACCTGCCTCTGGCAGGTGGGTGCCTGAGTAGAAGGTGTTGCCTTGCCTACGCGCAGGCTACCGCATCCCCTCTAATACAACAGCTCCCGTTCAAGGTAATGTTGGCTCAAGACGCGTGGAGCATCACGAGAACAGCAGGGCTAATTGAAATATAGCACAATTGCTTTATATTGACAAATCTCTATATATTTGGGGCTATTTCAATCCGGTAGGGAGTCTGGTGAAGTTTTTCGGCTCCACTGGCCGTGATCACATAGCCGTCTTCGATGCGCAGCCCGCCCCACGGTGTGTTAAACATCGGGATGTCGATGGAGATGACCATGTCCTGTTTCAACTGGGCCGGGCTACTGGGACCGAAGATGGGCGGCTCAAACTCAATCACGCCCACGCTGTGAACGCCTGAGTATAGAAAGTATGGTTCCAACCCGCCAGCCGCCACAATTTGCCGCCCAATCGCTTCGACGGCCCGGCCTTCCACACCGGGTCGTAGCGCCTGGGAACACGTTTCTTGGGCCTTAATGGCCACCTCCAGCGCCTGCCTGATCTCCTCTGCCGGTTGACCCACCAACACCGGCCGGCCGATGGCCGCGTGATAGCCTTCATAGCGAGGGGCAATCGTTAACAACACCAGCTCATTGGCTTGAATGGGCCGGAAGGTCGAGCGGGCCAGGATGGGCCTGGAGTTAGGGCCGGAGGCGACAATCGTGTCGATGCCCGTGCCCTCGGCGCCGGCCCGCCGCATCACCGTCTCGATTTCGGCGGCTACTTCACGCTCGGTCACGCCCACTTGAATGGCGGCTACGGCTGCCTCAAAACCGGCCTGGGCAATTTGGTAAGCGTAGCGAATAACCTCAATCTCAGCCGATGACTTCTGCGCTCGCAGCTCACACAGCCTGTTTTCTACGTCAACCCAGGTTACGCCGGGCAGGGTGCTTTGAAAGGCAGCCAGCACCGCCGCGCTTATCAACCCGCCTCCGCCCAACCCAACCCGGCGCACCGACTCTAAATTAGTGCCCGTCTCAGCCATGATCTGGGCCAGGCTCTGAATTCTGGAGTAGGGATAATCCTCGTCGGGATGGGTAAACTCCCGCAGCACCCGCACGTCGGCGATCTGGCCAACCAGCCGGGCATATTCATCGCTCTCCGGGCCAACCAGCATCAGCGGGTCCCCCTGGGCAGGCATCAAAATGCAAACCGGTTCAAAGTGAACCGGAAAGTTGGCCAGCCAGCGGGCGTGGGCCGGTCCAAAGACGGCCCGATCATCGGCGTAAGCCACCAGGAAATCTAGCTGTTGGTCGGCCATCATGGCCTGGACTTTATACCAGCGTTGCCGGTACTCGGTTACCGGGATGATTGGTTTGATATCTGGTTGGGTCATCTGCACCTCCTCATACTTTTGACAATCAAATTTTGAGTCGCGACCTATTGAAAGTGAGGCCAAACCTGCTCAATGAATAGTTCAAGGCCGGCCAGGTTTGGTTCATCGGCAAAGCCCAGGATAAAGAGATCGACCCCCAAAGTAGTGTATCGCTGCAATTGGGCCGCCACCTCTGCCGGTGTCCCGACGATGGGCACATCACCCGGCCACAGCGGATACCTCTGCATAGCGTCTTCTGCCTCAGCCCGGCTGGTGGCCAGGCTGACTACGCCCATCCAGCTTTTGCGAATCTCGGCCGGGTCTCGCCCGACCTGGCGACAGTGTTGGCGCAGGACTTCTATTTTGTGGGCATACACCTCCGGGGAGACGCCGACCAGGTTCCACCAATCGGCCTGCCGGGCCACCACGCCCAGCATCAGTTTTTCCCCTCCTCCTCCAATCATCACCGGCGGCGCAGGATTTGGTTTGGGCTGGCAGATCGCCCGGTCGATCCGGTAATAGTAGCCGTGGAAAGTTGCCTCGCGTTGAGTTGGATTCCACAGCAATTTGCAGATCTGCACCACCTCGGCTAGTTGGGCCATTCGGATTGGGGCCGGCGGCAGTTCATAGCCGTAGGCGCGATATTCCTCGGCCCGCCAACCCGCCCCCAACCCCAGGATAAAACGCCCATTGGTCAACTGCTGCAATGTCGCCGCCATTTTGGCCAGCAGGGCCGGGTTGCGATAATTTTGGCCCAACACAATCGGCCCAAAGTGTAGCGCCGGATAGAGCGCAGCCAGGTAGCTCAGCGTGGTCAAGGCTTCCGGGACGTTGGTTTGATCGTCCATAAAGTGATCGGGAATCCAGGCTGAATGAAAGCGACCGCTCAGGCAAGTCAACACCCGGCGCACATGGGCTTCGTAATGGTCCATTTCTTGGGGCATTCGCCGGTGTCCGGTGGGGATTTCCCAGCCAAAGTCTATTGTCATTGCCGTCTTCCTCAGGTAGGGCTATTTATGACGTTGATGATACTAGGCCGACCCGGTTTCGTCAACCGCCGCCACAATCAGGTGACCGGCGCTTGCACCATCAGTCGCGAATCTTGACTGAGACCTTGTCAAAATTATTAACATAAGGTATCATTGAATCGCCAGCCTCGTCGCCAGAGGGCAAAAGTTTGTGACTTGCTTTCCCTAGCTTTTATGCTATGATGAATCAGACATCTTCAAATAGAAACGAGGTTAATCCCGGTGAAGGTTACAACAGAAAAACTGGAGCAGTGTGAAACTCTCCTGACCATTGAATTTGAGCCTAAAGACGAGCAAGATATGCTGAAAAAAGCAGCTCAACGCATTGCTCGTGAGGTCAATATTCCTGGTTTTCGACGCGGAAAAGCTCCCTTTAACACTATCGTTCGGCGCTTTGGTCTTGAGGTAATTCAGCAGGAAGCTATGGAAAAGATGGGGGATAAGCTGTTGAAAGACGCCCTCAAGCAAGCCGATGTTGAACCCTATGCTCAAGTTCAACTGGACGAGGTTAGTTGGGGGCCGCTAGTAATCAAATTGAGAGTTCCCACCGAACCCAAAGTTGAATTAGGCGATTACCGCGCCATCCGGCTCGAGGCTGAACCGGTTGAGGTGACCGACGAGGATGTTGAAAACACCTTGAAAAGATTGCAGGAGCAGGTAGCTACCTGGAGCCCGGTTGAACGACCGGCCGAATTGGGCGATCTCATCTCGATGACTATCACCGAGCGGGACGGCGACAAGGTGTTGATTGAAAATGAGGCGGTTGAGTTTGAGTTGGTCGAGCCGCCTGCGGCCGGAGATACCAGCCGGATTGACCTGACCACACCCTTGCTTGGGGTGAGCGCCGGCGAGAGCAGAACCTTTACAGTTAAATACCCCGAGGACTTTAATAATGTCGATTATGCCGGCAAAGAGATCACGATTACGGCTGACGTTAGCGGTGTAAAAGTGAAGGAGCTGGACCCGCTGGACGATGACTTTGCCCAACAAGTCAGCGATTTTGACACGTTGGCTGAACTCAAGGCCAATATCCGCGACAACCTGTTGCGACAACGACAGCAACAGCGCGACACCAAGTTGGGCGCTGAAGTGGTTGACAAGATCATCGAGACGGCTCCGCTGATTGAGTGGCCGCTGGCTCTGGAGGAGACCGAAATTGACGATGAGGTTGAAAAGTTCGAACGCCGGGTCCAAGACGCCGGCCTGACCCTGGATAGTTATCTGCAAATGCAGCAGAAAACCAGGGCTGAGTGGCGTGAAGGGTTGCGTGAAACTGTGGTCAATCGCCTGAAGCGGGGTTTGGTTTTGGTCAAAGTGGCCGAGCTGGAAGGGCTGGAGGTGAGCCAGAGCGAAATTTTGGAACAGGCCAAGTTGATTGCCGATCTTTCTGGCGGTGGCGAGCAATTGTGGCGTAATATCATCTCCTCAGAGGCCCAGCAACTTCGCATTGCCAACGACGTGATCTTGAGTAAGGTCGTAGAACGGCTGGGGGTCATTGCCCGAGGTGAAGCGCCGGAGCTGGGCGCTCCAGCCGAGGCAGAACCCGAGACCGAGGCGTCTTCTATCGAAGTTGTACCCGAAGTTGACCCTGCTCTGGTTGGCTCTGAGGCCACGGTAATTGAACAAGAACCGGCCAAGACTGAAGAAGCTTAGTTTTAGAATAACCTCTGGAAGGAGTTAGACCGATAATGTTGCCTAAAATACCTCAAGCTGTTGTGCCAATGGTCATTGAAAGTACTGGCCGTGGGGAACGAGCTTATGATATTTTTTCATTGCTATTGAAAGAACGTATTGTCTTTTTGGGAACCCCCATCAACGATCAGATCGCTAATTTGATTGTGGCCCAATTGCTTTTCCTCAACCGCGAAGACCCTGAGCAAGAAATTCAGATGTATATCAACTCGCCGGGGGGCGCGATCTATCCGGGCCTGGCCATTTACGATACGATGCAGCAAATTGAAGCGCCGGTCAGTACCTTTGCCGTCGGGTGGACGGCGAGTATGGGCACGGTGCTGCTGGCGGCAGGCGAACCCGGTCGGCGCTATGCCTTGCCCCACGCCACCATCCATATGCATCCGGCCGGCGGCGGCGCCCAGGGTTATGCTCCCGATGTTGAAATTCAATACAAGGAATTGAAACGGATGCAGGATTTGCTGCACGGAATTCTGAGTCGCCATACCGGGCAGCCGGTTGAGCAAATTGCCGAGGATTTTGAACGGGATCGCTTTATGGATGCTCATGGAGCCAAAGAGTACGGTTTAGTGGATGATATTGTGGGCGAGTCGGTGATCGAGCCAATGGAAAGCGGGTCCAAAAAAAGCGCCACCAAAAAAGAATGAGAAGGTAAATGGTCAATAGATTCCGCTCCGACATTCAGGTCTGCTCATTTTGCAAGCGGACGCAGGAAGAGGTCAACCGGCTAATCGCCGGACCCGACCAGGTTTATATTTGTGATGAATGTGTTGACCTCTGTCGCGACATTTTAGAAGAAGACAATTCATCCCAAACTGCGGCCGAATTCCAGTTGAATCGCATTCCCTCGCCTAAAGAAATCTATGAGCGCCTGAATGAATGGGTGGTAGGCCAGGATTGGGCCAAAAAGGTTCTGTCGGTGGCGGTGTACAACCATTACAAGCGGATCAATCGCACAACCTCAAGCAAAGACAAAGAGGATGAAGTAGAGCTGCAAAAGAGTAATATCCTGCTGATTGGACCGACCGGCTGCGGCAAAACCCTGTTGGCCCAAACGTTAGCCCGCATTCTGGATGTTCCTTTTTGCATTGCCGATGCTACGGCTCTGACCGAAGCCGGCTACGTGGGCGAAGATGTCGAGAACATCTTGCTCCGGCTAATCCAGGCGGCCGATTACGACGTGCAGCGGGCTGAACAGGGTATTATTTACATCGACGAAATCGACAAAGCCGCCCGCAAATCAGGCGACAACCCCTCCATCACTCGCGATGTGTCCGGGGAAGGGGTGCAACAAGCCCTCTTGAAAATCATCGAAGGCGCCCAGGCCAACGTCCCGCCGCAGGGCGGGCGCAAGCATCCGCACCAGGATTTTATCCAGATCGACACCTCCAATATCCTCTTCATCTGCGGGGGCGCGTTCGACAACCTTGATCGGATCATCGAGAAGCGGTTGGGGCTAAAGGATCGGATCGGCTTTGCCAAGCAGCCGGCCAAAAAAGTATCCAAGCCGGATACCAAGGAGACTCGGCCCATTAAAACGCCGGCCGGCCGGTTGCAGGAAGTTACGGCTTTGGCCAAACCGGAGTTGCCAACCTCCAAGGAAGAAGAAGCCATTCGCCACTCGGCCGAGTTGCTGGCCCAGGTTACCCCCGACGACCTGTTGGCCTACGGCCTGATCCCCGAGTTCGTGGGCCGGCTGCCGGTGATGGTCACGGTAGAACCGCTGGACCACGCCGCCTTGATGCGGATTTTAACCCAGCCGCGCAATGCCATCGTCAAGCAATTTCAACATCTTTTTGCGTTGGATAGCGTAGAATTGGTCTTTACTCAGGAAGCGCTGTCAACCGCGGCCCAGTTGGCCCTCAGGTATAAGACCGGAGCCCGGGGACTACGCTCGATCATCGAGGAAGCGCTCTTGAACGTAATGTACGAAATCCCCTCCCGCGCCGAAATCAAAAAGTGCGTTATCAACGCCGCGGTCATTCGCAAAGAGACCGAGCCGGAACTATACGACGAGCACGGCCGGCCAATCGGTATGGCGCTTGACAAAGCGGCATAGGTGCCGGTTCAGCCTTGACCCCTTCCGGCCAGGTAATCATTAGCCTGGCCTTTTTGATTTTTAGGGGGGTGATCTTCTCAACGGCAGGGTGCTACAACTCTTATTCTTGTGTTGACGTGGTCAACCACGGTGGAGGCGCCGGATAAAAGCCGTTTTGCTCCAGCCACTCCCAATCGGGACCGGGCCAACCGAACCTGGCAAAATCGACTTGGCCAGACGGGTCGAACTCAACCCCCTCAGCCTCTAAAATTTCACGCTGACGGAGGCTACCATCACCGGCCCCGCGGGGGCTGATTTTGCCCTGACGGTTGATCACGCGCGGCCAGGGTACATCGGAGTCGTAGGGTAAGGCGGCCATAGCGTAACCAACCATTCGGGCCGTGCAGTTCCCCACCAGCGCCGCCACCTGGCCGTAGGTTGCCACCTGGCCCGCTGGAATTTGACGGACTACGGCGTAAATACGTTCATAAGTTGGGGCGTTGTGTAAGGATATAGCGGACATTGTTTTGAACCTTTTTTGACCGTCGACGGCCGACCGCGGACTGCGGAAAAGATGGAGGAGGTCTCAGTACATTACTGCGGTCGTTCGTCAGCGGTCGGCGGTCATTTGTTCGCGGTCACGTATCGGCCTGTTCCTCGGCCCGCCACAACAATACCGCCACCATCCCCAGGCCCATCACCAGCCAATAGAGGGCCACAATGTGAATGAAGGTTAAGTTGAAGTAGAAGTGGTCAAAAACCCCACCGATCATGGCCCCCAGGCTGGCCAGGCCATAAGCCAGCAGCGGCGCCTCAAGGCGGTGGCCCCGCGGCAGGCGGCGGAAAGTGGTAAATACAACCAGTAGATAGGCCAGACCAATAAGCAGATAAAGGCCGGCGCCAATCAGGCCCATCTGCTGGGCCAGCAGGAGATAAACGCTGGAGACCCCCACGTAGACATCGATGTCGGGGGTGCCAAAGAAACCGACTCCGGTCAGGGGATAGCGGCTGATCAGGTTGAAGGCATCTTTGTATTCGCCAAAGCGCATCTGGGTAGCCAAATCCTCACCACGGACGCCTTCGATGAAACGTTCAACGTAGAGTTGGGTTTGGGGTAGGATCGCCACCAACCCGGCCAGCGCCAACAGCAGCCAGGCCAGCTTGCGGTAGCGCAGCAGTCCAATAACCCCCAGACCGGCCACGACTCCCAAGAGTGAGCCACGCGAAAAGGTCAGGTAGAGGGTCAAAAACATCAGTCCGGCAATGATGAATAAATAGCGTCGCGACAAAATTGGCCGGGGAGCAAAGAGATGGGCTACGGTGATGATGGTCAAAAAAACCATCAACCCGCCTAACGCATTTGGATCCACCGAGGTGGAGATGGCCCGCAGCGGTTGGGTGGGATCATCCTCGATATAACGCAGGATTCCCTCGGTGGGATATTGAAACACCCGCAGCAGCGACAAAATCCGGACGGTCCAGTCGCCGGGGATAAAGTAGAAAAAAATGGCCAGGAGCGCGGTGCCGCCGCCGGCCAATATGAGAACGCGTGAGATTTGCTCCAACTGGTTGATGGTTTTGACCTGGTTGACCACCAGAAAGAAGAGACCAATCGCCAGCAATACTTCCAGAAAATTTCGGGCTACGGTTACATTCAGCCCGCCGTAACGCAGGCCAAAAATGAAGATGAACAAGGCCCAACCCATAAAAGCAACCAGAAGAGGTCCCAGCGGTGAGCCGACCAAAGTTCGCTGCTGGCCGGTGATCAGGCGCATGGCCCAGACCGCAAACAACGCCCCGATGGCCACGTCGATAAAGGTGGGGCGAAAACCGATTTTGATCGGCAGCGCCCCGTATGGCAGCAAACAGATCAGCCCAATCAGGGCAAACAGGCCCACCTGAGTACTGCGCAGCATCAGGGTGCCCACGGTCAACGCAGCGAGCAGGCCGACCGCAATGATGGGCCCCAATCCCCCAAATAAGGCTCCAACCAATAAGCCGGCCACAACGGCGACAAAAAGCAAGCCCATCGCCGCCAGACGGGGATTGTCGGCGGTGATCCAATTACGTAAGGTATCTAAAGCGGGATTTTGCATCGCTTACTCAGCTAAAAAGCGAACACGCAATCCGCTTGAAATGTCCATTGCGTGTGGAACTGCGTTCAAAACGTATTGCGGGCTAGCTGTTCTGGAAGATAGGCTTAATCCAGCGGCAACCGATCCGGCGGTACCACCAGCGGACCGGTGGGGCTCCGTTTTTTCAATCGCATTTCTTCTTCTTTTGGCACGTGGATGGTGATCCGGGTCCCCTTATCCGGCGCGGATTTGATATCCAACTCGCCTCCGATCAACTCCGTGCGTTCCCGGATATTGACCATACCCAGGCTACCCCGGTGTTCATAATTAGCCAGCACCTTATCGACATCAAAACCCTGGCCGTCATCAGAAATGATCGTGTCAATGGCCAGCGGCGTTTCACGTAGCTCCACCAAAATATTTTTGGCCCGGGCATGTTTGATGGCATTGTTGACTGTTTCTTGCACAATGGCAAAAATGGCCGCCTCGACTTTGCCGTCTTGCCGGGAGATGTCACCCCCGCCATGATCTGTTTTGACCTCGAGCCTGAGAGTGGTGGCCTGGCCGATATCCTTTTGGCGGCGTTCCAGAAAGACTTGCAAGGCCGCGCCCAACCCCTGCGTTTCTAAAACCAGGGGTCGCAATTCAAAAAGCATCGTCCGCATCTGGTGGCTGGCCCGGCTGGCCAACTCCTGCATTTCGTCAAGTTCTTTAGGCAGCAACGAGGGATCTTTTTCCAGGGCCTTTTTACAAAAATCCAGGCTCATCATAATCCCGGCCACTAATTGGGTCGGGCCATCGTGCAGGTCGCGAGCCAATGCCCGCCGGGCCTGCTCTTGAGCTTCAATCACCCGGTCACGCTCGGCCAAGACGTTCTCGTGGAGCCGGGCGTTTTGGATGGCAATGGCGGCATAAGAGGCAGTGGCGCTGAGTAACTCCAGGTCGCTCTTGGTGAAGCGGCCATTTCTTTTGTTGATGACTTGCAAAACACCGATGACATTGTCGTACAAGACCAGCGGAACGCACATCAGATTGCGGGTCTGAAAGTTGATCTCCTGGTCGAACTTTTTGAAATGGCGCTTGTCCCGGGCCGCGTCAGCCACCACCAGCGGCTTGCCGCTGAGAGCTACTTCCCCGGCAATACCCTGACCCTTGGGCACCCGGAACGGTTTGATCTCCGCAGCTTTGGCCCCGAGGGCAATTTGGAAGACCAGATCGCCCGTGTCTGGGTCGCTGAGGAGAAGTGAGCCGGCCTCCACGTTGAGCATATATTCAACCTGCTGCATAATCCGGGTCAGGACTTCATCCAGGTGCAGGGTCGATGAGAGGGTGCGGGCCACATCATTGAGCAGGGCCATTTCGGCGGCGCGGCGCTGACTGGATTCGTACAGACGAGCGTTGCGAATGGCAATCGCGGCCTGAGTAGCGATGGCCGACAGTAACCACAGGTCGTGTTCGGTGAAGGCATTGGGGGTATAGCTCCACATGGCAATAACCCCCTGGGCCTGTTTGCCGGACAAGACCGAGTTGACAATCGGCACCCCTAACCAGGAAAGGATCTCCTTGTTGGGGCGAAACCGATTAATTTCGTATAGCTCTTCACTTCGGTTGGTTTCGGGCAGGTTATGGATCAAGCGCGGGGTCTGAGTGGTGAGCACTATCTCTGTCAATCCCCGGCTATTGGGGACGAACTTGATTGACAGCGGCTCCATCTTTTGGCCCTGATCAAAAACCAGCACAAAATTCAGCGTACTGGTCTCTTCATCAAAAATAATGATGGCAAAATTGGAGGTATTGACCAGGCGGCTACTTTCCTTATACAACCCCCAGATCACATCCTTCAAATCCAGGCTGGAGCCAACGACCACCCCAATATTGTAAAGGGCGGTAATCTCTTTGACTTCGCGAGTCAGGCGCTGAATTCGGTTCGGGTCGCCATCATGCTCGCCCGCTTTAGGCAACAACTCTTCTTGAGAAGCGTTAGAATTGGAGATGCCCATCATTTCGTCGCACAAGCCAGCCAATTTACCAAAAATAAAGCTCTGCTTGATGATGACTATGGATGGTCCATCTAAAAACAGAGCTATCTTCTCATAATTAAACTACATACTTGATGGTAACGAAAGGTATTATAGCATAAGTTCTCTCGCTTGGGTAATCAATCAAGAGGGGTGATCGGTGCATTCAGGTAATGGTGACCATAACGGCGCCCTGATCGACCTTGTCGCCGGGGGCCACTCGCACCGTGTGAACCTGCCCGGCGCGGGGCGCCTTGAACTCATTCTGCATTTTCATCGATTCCAGAATCACCAGAATGTCACCCTGTTCAACCGCCTGTCTGGTTCTTACGGCTACTTCAACCACCACCCCAGGCATCGGCGCTTTGATGATTGCCTCGCCCGTTACGGCTTCGAGACTGTTCTTGACCCCGGCCAACCGGCGGGTGCGTTCATCCTCAACCACCACCTCAAAAATCTCACCACTCAACTGAACCTCATAGATGCCATCGCCTTCTTTCATCCGAACATCGTGAGATTTGCCATCAACAATAATCGAATGCATGGTCGTATCGAGCATCTGCTGCATATCGACCTCGATGTTGACGCCATCGACAGTGATCTGGCCATCTCGATTAATGTCGATTGTAAATTGTTTGTCGCCAACAGTGGTAAGATATTTCAATTGCGGCTCCTTGCTGCTTTTTAATTGATCAACTGGTTATCTCAGCCGTCGGTCCAGCGCTTCGCGGCGACCGTAGAGCCGCCAGGGGCTGGCGCCCCCCTGGTGTAGCAGAATAGCCTGCTGGTTGCGGTGGTGGGCAACCACGGTGGCTGCCACCGCCGCAATTTTCATTAGTTCAGGCTGGGGCGTTTGGTTGAGCCTAAAGGTACGCTCCAGGAAGGTGGTATCAAACTGGCCGGCCTGAAAGCGGGTCGAGTTCATCAGTTGCAGGTGAAGGGGCAGGGTGGTTGAGACGCCGGTGATGCGGAACTCTTCCAGGGCCCGGCGCATGCGCAGGATGGCTTCGCCCCGGCTTTCGGCCAGTACAATCAGCTTGGCCAGCATCGAATCGTAATAAGGGGTTACCTCCACTCCAAAGTAGATGCCGCTATCCACCCGCACCCCCGGTCCGGTTGGGGGGGTCAGACCGATGATCCGGCCAATGGACGGCATAAAGTTATGGGCCGGGTCCTCGGCCAGAATCCGGCACTCGATGGCCCAACCTTTGAGCTGGATGTCGGCCTGGCTGTAACGCAGTTTTCGTCCCGAGGCCACCCGCAGCATCTCTTTTACTATATCCACGCCGGTGACCATTTCAGTGACCGGATGCTCTACTTGCAGGCGGGTATTCATCTCCAGGAAGTAGAAGTTTTTGTCTTTGTCCAGGATGAACTCCATTGTTCCGGCCGAAGCATAGTTGACCGCCCTGGCCGCCTCGACCGCAATGGCGCCCATCTTTTGCCGCAGTGTTTCGTCAACCACCGGTGAGGGGGACTCTTCTACCAACTTTTGGTGGCGGCGCTGGATGGAACATTCCCGCTCACCCAGGTGGATCACATTGCCATGGGCATCGCCCAGGAGTTGGATTTCAATATGGCGGCTGTTTTCAATTAGTTTCTCCAAGTAGACCCGGTCGTCCCCAAACACCGAGTGCGCTTCACGGCGAGCTACCCTCACCGCCTCGGCTAAATCCTCGGGCTGGCGAACTTCACGGATCCCTTTGCCGCCGCCACCGCCGGCTGCTTTGACCAGTAGCGGGAACCCGATCGCCTGGGCCGCGGCCAACAGTTCCTCATCCCGCAGATCTTTGGCTTGACCGGTACCGGGCACCAACGGTACGCCGGCCCTGGCCATTGTCTCCCGGGCCGCCATTTTGTCACCCATAATCCGGATGATGTCTGGCGGAGGCCCAATCCAGGCCAGACCGGCGTCAAGTACGGCCTGGGCAAAGTCGGCGCTTTCTGCCAGAAAGCCGTAGCCGGGATGGATGCCGTCGGCGCCACACTTGCGGGCGACGTCGATAATCTTGTCGCCGCGAAGATAGCTCTCTGTGGCCGGGGATGGGCCTAAGAGATAGGCTTCCTGAGCCATGCGCACGTGGGGCGCCATCCGGTCGGCTTCCGAGCAAACAGCTACCGCCTCGTAGCCTAACTCCTGGCAGGCCCGGACAATCCGCACCGCAATTTCACCTCGATTGGCCACTAATATTTTCTTTAGCATAGTCACTCGTCCTGGTTCAGGTGGCAAGTAGCAAGTGGCATTTCCTGCAACCTGCAACCTGCGACCTGCCACTGTCACAACGGAATATTGCCGTGTTTCTTGGGCGGGTTTTCATCTCGTTTATTTTGCAACATCTCGAGACCGTTGATCAACATGGGTCGGGTTTGGCTGGGTTCAATCACATCATCCACATAGCCCCAACTGGCGGCTACGTAGGGATTGGCAAATTTATCGCGGTACTCGGCCAGGAGGGCGGCCCGCAATGCCTCCGGGTCGTCGGTTTCGGCCAACTCCTGCCGATAGAGAATATTGATTGCCCCTTCCGGCCCCATCACGGCGATTTCGGCGCTGGGCCAGGCCAGGTTGAGGTCGCCCCGTAGATTTTTGCTGCTCATCACGTCGTAAGCGCCGCCGTAGGCCTTGCGAGTGATCACCGTAATCTTGGGGACTGTGGCTTCGGCAAAAGCATAGAGTAGTTTGGCCCCATGCCGAATGATGCCACCATGCTCCTGGGCTACACCGGGCAGAAAACCAGGTACATCCTCAAAAATGATCAGAGGAATATTGAAGCAGTCGCAAAAGCGGACAAAGCGGGCTGCCTTGGTCGAGGCGTTGATATCCAGCACCCCGGCCAGCACCGCCGGCTGGTTAGCCACAACGCCTACACTGCGCCCGTTCAGGCGGGCAAAACCGATGATGATGTTTTGGGCAAAATGGGCTTGCACTTCCAGAAAATAACCCTGGTCCACCACCGCCGTGATAACTTCGTGCATATCGTACGGTTTGTTGGGATTGTCGGGAATGATGGTATCCAGCGAGCTTTCGGTGCGGAGGGGATCGTCCTGGCAGACGACCGCCGGCGGCTCTTCCATATTGTTGCGAGGCAGGAAACTGAGTAAAGTGCGGACGGTGTACAAGGCCAGGTCTTCACTCTCGGCGGCAAAGTGAGCCACTCCGCTGATTTGATTGTGGACCATCATGCCGCCGAGTTCATCAAAAGAAACCTCTTCGTGGGTAACCGACTTGACTACTTCCGGCCCGGTTACGAACATGTAACTGGTCTCTTTGGTCATAATGATGAAGTCGGTTAGGGCCGGCGAGTAGACCGCCCCGCCGGCGCACGGACCGAGAATACAGGAGATTTGGGGAATGACCCCACTACACAGCGTGTTGCGCAGGAAGATATCGGCGTAACCGCCCAGGCTAACCACACCCTCTTGAATCCGCGCTCCGCCGGAGTCGTTCAGGCCGATAATCGGCGCGCCGTTTTTGAGGGCCAAATCCTGAACTTTCACAATCTTGTCGGCGTGGGCCCGGCCCAGGCTGCCGCCCATCACCGTGAAATCCTGGGCATACACATAGACCAAACGCTGGTCGATGGTGCCGTAGCCGGTCACCACCCCATCACCCAGTGGCTTGTTTTGCGCCAGGCCAAAATCGCTGCTGCGGTGGGTGACAAAATGGCCGATTTCCCGAAATGAGCCATCGTCGAGCAAGATTTCAAGACGTTCGCGAGCGGTCAATTTACATTTGGCATGCTGCGCTTTGATCTTGGCCTCACCACCCCCTAACTTGGATTGAGCTTTCAGTTCGCGTAATTTGCCAATGGCTGGATCGAGCGACATTTACTCCTCCATCTCCAATATCGGTTTGCACCTCTGATTCCTGTCGGGTTTCCTGCGGGGAGGCGTCTGCCTGATAAAACCCCTAAATCTGTCAATAGTTTCGAAGATTCTAGCGCCGGACGGTTTCAATCCAAAATTGCTGACTCAAAATTAGGCAAGGGGTTCGTTGGAAGCGCTGGTCACCCGTACCCTAACATTGCCAACAGTTTTTAATGTTTGGCGAAGTATGCTAAAATTCCCATAAGCTAATGGCTCATGTCCAGAACAAACGCAAAAGTGACCGGCACTTTTCGTTAATGAAGAAACAGTCGCCAAAGACGAGATTGAATTGGAATTGTTTAAGTGCCGGTCACTTGTACTTAACATGAGCCAAGCTAATCTTGATTGAAAGTCTGTTTGCAATATGTCGAATCAACCACTTGCTGAGGTGTTCGGTTTTCCCGCCGATAATTTATCCGCTACGGCTGAACGATACCGTAGAAACAAACTTTGTCCCTACAACAACAAAGTCCCTTCTTGTACCAAAGACAAAGCCAAAGATCCTTTGGGCGTTTGTAGCATTTTTGATGGCAACCAAGTTGCTGTCACTTGTCCTATCCGGTTTCGGCAAGATTGGCTGATTGTTGAAGATGCTGCCAGTTTTCTGTTCCCACCTAATACAACCTGGACCTCATTACAGGAAATCAGGCTCAACGATGCTCAGGGTAAAACGGCCGGCAATATTGATTTTGTGCTGGTCGCTTACGATGCGGCAGGTCAAATTACGGATTTTGGCTCACTTGAAGTTCAGGCGGTCTATATTTCCGGCAATGTACGGCAACCATTTGCCCAATATATGGCCGATAGAGAAACCAACAAGGATATGATTTGGACAGCCACCAATGTCAGGGCCGATTATCTATCATCTTCACGCAAGAGATTAGTGCCACAAATGCTCTACAAAGGGGCTATCTTGCAAGCTTGGAAAAAAAAGCAAGCCGTAGCCCTGCACCGGGCTTTCTATGACACGCTCCCTGAATTGTCAGAAGTTGCTCGGAATGAAGCCGATATTGCCTGGCTCATTTACGATCTTGAGTTTATCCAGGGGCAAAATCGATACCAGTTAGTCCCGCACAAAACCGTTTACACTCAATTTGGTCCGGCATTGCAGAGAATCACAACACCCGAGGCAGGGTCGATTGAAGAATTTGTGAGTGAATTACAGGCAAAGCTTGATGAGAAGTTAGAGAACACCTATCCGCCTGATGCGCCCACGTTAACAGATATCATCCAGCCGTAAGTACTCCAATGGCTTACCAATACTCGTTTCTACTGCAACAAGATGAAATTGTGAATGTGGCTTCCGTACCATTGCGAAGCCCATTTCGTTACCCTGGTGGCAAGACCTGGTTAGTGCCCCGTATCCGGCGATGGCTTGCCAGTCTACCCTCAAAACCAGAGGAATTTATTGAGCCGTTTACAGGCGGCGGTATCGTGGGTCTTACAGTTGCTTTTGAAAACTTAGCCGATCGCGTTACATTGGTTGAGTTAGATCATCAAATTGCCGCCGTTTGGAGAACAATCCTTCACGGCGATGGTGAGTGGTTGGCAAATAGGATAGTTGAATTCAATTTTTCGCCTGAAACGGTTGAGGCAGAATTAGCCAGAACTGATTTATCTATTGAGCAACAAGCTTTTCAGACTATCCTCAAAAACCGGGTCAATCGCGGCGGAATTTTAGCGCCTGGTGCGGGCAAAGTAAGGCATGGCGAGAACGGCAAAGGTCTTGCCTCTCGTTGGTATCCCGAAACCCTAAGTAACCGCATCCGAAAAATTATTAGGCTTCGAAACAGATTTACCTTTATTGAGGGAGATGGAATAGAAGTATTAAAAGATAGTTTGCACCGGACAGATGCCGTTTTCTTTATAGACCCACCCTACACAGCCGGGGGTAAAAGTGCAGGTAGTCGTCTTTATACGCACTGCGAACTTGACCATGATCAATTGTTTGAGATAAGCAGCCGACTTGCCGGTGATTTTTTGATGACTTATAGCAATGACAAGGACGTAAAAAGTTTAGCTCAAAAATATCACCTGGTAATGAAAGAAATTGCGATGAAAAATACGCACCATGCCAAGATGACGGAGTTACTTATTGGACGTAATTTGGATTGGGATATCGGCTAAAGGAGGATAAAAATGGAAATGAACACCAACAAAGTTGAAACGGAGGCGAAGTTCGTTATCTCTGACGCCTCCGTTTTTTCTGCCCTGCAAGAGATCACTCAGTTAGGTTCTTTTGAATTGAAACCGGTTGGTGTTTATACCCTGGTTGACCGTTATCTCGATACCGCCAGTCGCCAGATGTTTCGAGCCGGGTTCGCCTGTCGCATCCGGCAAGTGAACAGCCGGCAGCTCCTCACCCTCAAAGCCACCGCCCCCGCCGACGGCGGTTTGCATCGGCGGCAGGAGTTTGAGGTGGAGATAGAAAGCGAACAGCCACAACTCTGGCCCGACAGCGAGGCCAAAAAGCTGGTGTTGCAAACTGTTGGCGACGCCCCCTTGCAAACGTTGTTTGTGGTTCACCAAACTCGACAGCAGTATCACGTTTTTCGGCAGGATCGGCTAGTGATCGAGTTCAGTTTGGATGAGGTTGCTTTTAACGATCCGGCTGTGGTTGACTACTGTGGTCTGGAGGCCGAACTGACCGCCGATGGCGTCGAGACCGACCTGGTTGAGTTGGTTGAGGCGCTCCAGGCCAACTGGCTGCTCCAGCCGGATAGTCTGAGCAAGTTTGAGCGAGGTTTAGCCAATTTGAATCGATCGGCTCAGGAAGTCGCGGCTCAAACCTTAAGTGACGCAGAAAAGTCGCAACTGAGTCAAATTGCCGGTGGCGATAATAAAATTCTGTCGCGCCGGGCGATGATCATTCTCATGGGCGAGGCCGGCCGCTCGTCGGCCAACATTGCCGGTGAGTTGGAGTTGTCGGTGCGCACGGTGCGGCGCTGGCAAAGGGAATTTGCCAAAAAACGATTGGCTATTTTTCCCGAGAAGGTTCTGCAACAATCGCTCTTCCGCTCAGATGTAAAAACTGATGGCACGCTCCAACCTAAAGATCAGGTAAAGGTTCGCAAAACCAAACGTGAAAGCAAGCCGGTAGTCAAGTATCGCCCTCGCAAAAAGATTGGGCTAAAGCCAACCGACACAATGGCGGAAGCGGGTCGCAAGGTGCTGGGATTTTATTTTGCTCAAATGCTCAAGCACGAACCGGGCACTCGGCTGGGCAAAGATATCGAGGCCCTGCACGATATGCGGGTGGCCACCCGGCGGATGCGGGCTGCTCTGGCTGTTTTTGGTTCAGCCTTCACCAAGAAGAAACATAAACGGCTCAAACAAGGGTTGCAGGCCACCGGGCGGGCCCTCGGTCCGGTCCGAGATTTGGATGTGTTAATGGACAAGTTAGAACGTTACCAGCAGGGGTTACCGGAGGCCGACCGCGCCGGCCTTACCGCTCTCCTTGACGCCTGGGATAGCCAGCGGCAGGCAGCCCGGGCCCGGATGTTGGCCTATCTGGATAGCCAGGAGTATCTCCGGTTCAAGCAGTATCTGCTTAAATTTGTCGAAACCGAAGATTTTGGAGCCAGGCCCCAACCCCGCGGGGTTCCGGTGGCTTATCAATTGCGGCACATTGTCCCCCGGCTTGTTTACAGCCGGTACGAGGAAGTAGGGGCATACGAGCTTTTGCTTCAAAATGCCTCAATTGAAACGTTGCATCAATTACGCTTAACTTTCAAGGCTTTTCGATACACTCTGGAATTTTTTCAGGAGTTGTTGGGGAAAGAAGTGCAAACCATCATCAGTGAGGTTAAAGCGATGCAAGATCACCTGGGCGCGCTCAATGACGCCGACGTTGCCAGCCACCTCTTGCGCGACTTTCTGGCCGATTGGGAGGAGCAGCAGGCTGTATTACCCTTGCTTGAACGCCAAAGCCCGGCTCAAATTACAGGTTATCTCAACTCAAAGTTAGAAGAGCGACATCGCCTGCTCGTTTCTTTTCCGGCGGCCTGGAGCCATTTCAACCGGCCTAAATTTCGCCGCCAGTTGGCCCGGGCCGTCGGCAATCTGTGAGCATCAAAAAAGCCGACCCGGCGGTCGGCTTTTTCATTCATAATGTCAACGTCTAATTTTCGCGGGCGGCCAGGGTGCGGGCGATGATGGCCTCGAGTTCTTGCTTTTGTTCACGTTTAGCCCTGGTAGACATTCTGGCCGGGCCGCTGGATTTTTTTTCGCTTTGGAAGGCCGCGTAAGCCAGGGCCATCGCCGTTGGGGCGGATTCCCCTTCGGCCTCCACCGGTTCCTCCGCTCGAATTTCTTCAGGCTCAGGCTCAGGCTCAACTACTTCAGGTTCGGGTGGCGGCGGTGGGGCCAGCAAAGCCTTGATCGATAAATCCACTTGCCGTTTCTTCCGATTGACCTTCAAAACCTTTACCCTGACCTTATCACCAATCGTCAATGCTTCTTCGGGATGGTTGATATAGTCGTGGGTGATTTGCGAGATATGGACCAGACCTTCGCGGTCGCTATCGATGTCGATAAATGCGCCGTAAGACTCTAGGCGGGTGACCACCCCTTCAAGCTCATCCTCTTCATTGATGTCTCTAAAGCGGCGAGTGATGGGCTTAACCATCGTCAAGCTGATGCGCCCCCGCTTCTTGTCGACTTTTTTGACCCAAACGTCAACTTCTTGCCCCTCGCTGACCACATCGGTCACCTTATCGACCTTTTGTCTGGACAGCTCCGAAATATGAACCAACCCGTCCTGGGGCAAACCGATGTCAACAAATGCGCCAAAATTGGTAATATTTTTGACTTTGCCTGTGAGATGCTGGCGCGGCTTCAAATTAAGGATCGAGATGGGTTCATCGGCTGCCGGTGTGCCTGTTGGTTCGGCTTCCTCGATCCCGAGGGGTTCAGCGACTACTTCGGTGATGACTGACAAGTCGTCGGTTTGGGGTGTTTCCGGGGCTACATTGGTCTCAGCCGGCGAGGAAGGGATGGAAACGGCTGTTTCAGTCTCGGTTTCAACGCCAGTCTCAGTCGTTTCTGCCGCCACGGCTGTTTCTTGATCGCTCATAATTCACTTCTCCTTACCAGCGCCACATTTTTTGGATTAGTCTGTGCGGACTTTGAGCTGTCGAAATTGGCGCTTTACTGTAAAAATAATAACAAGCCGCGATTATACCATACCCTACTTCTGGCTGGCAAATGCTATCTCTGACAGGGTGTGTCCAGAATTTTAGGTAGATAAGGTGACCGGCACTTTGACCACGATTTCTGAGCCAAAATTAAGGCAATTTGACGGCATTTCCAGGCCAAGATTAGGTGGAAGTGCCGGTCACCTAAAAATTGGACAGACCCCTCTGACAAGCCTTGAGTTGTGGCCGGGGGTTACCGGTCTGTGGTGCTGTTTGCCGGCGGCCAACCCGGTTAACCACTTTCCTAAAAACCGGAGCAGCAGGTATAATGTTGGAAATTCTGGTTATGGAGAGAGCTATGTTGGTGAGGCTTGATTTTCTGGAGCCAATTCTAAACAGCTTAAACCTGGATTCAGTTGACAATTTACAGCTTGTCTATGCCGTGACGGTGGCCCAACATCACCATCCGCCCCTGGAAACCGGTCGACCGGCCCTGGTTACCCATCTGCAGGGTCAAACTCTGGCTACCCGGCTAAAACGTACTCTGTTGAACGCCTATCCCGACCAGCATCCCGTCAGGTTGGTTCAAGCCGCCGGTGCCCCCGCCGAACGAGTCTGGAGCTGTCCGCTGGTTGAATTAAACCACCAGCCCAACCTGGCCGAGCCAACGACTCTTTTTCTGCCGGCCGCAGCGGTTGACGGCAGTTTTTCGACCTTTCAAGATACGATTGCCCACTTGCGTTCCCCGGTAGGCTGTCCCTGGGATCGCCAGCAGACCCACCGCAGCCTGCGACCTTATTTGTTGGAAGAGACTTATGAGGTTTTGGAAGCCCTTGACGCCGGTGATGCGACCGCCCTGGTCGAAGAGTTGGGCGACCTGCTGCTGCAAATCCTGCTACACGCCCAGATTGCCACCGAAGCAGGCGAGTTCAAGATGAGCGAGATCATCGGCTACATCAACCGGAAGTTGTGGCGGCGCCATCCCCACGTTTTTAGCGACGTGGTGGTCAACGGCGTGGCCGAGGTCACGGCCAATTGGGAGGCCATCAAGCGGGCCGAGAAGCAGGAGCGGGGCAATCACCGGGGGGCTGATGAGCTAACCGACCCGTCTCCATCCGCCCTGGCCGGCGTGCCCAAGGGGCTGCCGGCCCTGGCCGAGGCGTTGGCTATCTCCAAGAAAGCGGTCCGGGTGGGCTTTGAGTGGCCCAACATCGAGGGGGTGCTGGACAAGCTGGTCGAGGAGGCCCATGAAATCGTTCAGGCCACCGAGCCGGAGAATTTGGAGGCCGAGATCGGCGATCTGCTCTTCAGCGTGGTCAACCTGGCCCGCTGGCGTCAGATCGATCCGGAGAGCGCCCTGCGGGCCACCAATGCCCGCTTCACTCGCCGCTTTCAGCGTTTGGAGGCCCTGGCCGCGGCCGAGGGTAAAACCGTTCCTGAGATGTCAATTGCAGAATTGGACATCCTGTGGGAGAAAGCCAAAAACCTTGAGGTATGAACTTCATATTCAACCCGGCGCCCATTATCGTTGCTCCTATACGCTCCAAGCCCCGCTACCGTTTGGTCCTCCTGTTGGCTGGCTTGCTACTGCCTCTGCTTGCCTGCGGCTTGTTGGCGCCCCAATACGAGCTGAACAATCAAGTCAGATTGGTGGTTTACGAATATGAGCGAGCCAAGCGCGGTCCGGTTGACGAGTTGGTGATTGCTTTCAATCGTAACGAACCTCGCCTGAAATTTGAAGGCCAGAATGAAAACGGTGGCCGCACGGTTTGGCTGTATGATCTGGCCGCCCGGGAATATTTTGCCGAGCGTTCGCCGGAGTCAACCTTTATGTACATCCAAAAAATTGAATATTTTGACAATTACCAGCGGGCAGTCGTGACCGTTTACCGGGGCGATGGCAACGGCTATGTTGGTCGCGAGTTAACGCTGCAAAAAGAGCCTCAGAGTGACCGGTGGCTGGTTGTGGAGGAGCTGACGCTTGACTCTTGACCCTACATCTCAAACTTAAACTGCATGGCGTGGAGTTTGCGGTACAGCCCATCTTCCCGGCTGAGCAGCTCAATGTGCGGGCCTTGCTCCACAATTCGCCCTTCAGCCAGCACCACAATCCAATCTGCTTTGTCGATGGTGCTCAGACGGTGGGCAATCACAAAGGTGGTGCGCGACCTCATCAGTCGCTCCAGTGCCTCCTGCACCAGATATTCCGACTCGCTGTCCAACGAGGAGGTGGCTTCGTCCAAAATCAGGATGCGCGGGTTCTTGAGAATGGCCCGGGCAATGGCGATGCGCTGGCGCTGGCCGCCGCTCAACTTGATCCCCCGCTCACCCACCCGAGTATCGTAGCCCTGCGGCATTTTCAGAATAAAGTCGTGGGCGTTGGCAGCCTTCGCCGCAGCTTCGATGTCGGCCTGGTTGGCCTCTAGTTGGCCGTAGCGAATATTTTCGCGGATCGTATCGGAGAACAGCATAGCCTCCTGCGGCACTATGCCAATCTGCCGGCGCAGGCTCAAACTAGTAACCTGCCGCACGTCGTGGCCATCGATGGTGATCTGGCCGGCGGTGACGTCATAAAAGCGGGGAATGAGGTTGACCAGGGTGCTCTTGCCGGCCCCGCTCGGTCCCACTAGCGCCACTACCTGGCCCGGCTGGGCCGTCAGTGAGACCTGGTGCAGCACCGGCAAACTCGACTCGTACTCAAAGCTGACCTGTTCAAACCGAACCTGGCCGATGATCTCCGGCAGGGGATAGGCGTCCGGCCTATCGGCAATATCCGGCTGCACGTCTAAAAATTCAAACAGCCGCTGCGTGGCCCCCAACGCCGACTGAAATTGGCCGTACAGGCCGGAAAAGGCGGCAATGGGACCGGCGACCAGCAGGGTGTAGATAAGGTAGGCGATCAGCTCGCCGGGGGAAAGGCGGCCCTGGAGCACCTGGTAACTGCCAAACCAGAGGGTGATGGTGATCGACATCAGGGCCATAAAGCCGATGATCGGGGCCAGGATGGCCGAAATTTTCACCCGCCGCAGCGCCGCGGCAAAGGTTGCCTCTACTTTGGCGTCAAACCGGGAGATCTCATAAGCCTCGCGCGCAAACGATTTGACGATCCGGATGCCACCCACGCTCTCTTCCAGCACGGCCGAGGCTTCGGCCAGGTTGTCCTGCACTTCGGTCGCTGCCCGGCGAATTTGGCGTCCCAGGTAGACCATCGTCAGCGTAACAATGGGAATGCCCAGTAGAATCAGACTGGTCAAGCGCCAATCGAGCCAGAAGAGAAAGATCACGCCGCCAATCAGGGTCAGCGTTTGGCGTAGCAGATTGATCAGGTTGTCGGTTACGGCCGCTTGGAGAGTGGTGACATCATTGGTCAGCCGCGAGATGATCTCGCCGGTGCGCCGGTCGGCAAAGAAACGGAGCGATAGGGCCAGCAGGTGGTGGTATAATTCCCGGCGCAGGTCGGTAACCACCCGCTCACCGACATAACCCAGGTTGTAGCGATTGATGAGGCTGAAAACTGCCTGGGCCACGAAGATGATAACCAGCAGGCCGGCAAAACGGTTCAGCAGGGCCAGATCACGTTCCACAAAGACCACGTCCACCACACTGCGGACCACCAGCGGCAGCGCCAACCCCAGCAACGTCCCGGCGACCAGGGCAATAGCGGCCAGTACCATCCGCCGGCTGTAGGGCCTGACGTAACCCAGCAACCGGCCGTACTCGACCAGCCGTTCCCGGTTGATGGGCAGGCGCTCTTCCTGGTTGGTTTTGGCCGGATTGGGCCGGCGAAATCTAAACATGGCCGGAGTGTATCACGGTCCCCCGGCGAAGGCAAGCGATTCGGATGCGTCGGGTGCGTCCAGAATTTTAGGTGGGTAAGGTGACCGGCACTTTCACCACGGTTTCTGAGCAAAAATTAAGGCGATTTGACTGCAATTCCAAGCCAGGATGAGTTGGAAGTGCCGGTCACCTAAAAAATTGGACAGACCCGATGCGTCCAACTCGCTGACGATTCGAACCAGGTATGGTATAATATCGGTAGCGGCTTGAGGCTGAATGACTATACAAAATGGCTCAAAGCTGGTAAAATACGGTTAATTATGTAAATTTCGAGGTGAGCTCAAATGCCTACATTACAAGACGGTAAAGAGGCGATTGCCCGAGGAAACTTGCAGCAAGCCCGGCTCATTTTTGAGGCTATTCTGCAAGAGAATGCTCGAGATGAAGAGGCCTGGTTAGAGTTGGGCAATGTTCTGACCGATACCGAGGACAAAAGAATCTGCTATGAAAACGTTCTGAAAATCAATAAGAATAACCTGTCGGCCAGGGAGGCCCTCCGCAATTTGGAACCTCGGGCCGATCCCCTGGTGCAAGCCCTGGCTCCCCAACCGCCCCCCATCGAATTTGAGGGTGAAGAGGAGGCAGAGGAAGAACAGGAAGATGCCACCCTGGTGGCTGCCAGACCAGACTATGGGGCGGCGGAGGCGCAACGAGAAACGCCCACGGCTGTGTTGGTGGCAGTCGGGCTGGCTCTGTCGGTGGTGGTGTTTGCCATTGGCGGCGGCCTGGTATTTTTTCTGATTTCGTCACTCATCGCTCCCTAGACCGACTGGGTGAATGCTGCTTCTGCTGAACCTATCTGTCTTTCAACTGAGGGCAGATCGGTGGTGGATATGATTTCTATGTTGCCGGATTTTCGACTCCGCCAGCGCGAATACCTGTTAGAAATCAGCCGGGCGATGAGCGCTCGGCTCGATTTATCTTCGTTGCTGGAGCTGATTCTGCAAAGCGCCGTGGAAATATTGGCCGGGCAGGCCGGCCTGATTACCTTGCGGCAAGAGGATGGCGTCTTTGCTCCGTATGCCAGTATCGGTTTGCCGGTTCGAGCTGTGCCCCTGTTTGATCCCCTCTGGCGAGACCTGGAAACGATGGAAAAGCAGAGCGCCGTGCCAGACCTGTCGCTGCGGTTGGCCCTGGCTTCCAAAGCGGCCGGGGTACCGCTGCGGCAGGTGGTCACCTTGCCGCTGGAAATCGGCGACGAGATTATCGGTTACATTTTTATTTTTCGGGCCCGCGGCGCTGCCTTTAGCAGTAACGACCGGCAGGTGTTGGGCGCTTTTGCCGACCAGGCTGCCATCGCCGTGCAGAATGCCCGGCTGTATCAGCAGGTTAGCGCGGAACGGGAGCGGTTAGACGCCATCATCGAAAATAGCGGCGACGGGGTAATGATCGTCAACCCGTACCGGATCATCCAGACCTGGAATAAAGCCCTGGCCTACTTGACCGGCATCTCGGCTGACGAGGCCATTGGCCGGCCCTGTTATGAAATTCTGAATTTGCGAACGTCCCAGGGAGTGAGCGTGTGCCATACCGCCTGCCCGTTGGTGCATCCCCCCGATGACAAGCGTTTGTATGCTGAAGGCATCCATCATCGCCCGGATGGCCTGGCTATTACCCTGGCCGATAACTACTCGCCTCAATTCAACGAGGCCGGCAAGCTGACCCAGGTCATCGCCAACGTGCGGGATATGACCCGGCTGCGGGAAGCCGAGGAGCTTAAGCAGACCCTACTATCGGTTATTTCTCACGAGCTGAAAACGCCGGTCAGTATCATCAAGGGTTATGCCGGTACCCTGGCCCGTGAAGATGCCAACTGGGATAAAACCACCCTGGCCGAGGGGCTGGCTGTCATCGAGGAGGAGGCCGACCGGCTGGATCGGTTGATCTCCAATCTCTTGGAAGCCAGTCGCTTGCAGGCCGGTGGACTCAAACTTCAGCTCAGCTATTTGAATCTGGCCGACCTGGCCAGAACTGCGGTTGAAAATCTCCAGGCCACGAGCAACAAGCATACCTTCAAGTTAGATTTTCCGGCAGATTACCCGCCCATTTTGGGTGATTACGAACGGCTGCGGGAGATGCTGACCAACCTGATTGGCAATGCCATCAAGTACAGCCCGGAGGGTGGGCTAATCAGAGTTGGGGGTGAGCTTGGCAAGAATAACACCGTGCGGCTGTATGTTAGCGACCAGGGTATCGGCATCCCCCCGGCTGAGCAGGAGCGCATTTTTGAAAGGTTTCATCGGATTGATAACCGCCTGGCCCGCCAGACGCCTGGAACAGGTTTGGGATTGTTTTTGGTGCGGGCTGTAGTCGAGGCTCATGGCGGCCGGGTTTGGGTTGAAAGCGCCCTGGGTCAGGGGAGCATCTTCTGGGTTGAGCTGCCTATTGGCAACTCGGTCAGACCACAACGATAGTTTTTTCCTGCAATGTTTGCAAGCCAGCCAGACCAAAATAGATCTGTTCCGGCTATCAGCCGAACTGAAGCCTATCAGCTTAAACACGCTGCCGGTCACGGTCTGCTTGAGCTGATGCAGCAAGCTTTAGCTTTGCGGGAGGCGCATCATGGGCGAATTGTCACCTATTCTCGCAAGGTTTTCATTCCTTTGACTAATCTATGCCGGGATAAATGCGCCTACTGTGCTTTTGCCGTTGCTCCAACTGACGGTCGGGCCAAAACGTTGACTCCTGCAGAGGTCTTAACTCTGGCCCGGCGAGGGGCCGAGGTGGGTTGTAAAGAAGCTCTTTTTTCCCTGGGAGAAAAGCCAGAAGAAATGCATGGGCTGGCTCAACAGCATTTGGCTGCTTTGGGTCATAATAGCACCCATCAATATTTGCAGGCTATGTGCCGGCTGGTTTTTGAAGAGACTGGTTTGATTCCCCATGCCAATCCCGGCGTAATGACTCCGGCAGAGATGACAATTCTACGTCGATGGACCGGTAGTATGGGGCTGATGCTGGAGAATGTCAGCCCACGTCTGTTGAGGCCAGGCCAGGCTCACTTTGGGTGTGTTGGCAAATCGCCTCGACGCCGGCTGGCTACTTTGATGCATGCCGGTCGTTTAAAAATCCCATTTACTACCGGCATTCTGATTGGGATTGGCGAAACATGGGAGGAGCGGATCGACAGCCTTTGGACCATTGCCCAAATTCAGGGCCGCTATGGCCATATTCAAGAAGTCATCATCCAGAATTTTCGGCGCAAACCCAATATTCGCTTTTGGGATTGGCCTGAACCGGCTCTACTTGATATGCTTCGTACCATTGCGGCGGCCCGTCTGATTTTGGGGGGAAAGATGAATCTGCAGGCGCCGCCAAACCTGAATCCAGACTGTTACAGCTTGTATCTGTTGGCCGGTATCAATGACTGGGGCGGCGTTTCCCCAATCACGGCAGACCACATCAATCCTGAAGCGGCCTGGCCGCAAATTACCGAACTTCAGGCGGCAACTCTTGAGGCCGGTTTTGAACTGCGCGAACGCCTGACCGTTTATCCTGAGTATCTAATGAGTCGCCCTGACTTTGTTGAACCTCATCTTCAAGCCCACGCTCGCCAATGGGTGGATGAGAGAGGTTGGGTTAAACCGGCCCTGACGATGACTTAAAGTGATTAAGGAGTGTGACGTTGACTCAAAGCGGCCAAACCAGTTGTCCCAATCTGGAGCAATTCTTGAGCGGAGCATCTATCCCGGTCGGTTGTATCCTGGAAAAAGCTCTGAGCAACCAGGAAATCAGCAGCGCCGAAGCAGTCGCTCTGTTTGAAGTTCACGGTTTTGACTTACTGGCTCTGTTAGCTACTGCTAATGAAATGCGCTGCCGCCAGGTAGGAGATCGGGTAACTTACGTTAAGGTTCGTAACATTAATTTTACCAATGTCTGTTACACCGGCTGTAAATTTTGCGCCTATGGCCGGCCTGAAACCGATCCTCAGAGCTACACCTTTGATATTGAGGAGGTGGTGAAGCAGGCTCTAGAAGCCTGGCAATGGGGCTGTACTGAGGTTTGTATGCAAGGTGGCCTCAATCCTAAGCTGGGCGGCAACTTTTACCTGCGCCTGGTGCGGGCTATCAAAGAAACTACGCCTCACCTTCACATTCATGCCTTCTCTCCCTTTGAAATTCAATATGCCGGTCAGCTCTTAGGCAAGTCGCCCGAGTATGTTTTACAGGCATTGAAAGAGGCGGGGCTTGGCAGTATCCCTGGTACTGCGGCTGAGATTCTGGATACCAACGTGCGCCGAATTTTGGCCAAAAATAAGCTAAGCCCGGCGGCCTGGGTAGATATTATCAAAACGGCCCATCGAGTTGGACTGCCTTCTACTGCCACCATCATGTACGGCCACGTTGATGAACCGCGCCACTGGGCGGCTCATCTGGCCTTAATTCGTAACATCCAACGGGATACCGGCGGCTTTACCGAGTTTGTACCCCTGGGGTTTATCCATCAAAACACCCGCCTCTACGCCGAAGGGTTAGCCAGACCTGGCCCCACCGGCATGGAGCACCTCAAACTGCACGCAGTAGCTCGATTGATGTTGGGACACGACCTTCCCAATCTGCAAGTCAGTTGGGTCAAATTAGGGCCAGCTATGGCCCAGATGTGTCTGAATGGAGGGGCTAACGATTTTGGCGGTACGTTGATCCAGGAAAGCATCAGCCGGCTGGCCGGCGCTGAAACTGGTCAATATATGTCTCCTGCTGAATTTGAACGTCTCATTTTGGATATGAATCGTATTCCGGCAGAACGGACCACCTTGTACCACATCGTCAGCGAAGGGGCGATTCACTCCCCCCAGAGGATGTCTTTGGCCTGATAAGGCCACGGAGATCGATTTAAGCCACCCTTGCTCATTCCACCAACCACCAGCTTACTCTTCAACAACAACCTCTTCCGGTTTCAAAATCTTGAAACTCTTGTACATCGGGTTGAACCATTGCAGGGCTGCCTGGTAAAACTCCGCCGGCGCAGTGAAGACGACCTGGTAGATTTTGCCGTCACTGGTGGCAGCAATAACTGAGCCGGCCATCTCTACCCCGGCCGGCGTGGTGTAGAGAAAATCAATAGTGGCACCGGTAGCCGTGTCCAGGGGAAATTCAGTGGCTGGGAGGCTCTGCACATCTTTATGGTCGGTCGCCAGTTCCTCCACAAAGGCGCGGACTGCTTTTTCGGCGGCCATTGCCGGGTCGCCGGCCGGATTGATCGCGATCGAAACGGCGGCCTCAAATGTGAGGGCATAATCGGGCATAGTCACCACCACACTGTTTTCATTTTGCTGGGCAATCTGCCAGTCGCTGGGATAGAGAAAACCAAACTGCTGGTTGGTCGAGCCGATCAGAATCCAACTGGGCGGCTCGGTGGTGGGCGTGGAATCGGCCAAAGGGGTGCTGTCCAGCAAGGTGACCGAATCAGCCAGGGCCTGCAATTTTTCTTGGGAAATTTGCCACTGCTCGGCCGTGGCGTTGAGGAGTAGGAGCAGCACGATGGTGTTTTGCTGCTTGACTCGCACCTCGTTGATGACTCGGCCCAGGGTTGGGTCATGAGTGGCAAATTGGGCCACAACAGAACCGTCAGCTTTGGTCTGCTGGTCGAGGGGCGTGAATTGTGAGCCCTTGCCGGCAAAGTTTTCGGCCACATACGTAACCAGATACCGGCTCAGTTCTTCAGGCGAATATTTTTCCCCGACATCCTGAAACATAACGCTATAGCCGGCCTGGTCGCCCGGTTCAACCAGGATGACCCCATTGGGCTGTTCCAGATATTGCCAATTAGCCGGATAATTGAGGCTAAAGCGCTGACTCGGATGGATATAGGCGTCGATGGCAACCTGATCCGGGACGACTGAAGTGGGTCTGGCGTCGACGCCCACAACCGTTGGGGTTGAGGTGGGATCAGGGCGAATAGGTTTAAAGCTATCTCGGTTTGCGCCACAACCGGTTAAAGATAAGCTGCCGAGGATAAATAGAGTTAGAGAAAGCAGGAGTTTTTTCACCGGCTTAAGGGGGCAGCCGCTTCAGGCTCGGCGATGAAATGATAACCCACCCCCCGGACGGTGATCAGATGGCGAGGACGGCTGGGGTTCTCCTCGATTTTTTCTCGAAGCCAGCGGACATGGACATCAAGGGTCCGGGTATCGCCCAAGTAATTGGTTTCCCACACGGCCTGCATGATCGATTTCCGGCTTGAAACTTGGTTGGCATTCGTGATCAAGAGATGAAGCAGTTTGAACTCTTTGGGGGTCAGGCTATAGCTATGGCCGTTACGGAGGAGGTGGTGTTGCTCGCAGTCGAGGGTAAGATCGCCGCAGCGAATAAATCTATTGGCCTGTTTGGAGGTAGCCTGCTTGATCGCCCTGTCTAGTTCCTGAGGTTGGTTAGAATGGGTTACAACAATGCCAGCATCAGATTGGCTGAAAAGTTGATTATCTTTGCTGACCACCAGATAGGGGATATTCAGTTCGGTTTCGCTAATGGCTGTATGAAACGTGTTGAAAGCTGGTTGAAGGTTGGCTTGATTGAAAACAACTAAATTTGGCCAGCTATCAGTAACTTTAGTTGCCGCCGCGCTTGGGGTATGGGCAACGTAAACGTAATGCCCTTGCTCCCTGAGGCTGGGCAATAATGATTCAGTCTGAGGCAGATTGGCGCTTTCAATGAGCAGAATATAGATAGCCATTACTGATGTTCCCTTTCAATTCGCTCCTTCTCCTAGAAAATGGATTATACTCTAAGCTGTCGTGTCCGGCAATCGATCTGTAAAATTTAGTTAAAAAAGGGGTAAAATTTGCCTGGAAAGTGTTAGAATCAGGTTTCACTCCTACTGGATATAGTACATAAATCGAGTTTTACCACTATGGGTGGCCTCAATTGGTTAAGGATTGGCGACCAAAATTATCGCGGTTCGAATTTTAAATGGATAATTTGCCGGGTATCAGGCCGAATCCGAGCTCGTTCGTCGGCGCGGTAACCGCAAAGCCACAACACCTGCTCGTTGGCTACAAGTAAGGGTATGAGGTCACGCTGAGTGGCCGGGATTTTCTCGTTAATCATAAAATCAGCCACCTTTTGACGGCGCCCGGCCAGTCCCAGCGGACAAAAAATATCGCCTGGTTGCCGCGGCCGCAGGCTGGCTCTATGGCCAATTACGTCGGCATCCAGATAAGCCTCCCACCGACCCACCTGCCGAAGCTGCAGAGGGGTAACCTCTTGTCGAGCCAGCAGAGTCGCTCTCAATTGCCAGTCAGTGTGCGGGAGCAGGGTGACGCCGGGTAGATTAAGCGGCAGGGGCTGCCCGGTTAGCAGACAGGGAAAGTCGAACCGGGATAGGTCTGGTTGGACATGTTCCGGGGCAATGGTGAAGGTCCGGTAGCTCAGGGTGAGTTTCAGACCCTGCGGTAGGGTTGCCTGGCTGCCCGTTACACCACTCTCAATAATCGCAATGGCTTGTTCGATGTGCTCAAAATTGAGGTCGCGTAGATTGCGCCGTAACTGCTGCACGGCCCGGCGCAGGGTGGAGCGCTTCAGTGCCAGGGGTAAGGCTAACCACTTTTCTAAATCAAATTCAATTTCCGTCGTCCCCTCATTTTTTACGACGGCTGACCAGTTTTGAGCCAACTGCTGGCTCAATATTTCGGCCTCGGCAGTGATGACCCTGGCCGTGTTGAGCAGCACTTGGCGGAGATTGGGGTTGTAGGTTTCCAGGTAGGGGATCAACTCGTGGCGGAGCCGGTTGCGGAAAAAGGTGATATCCTGGTTCGTGTCATCCTGTCGCGGGGCGAGCTGATGTTCGCAGCAGTAAGCCTCAATTTCGCTTCGCCAGATTTCCAGCAGAGGACGGATGAGTTGGGGCGAAGGGATGCCGGGGTGAGGGGGCAAGTCAGCCGGATCGAGCCGCAGGCTGGCCAGGTCGACTTTGGGTAACATCCCGCGCAGACCGGCCAACCCGCTGCCGCGCAGCAGGTGCATCAGAATGGTCTCCACCTGATCGTCGGCATTGTGCCCAACGGCAATTTTGGTGGCGCCAACTTCGGCCGCCACCCGCCCCAGAAAGGCGTAACGTACCTGCCGGGCTGTTTCTTCAATCGATTGGCGGCGTTGTCTGGCCAGAGTGGCCACCTCGCTGGTTTCGACACGCAGGGGTGTTTGCCACCGGGCGGCGATGTTTTGGACGTAGGCAGCATCAGCCTCGGCGGCTGGGCCACGGAGTTGGTGGTTGAGATGGGCTATGGTTAGATTGAGTTCAAGTTCGGCCTGAAGATCGAGTAGCAGGTGCAGTAAACAGAGGGAGTCCGGCCCGCCGGAAACTCCAACCACAACCCTCTCTCCCGGTTGAATAAGGCCATATCTTCGGCAGAACTCGGCGACCCTGGCGGTCACACGAGGCGTCATTGGGTAGTATCTCCAACCGGGTCGGTTAAGCTAACCCGATTTGCTGAGTATTGGCCGCGACCATTTCTTGGAGGTGACGAGCATGATAGCTGTTCAAGAAGGCCCGGCGGGTGGCATCGTCGCGCAGGGAATCGATGAGCCGTTTCTCGATTTTTTGGGCGTAGGTCATGGCATCCCGTGAGGCTGCACTGTTGCCGGCCAGGTGGTAAACGTAAGATTTTTGAATTTGAATCACATACTGGCTGAGCCGGCTGTTGGTCTGTTCGGCCAGGTTGGAAGCCTGGATCAGTACATTTAACGCCTCGTCAAACTGGTGGTGATGAATGTGAAGTAATGATTGTAGCCATTCGCCTCGGGCAATAAACTCTTTCATTTCACTGGCATTGGCCAGAGCCAACAGCCTGGACAGATAGGTTTCAGCTTTGGCCCATTGATTGGTATCCATATAGGCCCGTACCAGTTGGTAGAGGATCATTACCTCGTCGGGGGCAAAACCCATACTCTGAGCGACGTAATGCACGTTTTCCAGTTCCTGGACCGCTTCATCCAGGCGGTCCAGATGGCGGTAGGCTGTGCCCAGCATCGACTGGGCTCGCATTACGTAAAGGGGTGAGCCAAGCTCTTGGGCTATCTTGACGCTCTCTTCAGCTTGTTGGCGACCCTCCTCATCCATACCCACCGTCAGGTAGTAATAAGCCAGCCAGGCCAATCCCAAAGCCTGCCAGGCCTTTTGCTTTTGGTCGTGAGCCAGGCGCAAACCCTCCTGTAAATTTCTGCCGGCCTGTTCCAACTCACCCTGGTATATCTGGCTAAAGGCTTGATAATATTTCACAAATGGCACCCGGTACCGATCCCCCGATTTTTGATGCAGATCCAGGATTTCCTCAGCAGTAGCCTGGGCCAGCTCATAATCGGCGCTGAATGTTTGCGCCACCAGCAGCGATGACAGGGAATTCATCAAGCCGGTGCGATAACCCAGCCGCCGGCGGATGTTGATAATCTCCTCATAGCGAGCAATGCTGGCGATAATTTCGCCCTGCTCCAGCATTATTTTGGCCAGCCCGTCTTCGGCTTCAATACGGCGAGCTTCATCCTGGACGCTGATACTGATATCGCCGGCCTCCCGGTAGCACTGGGTAGCCAGGCCCAGTTCGCCCATATTGTAATAGAAGTTACCGAGCTGGCTGAGGGTATCGGCAATACCTCGCTCGTCGCCGATCCGCCGCGACACTTCGAGCGCCTCCCGGAAAAATTCCGAGGCCTGCGAGAAGTCGTAATGGCTGGCATGCAGTGAGCCGATGCCATTGAGCGCCCGCATCTGGACCGAGTTATTCTCTAATTTTTTGGCCAGGACCAACATCGCTTTGTAATCTTCAATCGCCTTCTGAGGCTCGCCCAGCCGGGTCATTATTCTGGCTCGACCCTCCAGCACCGCCAGAACCGTGGCCTGGTCGGCCTCGTCGCCGAGGGTGTTGGCCACTTCCAGCGCTTGAGTATAGAATTCAACTGCCTGAGTGTTGGCAAATGATTGCACGGCCGCGTCGCCGGCCCGGTGCAAATACCGTAAGGCCCGTGGCCAGGTTTCGCTCCGGCAGTAATGTTCGGCCACAATGGCCGCATATTCTTCACCCAATTGCCAATACAAGCGCGACATATAATCGCCAATTTGTTTATGGATCAGGCTGCGCTGTTGGTGCAGCAGGCTGTTATAAGCGGTTTCGTGGGTGAGAAAGTGTTTGAACATGTACTCAGGCTCTGGTTCACGGGTGCGAACTTTGATCAGTTCGGCCAGTTCAAGCTCTTCTAGCGCCTTTTCTAAAATGTCTGGCTCATTGACAATGGGGGCCAACACAAAGCGAGGAAAAACCCGGCCAATGACGGCCGCGATTTGCAAAACTCGTTTGACCGACTCGTCCAGGCGGTCGATACGAGCCGTGAGTACGCCTTGCAGGGTGTTGGGAATGTCGATTTCGCTGATGGCCCGGGTGATTTCCCAGTGACCGTCGACCAGCCTGATCATTCCTGCCTCGATCAAGCTGCGGAGTACTTCCTCCAGAAATAACGGATTCCCCTCGGCCCGATTGAGCAATAGCTGTTCGGTGGCTGCTGGCATCTGGTCGATCTTGAGGAGGTGCTTGATAAGTTGGCGGCTCTCTTCGTCGGTTAGCGGCCAGAGGGTTAATTCGGTAAAATGGTTTGGGTAGTCTCGGGCCGCCTGCAGCTTAACATTCCAAAAAGTCGACTCCCGGTCGGGCCGGGTGACGCAAATGATAGCCAGCGGCGTGTACAGGGTTAAACTGAAAAGATATTCGATCAAATGGATGGAACTTGGATCGGCCCAGTGGAGGTCTTCAAACACCATAATAACGGGCCGCTGCCTGGCCTGGGTTTCAACCCATTCACCCATGGCCAAAAAAGTCCGCTGCTGCATGAGTTGGGGATCGTTTAAGGGCAAGTTGGCCGCCACCTGTTCATCGAGCTTCAAGCCCAGCAGGGCGGCCAAGTACGGCACCACCTCGCCGGCGCGCGCCCCAAAGAGTTCCTGCCCCATCGTTTCAAGCCGGAGTTTGACCAGGGTGTCGTCAGGGTTTTCCGGGAGAGCCAGGTAGCGATGCAGAATATCGACCAGCAGCCGGTTGGCAAAAGATTGGCGGTACGACAGGCCCCGGCCAAAAAGCCAGAGTGGTTTGGTCCGGTCGCTGTGCTCTTCTTCTAATCGATTAACCTGTTTTCTGAAGTCGGCGATGAGGCGTGATTTGCCCAGTCCGGCCTCACCGGTAACTACGATGATGCTGCCCTGCTGTTCCTGCAATTTCTGATAATGTTTCAGCAGATTCTGCATCTCATATTCACGGCCAATCAGGGGCGCTTCCATACCGGTCAGTCCCCGTTGGGTCTGGCTCAGATCTCGGGCGGCCTCTAATTCCCAAATTTTGAGCGGTTCTCGTTTACCTTTGACCCTGATTTCTTCGCGCTCTTTGAAGACAAACAGGCGGTTGGTCAGGTTGTAAGTGGACTCACTGATGAGAATCTCGCCTCTTTCAGAAACTCCTTCCAAACGGGAGGCCACGTTGACGGCATCCCCCATGACTGTATAAGAACGTTTGCGATCGGTGCCGACCATCCCGGCGATGACCGTGCCGGTATTGATCCCCATATGGATGCCCAGCAGTTCGGGGAGGGGCATCGGCGGATTTTGGTTGAACCGTTCCAATCGCTCCTTCATCGCCAGGGCGGCGCGAAGGGCTCGCTCGGGGTCATCTTCGTGGGCCCGGGGCGCTCCAAAAACGGCCATAATGGCGTCGCCAATGTATTTGTCAATATAGCCATCAAACTCAAAAATCGCCTGGCTGAGTTCCTGCAGGCACAGGTTGATGAGCCGGACCACCTGCTCGACTTCAGCCGGGCTTTTGGCCGCATCATTCAGGGCGGTAAAGCCGGAAATATCGGCAAAAATGACCGTGACCTGCTTGCGCTCACCCTCGATGGGGGCGTTCAAAAGAAAATTGCCGTCGCCCGTGATAACCGTACTAAGCCCATTACCACAGTGACCACAGTAAAAATGTCCATCCGGATTTTCGAAGCCACAAATTTCACACTTGACAGTTTGACTCATTGTACTGGTTCTCGATTAGAATATCTTCTAACGGTAACCCGGCCAGAGATAGCCGGCCGTCACCGTTTGAAGTGTCACCTGTTTTTAACTCAGTTTCGTCAAGAAATGGGGAATTAGATCGGTGGTAATCTGATTGCGATTTCTGTTGAGCAGCTTTGTTTGGTCGTGCTCTATGATGATATTATAATCCAGAAAATATGTCAACGGCCCTTTTTGGCTAATGCCTGGCTTCTGCGGGATCGAGATTAGCCTGGTTAAGCGACGGCGCGCCCCGGTTACGAACTGCCCATCTGTTTGTATAAAAGTATGATTGTGGTATAATGAGCAAGTTAGGCAGGCAATGGGACGCAGCGAGCCTGCCTATTGTTATGTGCATTCGGAAGGAGAGCGTTTACACGTGGCAGGCCCATTAGATGCATTGTTGGGGCTCTTTTCACTTGACGTTGGCATTGACCTTGGTACGGCTAACACCCTGGTCTATGTTCGAGGCAAGGGTATAGTTATCAATGAGCCTTCAGTTGTAGCAATTGACAAGAAAACCAAAAAACCTCTGGCTATTGGCGTCGACGCCAAAGAGATGGTTGGACGTACCCCGGCCAATATTGTGGCAGTGCGGCCGCTGCGCGATGGAGTTATTTCAGAGTTTGAAATTACCGAGGCCATGCTCCGCTACTTTATCAAAAAAGTGCACGAGCAGACCTTGATCCCCACCCCTTTCTACGCTCCCCGAGTTGTGATTGGTATTCCCAGTGGCGTGACTGAAGTTGAAAAACGAGCTGTTTATGACGCGGCTAAAAATGCGCGCGCCCGCGATGCTCGGATTATCGAAGAGCCGGTGGCCGCTGCTATTGGCGTTGGTTTGCCGATTACCGAACCCATCGGCAGTATGGTCATCGATATTGGCGGTGGTACTACCGAGGTGGCGGTTTTCTCGCTTGGTGGGATCGTGGTTAGCCGCTCCATCCGGGTGGCCGGTGACGAGATGGATGAGTCGATCATCAACTACGCCCGGCAAAAGTACAATCTGCTCATTGGGCAGCGCATGGCCGAGCGGGCCAAAATCACCATCGGCTCGGCCTATCCGTTGCCGGAAGAACAGATTATCACCTTGCGTGGCCGCAATCTGATCACCGGCTTACCCGACTCGGTCGAGGTTTCCAGCGTCGAGATCCGAGAAGCGTTGAGCGACTCGGTGGCCGTGATCGTTGAGGCGGTCCGAGATACCCTTGACGAGACGCCGCCGGAGTTGATTGCCGACCTGATGGAAGGCGGCATCGCCCTGGCCGGAGGGGGCGGCCTGCTGCAAGGTCTGGCCGAACGATTGTCGGAAGAGACGAAAATGCGAGTTTATATTGCCGATGACCCCTTAACCTGTGTGGCGCGTGGGGCTGGTCAGGTATTGGAAAGCTACGATAAGTACGCCAAGGTCCTGGCTTCCTTGCAGCGAGGAAGCACCAATCATCGGTGAGTCAGCAATGAGCAATGAGCAATGAACAATGAGCAAATTTCCATTACTCATTGTTCATTATTCATTGTTAATTGTTAATTGATATGGTTGCCGTACGAAACAGACAACTGGTCATAGGTTTGGTATTGGCTCTGCTGTTATTAGGCTTTGCCCTCGACCGTCTGGGTTATATGACCTCAGTGCGGGCAATGGTGCAGAGTACCCTGGTGCCGTTGCAGGAAGCCATTACCCTGGTGGCTCGAGATGTCTCCCAACGGGCCGAAGAAACGGAAAGCATCGAAACGATCCGGGCCAGAAATACCGAGCTGGAAGCGTTAGCCAACCGGCTCATGGTCGAAAATCTCCGGCTTAAAGAGCTGGAGCAGGAGAATCAAACTCTCCGCCAACTCCTCAACTTCACTCGCAGCAATCCCCAATTGAGTTACGAGCCGACCACCGTGGTCGGGCGCAGCCTGGGAGTTGATCCCACCAATCTACTCTATTATGTCTATGTAGATATTGGCGCCCGCAATAGTGTGGCTAGAGATATGCCGGTTATTACCGAACGGGGCTTGGTGGGCCGGGTGACTGCCGTGGGACCGAAATCGGCCCAGGTATTGCTGCTGATCGATCCGGCCAGCGCGGTCAATGCCATTATTCAGAACAGCCGGACGACCGGCATTGTCCGGGGCAACATCGATGGCACGCTGACCATGGACCGCATCCCCCCCAATGAGTTGGTCAATCCCGGTGATATCGTCTTGACCTCCGGTTTGGGAGGCAATTTTCCTGATAAAATTGTCATTGGGCAGGTTACAGCCGTGGAGCAGCGCGATCAAGATATGTTTCAGGTAGCCCGAATCCGCCCCACGGTGGACTTTGGTAAATTAGAGACGATGTTAATTATTACCTCTTTTGAGCCGGTCGACTTTGAAGCCGAGCTATTGAAATCTCAGGAGGCAGGCAATTAACAGTTTGACCCCCTTGCTCATTCTGATAGTGGCCACGCTCCTACAAATGACGCTGTCCCCCTTTATCAAAATCAGCGGAGTCCATCCAGACCTGGTGCTGATTTTGGTCATCGGCTGGGTTATTTTGCGCGGCCCAAGTGAGGGGCTGGTTTGGGCTTTGATCGGCGGCTTGTGTCTGGACCTGGTTTCCGGGGCGCCGTTTGGGGTGTTCACGTTCACGCTATTGTTGGTGGCGCTGGTCGCCAGTGTTTCTCACGGTCGGATTTTTGGCAGTAGCATTGTGCTGCCGTTAAGCCTGACCTTCCCGCTGAGCCTGCTCTTCAACGGTCTGGCGTTGTTGTGGTTGGTGCTCCTGGGCCGGTCTGTGGTTTGGACCGACGCCTTCTTCAACGTTCTCCTGCCGGTGGCAGTTTTTAATACGGCGGTGATGATGCTTGTTTTTCCACTGTTGTATCTCCTCAATCGTTGGCTGAATCCGCAGCCGTTGACGTTTTAATCTTACCGCTCTCTAGAGTATAATCTCTGCTTATGACCGAATTTCAAATCCGGGCTAGAACTTACGCTTTTCGAATAGTTGTAATCTTGGCGTTTGGTATTCTGGCGATACAGTTGTGGAATCTGCAGGTCGTCCAATACGAAACTTACACCGCCCTGGCCGACGCCAACCGTTTTCGCTTGACCCAGGTGCCGGCTGCTCGCGGGGTGATGTATGACCGGAATGGCGAGTTGCTTGTCCGCAACCGGCCCAGCTATAACGTAGTGATTATCCCGGCTTACCTGCCCGACGATGACACGGCCCGGGCTACCGTCTTTGCCCGTCTATCGGAATTGCTGAATTTGCCCATCACCACCCAGGTTGAGCCGGTGGCCAGCCGCAATAATGGTTACTTTCACGCCATCAACCATCACCAATACAATCGCCAGTTGCCGCGCCAGATTATCAATCCGCGCAGCCGCCAGTATGCTCGAGCTCCGTTGGGTATCCGCGATGCCGTGAATCAGAACCCCTTTGCCCCTTTTCTGCCGGTAACCATTGCGACCGATGTTGATCCGGTGGTGGTGGCCAAAATTGAGGAAGAGGGTCTGAGTTTGCCGGGCGTCCTGATCGAGATTGCCCCAACCCGGGACTATTTGTACGGCAAGTTGTTGAGCCACTTACTCGGTTATGTCGGTCCTATTCCGGCTGAACAGTTTGCTGCCTACCGCAGTCAGGGTTACGACCTGACCGATATTATCGGTTTGTCCGGGTTGGAAACGGAGTATGAAGAGTGGCTGCATGGGGTGAAGGGGCTAGAGAACATCGAGGTCGATGTGACCGGCCGAAAAATTCGAACCGTCAGCCGGAACATTGAGGCTCGACCCGGCCATAATCTGCGGCTGTCGATTGACCTGGGGCTGCAAGAGGCCACGGCCAAAGCCCTCCAGGAGGAGATGGATAAGGTCGGTTCCAATCAGGGGGTCGCCATTGCGATGAATCCGCGCAACGGCGAGATTCTGGCGATGGTTTCGCTGCCCTCTTTTGATAATAATATTTTCTCACGAGGTATCACCCCGCGCGAGTTGTCGCTCTTGAGTGAAGATCCCTGGACGCCGTTGGTCAATCATGCCATCGCCGGCCTGTACCCCCCCGGCTCCGTCTTCAAAATTATCCCCGCCTCAGGCGCTTTGCAGGAGCGAACGGTTTTCCCTGAGACCACCTTTTTTGATGAGGGTATCCTGTACTTGCCAAACCAGTTTGAACCGGACAATCTGGACTTGGCCCAGCCATTCTATTGCTGGCTGCGCAGCGGGCATGGCGAGGTTAGCCTGGTTTCCGGCCTGGCCTGGTCTTGCGACGTTTATTTCTACCAGGTTGGCGGCGGTTATTACCCGGCCGAGTATGAGGGGCTGGGCCTGGACCGAATGGTCAAATATGCCGAAATGTTTGGCCTGGGCGCTCCAACCGGCATTGATTTACCCGGCGAGGTTAGCGGCCTGGTGCCCAACAGAAGGTGGAAACGGTTGAACTACGCCGAGACCTGGTTGACCGGCGATACCTACAATATGGCCATTGGCCAGGGTTTTGTTTTGGCCACCCCGTTACAGGTCTTGAATTCAATCGCAGCCATTGCCAATAGCGGCACCCTCTATCGGCCCCACGTGGTCAAGGAAATTTTGGACGCCGATGGCAACCTGGTCAAAACAATCGAACCTGAGGTGATCCGTCAAATTGAGGTTGAGCCTCAATTCATCCAGTTGGTCCGGCAGGGCTTGCAGGCGGTGATCAATTGGGAAAACGGAACGGCTCACGAGACCTTCGATGTGCCGGGTATCGACGCGTCCGGCAAAACCGGCACGGCTGAGTTCTGTGATCGCTATCCCCAATGTCTCGACCGGGATGGCCGGGTCAAGACGAGTCACGCCTGGTTTGCTGCGTATGCGCCCACCTATAATCCGGAGATCGCGACCATCGTCTTTGTGTATGGCGGGGGTGAAGGCTCTGCCGTGGCGGTGCCAGTCACCAACAAAATGCTGCGGTACTATTTCAAGATCGGGGAGGGGGAAGCCCCTACAACTGAGGCGGAGGAAGAAACTGCAACGGCCCTCCAACCGGATAGTGTAGTGAGGGCGCGGTTGCTGGGGACAGACAGTTGGCGGGGTGAGACAGCCAGTGTGGCCGGTTATCTGGTGGATGAGCAGGGCCGGGGGATCGCTGAGGTAACCATTGATCTGATCGCCAACGGTGAGGTTGTGGCTCAAACGGTGTCGGGGTTGAACGGCCAATTTGATTTTACGGAACTCGACCCAAATAAAGCCGGGATTTGGCGATTGCGTTTGCCCGATTATGCTGACACGCCGCTGTTGCAACTGATCGTCGATGCCGGTTTGCGCTATTTGGTGGAATTTGAGGTCCAACCCGGCAACCAGGCTGAGGAATAAGAATAGTGCATCTTGAGCTGCAGGGCCAAAATTTTAAGCCTTAAAATCTGCTACTACATATTGTAGTTATTACTGTTTTCAGGTACAATATGTAGTATATTACCTCGATTATTCATTCTTTTCCATTATGTCCAACGATCGGATAGCGATAAAAGGTACAAGTAGTGGTTTAATTATCACCATAGGCAGTGGCCTGTGGTTGGGCTTGGTTGACGAGTTGGACCAGCGGTTGGGTGAGCGCGCCTCCTTTTTCAAAGGGGGGCGGGTGGCTTTACAGGTTGGCCCCCGTCAATTGACCCAGACGGAGTTGGGGGCGATTGGTGAAGTATTAGACCGTCATGGGGTGACCCTGTGGGCGGTAGACAGCGACTCGCCCGGTACCCGTGACGCGGCGGCTCAACTTGGCCTGGAGATTGGCTTACCTGACCGGTCGGTGACCACCCCAGCTGATACCACAGACACGCCGGGCGACGCAATTGTGGTTAGACGGACGTTGCGCTCCGGACAGGTGATTTACCATCCGGGTCACGTGGTGGTCATTGGAGATGTCAACCCCGGCGCAGAAATCAGGGCCGGCGGCAATGTGGTAGTCTGGGGCCGGCTCCGGGGTGCAGTCTATGCCGGTAGCGGCGATGATGGCGATAATGCGGTTGTGTGTGCGTTGCAATTATCACCCACGCAATTGCGAATCGGCAACTACATTGCTCGCTCGCCGAATGAGGAGACCGGGCAGGAGGTAGGGCCGGAGATGGCTTCGGTCCAAAATAACCAGATTGTGGCCGAATCCTGGAAGGGTTAATCAGCAATGTTGGCTGACCCTATTTCCATAGCCCCGCTAGCTGTAGTAAAATTTGGCGATGATCATCGTTCATTGATAAATGAAAAAGTTGGGTACAGACATGAGCGCAGTCGTAATAACTGTTACCTCGGGTAAGGGCGGGGTTGGCAAAACCACTGCGACCGCCAATTTAGGGGCAGCCCTGGCGGCCCAGGGCAACAAGGTGGTGGCCATTGACGCCGACATTGGTTTGCGCAATCTCGATGTGGTCATGGGGCTGGAAAACCGGATCGTGTATGATCTGGTGGATATTGTTGAAGGCACCTGCCGCTTACGCCAGGCGATGATTCGAGATAAACAGTTGCCCGAACTTTTTTTGATTCCGGCGGCGCAATCCCGCGATAAGACCGCGGTCACTCCCGGCGATATGATTGAGTTAACTAATCAACTCCGTAGTGAATTTGACTACATCCTGATTGACTCGCCGGCCGGAATTGAGCAGGGTTTCAAGAATGCCCTGGCTCCGGCCGATCGAGTTCTGATTGTGACCACGCCGGAAGTGTCGGCGGTGCGTGATGCGGACCGGATTATTGGCCTGATTGAGGCCGAAGAGAAGGGGCCAGGCGATCTGATTTTGAACCGGTTGCGGATCGATATGGTCAAACGGGGTGATATGCTCAATACCGGCGATGTGATCGATATTCTGGCTATCAACCTGATCGGTATCGTGCCGGATGATGAGTCAATTGTAGTATCGACCAATCGAGGCCGGCCGGCGGTACTGGAAAATGGTTCAATGGCTGGTCAAGCCTTCAGAAATATTGCCGATCGCTTGATGGGCAAAGATATCCCGTTTATGAATCTTGAAGTCAACGATTCATTTATCAAACGGTTGTCAAAGTTATTCAAAGGGTGAGTGGCAACCCCATTTTGAGGAAATCGAATGAATATCTTCAATCGATTACTAGGTCGCCGGGAACCGTCCAGTCGTGAGGTCGCTAAGGATCGATTACAACTGGTTTTGGTGCAAGATCGGGTTAATCTTTCACCTGACAAGATGACCGAATTAAAGGATGAGTTGATTAAGATTATTTCCAAGTATGTTGAAATTGATCAGGATGGGATTAATATTTCATTAACCAAGAGCGGACGTCGGAGTCGCCTGACGGCCGATATTCCGATTGTTGGGGCCCGTCATAAATAAATGAGCATTGTTTGAGTAGACGATGGATCGTAGAATCTGGCGGCAATTTGATCTGGTGTTAGTGGGTCTTGTCGCATTATTAATTCTATATGGCGTCATTATGATTTTTAGCGCCAACCAGAATCAGGCAGACCTGAAAGAGTTGTGGCGGTCTCAGTTGACCCGGGCCGTCATTGGTTTGGGCATTATGGTTTTGGTCGCGGCTTTTGATTATCGCTATTACGCCTCACTCTATAAAATGCTGTATGTGGTGATGCTGGTCTTCTTGGGAACGCTGTTCATTGCCGCCGAATTAACCGCCGGCACCCTGCGCTGGCTGGACTTCCGTCTGTTCCCGGTGCAGCCAAGTGAGATTGCCAAAATAGTGATCATTATTGTTACCGCCAAAATTCTGGCCGACCGTGACGGCGAAATGAATAAGCTGCGCAACCTGTTGTTGTCGTTGCTGGTTATTGTGCCGCCAATGGTCCTCATCTATATGCAGCCGGACTTGGGCACAACCGTTATTATTGGCGTGGTCTGGTTGATTATGGCTTTGGCCGGGGGGATTCACCTGTTTCACCTGGGGTTGCTGGGCTTGCTGGCGCTGCTGGCCAGCCCGGTAATCTGGCTGACGATGGCCGATTATCAGCGTAGCCGGATGCTGCTGTTTTTAGACCCCCAAAGCGATCCGGACTCGTATTATAACATTCAACAAGCCCTGATCAGCATTGGCTCTGGCGGCACTTTGGGCAAAGGCTTCAGCATCGGCACGCAGAATCAACTACACTTTTTGCGGGTTCGCCATACCGACTTCATTTTTTCGGTCATTGGCGAGGAGTTAGGGCTGCTGGGAGCTTTATTGCTGTTTGTGTTGATTATATTCTTGATTTGGCGCATCATGCGGGCGGCTGATTTAACCGGCGATCCCTTTGGCCGCCTTATTGTGGTGGGCGTGGCCAGCCTCATTTTTTTCCAATCTTTTGTGAATCTGGGCGTTAACCTGGGGTTGCTGCCGGTTACGGGTACCCCGTTACCCTTTGTCAGCTATGGCGGCAGCTCCCTGACCGCGTTTTTGGTTGCTATTGGTCTGGTGCAAAGTGTCCTCATGCGCCATAAAGTGCTGGATTTTGAGGAAGTCTAACCAGGCGAGGTGACCCCATTAAAATACGATTGCAATCACTGGCAGAGAAGGTACAGCAGCGCTGGGGTAGTTGGCTGATTCCTATTTTTGCAGCCTTAGCCTTGATTATGGCTCTGGTGGCCATCGCCAGGTTGGTGTTTCTATCGGGAGCTGTGGAACTCACCAGCAACCAGTTTGGCACCCAAACCCAAGTTTGGGTGATTTTTATCTTCAATGCCGTCTTTGCCGTCGGCTTTGCTGGCAGCGCCTATGGTCTGTGGGGACGCCGGGGTTGGGGTCGAGTCTTGTTTCTGTGGGTCATCGGGGCCTGGTCTGTCTTTAATCTGGTGGCCTTATTTATGACCGCTGAGCGCTATGCCACCTCGGAATTTGTCATCGATCTGCTGCGTTTGGTTGTCGGCTTGTTGGTCTCACTCTGGTATTTCAATATCCCCCGCATCAAAGCTCTTTTTCAGCCTAATTCAGCGGAGCAACTCGCAACTGAAGGTTATGAGTCTCAATGACCACCATCACTCAACCTGTCCGAGTGCGTTATGCGCCCAGCCCAACCGGTGACTTCCATGTGGGCGGGGCGCGGACGGCCCTATTTAATTATCTTTTTGCCCGCCACTACGGCGGCAAATTTATTTTGCGGATTGAAGATACCGATCAAAAGCGCTACAACCCCCAGGCCTTGCAATGGCTGTTGGCCGGGCTGCGCTATCTGCAGTTGGATTGGGATGAAGGACCGGAAGTTGGTGGTCCTTATGGTCCTTACGTTCAAACTGAGCGTCTTGACCTCTACCAAGATTACTGCCAGCAGTTGCTCGAGGCCGGACACGCCTATCGCTGCTTCTGCACGCCGGAACGGCTGGAGGCGCTGCGCCAGGAACGTGAGCGAAATAATGACCCTACCACCGGCTACGATCGCTTTTGCCGTAACCTTGATCCCGACGAAGCCGCGGCCCGGGCCAGGCGCGGTGAAAGTCATGTTGTTCGGGCCAGGTTGCCCCTTACGGGTGAGCTTACCATGCACGATGTTATTCGCGGCGACATCACCGTGCAAAATGCCCTGCTCCAAGACGCGGTATTGATGAAGTCGGATGGTATTCCCACGTACCACCTGGCCAATGTGATCGATGATCACCTCATGGCCATCACCCACATTCTCCGGGGCGATGAGTGGGTCAACAGCCTGCCTCTCCATATCCATCTCTATAACGCCTTTGGCTGGTCGCCGCCGGTAATGGCTCACCTGCCGCTGATTCTCAACCCCTCCGGTCAGGGCAAAATGAGCAAACGAGAGGGTCGCGCCCCTGATGGGCGGCTCTTGCCTGTTTTTGTGCGGACTTTTCAAGAACTGGGGTACTTACCCGAGGCTATGGTCAACTACCTGGCTTTGCTGGGCTGGAGTTACGACGACAAGACTGAATTGATGACCAGAGCGGAACTGATCGAGCGCTTCAGCCTGGAACGGGTGAACGCCTCGCCGGCGGCCTGGAATTATGAAAAACTGGATCACTTTAACGGCCATTACATTCGCCAACTGTCGGTTGAGGATTTAACCGACCGGTTACTACCCTACCTGGCGGCAGCCGGCCTGCCGGCCGACCGGGCCAGGCTGCTCCAGATCACCCCGTTGATCCAGGAACGAATTACCAAACTCAGCGAAGCCCCCGAAAAGGTCGATTTTTTCTTTGTCGACGAGTTGCCTCCTTACGATCCGGCCCAACTGATCCCCAAGAAAGGGGACGCGACCCTGGCCTCGACCGTGTTGCAGCGAGCCTGGCAAACGCTGCAAACCGTTGACTTCAACCACGACGCCCTGGATGTTGCCCTGCGGGCCGCCGCTGCCGAGTTGGGCCTCAACGCCGGGCAGATGTTCCAACCGATTCGGGTGGCCGTGTGTGGTCGCATGGTGGCCCCGCCGCTCTTTGAAACGTTGGTGGTATTGGGCCGGGAGACGGTCTTAAAACGAATCGAGCAGGCCATTGCCAGGCTGCAAGGTTGAGTTTGGTTTTTGGTAGCTTGGCTGGTATGATTTTTCTACGTATTTTATGATGGTGAGAGTATAAGAAGGGGTAGAGGTTGTCTGGCCCTACTTGTTTTAAGGATGAAGAAAGGATGGGACTGTGATCGATATCGAAGCAAAAGAATTCGATTCGGCGCCGGCAGTTGAAGCTGCGGGCAAGGATGATAGCTCCCCGGCTGCGGTGGATGAAAAACGAGCCGGCGGGCAAAATGGCTGGGTCCTCTTTATCATTGGGATTCTGGTGGGTGGGCTGGCCGGTTTTTTCTTGTACCCGCTGCTGATCCCTGAATCAGATACGGCTCCGCTGGCTAATGTGGTCGATTCCGGGCAGATCAACAAACCCGATGCCCAGCAAACCATTATGCTGGCGGTGGCGGATGGTTCCCGCCACTTTCAGGGTGATCCCAGCGCCCCTATCACCCTGATCGAGTTTGCCGATTTCAATTGCGGCTATTGCGGTAAATGGACCACCGAGACTTTACCCCGGCTTGATGAAAAGTATATCCAAACCGGCAAAATGCGGATGGCTTATGTTCACTACCCCATTTTGGGCACCGACTCGATGACGGCAGCCCAGGCAACCGAATGTGCGGCTCAACAAGACACTTTTTGGGACTATCACAATATTTTGTATGCCAACCAGGGCATCGGCTTTAGCCCGACCAATCTGACCAAACTGGCCGGGGATATCGGCCTGGATACGAAGCTATTTCAAGAGTGCCTGGCCAACTTTACCGATATGTCTATGTTGGAAAACGATATTCGTCTGGCTCGCATCATGGGGGTGCGCGGCACACCCGCCTTTTTGATCAACGGCATCCCCCTGGCCGGGGCTTACCCTTATGAGGATTTTGAACGGATTATCGAAGGGATTTTGGCCGGGGAGTTCTAAAAACCCCCAATTTTTGGGGTTTTCACTGTTGGGTTTTGGGTTATAATGTGATCAAGCTCTTCGATTGTTCCAGTTGACAAACTCATCTTCGTAGTATATGATGTTTTTAGTTTGAAAATTCTAACGAAAGGAGGTAAATACCATGTTGTTTCTGCCCCGTGAAGAAGGTCAAGGTTTGGTAGAATACGCGTTGATCCTGGTTCTGGTCGCTATCGTTGTGATTGCCATTCTCCTGCTGCTTGGCCCGGTCGTTGGTAACGTCTTCAGCAACATTGTTGGTAACCTGTAAACCTTTTTATTCTTTAGTACTTCATAGCCTATTTATTAAAAAAGCCACCCTCTGCGGTGGCTTTTGTCTTTTCTCCTTCCTCAAAATTCAACAGTTGAGCCGTCCGTAAAGGCATAGGGATACCTTTGCTACGGTCAAAAATTGGATCCGCTGAGTCTACTCGTTTAAGAGTGCCGCCAGGGTCTCAACCGTGGTAACCGGTTGTTGGCAGGTGAAATTCTGGCAAACGTAAACGGTAGCCTGATCGTTTCGAGCGGGCCGGTTATGTGCTAATTCGGGATGACTGGCCGCCTCATCTTCACCGGTAACGGCCACCACTTGATTGGGCCGGTACGGTTGTTGTACCACCCGCAGCAGCGCGGTGGTGTCTGCTGCGCCCAACTGGCCGATGAGGGCGATCTCCCGGGGTGAGGCGAGGGCAAACTCCAGCGCGCCCAGCCAGTGGGCAAAGGCAGCCGGGTATTGGGCCAGCACTTGTTGCAGGGAAGCCAGGGCCTCGATGGCCGGAGTCTCATACCTGGCCCGGCCGGTGTAGGCTGCCAACAGCAGCAGGGTTCGGACCGCCATGCTGTTGCCGCTTGGGCTGGCATTGTCTTGTAAGCTTTTGGGCCGGGTGACCAGAATCTCGTGGTCATCGGCTGTGTCAAAAAAGCCGCCGGCCTGCTGGTCGGAGAAATGCTCCAGGACCACATCCATCAGCTCTTGGGCGGCCTGAAACCAGCGCGGCTCAAAGGTAGTTTGATACAGGGCCAGCAGTCCATCGGCGTAAAAAGCATAATCCTCCAGATAGCCCATCAACTTGGCCTGGCCCGGTTCGGCTTTCCAGGTACGAAACAGGCGGCCATCTTGCCTCAGCGTGGTCAAAATGAACTCGGCGTTGCGCGTAGCAACCTCAATGTAGTCTGGTCGCTCGAGCATCCGGCCGGCTTCGGCCAGGGCGGCCAGCATCAACCCATTCCAGGCGGTGATAATTTTTTCGTCCCGGCTGGGCTTGATGCGCTTTTCCCGGGCCTCGAATAATCTGGCCCGACCTTTGGTCAGAATATCGTTCAAAGTATCCAATCCCAAATTCAAGGTCTCGGCCACCTGTTCGAGTGGTTGAGGCAGGTTCAAAATTGACTTGCCTTCAAAATTGCCGCCCGGTTTGACATCGTAGGCGGTGCAGAAGATATCGCCTTCAGCGTCCCCCAGAATTGCCCTGATCTCAGCCGGCGTCCACAGGAAGAACTTACCTTCTTCACCCTCACTATCGGCATCTTGGGTAGAGTAAAAACCGCCGGCGGGATCGGTCATTTCCCTGACTACATAATCAAGGGTTTCGGTCACTATCCGGCGATAGAATGGGTTTCCGGTTAGTTGGTAGGTGTGCAGATAAAGCCGGGCCAGCAGGGCATTGTCATACAGCATCTTTTCAAAGTGGGGCACCAGCCAGACTCGATCAACGGAATAGCGATGAAAGCCCCCGCCTAGCTGGTCATACATACCGCCGTGAGCCATCTTCTGCAAGGTGCGTTCAACCATCTCCAGTACATTTTGACGCCGGTTGCGGTAGTAGGCCCGTAGTAAAAAATCATAGGTCATCGGTTGGGGAAATTTGGGCGCGCTGCCAAAACCGCCATGCGCCTGGTCAAAGGTGCGGGCTAAATTTGAGATGGCCAGCTCCGGTACGGCCGGATCCAAGGAACCGGCCGATTGCAAGGGAATAGCCGTTTTCATGCGGGCGAGCAGAGTGGTTCCATTTTTGGTAATATCTTCCTGGCGATGATGATAAGCCTGGGCCACGCTCTGCAAAACCTGTTGAAAACTGGGCATACCGTAGCGCGGCGTAGGCGGAAAATAAGTGCCGCCATAGAAAGGTACCCCTGCCGGAGTCAGAAAAACGCTCATAGGCCAGCCGCCCTGACCGGTCAGGGCGACCACGGCGTCCATATAAATCGTGTCCAGGTCAGGCCGTTCTTCCCGATCCACCTTAATGTTGATAAAATGCTCGTTCATGAACCTGGCGGTTTGCTCGTTCTCAAAACTCTCATGCTCCATTACGTGGCACCAGTGGCAAGCCGAGTAGCCGATGCTCAAAAAAATTGGCTTGTCTTCGGCGCTGGCCCGGGCCAGCGCTTCTTCACCCCACGGGTACCAGTCGACCGGATTGTTGGCGTGCTGCAACAGATAGGGACTGCTCTCCTGCGCCAGTCTGTTCGGCATAAATCTCTCCTTTTTTATAAAAACTCTTATAAAAATTATACCGGCTTAACCCCAAAAGGTAAAGCGCGCCTGGTTACTTGAACCTTTGCCCATTTCAGGGTATACTCAGAGGGTGTCTAAAAATTCTTTATTAACCACGAAGAACACGAAGGAACACTAAGAAAAAGGCTAAAAACTTCGTGTTTGTTTGTGTCCTTCGTGGATTTTACCCTCCTCGAACCGAGATTTTACCAATTCTTAGACAGCCTCTCAGCAGATGAACTCAGCCAAGGTCACACCAGCCGAGGGGATATGGTTCGATTTGAATATATGATCTGTACCTCACAAATGATGCGGATTACCTTTGTCAACGGCCACTGGCAAGGCGATTTACCGCCGGATACGCCAGGCGCGTTGCAGAGCTGCCCTGACCTATGGGAATTTCTTCAGCGAGTTGGCAACAGTGGTTGGGAGCTGGTCACGGTGACTACCAATGATGCCGCCGAGGCTGAGGCGATGTTGACCACCCTTTACTTGAAGCGTGAAAAGGTGTAGTTTCGAAACAATATCAGCCAAACCTGGCCGAACGGGCCGCCGGGTTTACATTCGGCTCAATAATCAACAAGCCCTGCTTCAACAGGAGGCAGGGCTTGTTTGTTTTGGCAAAGCTGGGCGAGGCTCTATTGCTGGGCTTGCTCTATCTTGGCCCAGGTATCCCGCAACGGGACGGTACGGTTGAACACGGGTCGGCCCGCGGTCGAGTCCGGGTCGACACAGAAGTAACCGTGGCGCAGGAACTGGTAGCGACTGCCGGACGGAGCGTCGGCCAGCATCGGTTCCACCTTGCAGCCGGTCAGAACTTCCAACGAATTGGGATTCAGGTTATCGAGGAAAGTTTGCCCTGCCGCTACGTCATCCGGATCGGCTTTGGTGAAGAGATGGTCATACAGCCGAACTTCGGCCTCGACGGCATGGACGGCCGAGACCCAATGGAGCGTACCCTTAACTTTACGCCCGTCGGGTGAGTCGCCGCCCCGGGTAGCGGGATCATACGTGCAGCGTAGCTCAACAATTTGTCCTTGTTCATCCTTGATGACTTCGTTGCAGGTGATGTAGTAGGCGTGCATGAGCCGCACCTCGCGGCCTGGGGCCAGCCGGAAGAATTTTTTGGGCGGATCTTCCCGGAAATCGTCCCGTTCAATGTAGATGACTTGCGAAAAGGGCACCAACCGTGTGCCCGCGCTGGCGTCCTCCGGGTTGTTGACCGCCTCCACCTGCTCCACCTGGCCTTGGGGGTAGTTGGTGATGACTACTTTGAGCGGCTGTAGAACCGCCATCACCCGTTGTGCCCGCTTGTTGAGGTCCTCTCGCAGGCAGTGCTGCAGCAGGGCTATGTCGACGGTACTGTTGGCTTTGGCCACGCCAACCCGTTCGGCAAAATCCCGGATCGACTCTGGGGTGAAGCCGCGGCGACGCAAGCCGGACAGAGTCGGCATGCGCGGGTCGTCCCAGCCGCGCACATGCCCATCCGAGACCAGCCGTAATAGCTTGCGTTTGCTCAACACCGTGTAGTTAATATTGAGCCGGGCAAATTCGATCTGCCGGGGGTGGTAGATGCCTAACTGATCCAGAAACCAGTCGTACAGGGGCCGGTGGTCTTCAAATTCCAGGGTACAGATCGAGTGGGTGATCCCTTCGATAGAATCAGACTGGCCGTGGGCCCAGTCATACATTGGATAGATGCACCAGTTGTCGCCGGTGCGGTGGTGGCGGGCGTGCAGGATGCGGTACAGCACCGGGTCCCGCATATTCAAGTTGCCAGACGCCATATCGATCTTGGCCCGCAGCACATAAGCGCCATCCGGGAATTCGCCGGCTCGCATCCGCTCGAACAGATCCAGGTTCTCGGCGATGGCGCGGTTGCGGTAGGGACTCTCCCGGCCCGGTTCGGTTAAGGTGCCGCGATAGGCTCTGATCTCTTCGGCGCTCAGACTGTCGACATAGGCTTTGCCGGCCTTGATTAACTGGACCGCGTAGTTGTAGAGCTGGCCGAAGTAATCGGAGGCGTAGAATTCTCGCTCTGCCCAGTCAAAACCTAACCAGCGCACGTCCGCTTTGATCGACTCGACATATTCCTCTTCCTCTTTGGTCGGGTTGGTGTCGTCAAAGCGGAGGTTGCACTTGCCGCCATACCGTTCGGCCAGGCCAAAATTCAGGCAGATTGACTTGGCGTGGCCAATGTGCAGGTAACCGTTCGGTTCCGGCGGAAAGCGGGTGTGAACGCGACCGCCGTATTTATTGGTACGTAGATCCTCTTCAATAATTTCGGCAATAAAGTTGGAGGGCGTGATGGTTTCAGTGGTAGACATAGTTGTAAGTTCCTTCTTATCATCCTTTTGGCTGCTAAAGTTATTGCCCTGCTCCGCCCGGCCCGGTGGTTCCGGTATTGACTGTCGGCACAATTCCGGGGCCGGGAATGACCAGGTTCGGCACGGTCCCTTCCGGGGTAAAGATGATTTTGTCGGTCGATTGCAGGGCATTGGCGTTCGCCTGCACTTTTTGCAGCTCCAGAAAACCCGGATACCGGCTATATAATTCGGCCAGAGCCAGTTGGGGGGCCAGATCGGCTTTGGCCTTCTCCGTAGCGGCTTCGGCCAGGGCCCGGTTGATGGCCAGGTCTTGCTCGGCCGCAAATAACTCGTTGGCCTTTTGCGCCTCGATCACGGCTCGTTCGGCCTGAACTCTGGTCTGTTCGTTGGCTCGTTCCGCCTCGATCACGGCCCGCTGGGCCAAGATCCTCTCCTGCTGTAGCCGGGCCAGGGTGGTCTCCTGACGAGCCTGCTCCTGGATCCGGCTCTGCTCGATTCTGATCTCTCCCTCCTGGCGGGCCTGCTCGGCTGAAGCCTGAGCCTCGGCCCGCAGTTTGTCCTGGGCTGCCTTCTCGGTTTCCAGCCGGCTCTGCACAATGGCGTCCAGCGCGGCCTGCACTGCTGGTGAGAGGATCACATTGGGCACTACCACATTTTCAATTTGCAGGCCAAAATTCGCCGCCAGATCACTAACTTCATTATCGATACAGGCCCGCAATTCATCCCGCGCCGTGCCGACCACGTTATCATCAAAATTGCGATCCCCCACGCACACTTTCATCGCCTGTTTAGCCAGGTCTTGCACCCGGCTCCGGGCCAGATTGTCATCCAGAAAGATGTTGCGATATTCGGCCCACTTTTCCTGCAACACATCTTTTTGGGCCAGGTTGGGCCTAAAAATGTCGCCACTGACCACCAGGCCAAGGCGCTGCTTATCCCTGGTAATAATCTCATCATCCTGCACGTCGAAGGGGATGGCCTGGCTGGAAATCCTTCTCAGCTCCACGTAGAAGCCAAAATCACTGTACACTCCCGGTCCAACAATGTTGACGATCCGGCCGCTTTGAAATTGAACGCCAACTTCTTGCTCCTCCACCCGTTCAAACAGGTAGAAGAATTGGCTAAAAAACGACATCAGGACGCCCAGCACAATGACAATGATAATCAATACAAAGAAGATCGAAGCACCACTCTTAAACCGGCCCAATAATGATCGCATAGATGTTCCTCCTGTTGGTTTGAATGAAATTAAGGTACCTATTTTTAACCGTCGGGTTGCATTTTACTCCAAATACTCAGATTGTCATAGGCTTACTTTTGAGCTAATGCACCGGATCTGATCGACCAGCGGCCCGCGACGACCAGCATCAGCGCCAGCAAGCCGGCTGCCAACCCATACAACCAGCTCAGCCCCAGCCAGGGGATGAGGGCATAGGCCAGGGGTGGGCCGATGGCGCTGGCCAGATCGCCAACGGTGAAGAGCTAGCCCAACTGCCGTCCGTGATGTCCGTGGCCGGCCAGATCACCCACAATGGCCGTTGACAAGCTCTGATTGCTGCCGCTGGTAACAGCCGCCAGGGGCAACCCCGTCAAAATCGCCAGCGGCGACCCCGATGCCAGCAAACCGAACCCGGCCACACCCGGCGACAGTCCGCCGGCCACCACCTGCCAGCGGCTGACCGTCCGATCCGAAAGGCCGCCCAGCAGCGGCGCCGCGGTCATGGCCAGCAGGCTCTGGCTGCCCAGTCCCAGGCCGGTCAGCGTGGCCACCCCTACGGTGTAACCGGCCAACTGGATCGACTCGCCCAGTTGGGCCAGCAGCAGCAGGCCAAAGGTCGACGCCAATATTCCCGGTACCAATAACCGATTGAGCCCCAACAGCGCAATCGCCGAGATCAGTTCGGCCCGGTGGACCGGTTTGAGCGGTGATATACTATCGACAACAGCCGATTCACTTTTGGTCTGCCGAAAGTACCGTGTTTCAGGCAGGAGGATTAACGCAACCATCGCCCCTGGCAGGGTCAGCCCGGCGCTGATATCCATAGCCCGGTGGTAGCCCAGCCAATCGGTCAGCAGCCCGCCTATAATAGCCCCCCCGACGCGCCCAAAAAGAAGAAAATCTGGTAAAAACCTACCCAGCGCCCCCGGCTATGGTAGTCGCTTACATCCATAATGATGGTATTGCCACCCACCCAAATGCCAACCCAGGCCAGGCCCCACAGCAGCCGGCCCAGCAGCAGCGGCCAGAAGCCCTGAGTCAGGGCGTAGCAGGCTGTGGAGCCGGCCCCGCAAAATAGGGCCGCCACAAACAGCGGCCGGCGAAGCCAACGATCAAAGGCCAAACCGGCCGGCACATTCAATAACAGCCGGATGAACCGGTTAGCCGACAGTAACACCCCCACGCTGGCCAGCGACACACCGGCTTCGACCGTATGGGTCGGCAGCACCGCATAAAGCGACGAGTCGCCCATAAGCGACAGACCCGTGCCCAGGCCGACCGGCAGCACGACTCGCCAGGGTGAGATAGGGACATCCTTTGGCATATTATAGATAAAAAAACCCCCATTCCTGCGGATGCGGATATGGGAGTCAGAATTCGATAGGTTTTTGACTCACCAGTACGGCCGCTCAAGTCGGCAATGGCTCGCCCTTCGCTATTCACTATTCGCTATTCGTTATTCGCTATTCACTATTCGTTATTCGCTATTCGTTATTCGCTATTCGTTATTCGCTATTCGTTATTCGCTATTCGTTCGCTCACTGCTCACATAGTACTACATTACCGGCCAGATCGGTGTGGTACTCGTATTGCTGGCCCTGGGCAGACAGGCTCATCAAAAAGCCAGGCGTAATTACCTGGGCGTACATATAACCTTCTTGGGGACAGCCCAGACTGGCATCGCTCCAGTCCACCGCTTCTAGCGAGACCAGGCTAATTTCGCTGGCCGGGGCTCCAGTTCGGGCGGCCAGGTCGGCTATGGCGGCGGCCAGGGCTTTTTCACTGCCAGGCAGAGGCTGGACTGCACCAGAAGCTGGGACCATACCTGGTTCCTTTACGGGTGAAACCGACTCGCCAGGCAAGGCCGGTTCACCAAGTTCTGTCGGCAAATTGGTCGGCGTTGGCGCGGTGGTTGAGGTTGGGCTGGGAGTGGCGGTTGGCAGCTCCTCACTCTCGGGCGCGCTCTGAATCTCCAAAGTATCGACGGGTTGAATATCTTCCCTGGTAGCTCCCCCCCCACAGGCGGCAGTGGTCAGCGCCACGCTCAACAAAATTACTACCAGACCTGATTGACTCATTCGCTCAAACATATCATTTACCTCCAACACTTTCATTGACAGGCTCTTATCAAAAAGACGCCGGTTGGAGGAGAAAAGTTCCCTGAAGAGACGAGAGCTTAACCTAATAGCCTGCTTTCAACTTCGCTGGGGGTAATGCCGACGACGATCACCATTTTTTCGGTCGAGTCCAGGCCGGCTGCGATCTCGATGTTAGCCTGATCAATCTCTAATTTTTGAGCCAAAAAGCGCAAGAGCGTCTCGTTGGCCAGCCCGCGGGTTGAGGGGGTTGCCAGCCGCACCTTCAGAGCATCGCCGTGCTTGCCGACCACCTCGTTTTTGGGTGAATTCGCCACCACGTGGACGGCAAAGGCCGCACCCTCTTCAGCCTTGGTAATTTTGAACTCTCGGTCTATCATACCCTATCCTCCTCTGGCTGGTAATGGCTTTTAGATCAACAGAGAGATTAAGATTCTCCTGATAATATCTAACGCAAACAGGGCCACGATTGGACTTAGATCAATCATCCCCACCGTGGTGAAGCGGCGAATTGGTTCCAAAATAGGGTCCGTAATGGAGTAAAGCGCCCGGATCACCGGATTGTACGGGTCGATGCGGACGCCCGCCATAGGTAGCCATGATAGCAACACTCTAATCAGCACAGCCCACCAGAACAATTGAAATACCACGTTGATAATGGTTGCCAGAGCTATACCAAAATCACCCATCGTTGTCTAAGCCTCCCAGGTAACGGGATTTCTGATAGGCCGCCCAGATAGCTTTGGACAGCACGGTACGGAAGCCGCCTTTTTCCAGTTGGTACAGCGCCTCGGCCGAAGTACCGCCCGGAGACGTAACCATGTTGCGCAGTTCCACCGGATGGCGCTGGCTCTCCCGGGCAAAGGCCACCGAACCCTCGATGGTCTGGTAGACCAGCTCCTGGGCCACCCGCCGCGAAAAACCCATATGCACCCCGGCGTCGATCATCGCCTCCATGAACAGGAACACATAGGCCGGCCCTGTCCCCGACAGGGCCGTAGCCATATCCAGCTCATCCTCGTGATCCACGTAAATCTCTTGCCCCAGCGCCGCCAGAATTTCCCGGGCCTGGCCGCGCTGTGTCTCGGTGACCTCATCGGTGGCCGTCCAAACCGACATGCCTTTGCCCACCCGGGCCGGGGTATTGGGCATCACCCGGACTACCCGGTAGTGATGCAGCTTCTGGCTCATCTTGGTGATGGTGGCTCCGGCAATAATCGATAAGACCAGGGCGCGGGCCGGAATGTAGCCCTGGAGTTCCTCGGCCACCTCGCTCAGACTTTGGGGCTTGATCGATAACACCACAATATCTCGGCCCTTGACCGCTTCCAGATTGTTCTGGGTGGTCTGAATGTGGTAACGCTGGGCCAGTTTCTCAAGCTGGCCAACGTAAGGGTCGCTGGCCATTATGTTTTCAGATTTGATCAACTCCTGTTTGGTAATCCCGGCAATCATCGCCGTGGCCATAGCCCCGCCCCCAATAAAGCAAATGGTTGCATCTTTTAATGTCGACAATGTTAGACTCCACCTTTTCAGGAAATGAAATCAGCTAATCTAAATGGCTACTCGTTCTCCGAATAAAACCCGCCCCAGCCGCACAATTGTCGCCCCCTCTTCGATGGCCACTTCAAAATCGTCGGTCATACCCATCGACAGATGCTCCCAGTTGACCTGCGGCCGTTCGATCCGCAACTTCGCCCGCAACGCCGCCAGGCTCTTGAAAACCGGCCGGGTCTCCTCCGGATCGGCCACCAGCGGGGCCATCGTCATCAGCCCGCGAATGATGAGCTTATCCAGGGCGGCCATCTCGCTTACGGCTTGTAAAAAAGCGTCCAACTGGGCCGGGTTAGACGACCAATGCTCCAGAGCAAAGCCATATTTGCTGGCCTCGCCAGAAACGTTACACTCCAACAAAACCTCGACCGGTGGATAGCCGTCCCGTTCAGCCAGCCGATTGATCCGCTCGGCCAGTTTCAAGCTGTCCACGGCTTCGATCACCTGGAATTGTTCCAGGGCTTGCCCGACCTGCCGGCTTTGTAAGTGACCGATCAGATGCCAGGTTGGCCGGTCAACCGCCTCAACCGGGCCGGCGCTGGCCAGCCAGGCTGCCAACCCGGCTACTTTTTCCCCGCCTTCGGCCACCCGATTCTCGCCAAAATGGCGCAACCCGGCCCGGTAAGCGGCGACGACCGTCTCCAGCGAATGGGTTTTGGTGACCGCCACCAGCGTAATCTCCTCGCGCCTGCGCCCGGCTCGAGTCGCGGCGGCTTGCATCCGCTCGTGAACGGCGGCGATATTGGCCGCCAGGTTGTTCATAGCCTCTATTCCTCAAGTCCGATGATCACCCCAAAACGACCGGTGCGGCCCTGCTCCGCCCGGTGGGAAAAGAACAGGTCGGTCCGGCAGGCCGTACAGAGTTTGGATTGGATGATCTGAGTTACGCCGCCGGCGGCCAACTGGCGTCGATTGGCCTCCCACAGGTCAAAATGAGCTTGCCTGCTCCGGCCATTCCGGCCCGGCCGGCTGAACAGAGTATCAACCTCGCTGAAGGCCTGCGCCGCCGCCTGCCTGACCTCCGGGCCAACCTCGTAGCAGCACGGGCCGATGGCCGGGCCGATTACGGCAATCATATTTTCAGCGGCGCAGCCTAGCCGGCTGACCATCGCCTCAACTATGCTCCCGGCGATGTTCTTCATCGTCCCCCGCCAGCCGGCGTGGGCCAGGCCAATCGCCCGCCGGGCCGGGTCGAACAAAATCAGCGGGGTACAGTCGCCAAAGCGCATGGCCAGATAAATGGCCGGGTCGGCCGTAATTAGCCCATCGCCATAGCCCATCACCCGCTGGCGGTTGCGCCGGTTGACGCTGAGGATATCGGCGCTGTGAGTCAGGTGGCAGGAAACGGTTTGAGCCGGGCTGGTTCCAAGCACCCGGCAAGCTCGGGCCAGGTTTTGGGCTACCGCCTGGGGCGCATCCCCCACCGACGGTCCCAGATTGAGACTGGCAAAGGGGGACTGGCTGACGCCGCCATGGCGAGTAAAGATGGCATGTTTTAACTCAGGGTAGGCGTCAAATGCCCGAATTCGGTAGTAGATCAGGTCATCCGCCGGCCCATTCTCATCGGTTGTTGGGGCAATCGTGACCGGATAGACGCCATTAAGGGCGGCCTGGCTCATCATAGTGGGAGTTTATCACATTCGCCAAGTTATGTCAAAGGCTATTTTTACCCGCCAGGTAAATGTTCAGTCTGCCAGGTGACTGGCACTTGAATCAGGAAATGAGGCTTGATTTTCCATAGCAACGTACTTGATTGAAGTTAAAGTGCCGGTCACCTGAGTAGTTACCCGCCCAGCTTGTTGTTGAATGAGCCTCTGTTTGAGGCTTTTTTGCATAACTTAATTTTGGTCAACTGATCTCAATGCCCGGACCCGATTCAGCCCATTGAGCGCAGCCACCCGGTAGGCCTCGGCCATAGTAGGGTAGTTGAAGGTGGTATTGATGAAGTACATCAGGCTATTGGCCGGGCTTTTTTGAGCCAGGATCGCCTGGCCAATGTGGATAATCTCTGAGGCTTGCGAGCCGAAACAATGAACGCCTAAAATTTCCAGAGTCTCCCGGTGGAAAAGAAGCTTGAGCATCCCGGTGGTGCGACCGGCGATTTGGGCTCGAGCCAAGTTTCGGAACAAAGAATGGCCTACCTCATAAGGGACTCGGCTGGCCGTTAGCTCCTGTTCCGTCAAGCCAACCGAACTGATTTCCGGAATGGTATAGATGCCGGTGGGGATGTATTTGACCAGGTGGTCTTCACAGGTGCCAAAAACCAGGTGAGTGGCAGCAAAGCGACCCTGGTCGTAAGCGGCGCTGGCCAGGCTGGGGTAGCCGACCACGTCACCAACGGCATAGATGTGGGGTAGGGTCGATTGGTAACAGTCGTTGACCTTGATGTTGCGCCGGCTGTCCAGTTGCAGCCCTATTTCCTCCAGGCCCATATGGTCGGTATTCCCGGTTCGACCCTGGGCCCAGAGCAGCACATCGGTGCGAATTTGCTTGTTGGATTTTAGATAAACTGTTACGCCGGTGGCGTCTGCTTCGACCTTTTCATATTCTTCGTTGTGCCGAATCAGGACTCCATTTTCACGGAGGTGGTAACTCAGGGCGTCAATAATTTCATCATCCAGAAAAGAAAGCAGCCGGTCGCGGGTATTGATCAGATTGACTTTGAGCCGTAACCCGCGAAAAATCGAGGCGTATTCGCAGCCGATGACGCCCGCGCCATAGATGGTGATCGAACGGGGGTTCGCGTACAGTGATAACACTGTGTCGCTGTCAACGATCAGGGGGTGAGTAAAGTCCACATCCGCTGGATGGTACGGCCTGGCCCCAACGGCGATCACAAATGCGTCGGCGCTATAGCGTCGGGGCAAATTGTCGGGCCGGCTGACTTCAATCGTGTACGGGTCAATAAAAGCAGCCCGGCCATGCAATATATCGATCCGATTCCGGTCATAAAAACTTCGCCGCATTGTCACTTGCTGGTTGATGATCGGCGCGGCCAAATTTAGCAGGGTTGGTAGGGTGGCAGCCTCATAATTCCCCGTGTCGATCAACTGTTGAATACCCTGTCGCAGGGCTTTACTGGGGATGGTGGTCCGGTGAGTGCAATTCCCCCCGACCATGGGATATTGTTCCACTATGGCGACCTGCTTGCCCTCTTTGGCTGCTTTCATCGCCGCCCCTTCCCCGCCGGGACCGCTGCCTATAACAATGACATCATATTTTATGTTCATATATCCCTGACGCCGCCTGATTTAACTTGAGTTATCATTATACCAAACCGAACAACATGGCACAATCCAGAGCCACCCGGCAATTTTGATTTCCGCCTCAACCGGCTTTAGAATGTCTTTTCTAATCAAATCCGATCACTTTTAGTTAGCCTGACACCTGAAGGAGCAGACCATGACAGTTTACCATGAGTTAAATGGCTATGTTTTTTACCGCCGCATTGCCCACGCTCGCCCAATGATTTCGCATAGTGAGGGGATTTATCTCTATGATACCGACGGCAAGCGTTATATTGACGCGTCCGGTGGGCCGGTATTGGTCAATGTAGGCCACGGGGTCAAAGAGGTGGTCCAGGCGATGGCCGAGCAGGCCCAGGCGGTAGCCTATATCCACGCGACCATGTTTACCAGCCAGGCGCTGGAGGAGTACAGCACCGCTCTGGCCGAGGTGACGCCGCTGGATAATCCCCGTTTCTTTTACCTGGGCAGCGGCTCCGAGGCCGTGGAAACAGCTATAAAATTCGCCCGGCAGCTCCAGGTCGACCGGGGCCAGGCCGGCCGTTATCAAATCATTGCCCGCTGGCAGAGCTATCACGGTACCACCCTGGGTTCGCTGGCTGTTAGCGGCCGGCCGGGGATGCGTCACCTCTACGAGCCGATGATGCCGCCGATGCCCCACATTCCGCCGGTCTATTGCTATCGCTGCCCATTTCAATTGACCTACCCGGCCTGCGAGCTGCGCTGCGCCCACGCTCTCGATGAGGCTATCAAACTCAACGGGAAAGATACCATTGCCGCCTTCATTGCCGAGCCGATCAGCGGGGCGACTCTGGCCGCGGCCGTGCCGCCGCCGGAATATTGGCCGCTGATCCGCCAGATCTGCGATCATTACCAGATTTTGCTGATTGCCGACGAGGTGATGACCGGTTTTGGCCGGGCCGGCGATTGGTTTGCCATCCAGAGTTGGGGGGTG
>CAYNLK010000024.1:71319-102169 GCA_964398055.1 uncultured Caldilineaceae bacterium
TTGGGTTTTTCGACTGGGTTTTTTACGGGTTTGGGCCGGGCGGGGGTTTGTTTGGCAAACATATTTTGGGGGGGGATCCGGGTTTTTTAACCATGGCCAAGGGGGCCGGGGGCGGCTATGTGCCCCTGTCGATTACCGCGGTCAAAACGGCGGATGTCCAGACGATCCGCGCCGGCCACGGCGACTTCAATCACGGCGGCACCTTCTCCCATCACCCGGTGGCAATGGCGGCCGGCCTGGCGGTGCTGCGTTACCTCCGGCAGCACAATCTGGTCGATGCAGCCCGGCTTCAGGGGGAGAAGTTGGCTCAAAAACTGCGCGCCGCCTTGGGTCACCATCCTCACGTGGGTGATATTCGCGGTCGAGGTTTGATGTGGGGGCTGGAGTTTGTGGTCGACCGTCAGACCAAAGAACCGTTCCCGGCCAAGCGCGGTCTGGCCAAAAAATTGGGCGACGCCGCTTTTGAACGGGGCCTGATTATTTATCCCGTCAGCGGTAACGTCGACGGCATTCAGGGCGACCAGGTGATGGTAGCCCCGCCGTTCATCGTCACCGATGAACAACTCGATGAGATTGTGGGGTTGTTAGTTGAGTCAGTTTGTGCAGTGCTATGAGGTTAATCTTGAATGGTCTCAAGCATCTGCTGGTACTCTGCGCCGGTCAATTCACCGCGGGCGTACCGTTCCTTTAGAATCTCTACGGCCGAATCTGGCGCATGATCGGGCGGGTCTGATTCTTTGACCGCGGGAAAGAGCAGGCTGACTAACCAGATGGCCAGCAAAATCAGGACGCCCCAAAATAACAACATCCAAATCAGCCCAAAGCCACCCATACCTAAACCAAAGCCCATCATCGCTAAAATCCTCCCTGTCTGGCGTCTCGTTAAACCCAGTATAGGAGATTTGTTTGAAGCTATAACAAAGGTTGGATGAAGATTGGGTAAAGAATTTGGCAGATCAGGCGCTCAAGAGTGAATTTGGGCCAGTGGTAAGGTAAAACTGAAGGTGCTGCCCCGCCCCTCACCGGCGCTCTGGACCCAGATGTGGCCGCCGTGGGCTTCGACCAGATGCCTGGTAATGGTCAGGCCAATGCCGCTGCCGCCGCCGGCCCGGCTGCGCGACTTATCGACCCGGTAGAAGCGGGTAAACAGGTGGGGCAGATGCGCCGGGGCCAGGCCGATGCCGGTATCCCGAATTGTCACCAGCAGTTGAGTCTCACTTTTCAGGTCTGCTGCTGGAATTGGGCAGGAGAGCGGAGGCGTTTCGGCCGCAATGGTAACTGCGCCGCCGCTGGGGGTGTATTGTAAGGCGTTACCGACCAGGTTGAGTAGAATCTGGCTAACCCGGTCTTCATCGGCCAGTACGGCCGGTAAATTGGCCGGCAGCTTCAACTCGAGAGTCACACCTTTCTCTTCGAATTGAGGGCAGAGGCGATTGGTGACCTGCTTGATGAGCGTTGCTACGGCCAGGGGACGGCGGTTTAGCTCAAAAGCCCCGGCTTCCACCCGGCTTAGCTCCTGCAGATCATTGACCAAACGTTGCAGCCGATCCGCCTCCTGGTAGACCTGCTGGTAGATATCCGCCTCGGCCGGCAGCACCCCATCGATTAGCCCTTCCATATAACCTTTGATACTTGACAGGGGGGTGCGGAGTTCGTGGGCCACATTGGCAATCAGTTCACGGCGGATGGCTTCGGTTTGTTCCAGGGTGGCGGCCATCTGGTTGAAACTCCGGGCCAGTTGCCCCAATTCGTCCTCGCTGGCTGCTTCAACCCGCTCCCGGTAATGGCCGTTGGCAATGTGGCGGCTGGCCTGCATCAACTGGCGGATGGGGGTTACCACCCGCCGGGAGACAAAGATACCCACAATAATCGCCGCGGCCAGAGCCGTGCCGCTGGCCCACCACAGCGCTTCGGTTAGAGCCGCCCGGAAATTGGCAAAGAGGGTGTCTTCCAGCAGTTGCATGCCCATGCCCGGCCTCATCTCCCCCCCCATCATCATGCCGCGCATCCCCATCATATGCCGGTCAAAGGCGGTGGGGGCAATCGACTCGGCGGCCATAGCAAAAGTAGCCAGACCGACAGAAATGACAATCACGTAGGAGGCCAGCAGCTTCCAGACCAGCCGGGTTCTTGAAATTCCGGCCTTCAACTGATTGAAGTACGACTTCACGGCGACGTATCCTCAAAGCGGTAGCCAACCCCGCGCACGGTCACAATCAATTCCGGCTCAGCCGGATTCGTTTCTATTTTCTTGCGAATGTGGCCCAGATGGACATCCACCACCCGCTCTTCGCCGTAGAAGTCGTGACCCCAGACCCGTTCCAGCAACTGCTCCCGGCTCAAAACCCGGCCCGGATGTTCGGCCAGGGCGTGCAGCAGGTCAAATTCGATAGTGGTCAGTTCGACTTCCTCGTCGTCTTTCCACACCCGCCGGGCGTCGACGTCGATTCGCAACTGCTCAAAAGTCAAGATGTTGCCATCGGACGGTCTATTCGCCTGGCTGTAACGGCGCAGCGCCGCTTTGATGCGGGCCACTAACTCACGCGGACTGAAAGGTTTGGTCAGATAATCGTCTGCGCCCAGGGATAGGCCCACCACCTTGTCCGTTTCCTCTGATTTGGCGGTGAGCATAATCACGTACACATTCGAGTTACGCCGGAGTTCTTGCAGCAGCTCCAGGCCATCCAATCCCGGCAGCATAATATCGAGCACGATCAGTTCAGGCTGGAGCGTTTGGGCAAGTTTCAACCCGGCTAAACCATCGCGGGCGGTCTGGACCGTGTAACCTTCAGCTTCCAGGTAAGCCCTGACCAGGTTGAGGATATTTGGTTCATCGTCGATGACCAAAATAGTGGCTTTTTTCATTACGATTGGCGTCGCTCAAGCTGGATAGGAGGGCAGGGCACGTCCCCATAGGAGCAGAAGACACAACAGTCACCGGGTTGGGGTTTGAGCCAGGTGCGGCAGTTGGGACATTCATAAAAAAATTGACAGGCGTCTAGCGGCATCTCCACGGTTTGGGCATAGCCGCACGCCGGGCAGGTTAGCTTTGTTTGAGTGATAAACTCCATCGCTCGTACTCTCTTTTTCAACATTAACTGAGCAAATAATTTGCAGCGACCCCAGAACTGGCAGTTTTTCAAAACCCGTCAGCTCTTCAGCCAGACAATCACCAATTTTTAGGGTTATCTCTTGGTTTGAATACTGCTAAAATAATAATTGGTGTCATTCTATAAATTTATTAACGGATTAATGTTTTATCAAATCTATGTAGAAAGGAGGTGTGAAATGTTTTTTGGCTTAAAATCTCCCGCTGAAAAGGGCCAGGGCCTGGTTGAGTATGCACTAATTCTTGTTTTGGTTGCTATCGTTGTTATTGCCATTTTATTGACACTGGGCCCAGTTGTGGGTGAAGTTTACAGCGAGGTAGCCGGCGTCCTGGGCTATACCCCTATCACGAATGTTTCAGCCGCCCGCACTGGCAACGGTCACGGTAATGATGTGGCAGTCACTGTGACCGTTTCTACCAACACATCTGTTACGTCCACCGACTCTCAAAGCGGCCAATCAGTTACGGTTTCTTGCAGTGGTAGCTGTACTGTTACCCTCACTGGCGTGGGCAACGCCGACGGCCGAGTTACCGTTCGGGCAGATTCTGGCGGCAGCCGTTCAGCCCCCTACGCCGCCAGGCTGTAACGCAGTTCATGTTGAGTACAAGTGACCGGCGCTTAACCTTCCAGCAAAACCGTAAAAAGCGCCGGTCACTTTTGTTTCTAGGCCTGAGCTAATCCTTTTCCCCTCTAGCTCGGATTAAATCTTAGCCCGTCGCAGCCGCAAACTATTGGTCACCACCGTCACCGAGCTAAACGCCATGGCAAAAGCCGCGGCAATGGGATGCAGCTCACGCAGCCAGTAGGGCAGGTTAGGGAAGATGGCTAACACGCCGGCAGCCACCGGGATCAGCATAACGTTATAGGCAAAAGCCCAGAACAGGTTCTGCTTGATGGTCCGCATGGTGGCCCGGCTGAGGCGGATGGCCCGGACCACGCCGCGTAGGTCGCCGCTGATCAGAGTGACGCCGGCTGTCTCCATGGCCACATCCGCGCCGGTACCGATGGCGATGCCCACGTCGGCCTGGGCCAGAGCCGGGGCGTCGTTGATGCCGTCGCCGACCATGGCCGTAATCAGCCCCTCTTCCTGCAACCTGGCCACATTGGCCGACTTTTCGCCGGGCAGCACCTCGGCCAAAACTCGCTCGATGCCGACTTCGGCGGCAATAGCCTCTGCCGTAGCCTGGTTATCGCCGGTCATCATGACCACCTGCAAGCCCATCTGCTTCAGCGCGCCCACCGCCTGGGGCGAACCTTCTTTGATCGTATCGGCAATGCCAATGACGGCGGCAGCCTGACCATCGACCGCGACCCACATGGCGGTTTTGGCCTGATTCTGCAGCTCGGCCACCTGCTCGCCCAGGCCGTTCAAAGCCACCTGCTCCCGCTCCATCAGTCGCAAATTGCCCAGCAGCACGTTGTAGCCGTCAACCTGAGCCGAAACGCCGTGACCGGCAATGGCCTGAAAGCCGCCCGGTTCGCTCAAAGTCAAACCCTGGTCCTGAGCCGCCCGCACAATCGCCTCACCCAACGGATGTTCCGAACCTCGTTCCGCCGAGGCCGCTAATTGAAGGATGAAGGCTGAAGGCTGAAGGCTGACTACTGACCACTGTTTACTAACCACGATATCCGTTACGGCCGGTTCACCTTTGGTGATGGTGCCGGTCTTGTCCAGCACAATAGCCTGGACTTTATGGGCTCGCTCCAGGGCGGCGCTGCTGCGGAAGAGAATGCCCTGGCCGGCCCCCTTGCCCATCCCAACCACGATGGCCGTGGGCGTAGCCAGTCCCAGCGCACAGGGGCAGGCAATCACCAGCACCGCCACCAGCCGCACCAGGGTCGGGGTAAAGCCGGCGCCGCTGGCCAGCCAGACGATGAAGGTCAAGATGGCAATGAGAATGACAATCGGCACAAATATCGCCGAGACCCTGTCGGCCAGGGCCTGGATGGGCGCTTTGGAACCCTGCGCCTCTTCCACCAGCCGGACAATTTGGGCCAGCGCCGTCTCCCGGCCCACTTTGGTCGCTTCAAACTTGAGCAAGCCCTGCTTGTTGAGCGTGCCGCCAATGACCTCATCGCCCGGTTGCTTGTCCACCGGCAGGCTCTCGCCGGTCAGCAGCGCCTCATCCACGGCCGATCGCCCGCTGACGACGATCCCGTCCACCGGAATTTTCTCACCCGGCCGGACGATGACGAAGTCGCCCACCTGCACTTGGTCGGTGGGAATGTCCATTTCCTGGCCGTTCCGTTCCACCAGGGCGGTTTTGGCCTGCAAGCCCATCAGAGCCTTGATCGCCTCACTGGTTTTGCCTTTGGCCTGGGCCTCCAGCAGCTTACCCACTTTGATCAAGGTGACAATGGCCGCGGCCGTCTCAAAATAAACGTGCCCGCCCAGGAGCCCCACAGTAATCACAACGGAGTAAAAATAGGCCACCGACGAACCCAGGGCCACCAGCACGTCCATGTTGGCCGACTTGTTACGAAGGCTCTTGTACGAACCTACATAATAGTCCCAACCGGTGTAGAACTGGACCGGCGTGGCCAGCAGCCAGAAAAGGTAGTTGACCCAGGCTTCGTGGGCCCAATGGCCCACCAGCCCAAAGTCGCGGGCCATGCTCAGCAGGAACAGGGGCAGGGTAAAGATGACGCCGACCCACAGCTTGCGAGTCTGATTCTGGATCTCCCGGTCGCGGGCGGCCTTCTCCGCATCAACCAACTCTTCTTCCGAGTCGGCCTGGACGACACCGTAGCCGGCCCGCTCGATGGCCGCGACCATGTCGGCCCGGCTCACCGCTCCGGGGATGTATTTGACCGTGGCTTTTTCGGTGGCAAAGTTGACGTTGGCTTCGAGGATGCCGGGCACTTTTTTGTTGAGCGCCCGTTCTACGGTGCTAACGCAATTGGCGCAGGTCATGCCGGTAATCGGCAGCTCGAGGCTGGCGACCGGCACGTGATAACCGGCCCGTTCGATCCGCTCGATGACCGCCTGGGGCGTGGCCACGGCCGGGTCGTAGGTAATGGTCACTTTTTCACTGCCAAAGTTGACGACAGCATCTGTGACGCCTTCGACCTTTTTGGTGTTTCGCTCGATGGTAGCGGCGCAGTTGGCGCAGATCATGCCGATAACCGGCATCGTGAGTTGCTTGGGTGCAGCCATACCTGATCTCCCCTACTTTTCGATCTGGTAACCGGCCTGAGTCCAGGCTTTCATTCCCCCGGTCATATTGTGAACATTCTCAAAGCCCTGCTGGCGCAGGAAATTGGCTGCCTGAAGGCTGCGGTTGCCGCTGCGACAGACGGCAATGACCGTTTTATCTTTGGGTATTTCATTCAGCCGGTTGGGAATCTGGCCCAGCGGTACCAGCGTGGCCCCGGGAATGTGGCCGTCGTTGTATTCAAAATCCTCGCGCACATCAAGGATCACCACGTCGTCTCGTTGGCGTAACTCTTCAACCGTCGCCACATCGACGTTGACCGGCAAGTTTTGCAGTTTTAAGTTAGAAACCGCCGCGACTGCCTGGCCGGCCGCCGCCGGAGCTCCGGCTTGAACGCCGCACCCCCCCAGGGCGACGATGAGGGCTAGAAACAGGGGTAGAATTTGCCATTTGAGTTGATGTTTCATTTTTTTGGTACTCCCGAAATCGGTTGCTAATGTTCTAGTTTAGACTCTGTTGCAAAGCGTTCTCAATCGTATCCCGGCTTTGGGGTCCAACCACCCGCTCGACTTCTTGGCCTTGCTCGTCAAAGATCAGCACGGTGGGATGCCCCAAGAGTTTATAGTGGCGCATAACCGTCGGGCCATCACCGGTATTGGCATTGATCCGCTTAACCACAAGTTGCTCAGCGTATTGCTGCTCCAGCCCATCGACGATGGGCGCCACCTCGGCTCAGGGCGCTCAACCATCGGTGTAGACAAAAACCAGCGTCGGCTGTCCTGCTGCCGCCAGGGTGGGCGTCGAGTCGGGACCACAGGCTGGCAACAAGAGCAACAACATAAGGGTGACTGAAACCAGTTTGATCATTATTACATTGATTGCTTGCCCAGGCTAGGGATAGGATTGGAGAGGAGACGGACCCAGCCTGCGGCACGGCAACGATGAATGAAAATGAGGGTGAGGTAGCGGCCCTCTCCCCCAACCCCTCTCCCAATCCTTCGGCTTCGCTCAGGACAGGTTTGGGAGAGGGGAGTCGCTCAGCGACGGGGTGAGGGCTATTTTCAAGGGAGCTTACCTGGCCCAGCCCCCTGCTAATGAGTGGCTAAACTTCCGGCGGGTAATTAATCTCTTCCAACAGCATCTTGATACCGGCCCAGCTTTGGGGCGGTTCATTCCACTCTACCGTCACCAGCTTGGTCTCCTGCGAGGCGATGACACTGGTGACCCCCTCTAACTCACCTACCTCATTTTGAATGGTTTTGACGCAATGTCCGCAAGAAATGTTGGGTACCTTGAAAGTATTGGTGGCCATTGTTGCTTCTCCTTATAGCTGTAAATGAATTCTTTTGGATCGGTTTCTGCTCGTTCCCACGCCCTGCGTGGGAACGAGCAGAAACGAGCATAAAATGATTTGGATGTTTATAATTTAACTCTTCCTGGCATTGAACACGCCCATGATCTCATCGATGACTCGTTCCCGTTCAGCCGGGTCGTCGCCGCGGATGGCGGTGGTGACACAAGTGTGCAGGTGTTGATCGAGCACCAGGACATTCACCTTTTGCAGGGCTGCCTGAATCGCGTTGATCTGGTTGACGATGTCGATGCAGTAGGCGCCTTCCTCAACCATCTTCTGCACGCCCCGCACGTGCCCTTCGATACTTTTCAAGCGATTGACGATTGTTTTGATGATTTCTTCGTCATACATTTTTGCCGCCTTATCCCCCCCCAGGGGGGGTGGGGTATTGAGAGAGATATTATCACGATTTGAATGGTTTGTCAAGCAAATAAAATGCTAGCCAGCAATTCTCATTATGACATTTTTGGGTATGATATCGTTTGAAAATTCAGCTGTCACTGGCTCATGTAATTTCGACCCGCGCAGCGGGGAGAAATCCCTCAGACCTTGCTTTTACCAGTACCGCCGCAGGGATTCCTCGACTTCGCTCGGAATGACATGGGTCCAACATCTTGTTGACTACTACAAATTTTTACCTGTTTGTGACCTTTATCTGAGCGATCTGCGTTTATCAACGTCCTATAAACATGGCCCCCCTTTGACGGGTATTGGACAAAGTTTACTGAATAGAATACCAGGGACACAAAATTTCTTGAAATTCCTGACACTCTTTGCATCCTTTATTGTTGTCTTATTCTTGTTGAAAGCAGCTACCCCTCCCGTGGAGATCGAACCTGGCCCCCAACAGAGCGTAGCCACCCTCAATCCCAAAATGGGCATCCACACCCGGCTGACCGATGAAGTGGAACCGTGGAAGATCAAGCGGACGTTGGAGCTGGTCCGAGAAATGGGTGCGCCCTGGGTGGTGGAATATTTTCCCTGGGCTTATCGGGAGCCGCGACCGGGCCTGTTCGATTGGCAGCACAGCGATCTGGTGATCAACCACGCCGCTCGCCAGGGCTTGCAGGTCGTCGCCCGGTTGGGCTTTGTACCGGAGTGGGCCCGCCCGGTCGACTCGGCCTCCTCCTACCTGCCGCCGGAACGATACGAGGACTTTGGCGATTATGTGGAGGCTTTTGTCAACCGCTACGGCGACCGGCTGGCAGCCATCATCATCTGGAACGAGCCAAACCTGGCCCTGGAGTGGGGTTTCCAGCCGGTCGATCCGGCCGGCTACACTGAATTGTTAGGGCTGGCCTATTGGCGGGTGCAGCAATCTCATCATCCCGAGATCCGGGTGCTGGGCGGCGCCCTGGCCCCCACGTTAGCCCCACCCGGTCATGACCAGGCGATGAACGATCTGGTCTATTTGCAGCGGATGCTCGATACCGGGGCCGGCCAGGTGATGGATGGCCTGGCCGTGCACGCCTACGGCTGGAGCTTTCCCGCCGACGACCCACCTGACCCGGCCGTCATCAATTTCCGGCGGACCGAGCTGGTTCACCAACTGCTGGTGGACAACGGTTACGCCGATATGCCGATCTATATTACCGAAGGCGGCTGGAATGACCATCCCCGCTGGACGCGGGCGGTCAAACCGGCCCAGCGGATCGAGAACACCATCCGGGCCTATGAGTTGGCCCAAAGCTGGCCCTGGGTTGAGGTCGTGGCGTTGTGGGCCTTTCGCTATCCCTGGCCGGCTCGCACCTATCTGGATTATTTCACCTTTGTGACCCCTGATTTTCAGCTCAAGCCGATCTATCTGGAAGTGCAGGGGTATAGTCAGGGGAGGTAATTTACGATTTACGATTTACGAATGGGTTTGTTCCTAAAACGCAACACGTTTCACGTTTCACGTTTCACGCTTCACTCTCCACGCTTCCCGCTCCGCGCTTCCCGCCCCACGCTCCACGTTCCACGCACGCTGCTTCTGGTAGCCATTCTGCTAAGCCTCATTCCCCTGCTTTGGCTCTTGTTTGCGCCCCGTGACGACGGCGCCCTGGCCGAGATTCAGCGCCGCGGCGTGCTGCGGGTCGGCCTCGACGCCAGCTTTCCCCCCTTTGAATCGATGGCTGAAAACGGCCAGATTGTGGGCCTGGATGTTGACCTGGCCCGGGCCGTAGCGGCGGATTTGGGGGTCCAAGTCGAACTGGTTAACATCGGCTTTGACGGGCTGTACGATGCCCTGCTGGCCCGCCGGGTGGACCTGGTCATATCCGGCCTGCCTTACGATCCCCGCTGGACCAAGGATGTGGCCTATACTCACAACTATTTCAACGCCGGGCAGGTGCTGCTGGCTCGGGCCGATGAGCCGGCCATCACTGGGGTTGATGATTTGGCCGGGCGCACCGTGGCCGTGGAGTGGGGCAGCCAGGCCGATATGGCCGGGCGGAAGATCGAAGGGATTACGCTGCACAGGGAAGCCACGGCCGCCGAGGCGTTGGCGGCGCTTTTCAGTGGCCAGGCTGCGGCCGCCATAGTGGATGGGGTGACGGCGGCAGGTGTTGTATCCGCGGAGGTCAGGTCAGTGACGTATCTCACCGACGAATGGTATGCCGCGGCTGTCCCCATTGACAGCCGTGAACTGCTTGCCGCAGTCAATCAAACGCTGGCTCGCTTGAAAGACAGTGGTGAAATGATGGAGATACAGAGGCAATGGTTGCGGACTCAGTAGGCCCAAAATTTATACTGGCCAAGTCTGCTCGATTCTGCTCATTCCACAATTTTGACGGCTCTTTGCAACACCAAATCATATTGCAGATCATCTCCCAATTGAAAGGTTTGGCTGCCCACTTCAACAAAGCCCCATTTTTGGTAAAAAGCCAGCGCCCGGTTGTTGCGCTCCCACACATCCAGCCAGATGGTGTCGTAGCCCCGGCGCTCGGCTTCACTCAGGCAAGCCTTCATCAAGGCGGCTCCAACTCCCCGGCCTTGCCACTCTTGACGGGCGTAGATACGCACGATTTCGATGGGCTGCAACCCGGTCATCACCCCTGGCGGCGGTTGGCCCTGCTTTAGCCGGGCGTAACCCGCGACCACGCCCTCAACTTCGGCAATCAGAAAAACAGAGGCAGGATCGGCTAACTCGGCGGCTTGCTTGGCCAGGCTGAAAGAAGCAGCCAGGTAAGCGGCCATATTCGCAGCTGTATTATCCCTGGCAAAGGTATCATAAAAGGTCTCTGCGCCTATCGCGGCCAGCAGGACGTTATCGGCGGCAGTAGCAATACGAACGGCAACTTCAGTGGCTTTCATTGAGGTAATCGGGGCTATTCTAGCACACCCCACCCTTGGCGTCAAAGGTATTGCCGGCGTCGGCGTTAGCCGCCGACCGGCTATCCGTTGGCTACGTTACGTCACTGGTGGGCGCGGCGCCAGACGGGGTCGTGATGCTGGCCTGAGTAGGAAAAAACGGATTCAACGAACGGGGCAAGCCCTAAAAGTTAACTCGCTATTTTTGGCTCTCTAGCGTGAGATTTGCCTGCTGAAGAGGCAGCAAACCGAGAAGCAAAAAAGTAAGGATACGCCGGCCTTGACTTGGCCGGTCCGACGTCGCCTCCTCAATCACGGCTTGCCTGGCGCGGCCAAAAGCAGATCACCATACCGGCAATATCAAAAACTGGGGCAAAAGTGGGGGTGGTGAGATTTGATAAAAACCCTGCATTGCATTAGAATACCTTATGCTCGCCCACGTTTCTGTGGGCGAGTACATTTGTTCCCCAATCTATGCAATTCATTCCGCGCAAAGACGCGTTTTTTTAAGGAGACTTTAATGGTTGGTAGTTACCCTACAGACAAAATCAGAAACATTGTGCTCCTGGGACACAGCGGCTGCGGCAAAACCTCGCTGGCCGAAGCGATGCTGTTCAATACCGGCGCTACCACTCGGATGGGTAAAGTAGAAGATGGCAACACCGTTTCAGATTTTGACGAGGAAGAGATTAACCGGACGATGTCGCTCAATCTGGCGGTGGTGCCCTGCGAATGGGAAGGACACAAGATCAATGTGTTGGATGCGCCTGGCTACGCCGATTTTCAGGGCGAGATGTTAAACGGCTTGCACGTGGCGGATACCGTCGTCTTGGTTCTGGATGGCTCAGCCGGGGTTGAAGTTGGCACCCAAATTACCTGGCAAATGTCGGTTGAGAACAACAAGCCGATCGCTATTTTTGTTAATATGATGGATCGAGCGAATGCCAACTATCGCCGGGTCATCGACGAACTCCGCAGCACCTTTGACGCCACGTTTGTGCCGATGCAACTGCCCATCCGTAAGGGCGACCACTTTGCCGGGGTCGTTGACCTGATCACCCTCAAAAGTTACACCGGCGATGGCAAAGCTGGCCCTGCCCCTGCTGAGCTGGCCGATGAGATCGAAGAGGTTCGCCTGGAACTGATCGAATACGCCGCTGAAGGCGAAGACGCCCTGATGGAGAAATATTTTGAGGAGGAAACCCTGACCGAAGCCGAGATCCTTCAGGGTATCCGGGCCGGCCTGGCCGCCGGGACGATCGTGCCGGTTTTCTGCGGTTCGGCCACGGCCAACATTGCCATCCATAGCTTTATGCACACAATTATCGACTCATTTCCCACCCCGGCGATTGAAATCGTTGCGACAAATACCAAGACCAATGCCGAAGAAACCCTCACCGGTTCGGCGGCCGGGCCGCTGGCGGCGCAAGTCTTCAAAACCATCAATGACCAGTACGGCCGCATTAGCTATTTACGGATTTGGTCCGGCGTTCTCAAATCCGATAGCCGCGTCTTTAACCCCCAGGCCGGCGAGGAAGAACGTATTGGCAATGTCTTCTCGCCCCGCGGTAAAGAGCAAATCAATATGACCGAGGCCCAGGCCGGCGATATTGTCGGCGTGGTCAAATTGAGCCACACCCAAACCGGCCATACTCTGAGCGATAAAGCCCGGCCGCTGGCTGTGCCGATGGTCAGTTATCCCGCCCCGGTATACGCCGTGGCCCTCAATCCCAAAACCCAGGCCGACTCGGCCAAGTTGGGGCCCAGCTTGACCCGGATCACCGAAGAGGACCTGACCCTCCGCCACCGCTACGAGCCGGCCACCCGGCAGACCTTGCTGGAAGGGATGGGTGACGCCCACGTGGAGATTGCCGTCAAGCGTATGGCCGCCCGCTTTGGCTTGGGGGTGGAGACGTCGGTCCCCAGAGTCCCAATGATGGAGACTGTAACCCGAACCGGATCAGCGCAATATCGGCACAAAAAGCAGACTGGCGGGGCCGGTCAATTTGCCGAAGTTCATATGCGAGTTGAGCCGCTGGAGCGAGGCGCGGGTTTTGAATACAAAAGTGAGATTTTCGGCGGGGCTATTTCTCAGCCCTTCCTACCCTCCATTGAAAAAGGCGTCAAACAGGTGTTGGAGCAGGGAGTGATAGCCGGTTATCCGGTGGTCGACGTCAAAGCGGTGGTTTTCGACGGGAAAGAACATCCGGTTGACTCCAAAGACATCGCCTTCCAGATTGCCGGGCGAGAGGTGTTCAAGTTAGCTATGAAAGAAGCCGGGCCGGTTCTGCTTGAGCCGATCATGGACCTGACCATCACCATTCCCGATGAGTATACCGGCGATGTGTCCGGCGATTTGAGCACCAAGCGAGGTCGCCTCTCCGGGATGGAGCAGGTGCGCGGTTATACCGTGATCAAGGCCCAGGCCCCCCTGGCCGAGGTCCAGCGTTACGCCACCGATTTGCGCTCGATTACCCAGGGCCGGGGCGTCTATACGATGACTCTGTCCCACTACGAACAGGTGCCGAGCCACATTGCCGAACAGATCATTGCCCAGGCTCAGCGCGAGAAAGAGGAGGAATAACTCCTCTTGTTTGCTGCTTCTCGCGCCCGCGCTTCGCGTGAGCGCGAGAGGAAATGAAAAAAGTTCGACAGGAGAGTTGCCAAGTGCCCTCTATATTTCCGTTTACGGCCATCGTAGGGCAAAACCGTATGAAGATGGCCCTCATCTTAAATGCAATCAATCCCAAGATTGGCGGCGTTCTTATTCGGGGAGAACGGGGCACCGCCAAATCCACTGCGGCCCGGGCTATGGCAGCCCTCCTGCCTGAAATCGAAGCGTTTGCCGACTCGCCCTTCAGTGATGACCCTCATGACCCCGGCTCCTGGTCCGATTGGGTCAAAGAGCGTCTTGACCGCGTCGATGAACTACCGGTGGTTAAACGCCGCATCCAGTTTGTCGACTTGCCGGTCAGCGCGACTGAGGACCGGGTCGTTGGGACGCTCGATATTGAACAGGCCATTAAAAAGGGGGAGCGCCACTTTGAGCCGGGGGTACTGGCCGCGGCCAACCGCGGCCTGCTTTATGTTGACGAAGTCAACCTGCTGGATGATCACGTGGTTGACCTGCTGCTCGACTCGGCGGCGATGGGCGTCAATGTGGTCGAGCGCGAGGGTATCAGTTACTCCCATCCGGCTCGTTTTATCTTTGTAGGGACCATGAACCCGGAGGAAGGCGACTTGCGGCCGCAACTCCTGGACCGTTTTGCTCTGTGCGTCGATATCCAGAGCATCTCCAATTCAGCCGCCCGAATGGAGATACTGGAACGGATTCTAAAATTCGAGAGCAACGCCGAGGAGTTTCACCAGGAGTGGCAGCCCAAGGAAAAAGAGCTATCTGACAAAATCACCCAGGCCCGCGCCCAGTTGCCAAAGGTAACCTACACCAAGCGCGACCTCTACACGGTGGCTGAACTGATGTCGGAGATGAAGGTCGATGGCCACCGGGCCGACATCGTCATTCTGAAAACCGCCCTGGCTCACGCCGCCTTCAACAATCGTTATCGCATTACCCAGGAAGATATCCTGGTAGCGGCTGAGCTGGCCCTGCCGCACCGGCTCAAACGACAACCGTTCCAGGATACCACGATTCAATTCCAGGAGTTGGCCGAGCGGCTGGAAAAGGTGCGTGAAGAAGCCGGCGACGAGGCGGAGCAGCAGCCTGCCAGCAGTGAATTTGAGCCGGCCGACCAGGAAAAAAAAAAGAGGGTTCTGAGGAGTTAGAGTCCGATAAAGCGCCGTCGCCCCCCCCCGACGGAGTGCCGCCCCAGTTTGATGAGTCCAGCCAATCAACGGGCGATAAGAGCGAAGCCAATTCACCGGTTTCGATTGGGCAGAACTTTGAGCCAAAACGGCTCCAAACCCCCCTCGACAAAATGACCCGTTCCAGTTCGGGTAAACGCAGCTATACCAAAACCGACCGCAAACGAGGTCGTTACATTCAGGCGCGGCGGGTGCAAGGCAAACCCAGGGATGTCGCCTTTGACGCCACCCTGCGGGCCGCGGCCCCCTACCAACTGCGTCGCGATCGCACCAACCGGGCTTTGGCCGTGGAAAGAGAGGATATTCACGACAAGGTCCGCGTCCGCCGCGCCTCCAACCTGGTGCTGTTTGTGGTCGATGCCAGTTGGAGTATGGCCGCGGCCGAACGGATGGAAGCGACCAAAGGGGCCATTATGAGCCTACTGGTGGACGCCTACCAACGCCGCGACCAAGTGGGGCTGGTGGTCTTCCAGAAAGAAGAGGCCCGCCTGGTAATGCCGCCCACCTCCAGTGTGGAGTTGGCCCAGAAGGCTTTGGTCAACGTGCCGGTTGGCGGTAAAACGCCCCTGTCGGCCGGGTTGTACCTGGCCTTCCGGGTTTTGACCCAGCAGATGCGCCTGCACCCGGAGGTGATGCCGTTGATGATCCTGCTGACCGATGGGGCCGGCAATGTGTCGATGTCGGAGCTGCCGGCGCAGGAAGAGGCCCACCGGATGGCCCGCATGATCGCCGAAGAAGACATCCGCTCCGTGGTCATCAATATGGAGCACGCCAGCTTTGACCGCGGCCTGGCCCAGGCCCTGGCCGATGAGTTGGAGGCCCCCTGCTACACCCTGGGCCAACTCCGGGCCGATACGCTGTACAAGACGGTCAAGAATGAGCTGCGGTTGAGTAAATTGTAGACCCGTTTCTAAATTAAGTCTGGAGACAATGATATGGCAACTCAAATGAGCAAACGAGCCCGCCTGGAAGCCGCTTTCGCCGGTGAAGCCGTGGATCGTCCGCCGGTGGCCCTATGGCGGCATTGGCCGGTAGATGACCAGGACGGCGACCACCTGGCCAGGGCAACGCTGGATTTTCAGCGCACCTACGATTTTGACTTCATCAAAGTGACGCCCAACAGCAACTACTGTGTGGCCGGCTATGGGGCCGAGTCCTACTGGCTGGGCAACGAGGAGGGGACGCGCCAGTGGGGGCCGCGGGTCGTCCAGGAGCCGGAGGATTGGACCAAACTCACGCCGTTGGATCCCTATGCAGGCTTGTTGGGCGAAGTCCTCACTGCCAACCAACTCATTGGCCAGGCCGTGGGCAAAGAAGTCCCCTTTATCCAGACGATCTTCAACCCGCTCTCCCAGGCCAAGAATCTGGCCGGCGACCAACTGTTGGCTCACCTGCGCCAACAGCCCGAGGCAGTCAAGACCGGCCTGGCCGTGATTACCGAGTCGACCATCCGCTTTGTGGATGCGCTCAAATCGACCGGCGCGGCTGGGATCTTTCTGGCCTTGCAGCACGCCACTTACGACCTGCTGACCGAGGCCGAGTATCGTGAGTTCGGCCGGCCGTTCGATTTGCAGATTTTGGCCGCCGCCGAAGGTATGTGGTTCAACCTGGTGCACCTGCATGGCGTCAACGTGATGTTCGATCTAGTCGCCGACTACCCGGCTCAGGTCATCAACTGGCACGATGTCGAAACGCCGCCTTCATTGGCGGAGGCATTGAGTCGCACCAGGATGGCCGTGTGCGGCGGTATCCGCCAGTGGGACACGATGCTGCGGGGGACGCCGGCGGAGGTTCAAGCTGAGGCCAGGGCAGCGTTGGCGGCAACCGGCGGCCGGCGTTTCATTCTGGGAACGGGCTGTGTGACGCCGATCACTGCGCCGACTTGTAATATTCTGGCGGCGCGCCAGGCCGTTGGTAGTTAAAAAAGGAGCGCAAAATGAATAAATTAACTTTGGCTCAAGTTTTGCCCTCTGTTCAATTTGTAACTACCTCTACGGGAGAGCGTTTGGCTATTCTAAGCGCTGATGACTGGGAAGGTTTGATTGAATGGCTAGAAGATGTTGAGGACAAGAATGTAGTCCAAAATGCTTTGGAACGCCTTCGAGTCGGACCAGAACAGTCTGGAGCAATTCCACTAGAGGTTGCTCTGGATGAGCTATAAAGTTTGGATCGAGCCGGAAGCAATGGCCGAAACGCGAGTTACGCCTGGAAATAGGCGTCAACGTCTCAAAAAGGCTATGCTGGCTTTAGAGCAAAACCCACGGCCGGCTCACAGTAAGGCGCTGGACTGGCCACCAGAAAACTTTGAACCGCGCCGGTTGCGTCTTGGCCACTGGCGTATTGTCTATGCTGTGGATGATACCCAGCAATGGGTTTGGATATTGGCTGTGCGAAAACGTCCACCTTATGACTATGGCGATCTGAATCAACTATTGCAGCGGTTAGAAGTGAACTGACATGGCTAGCGAAATCACTCTGAGTGCGGCCGAAGCCGCGGCTCTGAGACAGGGGTTCAAGTATTGTCCTCGCTGCCGGGCGGAGATGGTCGACCGGCTGGCTTATGATCGGGTGCGCCGGGTTTGTCCGGAGTGCCGCTTTGTGCAGTTCATCGATCCCAAAGTTGGGGCGGCGGTGTTGGCCTTAACCGAGGACAATCGCGCCTTGCTGGTCAAGCGGGCGGTTGATCCGGCTCAGGGTAGTTGGTGTTTGCCCGGCGGCTTCATCGAGATCGGCGAGACGCCTCAGGCCGCGGCCGGCCGGGAGTGTTTGGAAGAAAGTGGCTTCACGGTCGAAATCGGCCGCTTGATCGACGTGTTTTACTACGAGGATTACCGCGGCAGTGGGGTGCTCATTCTTTACCGGGGTAAAATTAACGGCGGCGCGGCCCAACCCGGTGATGATGTTGACGAGGTCGGGCTTTTTGGACCGGATGAACTACCAGAAGATATTGCCTTTGACTCCAACATTCAAACGTTAGCCTTATGGCAGGCAGGCAAGATTTGAGTTTTAAGTTTTGAAGTTTGCAATTTGCAATTTGTAATTTGTAATTTGCTATGACCAAGATATTAGCCATCGAAACTTCTTGCGATGAGACGGCCGCGGCCGTAATTGAAGACGGCTACCGCATCCATTCCAATGTGGTGGCCTCGCAGATTGAACTTCACCGGCGTTACGGCGGGGTTTACCCCGAAGTGGCCTCGCGCCAGCACATTCTGGCCATCAACACGGTCATCAAAGATGCCATGAGCCAGGCCAAAACTGGCTGGCATGAGCTGGACGCCATCGCCGTCACTTGCGGGCCGGGGCTGGTGGGGAGTCTGCTGGTCGGTGTGAACGCGGCCAAAGGATTGGCCCTGTCGCTGGGACTACCGCTGATTGGCGTCAACCACCTGGAGGGACATCTCTACTCGAACTGGCTGGACGCCGCCCAAACAGGTGAGCCGCCCCAGATCAACTTTCCGGCCCTGGCGCTGATCGTCTCCGGTGGTCACACTGAGCTGGTTCTGATCCGGAAGCACGGCGATTATGAGATCCTGGGGCGCACCATCGATGACGCCGCCGGTGAAGCTTTTGATAAAGTGGCCCGTATTTTGGAACTCGGTTTTCCCGGCGGGCCGGCCATTGAAAAAGCGGCCGACGGCGGTAATCCGGCTGCTTATGATTTTCCGCGCGCCCGCCTGGGCGACTCGTACGATTTCAGCTTCTCCGGCCTGAAAACGGCGGTGTTGCGGGTCGTCCAAAAATATACCAGCACCGACAAGCTTCATCTTCCCGACCGGCAGATCGTCCGCCAGGGACAATTGCCCCTGCGCACAATGCCAGTGGCCGATATTGCCGCCTCGTTTCAAATGGCCGTGGTAGAAGTGCTGGTGAGCAAAACCATTGCAGCCGCAGCTGAACACGAAGTGGCCGAAATTCTGTTGGCTGGTGGTGTTTCGGCCAATACCCTGCTGCGTCAGATGATACTGAGTCGAGCCGAGCAGCCGGTGCGGGTGCCGCCCCTGGCTCTCTGCACCGATAATGCGGCGATGATCGGCGCGGCCGCCTACTGGCGGCTGCAGGCCGGCCACGTCAGCGACTGGGACCTGGATGTCGTAGCCAATTTACGGCTGGGGTAAAGAGTTATGAAACTGGAAAAATTGTGCTGCCCAAGCTGCGGCGCACCCCTTATGGGCAACTTCACTCCCAACCAACAGATTGAATGTAACAGTTGCGGCACGCCGCTATTACTCACCCATCTGGATAGCGAAAATCCGATTTTTTGTCCACACTGCCGTACTTTGAACGCCGACGAGATGCGTTTCTGCGTCAATTGCGGCCACAAACTCAAAACGGACTGTGTACTCTGCTACACTGAAAACCGGATCGATGCAGTCTACTGCGCCCGGTGTGGGGCGCACCTGGAACGGGCCAGAGCCAGGCGCCGTAAACTCGAAGAAACGCGCCGCACGGTGGCCCAACAGCGAATTCAGGCGCTTGAGGTCAAAGAGACCCGGCAAAAGCAAGAAAAATTGGAAAGATTGCTGGCCGACCTGGATGAACCGGAAAACCACGACTTTGCTATCTACCAGATCAACCAATTGGGAGTCGAGGCGGTCGAAGCCCTGATCGATACCCTGCGGCACGATCAAGATCCGGATGCTCGGTATGGTTCGGCCAGAGCGTTGGGCCAGATTTGTGCAGAAAAAGAGATCACAACTCTGATCAAGGCCCGTACGGTCAAAGCTTTGCTCAAAGCCCTGGCCGATCCGGAGCCGGCTGTCCGTTTTTGGGCGGCTGAAGCGCTGGGCAAATGTAATAGTCAAATCGCCGTCGAGCCGCTGGCCAAATTGCTGCGTGACCCTCACGAAGGTGTCCGCCAGCAAACGGCGCTATCCCTGAAAAAAATTGGCGGAGAACAGGTCCAGGAAATATTGAAGCGAAGTCAATCACGAGGCTTTCTGAAATGGCTCAGGGGGAATTAACAAATAGTCATGGTCAAACAAACCATCCTTTACACTCGAACCGGCGATGAGGGCTATACCAGACTCCTCGGCCAGGAAGAAGTTCCCAAATACGACTTGCGCCCCGAAGCCTATGGCAGCGTTGATGAGGCCAGCTCATTTATGGGGGTGGTGCGAGCCGAACCTGCGACCAGCGCCCGCACCAAAGGATTGATACTGACCGTCCAGCGCGACTTGTGGGTGTTAATGGGTGAGTTGGCCGCCGCGCCGGGAGTCGAGCTGCCCCAACGGATCGGCGCTAAGCGAGTCGCCTGGCTCGAGACTGAAATAGATCAACTCGGCGCCGAAACCCCACCGCTGACCCAATTCGTCCTGCCCGGCGATACCAAAGTTAGCGCCTGGTTAGATGTGGCCCGGACCGTCATCCGGCGGGCCGAACGGGTGGTGGCCCAGCTCTTCCACGAAGGTATTGTGGATAATCTCGAAATTATGCGCTATTTGAACCGGCTTTCGTCGCTACTCTTTGCTTTGGCCCGGTACGAAGAGAACCTGGCCGGTCAGAAAACGACCCTGGCAAAAGAAGTTGAGTGACGGATGACATTTTTCGGCCACCCGCTTCACCCGATGACCGTTCACTTTCCTATTGCCCTGTACCTGTTGGGGGTGCTGCTGACCATCGGTTACTTATGGCGCGGGCAGGCGGATTACGAGCGATTTGCCCACTGGAGCTTCATCCTGAGCTGGCTGGCCACGCTGGTCGCCAGCATTGCCGGCCTGTTCGATCAAAATCAGTTGGAACTTGGCGACCCCCGCCGGGAGCAGGTTAACCCCCATATCACCGCGGCTGTATCCCTGCTGGTGATCAATGGGCTGCTCGTTTATCTGCGGCTGCGCTGGCCCGATGTGCTGACCAGTCGTCGCCGCTGGCTCTACCTGGGAGTGATGATGGCGGGAGTTGTGGCCGTGGTGACTACGGGCTGGCTGGGGGGCGAGCTGGTTTACCGCTGGCAGGTTGGCGTTCAAGCCGGACCGTAACCGGGAATCAAAAAAACCCATCTCAGCAGGTGGGGCTTTTTGTTAGCAGAACAGATCTGCTACTGCCACACGGTTTTAAGCGGCACTATCTCTGACTCCTCGATGAAGAAACCGTCATCCCCCAGGCCGATCTTGGCCTGTTCAGCCAGCCACACTTCACCCTGTTGAAAATCATCGAACAGGTAGGTCTGATCGGCGCAACCGTAAGTGGCGGGGCGGTCGTCGACGACAGGTCTAGTTCCCGTCATCAAACCGCAAATTGTGCCGTCAGCCAGTTCGATCAACCACGGCATGGCCAGGTTGCCCACGTCGGGGGGAGGGAGTGGCTGGGTCAACTCCAGCACAAAACCGGTCTCACCGGTGGTCGGATCGGCTCCACACACCACCGTTGGCTGCTCATCCACCACAAAGCAGGGATCAAAAATCTGGTTACCAACCATACAACGGTAGGCGTCCTCCCGGTCCAGGCCAATGGCGTTGGTCCAACAAGAACCGGCCTGGGTTTCGGACGGAATTTCGGTGGGCGTGTAGTTAATCACTTCGGTCGACGTCACTGCGCCTGAAGTCAACTCCAGCGATACCTTCATTTGATAGGTGCGGGTTTCGGCCTGAGTCGGCGGACCGGCCATGGCGTCGCCGGGACCCTGGGTCAACATATCGACCACGATTTGCCCTGGCTGGACCATCAGCGAGTTGACCTGAATACGATCACCCAACATAGCCGAAGCGACCGGCGCAGGCTGGCCCTGCCGATCCAGCACCGCAAACAGCTCGTAAAAACTACCGCTGCCGCCGCCGTTGGTGACCAGGATGACCGCGGCATCAGCAAAACCATCGCCATCCAGGTCGCCATAAGCCATCGTGTCGAGCATTTGAATCTGAATTTTGGAGGCGGAGCCGGGGGCAATCTCTTCTTCATATTGCCCACCGGTCAACTGCGCGCTACCACTGGCCGTCCATTCCGAGGGATAAGTCGCATTTTGCAACATCTGCGGGGTCAACCGGGCTTCGATGGCCGCCTTCGCAGTCATTGCCGCCATAGCTGTACCGGCCGGCATGATCGGCCAGCCGGTCGAGATCGTGCCGTCGATGATGCCTTGTTCAAGCTGAGCCAGCTCATTTTTCAACTGCTGGGGCACGCTGGCCTCAAAGTTATGGAAAGGGGCCAGACCCACGCCATTGTTGGCAAGGCTACCAACGAAATTTGCCCCACCCTGATAGGTGCCTGAGTGGATAAGATTGACCGCTTCAAAGACAACGGCGTCGATCTTTTTGAGTACGCTGGTTAGATAGACCGCCTGGTACTCCGGCGCAGTCTGAGTCTGGTCGGCGTCAACCCCGATTACGGTCAACCCACGGGCCTGGGCCTCTTGGGCTGAACCCAGGCCAACGCCGCCAGCCACCGGGAAGATGATATCGCAGCCCTGATCAAACAAGTCGGCGGCAATAGCCTGGCCATCAGCCTGACTGCTATAATTGCCGGCAAAAATGCCTTCACCGCCAACCGCCAGCGTTGGGTCGGTCCGCCAGCCCAGCACCTGTACATTGGCGCCGTTTTGTTCATTATAATATTTGACCCCATGCTCAAAGCCAACCATAAAGATCAACACCGGCGGCACCTGGGTGCCGCCATAAGTACAGACCACGCCGGTTTCGGTCATCCCGGCGGCCAGGTAGCCGGCTAAAAAAGCAGGCTGATCGGTAGAAAAGAGCACCCCCAGGTCATTGGCGGTCTGGCTGGGAAAGTCGATGTTGACAAAGGGTATCTGAGGATTGGCCAGCGAGGCGCTTTTAACGGTGGGGGCCAGGCCAAAACCAACGGCAATGATGCCGCTATAGCCTTCGTCAACAAATTGAGCCATATTTTCGGCCGCAGTGGCCTGATTACTCTCCAGGTGCTCTACTTGAACCCCCAGTTCGTCGGCCGCTCGTTGCAAACCCGCCCAGGCCAGTTGGTTGAAGCCCCGGTCAGTGACAGGGCCGGCGATAAGACCGTACTTTTCCGCAGCCTGAACCGCAGCAATGGGCGCGTTTTCTATCCCTGCCGCCGTTGTTTCTTGACTATCGCCCGCAGCTGTTTCCGGTTGAGCCAGAACTCCGCCACAGGCAACCAGAACAAGCAGCACTGCCAGCAAAGTTGTCGGCCACAAAATTCGTTTGATCATTGTTGTCTCCTCATTAAAGGTTTCTGGTCCTAAATTTTAGGAACCCTATCGGAAGGCCGGCCACCAACCAGCCTTCCGATAGGCTGTTATTCATCGGTTACAACTTCCAAAGCACGATCGACCGCCGTCATTGTCCGGTTTGGCTGATTACTACCGCACTACCGGCCCTCGTGGAGCCGGCTGCTCCGGCTCTGGCGGGGGGGCCGGTCGTTCCACTGGCGGCGGCAGAGGTTCCGGCGTGGGCGTAGGCGACGGTGGCGGCGGCTCCGGCGTGGGCGGCGGCGGCTCTGGCGTGGGCGGTGGTGGCGGCGGCGGAGGTGGTTCCGGCGGTGGTGGCGGCGGCGGTGCATCCACCTGAATCACAACGCTGGTGCTACCACTCTGGCCATTTTGGTCGGTAACTTGCAAAGCCACATTGTAGGCCCCCGGAGCGATGAAGGTATGGGCCACGCCCATGCCTTGATCTAACATCCCATCGCCAAAGTTCCATACATAGTTGACAATGGGGCTGCTGGCAGTAGAGAAACCGGCGTCGAACTGGATAGGCTGGCCAACCAGATAGGCTGGCTGCTGCGGCTGGACATTGATGACCGCCTGGGGCGGTTCAGCCGGCGGCGGCTCCGGGGTGGGGGGTTCCGGTTCAGGCGGCGGAGGTGGGGGCAGCACCACAGCGGCCGGCTCAACCTGGACAACCCGGCTATCGATCCCTTGCTGGCCGTCTTCAGCCGTTACCGTCAGGGTAACCTGGTAAGCGCCGGGAGCGCCATAGGTATGGATCGCGCCCATCCCGCTGGCGGCGACGCCGTCGCCAAAGTCCCAGGCAAAACTGACAATCGGGCTACTGCCGCTGGAGAAACCGCCATCAAAGACGAGTTCGTCGCCCACCAGCCCCCGGTCCGGTCCATGGATGACCGCTTGCGGCGGTTGAGCCGGAGGTTCAACGATGGGCGGCTCAACCACGGGCGGTTCAGGGGGCGGCGCCGGCGCATTGACCTCGATCATTTGAACCAGACTGTTGCTCAGGCCCTGGTCGTCGGTTACGGTTAGTTGCACCCGGTAGTTCAGGGGGATGTTATAGGTGTGTTCCAGTTGCGAACCGCTGCCGGTGGTCCGGTCGCCAAAGTCCCACTCATAGCTGACGATGGGGTTGCTGGCCGTGGTGCCGGTGGCGTCAAAAAAGAGGGGCTGGCCCACTTCGGCCGGCACCGGCGAGATGACAAAATTAACCTGCGGCGGCTGGTTCTCCTGCCCGGCCGGGTTGACCTGAATACCTTGGCCAGCGTACCCCTTCTGGCCGGTAGCGTCGGTCACAGTCAGGGTGACGTAATAGGGTTGGCCGGGGGCGGTGTAGGTATGGTCAACAACCGGCCCGCTGCCGGTCGTACCGTCGCCAAAGTCCCATTCGTAAGCGGTCAGGGCGCTGTCGCCGGCCGACCGGCTGCCGTCAAACGTAACTTGCTGGTTGACCACGGCCGTATCGGGAGCAGTGATGACGGCCTGGGGCGGGTTTTGCGGTTGAGGCGCCACGATGACAACCTGGATTTGATCGACCCCTTGCAAGCCGGTCTGGTCGGTCATTTGCAGGCTAACCTGGTAGGCGCCGGCCTGGCTGTAGGCGTGCTGCACAAGCTGGATAGTCCTTACATTCGGATCTCTGGCATCCCACTCAAAGGTTGTGCCATCACCCAGGTCCCACCTGAGGCGCGCAATCGGATTGTAGATGACCGAGTCGCTGGCATCAAACGTGATCGACTGGCCGACCTCGGCCTGCGGCGGATTGGCGTTGATTTTGGGTTCGGGCGGCAACGGCTGAGGCAAAATCCGGATATCGTGGCTGGCGCTGTTGCTCTGGCCGTTCTGGTCGGTCAACGTTAGCCGGACCACATAGGTGTTGCTGGACGCAGCATAAGCGTGATTGACCACCCTGCCCGTGGCTTCCGGGCTGCCGTCGCCAAAGTTCCAGACGTAGTTTTGCTCATCAACCGGCACATCCGAGGTGGAGGCGCTGCCGTCAAAGACAACCGTTTCACCTACTCTGGCCTCAGTGGGCGCGCTGATAACCGGGTTGGGCAGGCTGGGCGCGTCGACCACCTGGATTTGATGGGTGGCGCTGTTGGTTCGACCATCCCGATCGGTAACGGTTAGCGTAACATTGAAAACGCCGACCCGGTCGTACACGTGGCGAATGGTGACGGCGTTGGCCGTGGCGCCATCGCCAAAATTCCATTCGTAGCTGATCAGGTTAGCGGCGGGGGTAGAGGCGCTGCCGTCAAAGGTAACCTCCTCGCCGCGCTGAACTGAACCGGGCGCGGCGATACGGGCAATCGGGGCCGTCGAGGGGTCCAGCCGGCTGTCGATCCGAATCTGGTGGGTGGCGCTGCTGCGCAGGCCGTTTTCAGCTACCACGGTCAGCAGTACGGTATAAGTGCCGGCCCGATTGTAGGTGTGATTGACCGTGCGACCCGAGGCGGTGGAACCATCGCCAAAGCTCCAATCGTAACGCCGGATTGGGCTTAAGGAAAAGGTGCGGCTGCCATCAAAGGTGACCAAATCGCCTTCTCTGGCAGTAGAAGGGCCATCGATTATGGCCAGCGGCGGGGTGGTGTCATCGGGATTCTCTTTGATCCTGATCGTAACCCTGGTGCTGTCTTTCAAGCCGATCTGGTCGGTGACCTCAAGGGTAACCCTGTAGTCACCCGGCCGGTCGTAGGTATGGCTGACTTTGCGGCCTTCGGCGCGGCTGCCGTCGCCAAAGTCCCAGCGATATCGGGTGATGTCGTAGTCACCCCGGCGAGAGCTTCTACCGTCGAACTCAACCACTCTTTTAGCGATCCCTTCCGACGGGCTTTTGATCACCGCCGTAGGCGGATCGATCGGTTGGTCCTGGCGCCACCAGGAGAAGTTAATGAAGGCGTCGCCGCCTCGTTCATAATACTCCACCCGCACGTCGCGCAGGCCGGCGGTGAAAGTTCGTTGAACATCGATCCAGCCCGTATCGCCATCCTGCCAGCGGTCGATGATGAGGTCATTGCCGGCCCAAACCCGGATGCCGTCATCGGAACGTACCCGGAAGGCGTAGTTGGCGTTCTCAAAGAAGAACTGGCGCGTCCAGCGTGCCGAGAAGTTATCGACCGGGACGATACCCGGCGCGGGCGAGCCGGAACCCCAATTGTAATTGAGACTCGGTTCATTGCGAACCAGCACCGGATCGCCCTGCAGGTTGGGGTTGTTGAAATATTCCGTGCGCCAATCCGGGAAGGGATCAGCTCGTTGCCAGGAGAGGATAGAAACGGCGCCGAGAGTGTGCTCAAAGTATTCCAGCCGAAGCTGGTGCGGACCGGCCTCCAGGTAGATGTCGGCGGCAAAGGTGGTAGGCGATTGAATCTGCCATTGGTTGATCAGCAGCGCCCCGTCAACCCACAGCCGCACCCCATCGTCTACCCGGGTGTAGAAACGATAGGTGCCGGCCTCAAAATTGACCGTGCGCGTCCAGCGGGCCGAGAAGAAGTCGACCGGGAGACGAGGATCGGGTGAACCCAGGCCCCAGTCAAAGCTGATGAGCGGATCGTTGCGGACAAAGAGCGGCGCGCCGGTCAAGTTCTCATTATTAAAATATTCGCCGCGCCATTCCGGGAACTGTTCACCGGGCGAGGGCGTGGGGGTTGGCGGCGGCGACGGGGGCGGGGGCGGCGCAGCCACCACCGGTACATTGCCGATATTTTCAGCCGAGGCATAAGCGGCCGATAGCCAGCCGACGCCGCCGGCCGCGCCGGGGAACTTGATCTGCCACCAGGTGGCCTCGGCATTGCGGCCGGTGATCTCGGCCTTTTGGCCCAGCAACAACACCCCCAGGATATCGTAGTTGACGCCGGGACCCTTGCGCACATTGACATTGGCCGTGGCGGCCAGTTGGGCTACTGTGGCCGGCGGGGGCGGGAGCGTGCCGGTCGGCTGCACCGGCACTATGATGCCCACGGCCACAGGCGTGACCGGCGTGAAACCGGCGGGGGTGCTGAGATTCAACAGGGTTTGAGCCGAGGCGGCCCGATCATCAGTTTCGGCCCGAACCGGCACCGGGCTTTCATCCAGCCAGCGGGGGTCCGACGGGACGATGATATCAACGGCAAAGTTTCCGCTTTGATCGGCCAGGGCGCTGTTGACCGCATAATTGGGTGGGTCGGACGGCACCAGATAGATAACCACGCGGGCTCCGGCCGGCCAGCTTTCTCCCTGCACCTTGACCGTAGTGCCGGGCGCGGCCGTAGCTGGATTCAACGTGATGATTGGATTGGCTGTTTCTTCGGTTGGTTCGGTGTCGATGTTGCCAACATCAGGCGGGGGGGTAGCGGTAGCAGCAGCAACCGGAACAGAAGTTTGGACGGGGGTCTGTGCTTGCTCGAATTTAAAGAAAAAGGCGCCCCCCAAGAATAAAGCCAGGGCGCCGGCGCCCACACATAGCATGACGACAACTCCCAACAGGGTTAACTCCAGGTTAGACCATCCCCCGAAAAGTCCTTTTTTCTGTTGCATAGGCTCTCCTTATTTTCAGGTTCTTGCTCTAATGACCGGTGGCAAAAGATGCCTGAAGTACCACAATCTAATCAGAATGGTTGAGCTAAAATCATGGGTGCAACTTCTCCTTTTGGCAACTCATATAATGGAGTTGGACCAAAGTAAGCCACCTTGTATCTATATTTTGTATATATTTTGGAGAGATTTGATAGAATTATATGGATAACTATGCTTCAGTCAAATCAGGATTACAAAACTCTGCCCAGCCAAAAGGCCGCCACCATAAGAAGGATGAGAACGATGACGATAACCAGCAGCACCACCACACCGGTGGGTTTGCTGACATCGCCGGCAAATTGAGCAGCCAGTACCCGCTGCTGTTCAACTCGCTTCAACTTGCCGCGTACGCTGGCCAGGAGGTCTTCCGGGGAGAAAGGTTTGGTGAGGTAATCATCGGCCCCCAGTTCCTTGCCAAAGCGGACCTCGACCTCGCTGGATTTGGCAGTCAGAAAGATAAAGGGCAGGTGATTGAGGTAGGGATTGGCCCGCACTTGTTCGTAGAAGGCATAACCGTCCATCACCGGCATCATGATGTCGGCCAGAATCAAGTCTGGCAAGTGGTCTGGCCCGGCGCCGGCCCGCGCCCGGTCCCGCCGAAAGGCCGCCAACAGTCTATCCAGCGCCTGTTGCCCATTCGTTGCGGTCCAAACCTGGTAGCCTTCCATTTCCAGGCTTAATTTGACCCCCTCAAGAAATTCAAGGTTGTCATCGACGACCAGGATCAGGGGGCGTTCTGCCTGCTCGTGAGCTAATTCTGTGGACATCTTCTAACCTCCTGCCACCTTGACCACCGGCAAAGCAACGCTGAAGGTGCTGCCCTGGCCAGGTGTGCTTTCAACCTCGACCGTACCGCCGTAGGCAGTGACCACCTCTTTGACAATGGCCAGGCCCAGGCCGGTGCCGGGAATCGTGTGGGCCGGATCGACTCGATGAAAACGATCAAACACCTGGCTCTGCTGTTCCGGGGGAATGCCGATGCCGGTGTCGCTAACCTGAAATTTGGCATAGGTTTGACCGTCGTCTGTGGTTGTGAGGCCGGCCTGGAGCCGCACCGAACCGCCGCCAGGCGTATATTTAATGGCATTATCGACCAGATTGCGGATGACCTGGCCAAGCTGGTCCGGGTTAGCCAGGGTAGCGATGGCTTCGGCCGGCTTGCGCCAGGTTAGCTGGATCTGTTTGGCCTTGGCCAGCGGGCGCAAATCGCGGCTGATCCGCTCGATTAACTCACCTAGCTCCACTACCTGGCGTCCGGCTTCGGTGAGGCCAATATCCAAACGAGACAGGGCCAGGATATCCTCGATCAACTGGGCCAGGTGTTCAGCCTGATTTTGAATTGAGTGGAGGAGTTCCGCCTGCTTCTGGGCCGGCAGCCGGTCAGAATATTTTAGCAGGTTGCTGGCGTGGAGCTGGATCACGGACAGGGGCGTCTTTAATTCGTGGGTGACCCCGGTCATAAAGCGGGCCTTCATGCGCTCCACTTCTTTGAGGGCGGTCAGATCGCGTAAGGTGATGACCGTACCAATGATCTGCCCGGCGTCATTACGGACTTTGGCTGAATGAGCCTGAATCGACATAAGCGGCTCGGTCGGACTGGTCGGTAGATCGACCAGGGCGGTCATGCTCAGTTCTCGCCCCCCGGCCAGCTCACGGATGGCACGCCACAGGGGGTTGTGTAGTTGGGTGGGTCCGATTGGTTGCCCGGTCAGCTCGGGCAGGCGGAAGCCAAGCATCTTTTCGGCCACTTGATTGGCGGTTAGAATACAGTTTTGACCATCCAGGACCAACAGACCGTCGGCAATACTGCTGAGAATAGCCTCGGTTTTTTCTTTCTCTTCGGCCAGCTCGCGGGTTCGGGCGGCAACCATTTGCTCTAGATGGTGGCTGAACTGCTGGACTTCGTTGAACAGGCGCGCATTTTCCACGGCAATTGCCACCGAGCTGGTAATGGGACCGGCCAGGCGCAGGTCGTTTTCATCGAACCAGTCCGGCTTGTGGTGGAGCGCCTGCATGACCCCAACGATCTCATTTTTAACCTGCACGGGAATGGACAACATCGATCTGGGCTGGTAATGGCTGATTTTGGCGACTTCCGGGTAATGTTTGTCATCTTTAGATAGGTCAGGCGACAGGTAGATATCACCGGTTTGGGCCACAAATCCGGCAATGCCGTAATGCAGGGGCATACGATAGCCGGTCACTACTTCAGCCCCGGCTCCGGAGGCGGCAATTAGCTCTAACATGTGATCGGCCCGGTTGACCAACCATAATGAAGCCGCATCAGCCTGAAGCGACTGCCGCACCAACATGGTGGTCTGCTGGAGGGTCTGCTGCAAATCCAGGGTTGAGGTTAAGGCGCGACCAATATCGTTGAGGGCAATCAAATCATCCACCAACGCCTGGGCGCTCTCCAGCAGCCGGGTATTTTCTACGGCTACGGCAATGAGGCCGGCAGCCGAGTCGAGCAGCACCTGCTCAGCCTCATCAATCGAACGCTGCTGCTGATCAACGATCAGGATGGCCCCGATGGACTGCTCCTTGCTGACCATCGGGGTATATTGAACGACTTGTAATTCCGGCAGATCTGCCGGCAGACTCAAATAGAGCTGCTGACTGGTTAAAACCTCCAATACTTTGGCTAAAACCTGAGCTTTCACAACCTCATCCGGCCCAGTCGCCAGGGAACTAAACTCAACCGGCATCGATAGTCTGCGGCCGCTGGGAGAGGCCAGACTCAGCAGCAGTTCTTGCCTGTCGCGGTTGAATAAAAGCAGGCAAACAGCTTTGGCGTCGAGCAACTGCGATAACTTTTGCATCGAGGAAGAAAAAATCTCGCGCACATCCAGCGACGAATTTACCGCCAGGGCCAATTCGTTCAGCCAGGCCAGGCCCTTATTGCGCCGGGCCAACAGGCGAGCCTGGCGTTGGGTTTCGGCTTCGGCCCGTTTCAACCGCAACACCGCCTCCACACGCGACATAAATTCGTCACGCACAAAGGGGCGGTAGATATAGTCATCTGCGCCCAGTTTTAAACCTTGGCTGACCTCTTTGGAACTGCGATGATGGGCCGTAACCAGGATCACCCCGATGTTAGCAGTACGCTCATCAGCCTTGAGCGCGGTGAGCAGCTCAAAACCGCTCATCTCAGGCATCATGATGTCGCTAATGATTAGGATCGGCAACTCAGTTTGAGCCTTGGCCAGGGCTTCCTTGGCGCTGGAAGCCAGGCTCAAGGTGAACTCGCTGTTCCGAAACAAATATTCGATCAGGAACAGGTTTTCCTTGACATCGTCAACAACCAAAATTTTGTTCAAATCGAGGTCGGCAGCCAGCCGGTCAATATCAATCATAAGGGCCTATCCGAATAACCCAGCCGCCCGGAAAGCGATGAGAGCACAAGCAA
>CAYNLK010000025.1:0-89081 GCA_964398055.1 uncultured Caldilineaceae bacterium
GTTTGGGAGAGGGGAGTCGCTCAGCGACGGGGTGAGGGCTATTTTCAAGGGAGTCCGAGGTCGATGTCCGAGCCGGCCTGGGCGCGTCCACGGGCGTATGACCCTGCCAGTACAACTGCCCTGATTCCGGGGACTGCTGCCAGCCGATTCGAGAGCAAAGATAACAGTTCGCGCTGTTTCGGCGAAAATTGTTTCATCATTAAATCTCCCGGCCCCTCTGGCGACCTCGACCAGTTGATCAGGGTATCTAACCAACGTCTATTTCTCAACTCCATATTCACTTAAGAGAGGGAGGACCTCACTGATTAGTATTTCGAGCGTGGTTAGCTTTGGGCTGAAGGCTAAGGACGGAACAGGCGGTCGGCAGGCGGTAGCGCGGCTGGCCCAGGGCGGCCGCCGCCACCGGGAGGGTGCCCCATTCAATTTCATCCATCACTTCCAGCCAGCCTTGCTCAGCCAGCGCCTTGAGTTGATTGCGGGTGAATGTGTCCGATTGCCCCCAGATCACCGCGGCCAGGGTCTCGCCGAAACTGTTCGGCTTCAAATCGGTCAAAGACCCGGACTTTGACTTTACCTTGCCGACCGGTAACCTATTTTTGACCATCCTGGCGGCCTTGAACCAGTACTACCTGGATTTACTGCGCCAGCATACAGCCAAGAGCAAACGAGAACGGGCCCGGCAGGGATTGTACAACGCCTCGATCACCCCGTATGGCTACCGGCACGTCGGCGATGCCAGAACGCCGCCGGAGGTGGTCGAAGCCGAAGCGGCGGCGGTGCGGCTGGCCTTTGAGACCTATGCCGCCGGGACCTATTCGTATCAGGAGGTGGCCGACCGGCTGACTGAAACCGGCTACCGCACCCGGACGGGCCGTCCCTTTGGCAAAGACAGCCTGGACGAGATGCTGCGCAACCAGTTCTATGCCGGTCAGGTGGCCTATGGGCTGAAACGGCCGGACCAGCCGCCGGAGTTCTTTCCGGCCCATCATCACCCTGGAGATGTTCGAGAACTGCGAAGAGATTCGGCGCAAACGGCGGGGAGCGGCTCGTTCCTATCAGGGCAGTTTTAGGGTCTATCTGCTCAACGCCATCAGTCATTGCAGCGTGTGTGGGCGGACCTTGCGGGCGCAGGCGACCAAGTTCAACCGCTATTATCGAGAGATGTCGCGGGAGCGGGGCTTTGTCGATTGCCCGAATGGTCAGAAGGGGGTCATTGCCGAGTTGGTCGAGGCGCAGATGGAAGCCATCTTCCGGGAGTTACGGCTGCCGCCGGATTGGCAGGCCGAAGTGGAAAAGCTGCTGGACCGGCCGGGCGAAATCGAGACGTTGAATAACCGCCGCGCCCGGCTGAAGGCCGAACTGTGCCGGCTGCGGGAGATGAATATCAAGGGGCAATTTGAGGACGACCCGGTCCATTTCGATCAGGGACAATCGCGCTACTTTGACACCAAACGAATCAAATGAGGGTTATGGCGAGGTCTTAGGCGCAACAGGCTGAGACCGGACAAAATAAAAAGCCGCTCTGGACACATCAGAGCGACTTTTGCCGTAATTTCCGTTTGCCCTAGCACAGGCTACAGGATGTGCACCCTGTTTTTGTGTCGGAAAATTACTAGAGGCGGGAGCGACGGGAATTGAACCCGCGATCTCCGGCTTGACAGGCCGGCGTGTTAACCGCTACACCACGCCCCCAAATTCAACCAGTTAATTCCTAATGAACAATTGCCAACATTATAGCTATTTTTCTAAGTTTGGCTAATTGTTCATTTTGAATTGTTCATTAATTCAACTGGGAGACCAGGATTCGAACCTGGATATACGGCTCCAAAGGCCGCTGTCCTACCATTAGACGATCTCCCACCGCTGAAGGTTTTGTTAAATCCAACAAAAGCTTCTTGACCGAATCTATCAGCCAGCCAAACTGTCAGTCTGCTAATCAATTAGTAGCTAGAGTTTAGCAGCCAGAGTTAGTAGCTAGAGCTTAGTGACTAGAGTTAGCAGCTAGAGTTTAGCGACTAGAGCTTTTGTTATTACAGGGTAGATTATAGCTGTTTTTGTTTCTGTTGACAAATCAGGGCAGGACCTTGCCCGCCCTGATAGTATTTGGTTGTGTTACTCTTCCCAATCGGGTTTAGCCAAAACAGTCATGGCGTTACGAGCCTGGTTATTCCGTGTTTTCCAGTAACTTATCAGAGGGGCTATGCCGCCGATGGGGCTTGGACAATTGCATTCGCCCGCATAACCAGGGCTGTACAGTTCTAAAAACATTGAAAAGCAAGGTCTTCTATGGTAAGGTAATAGGCTGAAATTGCGATAGGAGGCTATCACGTGTCCACGCCGGGGTCAGTCTCATAACGCTGCCAATAGGCCGTAAAGGTCGCCCGCTGGGGGCCGATCAACTGCTTGACCAGGTAGCCGTGCCAGGTGGTCGTCGGCGTGGCGGCTTTGAGCCGTTGCCGGGTGGTCGGGCCGCACACTTTCACGCCCTTCTGGGCCACGGTCAGGGCTACTCGAAAGTCGCCCTGGCTGGTGGTTTTGGCGTCGGCGTGGCCGTATTTAGGGTACACCACCCCCCGCCGGGTAAAAACAATATCGCCAAATGCGCCGCGCACGTTCAAACTGAACAAGGGGCCGAATACTTTGGCCATTTCGGGTCTCCTTTTCTAAAAATAAAATTACACCGAGTTACCCAGAGCCGTCACAGAGGCGCACAGAGATAAATTCAAGCAAGACTCGGCGTAGCTCTGCGTTTTCTCAGTGCTCTCGGTGTTCCTGTTTTTCATTGTCGCTGTCATCTATTTGCGATTGGTAAAAGTGACCGGCACAGGTTAAGCGCCGGTTTCTGCCTTCACTATAGCGCAAAAGCAGTAGTTCGTCATCCCCAAGAATTGGGTATTTTTAGCATCTGGCTACAATCTTCAGATGGTCAAGATACATTCACCTGTCGAGCGCAGACCGGATTCCTGCAATTAAGCTATACATGACCTATGCATGACCTATGCATGAAGTAAGCGTTACGAGGCAGTATGTGAGCGGGGTTTTGAGTGGTTGAAATCTAAAACAAAAGAGACCAGCGCTTCTTTAAGCGCCGATCTCTTATACTTCACTTGTACTTAGGGGGCAGAACAGTTAGCCCTTCAGGGTCGCCTTTACTCTGACCTCCTCAACACCGGCCAGGGCTTTGGAGACCGGGCAATTCTTTTTGGCTTTCTCGACATATTCCAGCAAGGTCGCCTCAGCGATATTGGCCACTTCAATCTCGGTTTCAAGCTCGATCAGGGTAATGGTGGGGCCTGCCGCCAGATGGACCCGGGCGCTGGTGGCGATACGCCGGGGTGCGTAGCCGTCTCCACCCAAAAGAGCGGCCAGAAACATAGAGAAACAGCCGGCCTGGGCTGCGCCAATCAACTCCTCAGGGTTGGTCTGTTTGCCCTCTTCAAAGCGAGAGGCATAGGTAAAGGGAAAGACAGCGTTTTCGCTGCCCAACTTCATGGTCCCATCACCCTCTTTGAGGGTTCCATTCCACACTGCGTTGGCGGTACTAACTTTCATCGTAACTTGCCTCCTCGATAGTAGATAAATATGAAACGATTGGATATTTTATCGGTGCAACACGGCCTTTATTATACCATAGTATATCAGCGGGCAAAGCCGCGATAGACGGCAAAAGCAATGCTCATAATGACATTACCGATTATGGTTGTCAAAATTGATCAGGGCAAAAGTGACCGGCACTTTTTAAGTGCCGGTCACTTTTTACTTTTCAGGGTAGGCGGCGCAGTTGGGGGATATGCAGCCACAACCAGCTGGCGAAACCCAGCAAAATGAGCGCAGACAGGAGGATGGCAACCGGCTCGCTCCACAGCTCGGCTGCCCAGCCAACCAGTAAGGCCCCCAGGGGCATCAAGCCAAAGAAGCTGAGGGTATAAACGCTGACCACCCGCCCGCGCAACGAGTCGGGCGCCAGGGTTTGGATGAGGGTATTGGCCATATTGAACAGGACCATAAAACCCCACCCCACGCCGATCAGGGCCAACAACGCTAACGGCAGCCAGCGGACCACGGCAAACAGCAGCAAAAAGAGCGGAAAAGCAAAGGTGCCCAGGGTGAGCAATTTCCCTTTGAAGGTAAAGCGTCCCAGGGTGGCAATCATCAAGGCCCCGCTCAACGCGCCCAGGCCGCGGGCTGCCAGCAGCCAGCCATTGGTGGCGGCGTTGCCGCCCAACACGTTTACTGCCCAGGCCGGGATCAGGGTCATAAAGGCCAACCCGAACAAGCTGACCACGCCGGCCACCATAATCAGGGTGCGGATGGCCGTATGGGTGGCCACGTACTGCAACCCCTCTTTCAAGTCGTCGAGGGCGGCGTTCCGGCGGGGCTGGCGCGCCGACGACTGCAAGCGCATCTTAAGCAGAGCCAGGATTACGGCAACGAAGGTGAGGCCGTTCAGGCTAAAACACCAGGCCGGCCCCACCAGGGCATAGGTTAACCCGCCCACAGCCGGGCCGACGACGGTAGCCAGGTTGAACATACTCGAGTTGAGGGCGATGGCGTTGGCCAGGTCCTCCCGCCCCACCATTTCAAAGACAAAAGATTGCCGGGCCGGGACATCGAAGGCATTGACCACGCCCAGGCCGAGGGCCAGCAGCAGAATGTGCCAGGGCAGCACCAGCCCGGCAAAGGTTAGCCCGGCCAAAATAAAGGCCAGCAGCATCATAGTCGTTTGGGTGAGCAACAGCAGCCGTCGCCGCGGCAGCCGGTCGGCCACCACCCCGCCGTACAGCATAAACAGCCACGAGGGGACGCCGGCGGCAAAGCCAACATAGCCCAGATAGGCCGGTGAACGGGTCAGTTCGAACAGCAGGTAGCCCTGGGCGGTCGTCTGCATCCAGGTGCCGACCAGGGAAACAAGCTGGCCGGAAAACCACAAGCGGTAGTTAGGATGTTTGAAGGCGATAAAGGTTTGCCTCAAGCTGAGGGTGGGCAGGGAACGTGTCCCCGCGTATTCGGCCATCACCCGCAGGATGGCATTGGAGCGGGTGGTAATTCTACTTCTTACGCCATTGGTCGATCCCGGCCCGGTATTGCTTGCGTCAGAAGCCATTGTGAGTAGCCCGATTTTGATGGCGGTTGCTGTGTCTGAGAGTATTCGGTAATTAGAGAAATTTGCCTGAAAGCACAAGGCTGACCCACAGGGTGCTACGTTTAAGCCATCGTGCTGGCACCTGCATCCGTACGCTCTGCGCGGCGCAGGTGCAAGTGAATGAAGAGCAAAACCGATTCGGGCTAAAGCCAGGTGATTTCAGGGCGCTTTAGCGTCCTTTGCGCTTTCAGCTCGATGCTTTAAGTTTCTGTTGGTAAACAATTTGACTGCGCTAAATGGCCGAGGCTAAAGCCGTCGGCCTGAAAGAGCGAAGCCCTGGTGGGCTAGATTTTAGCTCGAAGAGCTTTGCCCTTTGAGTGCGGCGGCTTCAGCCCCGCACCTCAAGCCTCAAATCTGATTTTGCCAACAGAATCCTTTAGCGTTGGCCTACGCGGCGCATTGAATTACCGAACGCTCTCTGTCGACCAAAGTTTAGAGCAGATAGACCAACCAGGCAAAATCGATTACTCACCGGGTCAGACTAACGCAGGCCCAAGCTGTTCGGAATTACAGCGGTAGATTGTAGAATTTCAGCGCATTGCCGCCCAGAACCGCGGCCTGTTCCGCCGCCGGCAGCCCGGCAATGAGGGCCTGGGTGTTGGCCCACACGGAGCTGTAGCTGCCGCCCAGAATGCAGACCGGCCAATCGCTGCCGAACATGACCCGTTCCGGCCCGAACTGTTCCAGGGCAAAATCGACGTAAGGCTGCACGTCGGCCACGCTCCATGTCGGCTTGTCGAACTGGCCCGATAGTTTGGCGTAAACATTGGGCGACTGCGCCGCGGCCTTCATCTGCTGGAACCAGGGCGACTCCTTTTGGCCGACCGGCGGCTTGGCCAGGTGGTCGATGACCATCTTCAGCCCCGGTACTCGTTCGGCCAGGGTGGGTACATGCTTGAGGTGGTTCGGGAAGACCGCCACCACGTCGAAAGTCATGTTATGGCCGGCCAGGACCTTGAGCGATTCGATGACCACGGGCTGGATGACCCAATCCGGGTCCGGCTCGGTGTGGATCAAATGGCGGATGCCCACAAAGCGGCGATCCTTTGTGTACATCTCCAGCCGTTTATTGGTTTCTTTCGGGTCCAGCAGGTTGACCCAGCCGACCACGCCGGCAATCCAGTCGTTATAGTCAGCCTTCACCAGCATCGAGGCCGTATCCTCATAAGAGTTGGCGCTCTGCACGACCACGGTTTTGTCAACCCCGGCGGCCTTGAGCTGCGGTTCCAGTTGCTCCGGGGTGAAGGTGTCATAGATTGGCCCGTACTCGGGGACAAGCCAGCTATATTCCACCTCCGACAATTTCCAATAATGTTGGTGGGTATCTACTTTGATCATGGCGATGCCTCCTTGTATTAAACAGTTATCAGTTATCAGTTATCAGTTATCGGTTATCAGTTATCGGTTATCAGTTATCGGTTATCAGTTATCAGTAGTCAGTTGTCACGTGTCAGTTGTCGGTAGTCAATGAACGGTAGACTAATCACTGTTCACTGATTACTGTTCACTGACCACTGCTCACTATTACCGCCGCGGCGGCTGGATGATCTCCAGGGTGATGTCGTCGGGGTCCAAGAAGTAGACGGTGTAACCGCCCTTGTTGATGCCGGCTTCAATGGCCACCGGCTCGCTGCGAAAACGCACCCCGTGGGCAACCATGCGCTGATATTCGGCCTGGATGTCGTCCACTTCAAAGGCCAGGTGAGCTGTGCCCGGATTGAGCGTGCGCGTATCGACTTTTTGCCCTTTGGGGGCCACGTACTCCACCAGTTCCAGCAGGTGGCCGGAGCGAGCCGGCCGGGCCCCGGCAATGCGAAATTGGGCCACTTTCAGGTGAGCGTCGGGATAGCCCACAAACTTGCGGGTATAGGCGTTGGCCTGCTCCTGGCGGTGCACCAACTCCAACCCCAGCATATCCCGGTAAAATTCAATCGATTGTTCGATGTCAGCAACCGTAAAGCTAAAATGCCAGGTGTCAACGATCATCCTTTTACTCCATTGTGTGTCAGTAATCAGTAATCAGTTGTCAGTAATCAGTTGTCAGTAATCAGTTGTCAGTTGTCAGTGGCTCAATCCTCTACTCGCCGCTCTCCTAATTTCTAATCTCTAACCCGCAAGGCAGGTGTCTCCAATCCCCCTTCATCCCTCATCCCTCATCCCTTCCTGCTACCCGATCCACGAACTCGCCGCACAGGCCGGTGTATCGCTCCGGGCGCAGTAGTTCATCAACCTTTTCTGCCGACAGGTGCGCCGTAACCCGGCTATCTTCCAGCAGCAGCTCCCGCAGCGGGCGATCTTGCTCATACGCCGCCATCGAGGCTTCATAGACCACGTCGTGGGCCGCCTGCCGCCCCAGGTGAACGCCCAACTCCAGCATCACCGCCTCCGATAGACTCAGCCCGTGCAGCAGTTCCACATTGGCCTGCATCCGCTGGCGATCCACGTGCAGCCCCTCGATGACCCGCAGCGTGTGGTCTACCGCCCCGCCGGTGAGGATGGCTGCCTCCGGCACGCCGGCCCACTCCAGGTGGACCGCGCCCCAATCCCGCTCATGCTCCGACTCCATCGCCAGCAGCAGATTGGTCAAAACTCCTCGCCCCATGCGCGCTTCGGCCATAATGCCTTCACAGATCATCGGGTTGCGCTTGTGGGGCATGGTGCTGGAGCCGACCTTGCCAAGCTGGTACGGCTCTGCCAGCTCGGCCACCTCCGATTTCTGCAACAGGATGACTTCGTGGGCAATCTTGCTCATCGTGGTGGCAACCAGCGCCAAAATCAAGCCGAACTCGGCCAGCCGGTCGCGCGCCGCGTGCCAGCCGATCTCCGGCGCGCCCAGCCCCAGGTCGGCCAGCATCAGCCGTTGGATGTCCAGGCCCGGCTGGCCGAGCGAGGCCAGTGTGCCGGCCGCCCCGGCCAACTGGCCGACTAAAATACGCGGCGCGCTCTCATCCAGCCGGTCGATGTGCCGCCGGACTTCGGCCAGCCAGATGGCCACTTTGAAGCCAAAGGTGATCGGCGGGGTGTGCTGGCCGTGAGTGCGGCCCGGCATAATAGTGTCGCGCTCGCGGCGGGCCAGGCTTTGCAGGGCCTCGGCCAGGCGGCGCAGGTCACCCAGAATGATGGCGTGGGCGGCTTTGACCTGCAACATTAGCCCGGTGTCGGTGATGTCTTGGGTGGTGGCCCCCCAATGGACGTAGCGACCAGCCTCGCCTGCGCAGAGCGCGGCCAACTGGCGCACCAGCGGCACCAGCTCGTGGGTGGTGGCGGTGATGCCGCGCCTGATGGCCTCGATGTCCAGTAACTCGAGCCGGGCTTTACGGCTGATTTCCGCAGCCGCCTCAGCCGGGATCAGGCCGACCGCGGCCTCGGCCCGGGCCAGGGCCGCTTCCACATCCAGCCAGCATTGCAGCAGATTCTCGTCGCTGAATACCTGCCGCAGCTCGTCCGTGCCGTATAAATCTTTAAATATCAGCGAGTCAATGACGTGTGACGGCATAGGTTCGCCCTTAACTTCCCCCCGGATACTCGGCTTGCCAATCCTCGCCATAATCAGGGGCGTCGGGCGGCACGGGCACACCGCTGCGGGGGTAATGGTAGGCCCGCATTTGACTATCGTCTTTGTACACGTACCAGGTGCAGGGCGCCTGGGGATCGAGGACGTGGTCCAGCGGGCGCAGCAGCCGGCCGGACTGGCGGCCCGGCAGCCACTCCATGGCAATGCAGCAGTGAGCGCAGTACCAGTGGACGCCGCTTTTTTGCCATGTCCACAGATGCGGCGTTTGATTGACGCCGTGGTCGCCCAGCGGGTGAGCTGGCCGGCCCGTTTCCGGGTCGCCCCGGCGGAGGACGCCGCCGCTGCCGCACAACGCCATCACCATCTTGTAGCGGTCGCCCTGGTCGAGCAAGGTCATATCGCCGCGGCGGCGCTCGCCGCTGAAGTGGCCGCCCCGCATCCCCTCAACGGTCAGGGCCAGCCTTTCGGGTGGGGTCATTTGTTGCCACTTGTCGTACCGGTCGCCCCAGATGCTCTGGTGCGTCTCCAGAATCGATGCGAGCACGGCTTCTTCCCCCCAACTGGCAGCGATGTAAGTCAGTAGATTTTGCACCCAGGCCACCAGCACGTCGTGGGGATTCTTGAACTCTAGCCGCATCCGGTCGAGTAGGTCGATGGCCTCGGCTAACCGGCCGGCCCGGATGGCGGCCTGGCATTTGGCCCGCAGCGCCTCGCCCAGCGGATAAGTGCGCCAGGTCTCGAATAGCGTTGTCGCTAAGTCGCCGGCGTTGCCGGCCTGGCCGCCCCACCCGATGAGATAACGGCTGATGTCGGTGAGCCAGGTGATCATGATGTGGTGCATAATCCGCATCTCCTGATGGAAATAGTCCACCAGGGCGACAGCCTCATCAATCTGCCCGGCTTCGATGGCTGCTTCGGCCAGGGTTTGGCTCGACACGCCCAGCGTCTCCAGCTCATCCATTCGCAACATTCGGCCCAGGATAGCGTTATACTCAATTTTGACCATGATTCACCTCGTTGGCCGGTTACAGGTTACAGGTCACAAAATGCAACCTGCCACCTGCCACCTGCCACTTGCCGCTTCGTGTGCTACCTGTCACCTGCCACCTGCTACCTGCTACAAGTACCTTTCCTCATAAATCCCCAGCGCCCGGTCGATGATGTCCACCAGTTGGTCGATTTCGCCGCGGCTGATGGTCAGCGGCGGGGCCAGGAAGAGGACGTTGCCCTGGTGCAGGGTCAACGTAATCAGTCCCAGGTCGCGGCAGATGGTCCGCAGGTAGTAACCGGCCAGTTTGGGATTGTCGGGCAGGCGACGGCTGGCCTGATCGTGCACAAATTCCAGCCCCACCAGCAGCCCCAGGCCGCGAGCTTCGCCGTAGCTGGGGTGATGACTCAACGAGCGCAACCCTTCGAGCAGATAAGCGCCTTTTTCGGCTGCCTGGCCGGGCAAATCTTCCCGTTCGATCAGCTCAATATTTTTCAGAGCCACGGCGCAGGCGACCGGGTGACCGCCGTAGGTCTGGCCATGCGACAGCACCCCGTCCGGATGGTCCATAAAAAGCCGGGCTACTTTCTCTTTCACCACGGCCGCGCCGATGGGCATATAACCGCTGCTCAACCCTTTGGACACGGTCATAATGTCCGGTTCCACCCCCCAATGCTCGCAGGCAAACATCTTGCCGGTGCGGCCAAAGCCGGTGATGATCTCATCCATAATGAAGATCAGGCCGTACTGGTCGCACAAGGCCCGGACGCGGGGCATATAGTCGGGCGGCGGCACAGCCACAGCGCTGGCCGTGGAGCAGGGGTCCATGATGACCGCCGCCACCGTGTCCGGCCCTTCGGTCAGGATGACCTGCTCCAGATCGTTGACGCAGTCGAGGGTGCAGGCGGCTTGCTCGGCGCAATGGCGGCAGCGGTAGTGATATGGAGCCGGCGACGTCCGGCCAAAGGGCGGCAGCGGGTCGTACAGGTGGATGCGAGTGCCAAAATATTCGCCGTCCACGGCCATGGCCCCAAAGGTGCAGCCGTGGTAGGCCCCCTGGCGGGTGATGACTTTGTAGCGGCCCGGCTCTCCCTTGATCCGCTGGTACTGCTTGGCCACTTTGATGGCCGTTTCCACGGCCTCGCTGCCGCCGGGGGTGAAGTGGACGCGCGACAGTGTGCCGGGAGTGATGTTGGCCAGGCGGGCGGCCAGCTCGATGGCCGGCGGCGAGGCGTAGCGAAACACGTCCAGAAATTCGAGCTGCTGCATCTGCCGGTAGGCAGCGTCGGCCAGCTCCGGGCGAATGTGGCCGGCGATGCAGGCTTCCAGAGCCGAGACTCCATCCAGGTAGCGCTTGCCCTCAGTATCGACCATCCACGCGCCCTCGGCGGCTACCAACACCGGCGGCCCGCCCTCGGCGGCATAAGGCTCCGGCGGCTGGTAAGCCATCCACAAGTGGCGGCTGGCTTTGGCTTTGAGCTCCTGGGTGTTGTATTGATTTGACATTATCAACCTTTCATTCGAGTTAAAATGAGTTGTCTGGTGATGCGTAGAGCGTAGAGCGTGAAGCGTGAAGCGTAAAACGTAAGATGTAAATGTCTGACGTACCTGCCTCCGCAACCTGCTACTTGTAACCTGCCACTTGCTACTTGCAACCTGAAACTTGCAACCTGCCTCTAGTCCATCTCATACCCGCCGTCGACATTGAGCGTTTGGCCGGTGATATAGTCGGCGTCGGCCGAGCAGAAAAAGGCGACTGCGCCGGCAATGTCTTGGGGAGTAGCGGCCCGTTTCAGCGGGACGGCCTGGATGAAGGCGGCCATGGCCTCGCCCGGGCCGGCTCCAAATAACCGGCCGCGGTCCTGATCGATCTGCGCCCACATCGGGGTCGGCACCACCCCCGGACAGATGGCGTTGACGTTGATCCGGTAGGGGGCCAGGGCCAGCGCCGCCGACTGGGTCACGCTGATGACCGCGGCTTTGGTGGCGGCGTAATGGGTTGACAGGGGGCGGCCCCGTCGGCCGGCAATAGACGACAGGTTGACGATTTTGCCGTAGCTGTTGGCCAGGTCTGTGTCTGCCGTCTCGGCCTGGTCTGTTTTCTTCAGACTGACCACATCGGACAGGGTTGGGGTCTGCAATTCCGGCGGCAGTTGTTTGATCATCTGGTTGGCCACGGCCTGCAAGCAGAAGAAAAAGCCGCGCTGGTTGACCCTGACCAGCCGGTCCCAATCCTCTTCGGTCAATTCCAGCATCGGTTTGGTCTGCACCAGCCCGGCGTTGTTGACCAGAATGTCGATCCGGCCGAAGCGCGCCGTCACCTCGGCGACCATTTGCCTGACCGCGGCCGTGTCGGCAATATCGATGGGATAGGCCAGGGCCGGTTGGCCCAGCGCCTCGATTTCTGCCGTAGTCGTCGCGGCGGTGGCGGGGTTGTACTCGGCTACCACCACAGCGGCGCCTTCTCGGGCCAGCCGCAGGGCGATCCCCTGACCAATGCCTTGCCCCGCCCCGGTCACAATCGCGACTTTACCGGTGAATCGTTGTTCCATTTCTGCTGCTCCTTGAGGAGAGGAGATTGGGCGGTAGGGAGATTGGGAGATTGGTTATTAATCCAATCTCGAATCTCCAATCTCCTAATCTCCAGCCTATCAATCCGGGCAGGGGATGGCTTCGCACTCGTCCAGCCGCACCGAGCGGTTCTCCGCCGCCGACAAATAGGCCGCTTCGACCACCCGCAGCGTTTGCAGATTGTCGGCCCCGTCTGTCTCGGGCACGCCGTCCTCCTGAATGGCCTGCATCAGCGAGGCGGTCGGGCCGATGAAGGCATCGGGAATCCATTTGCCTTCCAGCTTGGCCTCAAACCGCTTGTCGGGATAATATTTATGGCTGCTCCACTCCAACGTATCGGGCCGGCCGTGGGGGTAGTTGTACATCGCCCCCAGGGTGCCGGTAATCACCCCTTCCGTGCCGATGAAGCGGAAGATGGCAAAGTAGTCGTCGCTCTGGTTGTAGTGGTTGTCGGCGATGAATGCCTGCAAGCCGGACTCGTAATCCAAAATGGTGATGGTTTTGGTTTCACCCTTCATTTCGCCTTGCAGGGGATAGCGGGCGTGGCGGCTGGTCACCCAGAGCGGGTCGCCAAAGAGAGAGCGCATGGCGTCGATGTAGTGAATGCTGTGGTATAAGATTTCCAGGCGGGGCGAAACTACCAGCCAGCCCCACATATCCCAGGGCGTGTTGACGCTAACCTGAATCGAGGCATCGGTGACCTGGCCAATCCAGCCTTTTTTGATCAGGTTTTTGGCCGCCCGAATACCCTGACCCCAGCGCAACTGCTGGTTGACCGCCAACTTGACCCCGGCCTGGCGGGCCAGCCGGACGATTTCGGCGGCGTGAGAGAGATTGTTGGAGAGCGGTTTCTGGCAAAGCAAATGCTTGCCGGCCTGGACGCAGGTGCGGGCGATGTCCAACTGAAACTGGGGCGGTACCGAGATTTCCGCAATTTCTACCGTCGGATCAGCCGCCAGCGCCTCCACGCTGTCGTAGACTTTGGGAATATCGAACTCGCGGGCAGTTTTTTCCGCCGCCGCCCGGTTGACATCATAGCAACCGACCACGTTCAGCTTGTGGTCGCGATAGGTGGGCAGGGCGGCATAATTGACAATCCCGCCGCAGCCCACAATGCCGATGCCGTAATCGGTTTTGGGCGGCAGATAAGGTTTGTAATCTAAATCTAAGAGTGGATCGCTCATAGTTGTAGCCTCCTCAATGATGGACCACCGACGGCAGACCGCCGACCGCCGGACAGTATTTTCATCGTCGCTAGTGAACCGTCAACTCATGATGACTCCTTGAGAATAATTATCGATTGTCAGTTGTCAGTGGTTATTACCTGGTATGACTGATGACCGTTCACAATTCATAATTCATTACCCGCCTGATCGCCGCAATAATGTTTTCCGGCCCCGGCAGGGCAACCTCCTCGAGCGGCTGGCTGTAGGGAATGGGAATGTCCATCGCTCCGACCCGCTCGATGGGCGCATCCAGGTAGTCGAAGGCGTGCTCCTGCACCAGTGCCGTGATTTCCGCGCCGATGCCCAGGCGGCGATGGGACTCGTGGGCCACCACCAGCCGGCCGGTCTTGCGCACCGAGGCGAGCACTGCGTCGAGGTCCAGCGGGACCGTACCGCGCAGGTCGATCACCTCCACCGAGATGCCTTGTTTAGCTACTTCTTCGGCGGCTTGGAGCGCGTGCAGCACCGTGCGCGACAGGCTGACCAGGGTGACGTGCTCGCCGCGGCGCTTGATATCGGCCTGACCCAGGGGAATGGTGTATTCCTCTTCGGGCACCGGCCCTTTGGTGGCATAGAGCAACTTGTGCTCGATGAAGACGACCGGGTTTTCATCGCGCAAAGCCGATTTCAGTAGCCCCTTGGCGTCGTAGGGGGTGGCCGGAATGATCACCTTCAGGCCGGGAATGTGGGTAAAAATAGTTTCCAAACTCTGCGAGTGCTGGGCAGCGTTGCCGCGCCCGCCGCCCTGCTGGGTGCGGATAACCAGCGGCACCTTCACCCGGCCGCCGGCCATGTAGCGCATTTTGGCGGCCTGGTTCAAAATTTGGTCGCTGGCTACCCAGGCAAAGTCCATAAACATCAACTCGGCCATGGGGTGCTTGCCGGTCATAGCCAGGCCCACGGCCGCGCCGATAAAGCCGGCCTCGGAAATGGGCGTCTCCAGCACCCGCTCCGGGCCAAAGCGAGCCAACAAGCCCTCGGTCACTTTGAAAACGCCGCCGTAAACGCCAATATCCTCGCCCAACAAGACGATGTTGGGATTTCGTTCCATCTCTTCGATCATCGCTTCGCGGAGGGCCTGGGAAAAGGTAATTTCACGCATTGGTTAAGTTGTCTCCTCGTAGTTCGGTAGGTGGTTAGTTCGATAGATGACTGGTTGGGTATAAATCTAACTAATCAACCAACCAACCATCCATCCACCCACCCATCCACCCATCAAGCAAACACACCTTCAGCAATCTCACTGACCTCCGGCCAGGGACTATTCAGGGCAAATTGGCTGATCTCGGCCATTTCGGCGGCCACGTCGGCTTTGACGGCCTCGATTTCGGCCGCGGTGAAGCCAAATTCGTCGATCAGCCGTTGCGGGAAGGTGGTAATCGAGTCCCGTTTGCGCCATTCGGCCACTTCCTCTTTGGTTCGATACGGCTCGGTATCGCCGACCATGTGGCCGAACAAGCGGTAGGTCATCGCTTCGATGAAGGTCGGTCCTGCGCCGCGGCGGGCCTGCTCAACGGCAGCCAGGGTGACCTCGTACACGGCAATCGGATCATAGCCATCCACCCTGACGCCGCGGATGCCGAAGCCGGCGGCCCGGTCGATCAACTGCTCCGGCTTGACCATCGCCTTGATCGGGGTCATCTCGGAATAGAGGTTATTCTCACAAAAGAAGATGATCGGTAACTGCCAGATAGCGGCCAGGTTGAGCGCCTCCAGAAAAGCGCCCTGATTGACCGCGCCGTCGCCAAAGAAGGTGATGGCCACCCGGCCGCTGTGGTCCAGTTTGGCGGTCAGCGCCGCGCCCACGGCGATGGGGACGCCCGCGCCGACGATGGCGTTTTCGCCCAACAGGCCTACCGCCGGATCGGTGAAGTGCATCGAGCCGCCTTTGCCTTGGCTACAGCCGGTCCGGCGGCCCAATAGCTCGGCCATCGCTTCTTTGGGGTCCAGCCCTTTGGCCAGGGCCTGGCCATGGCCGCGGTAGGTGCAGGTCATATAGTCATCCCGGCGCAAGGCGGCGCAGGCGCCCACCGCGGTAGCCTCCTGGCCAATGCAGGGGTGCAGCGAGCCGCGAATTTCGCCGTTTTTGTAAAATTCGACACACTTTTCCTCAAAACGGCGGATGAGCAACATCATCTTATACATTTGACGCAGATCGGCGTGTTCTAAAGTCATCTGGTTGGCTCCTTTTGGTCAGTACTGCCTTATTATCCGGCATAGCTGGCTACCGCTGCTCTTGCAGCGTGGCGGCCAATACCTCAGCCGAGTAGGCCAGGTGTTGCGACATCATCTGGCGCGCTTGAAGCGGGTCGTTTTGTTGAATGGCTTCAACCAGGGCCTCGTGCTGGGCAAAGACTCGCTCCAGTGGCCGCGAGCCATATCCCTCCCACATGTACAAGAACTGTTCCCGCAGTTGTTCGATCAGGGGCGACAACAACACCCGGAATAGCTGGTTTTGGGTGGCGTCGGCCAGCAAGAGGTGGAACTGCAGATCCAATTCAGCCAGCGTTGGGGCCGAGGCGGCGTTCTGGCGCATGTGCCGGCAAAGCTGGTCGAGTTCCTGTCGCTGGGCCGGGGTGGCCCGTTCGGCAGCCAGGGCGGCAATCTCGACCTCCAGCACCCGCCGGATTTCCGCCAACCGCAGGTACATATCATCTTGGCCCAGCAGTTGAATGTAGGTTTGTAATGAACGGGAGACTACCCCGGAGTCAGGGACGCGGACGTAGACGCCGCTGCCGGTCACTGTCGCCAGCACGCCCTGCGCTTCGAGCACCTTGATGGCTTCGCGGACGACCGTCCGGCTGACCCCAAAGGCGTCGGCTAACTCCCGTTCCGGCGGCAGGCGGTCGCCAGGTTGCCAGGTATCGTTTTTGATGAGCGTCAGCACCTTGTCGGTAACTCGCTCGTAGAGCCGTTGCTCTCGCGCCAGCGGCTCGATGAGGGGCGGTTTGGCTTCGATCATTGTTGGTTATAAATTGGAATTGGAATTCTGTATGATGGTATACCATCATACCAGCCGAGCTAAGTTTTGTCAAAATTTGTGAGTGCTCAGACTGGCTATGCTAACTGTCGACCGCTGACGGCAGACCGCAGACCACCAAAACGGGTTGATGGAAGCATATTTTGCGGCGGTCTGCCCACCGGGGGCCTTGGACTCCGGCCGTTGGTCGGCGGTCACAAAGTTCAGGCTGGCAGTCATAATTCTTGACGGTTAGCAATAGCCCGTGTATACTGCGAAGAAATACAAATAAATATTAACAAATACGAGAAAACGACGAATGTATCAAAAGTTATTTCGCGAAGAACGGCTGCAGTTGATTGTGGAGTTGGTCAGAACTCGCCGCAAAGTCCATGTGGATGAACTGGCCGCGGAGTTCAACGTCAGTCCCTCCAGTATCCGCATTGACCTGACTGAATTGGAATCGCGGGGCTTGCTCAAACGAACCCACGGCGGGGCAATTGCGACCACTAAGTTTCAGGGGCGCATGGTGACGCAAAAATCCTCGCTGGAGTTGCGGCAGGCCGCCCAGCAATCCGAAAAAATGGCCATTGGCCGGGCGACGGCTGACCTGATTGACGATGGCGATACGGTGATGATCGACGGCGGCAGCACCACGTTCCATGTGGCGCGCCATTTGATCAACAAGCGCGGCCTGACGATTATCACCACTGCAGTCAGTTTGTTGCCTCACCTGACGGCCATTCCTGACGGTCGAGTTTATGTCGCCGGCGGCCTGCTGGACCCTCGCTTTGAGACGTTGGTGGGGGATATTACTGTGAATACGTTAGCCCAGTTTCGCACGGCCAAGGCGGTGCTGGGCGTAGACGGCATTTCCGTGGATGCCGGCCTGAGCGTAACCGATCCGGCTGTCGCGGCCAGCAAGCAAAAGATGATGCAGTGCAGCGACCGGATCATTTTTGTGGGTGACCACACCAAACTCAATCGGGTCTGCCTGAGCCCTATTGCGCCGCTGGCAGAGATCGACTATCTGGTTACTGATTGCAACGTGTCTGCGGAAACCGTAGCCGCCATTGAGGCGTGTGGGCCTAAAGTGATTGTCGCAGCGGTAGCGGACGGTGAAAGTCAATAGGTGGTTAGTTTGTTGGTTTGATAGTTGGTTAGTTGGATGACCAGCCAACCAACAAACCAACTATTCTCCTGGTTGCCCAAAGTAGAGGTTGACCCCGTTTTCACAAAAGAGGAACTACAGAGACCGGTATGCCGCCACAATGGCCTCGACCAGATCCTCCTCGGTGCCGGTTAACTCACATAATTCCCGGACAACATCCGCCAGACTTGCTTCCTCCAACCGTTGTTGTACATAGACCGCGCCGGCATCCGCCGGATTCCGGTAGCAAAAGGCGGCGGCGATGGCCCGGATCAGATGTGGGGCGGGCAGATGGTGTTGGCGGGCCAGCAGCAGCGGCCCGACCAGCCGGTCAGTGCGTTTGAGTTTGCGGCGGGGGTCGCCGCCATGCCGGGCTACGGTATCACCCAAGGTGGGATTGTCGGTCTGGCGTAGGACATTTTCGTTCCAGCGAGCCATCTCGTCGGTTCCAAAGCCGTACTCAAGTTGCAAAGCCCGGCTCACTTCGGCCAGGGTGCCCTCGGCCTCAGCCCGCACCTGGGGATCGTGCAGACATGCCACGGCCAGAGTGTGGCCGCGACGAGCGCCGTGATAGGCCAATACCGCGTGGCACATATTGTAGGTGTAGATCTTGCGGATCTCCTCGGCGCGCATATTGTCAACCAAACGCAGACCAGGGATGGGGGGGATGTCGCCTTTGAAGGCGCGCCGGTCGACCGGCAGTTCCGCATAACCGTTGGTCCAGACCAGCAGCGGCTCACGCGCTTTGAGTTCGGCTGGCGGCTCGGCCACCATACGGATGACCAGGCTTTCAACCACACCGATTTGCTGGCCCACGTAGTCGTGCAATTCTGGCGGCAAAAGCTGTTGCAGGTGGGTCTGAAACTGGACGGCCGCGTGCGACAGGTTGGTGCACAGGATGATATCCAGGGTCATTTCGGGGCGCTCCGCCTGCCGGCGGGCCAGTCCTGGAATCAGTTGCCGGACCACGGCGGGGAAATCTTGGGGAAAAACGGCCACGGCCAACACATCGGCAGCCAAAATTGCCGCGGCCACCGCGTCGGTTTGGTTGGTCAACAGGGCAGTGTAACCGCTAATTATCTGATCGTAGCGCTCGACGGCGTTGGCGGCCCGGACCACTGTGTAGCGGCCGGTCTGGCAGAGTTGCGCAATCAATTCCGCCGATTGGTCGATGAGCGTCAGGTGGTAGCCGGCCGCGTTGAACAGATCGGCGATAAAGCCGCGCCCAATTCGCCCGGCCCCCCAGATCACGGCGTTTTTGTTGGACATAGGACACATCCCGTGAAAATACCCCCACTCCAACCCCTCCCCCGATTCGGGGGAGGGGGTCAAAAATTTTCATTCTCGTTGCCGCCCCCCTTAGGACTGTCGGACTCGCTCAAAAGCGGTAGAATTTTACAGTAAATACGAATATATGTCAAATTATAGCAAGTTAAAACAACGTTAAATGATAGTAATTGACAAGCTATACCAGACATGGTACGATAAAACTGCTTAAAATTAATTGGCAAAATGGAGGTTTGCCCGGATGAGTGTTATTCATCGTTTTCAAGGTGACAATGGGGGGTGGGATTGGGCAGGCGTGCCCGTACATAATTATGGCCCGGCGCGGCCGAATGTCTCGGTGCGGCGCTTCATCAGCCGCCAGGACAACTCGAATAACCTGGAATTACGCTATTTCGAATTAGAACCGGGGGCGTGCAGTAACTATGAACAGCACAATTACGAACACGCCGTGCTGGTGCTGCGCGGGCGGGGCACAATCCGGCTAGGGACAGAACTCTGGCCCATCCAGTTTGGCGACGCCATTTTTGTTTCAGCGGATGAGATCCATCAATTCCGGGCCGCTGCTAATGAGCCGCTGGGCTTTATGTGCGCCGTGCTGGATAAAGATTTGCGGGTGACGGTGCACGGGGAACAAACGCTGGTCATGTTTGACGATGAGACCGGCGAACCGAAGCCATGATTATTCAATTGGTCCACAGATTAGCCCAGACATGTGCGCCTGCGTGCAATAGAGGTGTCTGGGCGTATCTGTGGACTGATGAAGTCATCTGCGGCTACTGTCCCGGCGGACGAAAATTAACGCTCATTTTGGTACTCCACCTCCTTTCAGTACCAAACGCGTGGCGCGATGTGTGGTCCGTTTGTCTTAACGACCTTTGTAACTATCTGGCTATCAGGTGGCCGGCGCTTTATTGAAGCTGAAACGCCGGTCACCTGAATAGTTACCGGAAATCCTTCTCCTTTAGCCGCCCCAGGTAATCCGAAAGAGGGCAATCCCACCGACTACCAGCAAGGCTACCGCCCAGATCAAGTCGAAGTTAATCCAGCTTTGGCGCAGCACGGCCAGGCCCAACTTCTTGTAAACCACCCAGGCCACGCCAGCCATCACCCCCAACATCGACAGTGTATGAAGACCGACCGCCAGCGACAGGCCGGTCCCGACCGAGAGCTGCATCTGGGGCGAGCCGCACAACGCGGCCACGCCTAGCAGGGCCGGGGCGACCATCAAGCCGGCGCCATGCGCTACCGCCATCAAAAACGACCAGGCGAATAGATCACGCAGGTTTACTTTCATCCCAACCCAGCGCGGGTGACGGTAGTAGTTGAACACCTTGTAAATTCCAAAGATGATCAACCCGATGGCGGTGAGCCACTGCAACATCACGGTTGACATAAAGCGCACGCCGGTCAGGACAATAACGGCTACCAAAGCCAACGACGCGGCGTGTCCGGCGGCAATGGGGAACAAAGAAGTCCAGATGGCCTTGCCGCTTTGCTGCTGCAAACCCAGTGAAAGAGCAAACAGCCAGCCCATCCCCGGATTCAGACCGTGGTAGGCCCCAAACACAACCAGCGCCAGCCAGGGTCCAACCGCATCAGGAGGGGTAGCAGAAAGAGTCAGTGGAGGCATCACCACCCTCTAAACGAACTTGATGACAGCGCGCTTCGCCGAAGTCAATGAAGAAATCGGGGTCAAATGCAATCCCGCCATTGGGATTGGCGTTCAGCTTGACCATCCAGCCCGTTAGTTTATCGGGATAGAACTGGTCATCCCAGCTGCTATAGAGGGAGTTGGTGAGATAAACCCGCCGCCCATCGCGACTGATTTCAACCATTTGCGGCCCGCCCAGGAGCGGCCCGTTGTTCTTCACATGGCCCTTCTTCCGCACGATCCCGCCAATCTCAACCTGGCCAGTCAACTTGGGGTTAAATGGATCCGACACGTCATACTGGTGCATCTCGCCGGTGCCCCAACAAGACACATACAGAAATTTGTCATCCAGCGAGAGATCGATGTCGGTTACCAACGGCGGCACAGCTTTGAAACCTTTCAGCAGCTCCGGCAAATCAGCCTCATCGGCCGGTTGCGGGGGGATGGAAGTGACCTTCTTCGCTGCCCACCGGCCGTTATCTTTGTACCAGGTCCAGATCGAGGCGGTCAGGTCGGCCGTGCTAACGACAACCCCGGCAAAACCATACGTTTGGCGCGGGTCGTGCGCCGGTCGCAGCTCCAGCACCATTTGGTGCTCGGCGCCCAGATCGATGGTCTGAATATTTTTACGCTTGCGCAGGTCCCAGAAATGAAGCCGGTGACCGTATTTGTTGGAGAGCAGATCGGCCGGCACGATGCCCTGTTCAAACTGGTGTGGCTTGGCCCATTCGCTGCTGATCAAGACATCGTCGGCGATATGCCACCAGAAATCATACGACAAATCCTGTGAGCCGCGCTGAATTTCCCACGGACCGATCACGTCAAAGGAGAAGTGATCCAGTAGAAAAATCCCGGACGGCCCGTTGTTGCCGTTGGCCGAGCCGAGGGTGCTGACATAGATGGCATCCGGCCCGCAGTGAATCGTATGCGGGCGGCTGTAACCCGACCGGGCCATGACCTCTTCCGGTTCGATGATCTTGACAATTTGGGGTCGCATGGGATCCGGCTTTGTATCGACGATATAAATCCGCGAACTGCGCAGGCCCGGGATGATCAGATATCGTCGCTCCAGGTGGGGATGCGGGGCGTAAGGACAGAGGGCCGAACTGCACGCATTCCAGCCAAAATGGTGCAGTTCATCGCCGGCATAGGGGAAGTCAAGGGTATTCACGATCTGGCTGTGCGTAGGCGATTGCGGGTCCAGATCAACCACGCAGAGTTGGTCGGGCCGGTCATTTCGACCATAGTTGAGGGCAACAACATAACCGTAGCGCTCCGGCGGCGCTTCCATCGCCATTTTGGGTGAAGGATAAAAAGACGGATCGGGTTTCATTAGTGCCATGATTTTACCTCCCAGTGCAATACTTCGGACAGTTTTTTGCTTGTCATAAAGCGGGTAATAACCCTTTGGTATTATAGAAACTTGCTTGTTCAAGCCACTTTTGAGCCAAATTTGCGCGATTTTGAGTTTTTTCAAACTTAGCTCAACCCCTGAGTTGCAAAAAACTCGGCTATAGGGGGAAATAGGGTAAATACAGGCAATTTCGGGCCAAAAAGTGTCCGAATCATTGAGTGAAAACTAATGAATAATGTGACCAGCTATCAGACAGCAAACCTCCATTAAAGCTTTCCCTTGATACGATTCTTAGTCAATCATAAGCATTACCTCGTTTCCGGGCTTGTCACCGCTGAGATGTGATGTGTCTTGTCTGGGCGTTTACGGAGGTAGTGGAGAGTTTAAAACGAAGACGTGCTAGAGAAGCAGGGAACAAAAAGATAAGAATGGAGAGCACGAGTCCCGATTCGTTGAGAGTATCCCGACGGCGTTGTTCATTTGTATTTTGATATGGAATTAGAAATGCAGCATCAAGGTGATTATATCACCGAAACTCATTCTTGAACCTTAAAGTTTGGTCAACCGGGGATGAATTGGCAGCTGATGGCCAGTTACCCGTTGGATAAACCAGTCTGTGTTGCTACTCAACCTCTGGAGTATCAACCATCAAATAAAGCGGTATATAGTACCTTTTTACACTCAAACTTGTGACCTTTGGCACTTGAAAGGGGAGTGAATCCATTTTATTCTTGCAGAAAATTAAATAGATCTATTCTTCCTTAACCATTCAGACGAGAAATGAAAGAAAGGTAAGACATGCTAGTTGTACGACAACAACAACCCCGATTCCGTAAATTATACGTTCTCTTATCCCTAATTCTATTCCTCAGTTTATTTAACACTATCCTTGTACCGGCTTTCGCCACAACCACCGTGAAATCCTCGAACCCGGATGGCTGGGTTCCGGCCAATGTCCGCGCCAATGCCACGGTAGCTATTACGACTGCCCAACCTCGCTCCGGCGACGGTTCGTTGGAATTTACCACCAATACGATTACGTCCGGTCAGGATAAGGCTGATTACGAAAAAGTTTGGGGGGTTACGCCGGGCCGGACGCTCGGCAATCTCAGCGCCCTGAGCTACGACTTTTACCGGGACAGCAGCAGCACAACAGCCGCCCATTTTGCCCCGGTTTTGCGGCTCTATTATCTGAACAGCAGCGGGCAAAGCGGCTTGCTCATTTGGGAGCCGATCTACAATGGTTATGGGGCGGTAGTAACTGATACCTGGATTTCGGCGGATATTCTGGGCGGCAATTTTTGGATGCGGGCCTTTGACCCGGGTCGAACCATTGATGATTACAATGTCAGCCTGGCCGAATGGATGGCCAACGCCGACGAGGAGGGCAGCCCAATTGACGACGATGCAGATAGTGATGCACCTCACGTACTCGGACCGGATACCTACATCATTGGGGTAAATGTTGGCGTTGGCTCGGGTTGGGGGGCTACTTTTCGCGGTTATGTGGATAATGTGCTGCTTCAATTTGGCAGCGACGAGGTCTCAGCCAACTTCGAGCCGGAAACGCCCTGCACCACGGTCTGCTACGTCAACGCGGCCACCGGTAACGACTCCTTTGGCGGCGATACACCCACCAGCGCCAAAAAAACCATTCAGGCCGCTATCGATGTGGTAGACCCCGGCGGGACGGTGCGAGTTTACCCCGGCAGCTATAGCGAAACGGCCAGCAATCGCACCCTGTTCAACGGTTCAGGGCCGTATCAGTTTGGCCTATTTATCGGCCAGGCCAAAAGCGGTATCACAGTCCAGGGGGTTGACGACACCGATGCCCCCATTACCGCTTTCGGCGATGTTCTGGCCACGGTCAACACCAACGCTACCAATAACTTCGGTTACAGTGGTATCTTTGTCGAAGGGGATAATGTCACCATCGCCGGCCTGCGCATCGGGCCGAACGCGGCCGGGCAGAACAAGACCATCGAGGTTATTGGCGACAATTTTAGCCTGAAAAATAGTGACATCGCCGTTCCGCAAGGCTCGGTCTATTTCAACGACTGGCGCTTTGATACCGTCACCAACACCTCGCACGTGCAAGCATATCGCCTGGAAGGCAACAATTTTCAAGACGGCGTTAGTCTTGACCTGGCCAGCGGCGCCGGCTTTTCCGGACCGGTCAGCGGGCGGGTGATTACCGGCAACCACTTTACCAACAGCTACTCCTGGCCCTCCATCAGTTTTAACGGCTCCAATACGGGGGTGCCCTGGTTTATCTACTCCGTGGGCGGCGCAATTATCCAGGGCAATAGCTTCACCAACACCGCCGGCGACGGCCAATTTATCCGCGCCCGCGGCGACTACGACAACAGCCAATTCGATTGGACCGCCTACTGGCAGGACAATGATTTCAACAAAGCCGTCATCGTTGGCCCGAACCCGCCGGCTGACGTGCGGACTTATAGTTACCCCAGCGGCGCGTACACCTTTAATAATGTCCGGCGTATCAGCGCGGTCATCCAGCCCGAATTGGACCACGCCCTGGCCGGCGACACCGTGCTGGTTGCTCCGGGCGTTTATGCTGAGAGTCCCAATATCACCCAATCCTTAACGCTGCAAGCCGAAGCCGGGCGGGATGTCACCACCATCGTATTGCAAAGCGGCCCAACCTACCTGGGTGCATTGACCATTGCCGGGGCGAATGTGACGGTTGACGGCTTTACTATCACCGGTTTTGATGCCGCGGGCAGTGGGTTGGCCAGCTCCAACATCTTTGTGACCACTGCTCCCAGCAATGTGGTGATTTCCAACAACCGCCTGCGCGTGGGCGCTATCGGCGCCGGCAGCAATGGCGATGATGGCATGGGCTTGATTACCACCTATAGTGAAACCAGCGATGTGGCTAACCTGACCGTCGCCGGCAATATTTTTGAACCGGTCAATCTGGCCGGCGGCCGCGCTTTTTACATCAACCCCGGCGTGGACAACTTTACCTTTCGGCAGAATAGCATCACCGGTAAATTCACGGATACGGCTATCACCCAGGCCAAAAACGGCTTGGTCGAAGAGAATATCGTCACGGGAGTGCGCCCCGCCGGTAGTCCGTCCGCCGGGCTGGGCACGTGGGGCTATCCCGACCCAACGGTGTGGGGTCGGACCATCTTCCGCCACAATGAAATTAGCGCCGTTGATAACGCCATTACCATCAATGAAACCGAGAACGTGCTGGTCGAAGGCAATAAGTTCAGCCAGAATGGTCGCAGTGTGTGGATTCAGACGTTTGGTTTACCGTTCGATAACGCCACTATCAGCATACATCGAAATAGTATTGTCGGCAGCGCTACGTTGGGGGTAGCTAACGATGTCCCCACTGCCGGGGTTGTTGACGCCACGCTCAACTGGTGGAGTAGCCCTGCCGGTCCCACCCATACCGGCAATGTTGGCGGCACCGGCGATAGCGTTAGCGATGCGATTGCTTTTAGCCCCTGGCTATGCGACGGGACGGACACCTCCCCGGCCATTGGTTTCCAACCGAGTCTGACCCCGTTATGCGCTATTCCTAGCCGCTTGATCTTCACCACTCAGCCCGGCGACGGCATCGTCAACGACCCGCTCACCACGCAGCCGGTGGTGCGGGCCGAAGATGCCTCCGGTAACCTGGGTATCAACTTCAACGGCGCAGTTAGTCTGGCCCTGGAGCCGGTTGGGGCCACCCTGAAAGGCACCAATCCGGTCAATGCGGTCAACGGTGTGGCTACCTTTAGCGGCCTAGCGGTTGACACGTCGGGTATATATACCCTCGCTGCCTCAGCCGCGGGCTTCACTGGCGTCACCAGTAACTCCTTTGCCATTCAAGCGAATATTAATGATGATGTAAATATCTTCCTACCCCTTATTGTTAAGAACCACTGAGTATAATCTATGGCGATGCCCAAATGTAGGGGCGTTCGGCCGAACGCCCCTACGAGATACCGGGGAAGCCACGGTAATATCCAAAGAACCCAAAGTTGATGAGAGGGCGCGAGTCGTCCTTTCCTGTCCCTTCAAATCGGCTGCCGGCCCGGCTGACCTTAAAATTAAGGCTGGCCACGTGAATGACAGCCGTTGATTCTTGACAGTCAATCCTGTTTGCTATATAATCGAGCCGTTAATGAAATCGATATCATGAAATCGGTTATTAACAAGTTTTGCCATGATGTCAGGAGCAGCGATTGGCTACAATTAGCGATGTGGCTAAACGAGCCGGGGTGGCGCCGGTCACCGTTTCACGGGTGATCAATAAAGCCAACAACGTTAGCGCCGATACCCGCGCCCGGGTGGAGCGAGCCATTGAAGAATTGGGCTACGTGCCCAGCGGGGTAGCTCAGAGCTTGCGCTCCAAGCGAACGCGTTCGCTGGCCTTGCTGGTGCCTGACATTACCAATGCTTTCTGGACCACTGTCGCCCGGGGGGTGGAAGACGCCGCCCAAAGCCAGGGTTACTCTATTCTCCTCTGCAATACCGACGAAGATGTTACCAAGCAGCTTCGTTACTTGGATGTCGTCGTCAGCCAGCGAGTTGACGGCGTCATCATTGCGCCCTACGACTCCCAAGTTAAAAATCTGGGTAAGTTGCCCGAACGCCATATTCCCACCGTGGTTATCGACCGCCATATTAACGGGTGGCAAGTTGATACGGTCACCGGCGACTCGATCTCTGGCGCCCGGGCGCTGGTGCAACATTTGGTCCGCCTGGGGCATACCCGGATTGCCATGATTACCGGCGCCGCCGAAACCTCGACCGCGGCCGACCGGGTGGCCGGTTATCAATTGGCCCTGGCCGAGGCCGGCCTGCCGATTGACCTCAACCTGATCAAGTACGGCGAGTTTCGGGCCGAGGCCGGGGAACGGCTAACCGAGCAGGTCTTGGCCGAAAACCCTCCGCCCACGGCGATCTTTGCCGCCAACAATGCCATTGCCACCGGCGTGGTTGACGCCCTGGAAAAGCGCGGTTTGCGGACGCCCCAGGATATTGCCCTGGTGGTCTTTGACGATCTGCCCAATACCTCCCACTTCTTTCCATTCTTCACCGTGGCTGTCCAGCCGGCTTATGAGATTGGGGTCAACGCCGCCCAACTGCTGCTCAGCCGCCTGGAGGCCGAGGTGAGTTTGCAGCCGCGCCAGGTTGTTTTGCCCACCCGGCTCATCATTCGCCACTCGTGCGGCAGCCGGCTCAAGGAGAACGGCCATGCCACCCTCAGCTTGCCGCTGCCCAAAGACATCCGTATGCGGAGTCAATTGGTCCGGCGACTCACACCTGAGGAAATTCGCCGCGCCTCAACCGAGCTTCAAGGGCTAACCCGGTCCCGGGGCCGGCGTGAAATTGGGCTGTCGGATTACGACAAGGCTGACATCAACCGGCTGCTCAAGGTGCTGCGCCACCAGGAAGCCGACCGGCTGCCTCATCTGGAGTTCTGGGTGACCAGCCAGGCGGTTTATGAATACGTTCTGGAGCACCGGCTCGAGTACGAGATTGTCGATGCCAGGGTCGGCGGCCAATCGGTCAGGCCAGAGGATCATGTGGAGTTTGCCCGCCGCCTGGGCATGGATGCGGTCACTTGCAACTTTTCCTGGCGGCCCAACAACATCTTCCGCAAAGCCTCCGACGGCACCGAACATTACGTTGACGGTTCGCTCAAGAGTCCGGCCGACCTGGCCAATCTGGAACCGCCGCCCCCCCTGGCCAACCAACTCAACTATCTGGAACGCTATCTGCGGGCGGCGCAAGGGACGGGCGTGGGTGTGGTGGCTAACTTTACCTCGTTTTTCGATAGCGCCCTGTTAGCCATTGGCATGTTGGATGCCCTCTACCTCTTTCACGATAACCGGTCCTTCCTCGAAAAAGTAATGGACCTCCTGCTCGAAAATCAAGAACGCGTGATGCGGGCTGTGTGTGATCGCTTTGCCGATGACCTGGCTTTCATCTTGATCAATGATGACATTGCCCATAACGCCGGTCCCTTAATTCAACCTGACATGCTGGTCGACATCTTTAGCGAGCGCATGAAGCGACTGATTGCCCCGGCCAAGGAGCATGGCAAGCTGGCAGCGATGCATACGGATGGCCGGGTAGATCGGCTTTTGCCGCTGTTACACGATATCGGCTTTGAGATTGTCCATCCGCTGCAACCCGAGGCCAACGATATCTTCGCCCTGCGCCAGGAGTGGGCCGGCAAGCTGGCTTTGATCGGCAATATTCCCACCAGTTTGCTGGCTTATGGCTGCAAGGAGGAAATCGAGGCGACCGTGAGAGAGTATTGCACCCGGTTGGCGCCGGGTGGCGGCTATGTGTTAGGCTCCTCGACAAGTATTGAACAGGGTATTCCGCCGGAGAATTTTGTGACGATGGTTCAGGCTGTGCATAAATATGGCCGTTACGCTGCTTTGGGCCAGGAGATCTGAGCTTATAGTCCCCAGAGAAGGTTTTTGCGGGGATTGGGGGATTAGGAGATGAAAAAACAAGGGAAAAAATATCCTAATCCCTAATCCCCGCCCAAAATGATTGGAAATGACTTTTCTGGACATCTAGAATAAGATTTGGCGCAACGTTGAGCATTTTTCATCGCAGAAAGGAAACTGAACATGACGCCTAAAGAGAGAATGATGACTGCGCTGCACCGCGAAAAGCCGGACCGGCTGCCGGTGACCGTCCACCAGTGGCAGGGCTACCACCTGGAAGAATATATGGGTGGGGTCGAGGCGCTGGAGGCGTTTCAGATGGTCGGGATGGATGCTTCCATCCAATACTTTGCCGATATGGGCCAATTCTGGCTGCCCGACGCCGACTATACCAAGTTTTCTACCCCGACATGGAAAGATGATATCGAGATCATCAGCAGCGACCCCAATAACCGCGTCTACCACCACACCATTACCACCCCTGAAGGCACGTTGACCTACAAAACCGCCGGCAACCGCATGACCACCTGGATCACCGAATATTTGATCAAACGGGACGAGGATATCGAGCTGATCCGCAAATATATGCCGGTGCCGGCGCTCGATCTGAAACCGATTGAAAAGGTTTACGACCAGGTGGGCGATAAGGGCATTGTGCGTGGCTTTGTGTGGGGCGACCAGGCCGGTTGCTGGCAGCACGCCGCTTGCCTGATCGATGTGCAGGATTTGATTTTTGCCTGCTTCGATAAGCCGGAGTGGGTTCACCAACTGCTGGGTATCTTGCTCGAAAAGAAATTGAAGTTCGTGGAGACGATGACAGGGGCCAAATTCGACCTGATCGAAACCGGCGGCGGGGCCGGCTCCTCCACTGTGATTTCACCCGAAATCCACCAGGAGTTCTGCCTGCCCTATGACAAGCAGATCCACGACGCCCTCCACTCCGTCGGTTTTGAGGTGGTGGCCTATCACACCTGCGGCGGCACCCTCAAAATCGAGGAGTTGATTGTAGCCAACGGTTGTGATGTCTCCGAGACGCTGGCCCCTAAGAGTATCGGCGGCAACCAGGAGCCGTGGGAATTCAAGGCCAAAGTCGGCAATCGCCTGGCTGTCATCGGCGGGATGGACCAATACAGCATCTTGACCGATGGCACAGCCGAGGACATTCGCCGGATGGTCTTCACCCTGTTTGAAAAGGTTGGTTATGACGGCGGCTACATTATGTCCGCCTCCGATCATTTCTTTGAGACGCCGGTCGAGAACCTCAAGGTTTTTGCTGAGGCGGCGAAAGAGTGCGTTTATTAGGACAGTGAACAGTGAACGGTGAACAGTGATCAGTGATCAGTGATCACTGATCACTGATCAGTGATCAGTAGTCAGTAGTCAGTGAATAGTCAACTGGCCACTGATAACCGATAACCGATAACTGATAACCGATAACTGATAACCGATAACCGATAACCGATAACTGATAACTGATAACCGATAACTGATAACTGATAACCGATAACTGATAACTGATAACCGATAACTGATAACTGATAACTGATAACTGATAACTGATAACCGATAACTGATAACCGATAACTGATAACCGGATAACTGTAAGAGGAGTAGGCAAATATGGCCAAACGCATGAGTTCCAGAGAGCGGGTGTTAGCCGCTTTTGCCCACGAAGAACCGGATCACGTCCCGGCCTGGTTGGGGGCGGCCCCGGAAACCCGGGCGATGATGGTTGAACACCTGGGGCTGGCGGACGACGAGGCGCTGTCGGTTTACCTGGGCGATGATTTCCGGCGGGTCTACGCCAAATACGCCGGGCCGGAGGAGCTTGGCCCGACGGCCAACCTGATGCCCGGCTCCACCTATCGCACCCCGTTTGGAGTAGAACGGTACGGTTACGGCTACGGCATGCCGCGCACGATGCCGCTCAAGAATGCCACCTTGAAGGAAGTCTATGCTTATGCCTGGCCCGACCCGGCCTGGATGGACCCGTCCGGCATCAGGGCCGAGGTCGCCAGGTGGGGCGGGCAATACGCCATTCTGGGCGGCGACTGGTCGCCTTTCTGGCACGACGCCATCGACCTGCTGGATTGGGACAACCTATTCTACAAAATGTACGATGAGCCGGAGCTGGTGGACGCGGTGATGCAGCACATTGTCGATTACTACGCCGGCGTCAGCCAGCGCATCTTCGACGCGGCCGGCGATGTAATCGACGTCTTTTTCATCGGCAACGACTTTGGCACGCAGATCGGCCCGATGATCGGCGAGGATGTATTCAGGCGCTTCATCCTGCCGCACCTGAAGCGGTTGATTGACCTGGGCCACGACTACGGTTTGAAGGTGATGTTGCATTGCTGCGGCGGTTTTGCCCCGCTCATCCCGCTGATGATCGAGGCCGGGTTGGATGGCCTGCAAGCCCTGCAACCGACGGCCAAAGGGATGGAACCGGCCCGGTTGAAGGCTGAATTTGGCGATAAGATGCTCTTTTGCGGCTGTATCGATACCCAGAAAGTCCTGATCGAAGGTACGCCGGATTGGGTCAGAACCAAAACGCGCCAGATTCTCGAGATCATGAAACCCGGCGGCGGCTACATCGCCTCACCCAGCCACGACTATCTGCTGCCGGAAACGCCCATCGAAAATGTCATCACCATGTACAAAACCGTGCGCGAGTACGGCTATTATCAAAATTAGGAACCGTTCAACCTCACCTATGTCGGAAAGCTATGAACCCAAATATTGAGATTATGGCCTTGTCATTGTTGTCCGGTTTTGATACCGACCCCTTACAACTATTGATCCAGCAATTTTTCTTGCTGCTGCCCTGCATCATCATAGTTTTTGTGGCGGGACTGGTCATATTTTCCATCTACTATAGCTACCGCCAGGCCAAACAACGCGTTGCTGACCTTCAGCGGGTGGCCGATGAATTGGGTTTTGAGTTCTTACCCAAAGGAGACGATACCTTTTTATCCAATCGAGCCGATTTATACCTGTTTTCACTGGGCCGCTCAAAGCAGCTTTCTAACCTGATGCGCGGCAAAATAAAAAATCTCAAAGCAGTTATTTTTGATTACCAATATACCACCGGCAGCGGCAAGAACCGTCATACCAGGTCTCAAACTGTGGCCGGTTTTCAACTGGATTCGGCCTCTTTGCCCACTTTTTCCCTGCGGCCGGAGAGTATGTGGCACAAAGTTGGCGCTTGGTTTGGCTATCAGGACATTAATTTTGAGGGTTACCCCGTTTTTTCCAAAAACTATCTGCTGCGCGGCAGCGATCAAATGGCTGTTCGTAATCTTTTCACCGACGCCGCGCTGATGTTTCTTGAGACAAAATTGGGTTGCTGCATCGAGGGCGATGAAAATTGGCTGTTATTTTATCGCCATAACCGGCGAGTTGACCCACCGGCGATACGCGCCTTGTTAGAAGAAGGGGTGGAGGTGGTGGAGATGTTCCGCCTGGCCCCGGGCGAGGAATTTTGATCATTGAGTTTGCCTGATCTGGCAGGATGTCAATTAAACCTTAATTAATCCATTAACAAAGGAGGCTTCATCATGCAAAGACACGGTTCTGTCATTGGCGTTAGACTGGATAAATTGGATGAGTACAAGAAATATCACGCCGCGGTCTGGCCGGAAATTCTGGATATGATTCGCCAGTGCAACATCCGCAACTACTCGATTTATTACAAGGATGGCCAGCTTTTTAGCTATTTTGAATATCACGGCGACGACTTTGCCGCCGATATGGCCAAAATGGCCGCCGATCCCAAAACCCAGGAGTGGTGGGATATCATGATGCCCATGCAAGTCCCGCTGGCAACCCGCGCCGAGGGCGAGTGGTGGGCCGAGATGGAAGAAGTCTTTCATATGGATTGAGGTCAAGGGTCAAGTGGCAGGTAGCAGGTAGCAGGTAGCACGCGAAGCGGCAGGTGGCAAGTGACAGATGGCTATAATTGAGTACTAATTACTGGCAACTGACTGCTGACCACTGACCACTGACAATAACTAAAGCACATCCAGGAGAACATGAAGTTATGGAACGAACAGAGAATTGTCTGAAAAAACTGGATCGAATGAACAAAACTCTGCGCCACGAAGAGGCGGATCGCGTGCCGATTAGCGATTTCTTTTGGGGCAGTTTTCTCAACCGCTGGCGCGCCGATTTAGGGCTGCCGGCAGATACCGACATCTACACCTATTACGATCTCGACTGGCAGGTGACGATTCCGAATATGGACCCGCACATCAAGCAGTTTGAGATCCTGGAAGAGAATGAGGAACATGTGATCGTGCGGACCGGCTTTGAGGCCATCATCGAGAAGAAGTTTGCCGATCCGATGCCGCGCTGGTTGAAGTTTGAAACTGACACAATCGAGAAGGTCGAAGCCTTTGAGTTTGATGATCCGTGGGACGACCGGCGCTACTTCAGCGGCGGCGATAACCAGATTGCCGGCGTCGGCGATGGTTTTGCCCGCAATTCGCCGCCCTGGGTCGAAACGGTCAAATCGTTATGGCCCAATTTTCCGGTTTACGGCAGCCAGTGTGAAGCCAACGAGTACATGACCCGCATCATCGGCCCGGAAAACAACCTGCTCTGGGCCGGCCTTTACCCCGAACAGTTGGGCAAGTTTGTGGAGCGGACCAATGAATTCGCCCTGGAATGTCTCAAAGCCCAGATCAAAGCGGCCAATGGCCTGCTCGACGGCATGGTCATCTGGGGCGATATCGCCTTCAAGAAAGACCTGTTTTTCTCGCCCGATTACTGGCGCAAATATTACAAACCCGGCCTTAGAAAGATGGTCGAGGTTTGCCACGATAATAATCTGCCGGTGATCTACCACGGCTGCGGCAACGTGAAGCGAGTCTTTGCCGACTTCATCGAGATTGGCGTGGATGGCTACAACCCGCTGGAGGCCAAAGCCGGTCTGCATGTAGTCGATCTCAGACGCCAGTACGGCCATCAGATTGCCTTCTGCGGCAATATGGATGTGATGGAGTGGGCCGATTGCACTGAAGCCGAGTTGAAGCAGATCATTTTGACCAAGTTGAACGCGGCTAAAGGCGGCGGCTGGATCTTCCAATCCGACCATTCCGTACCCAGCACGGTCTCCGGCCAGAAGTATGATTACGTGGTCAAGCTGGTGCGCCAATATGGCCAATATCCGCTCCGGCTGGGTGAGTACGATTTGCCTGACCTGAATTAACCGAAGCCTGTCAAAAGGAGCAACTAAGTTTATCTCGTTCCCAAACTAAGTTTGGGAACGAGGTGAAAACTAAGTTTGGGAATGAGGTAACACACCCAAAGGTTAGCGCATATGCATTTGCAACACTTGTTGCCGTACCAGTTGAAACAAGCCATCGACGAAGCCTGGCCGCTGCTGGTGCCGACCGGCTGTATCGAATACCATGGGCCGCACCTGGCCCTGGGGCTGGATACGATCCTGGTGGAAGAGCTGTTGCAGCGCGTCGCCCGGCGGGTCAACTGCGTGGTCGCGCCGCCCTTCTGGTATGGACCGGCCAGTTATGCCGTCGCCGGCCCGGCGCAAGGCTCGGTGGATGTGTCAACCGAGCGGTTTGGCCGGCACGTTAAGGACGTGTTGGCGGCTTTCTGGCAGGTTGGCTTTCACTGGATCATTGTCGGGGTGCATCACCAGCAAATGGACGGGCCGGAGTCGCTGGCCATTCGCCAGGCCGCGGCCGAAGTGACCTTTGAGCAAACCCAGGCCGAGCGGGGCGACGGCTGGTGGGGTAAAGCACCGCTGGCGCCCAACGACCACGTTTTTGAGCGCCTCCAGGTCTGGCCGTCGGTGTTGCCGGCCGCGGCGGCCCAGGGCGTCGAGCTGGCCGATCACGCCGGTTTCTATGAAACTTCGCTGTTGCTGGCGGCCCGGCCGGAGCTGGTCGACCTGGAGCGGTTGGGCATGAACGTGCCCTGGTACTGCAACACCCCCACCAGCAAAGCCCGCGAGGCCAGCGTGGCGACCGGCGAGCGCATGTGGGCGGCCATGGTCGAGGCCTGGGTGGAGAAGTTGGCGGCGTTACAGCGTCCCAAGCGACCCAGGCCCAAAGATGTAACCGTGACCGGCCTTTTTTAGGCAAATTGGGTGGTTGGTTAGTTGGATAGTTGGTTAGTTGGATAGTTGGATGGATGGTTAACCACCAAACCAACCACCAATCCAACCAACCCGCTATCTTTAGGAGTGAACAATGTCAACCAGTGGCACAATGACCTCAAGAGAACGGGTGCTGGCCAGCATCCGCCATCAGCAGCCGGACCGGGTGCCGGTCGACCTGGGGGCTACGCCCAGTTCCGGCATCTCAGCCATTGCTTACTACAACCTCAAGCAATACCTGGGCCTCACTGAGGGCCACACCCGGGTTTATGACGTGGTCCAGCAGTTGGCCCAGCCGGAAGAACTGATCCTGGAACGGTTTGGCATCGACGTGGTGGATGTGGGCCGGATGTTCGACACGGCCGATGAGGATTGGTACGATGTGACCTTGCCGACCGGCCAGCCGGTCCAGTTTCCGGCCTGGTTCCGGCCGGTCAAAAACGACCGGGGCGGCTGGGATGTCTTTGCCCCCGACGGCGACCGCATCGCCACCATGCCCAACAAGATTGCCACCTTTTTCGATCAAACCTACTTCCCCTACCTGCACGGCTATCCGGCCGACTACCGGGATTTGGCCAAAGTGATGCCCAAAATCCACTGGGCCGGCCTGGCTCACAGCCCGTGGGATCACGCCGCCGAACCGGATTTCTGGGCGCAATTGCGGGCCAAAGCACTCTACCTGAGGGAGCACACCGATAAAGCCTTGATGATCGTGGCCGGCTGCAACCTGTTCGAGTGGGGTACGTTTCTGCGGCGATTGGATAATTTTCTGGTGGATATCATGCTGGAGCAGGCTGAGGTCGAGCGGCTGCTGGATGCCCTGATGGAGATTCACCTGGCGACCCTGGCAAAGGTCTGTACGGCCGTCGGCGATGTGGTCGACCTGATCCGCTTTGGCGACGATCTGGGCACCGATCAGGGTCCCTTCATGCCGCCCGACGTGTATCGCAAACTGTTCAAACCGCGCCATACGATCTTGTGCGATTACGTTAAAAAGCACAGCCAGATGCACACCTTTTTGCACTCCTGCGGCTCGATCTATAAACTCCTGCCCGACCTGATCGAGGCCGGCTTTGAAGTGATCAACCCGGTCCAGATCAACAGCCGGGATATGGAGCCGGCGCGGCTGAAGCAAGAGTTCGGCCGGGATATTACCTTCTGGGGCGGCGGCGCGGACACTCGCCACGTGCTTAATCGGGCTACTCCGGCTGAAGTAAAGGCGCACGTCAAACGCTTGCTGGACGTTTTTGCGCTTGGCGGCGGTTACGTGTTTAATACGGTCCACAACATTCTGCCCGATGTGCCGCCGGAGAACATTGTGGCGATGTATGAAGCCATCAATGAGTTCAATCACAGCTAAAGTTGGTTGGCGAAAACAAGCGGCGGCCCCAACTTTGTACTGGTCTCTGTCTTGTTTAGTCAGGCGTGAAATTGTTTCTTCGAGACTACTACACTTGCCCGGATATTGCACCCAAAGTTAACACGCCATCTGCATAAAATATGGAGACAACCCATAAGGAGGTGAAGCGGTAGAAAAATAAATTTCGGATAGCAATATTATTAAAAAATTCTTAGCGTAATTCAAAGTTGAATCTTAGAGAAGGAGAAGCTTTCAATGTCTGAAGAAAAGAAAAACATTTCACGCCGCGACTTTTTGAAGGTCAGCGGCTTGGTTGGTGGAGCAGCTTTGACCGGCGCGATGGCTGGCTGCGCCCCGGTACCGGCGCCGGCCCCGGCTCAGCCGGCCAAAGAGGAAGCCGCCGCGCCGGCTGCGGAAGAAAAAGTCGAAGCCCCGGCAGTTGTGGGTAAACCCTTTGACGGCGTAACCGTCAGGATGCACGCCATCAGCGGCGCTAACTACGATGAGCTTTACAAGATTATTCCCCAGTGGGAAGAAGAAACCGGCGCCAAAGTGGAATTTGTGTTCAAAGGCAACGGTTTTGAAACCGACAAGCGGCTGGTGCAAGATTTCGCCGCCGGCACAGTTGACTACGACGTTTGCTGGGACCACAGTAGTTTCTTCTCCCAATACGTCAAAGCCGATGGCCTGGAACCGCTGGATGATTACTTCAGTGCAGAAGACTTAGCCGATTTCATCCCGCGGCTGGTCGATGCCGGCCGGCGTGACGGCAAGCTATGGCTGATCCCGCGCCACTTCGACATCTCCTGCAACCATTACCTGACCGAACTGGTGTCCACGCCCCCCGAGACCTGGGACGAGTTCAAGCAGATCGCCATCGATATCACCGACCCGGCCAAGGGGCTGTATGGCACCCAATTTGCCGGTAAGGAAGAGGCCCTCTCCGGCCGTTTCTACGAAGTGATGACCGCTGAGGGCGGCAATCTGTTCGATGACAAGTGGGAGCCGACCTTCAACAGCCCGGCCGGCGTTAAAGCCGCCAGTATGTTTGCCGAACTGTACGCAGCCGGGGCCATGCCGCCCGGTATGACCAACTTCCTGTGGGAAGATGTGGCCAAGAACTGGGCCAACGGTACCATTGGCATGTACACCGAGTGGTTTGGCTGGTACAGCTTCTTCCAGGATCCGGCCAACAGCAAGGTGGCCGGCAAGTTCGATATGGCGCGCCAGCCCAAGGGTGATGGCGGCATCTACAGCGGTTGGGCCGGCCACCATGCCTTCTCCATCACCAAGGCCGCCAAGAATAAAGAGGCCGCGGCTTCACTGATCAAGCACCTCACCAGCGTGGAAGGCAATGAGTTGGAAGCCAAGTTGGGTATCCTGATTTCCCGCCAGAGTGTCTGGGATAAGATCATTAAAGAGGCGGAAACCTCTGATGATCCGCTGGCCAAGAAGCGGTTGGAGTTGGCCCTCCTGCAAGCTCAGGAAGATTTCAAAACCCCGCCCCTGATCGCTGAATGGTTGCCGATGTCCAACGTCCTTTATCCCATTTTGCAGCAGATCATCTTGGGCGACGTGGAACCCCAGAAGGGTCTGGATGATGCGGCCGAGCAAGTCCGCAAGCTGATGGCCGATTCCGGTTACTACAGCTAGGTTCTGTTGACATTTGCCAATATCATCCTGGCACATGTCATTTCGAGCGACACGCTACGCGGGAGCGAGAAATCCCCGAGGAGGTTGCTTGCAAGACACCGTTTTAGGGATTTCTCCTCACTACGCTCGTCGAAATGACATGAAATCCGAAATGTCAACCCCCTAGTTAAAAGCGTAAAACTTAGTTTGGATTGAACTGAATTGATTGGAGACCTCCGAGGCCAGGCCCGGAAACCTCGGATCAGACCTCGGAGGTCAAACTGACCGAGAATCGGGCGAAAGAGGAAGTTTATGGCTGTCGATCAACTGACGCAGGGGAGTGTTATGACAATATACCGATCAAATAGCGGCCTCTTTAGGGAAAAATATCTATTTCCGCTCGCCATGTTGTTGCCGGGTGTGGTAGTCATCTTGCTGGTGGTCGGTTTCCCCATGCTCTATTCGCTCTATATCAGCTTTACCGACTATACCCTCACGACTGCCTCGAATGTGCATTTTGTCGGTTTCAAGAATTACATCACCCTGTTTAAAGATCGAATTTTCTGGCAAGCCTTTGGCCGGACGGTGCTCTTTATGGCCCTGGCCGTGAACCTTGAATTTTTGCTGGGTTTTATCATTGCCCAGATGATGGCCAAGGCCGGCTTTGGCCGGAGTTTGCTGCGGACCGTCATCATGATCCCGATGATGTTTGCGCCGATCCTGGTTGGCTTCCAATTCAAATGGTTTTTCAATGACCAGGTGGGCCTGGTGAATAATTTGCTGTATTCTCTGACCGGTGGGCCTCATATCATCGCCTGGCTCATCGACCGGCCGCTCGGCTTCATCTCCATTCTGGTGGCCGAGATTTGGATGAGCACGCCCTTTATGGTCATCATTTTGGAGGCCGGGATTCTATCGCTGCCGACTGAACCCTTTGAAGCGGCCGAGGTGGATGGCGCTTCCGGCTGGCAAAAGCTCCGCCATTTGACCATCCCCATGCTGATGCCGTTTATTTACACGGCTATGGCCATCCGGTCGCTGGATATTGCCCGGGCTTACGACGTAGTCAGCATTATGACCGGCGGCGGCCCCGGCAATCGCACCGAGTTGATCTGGACTTACGTCAATCGGCTGGCCTTTACTGGGCAGAATTATGCCCTGGGCAGCGCTATGTCTTACATTACGGTGATTATCAGCTTTATGTTTACCTATTGGCTCTTTTACAACGTGATCAAGAGCCGCTGGGCAGGAGGTCGAGGATGACGATTGGGATTCTGAAATTTGGACATCGCCGTAGAATTGGTGATATCGTGCGCGATACTGTGCTGTATATCATCTTGCTGGTCTTCTTCCTGCCGGCTTTGTGGATCATTTTGACCTCGATCCGGCCCAATGCCGAGATCAACTCCCGCCCGCCGATCTGGATTCCGACCGAAATTACCTTCGACTCGTACAAAATCCTGCTGGGCATGCCCACCCCGGAAGGGGCCTTTGGCATGGGCGGCAACATCCCCTTTGGGGCGTATGCCCGCAATTCGACGGTTATTGCCTTTGCCAGCACCTTTTTTGCCCTGACGTTAGGCACTTTGGCCGGCTACACCTTTTCTCGTTTCTGGTTTCCGGGCAAAAATGGGGTCTTTTTGGGGATGATGCTATTGCGGGCAGTGCCCGGTATCGCCCTCAGCCTGCCCTTGTTTATCCTGTTTGCCAATCTGCACTTGTCTGACACAGTTGTGGGGATGGTCATTGTTTATACGGCCCTGAATATCCCCTTTACGGCCTGGCTGATGGACGGCTTTTTCCGAGCCATCCCCGAAGAGTTGGACGATGCGGCCAAGATCGACGGCTGTTCCCATTGGGGCGCTTTCATCCGGGTTGACCTGCCGTTGGCCCTGCCCGGCATGGCCGCCAGCGGCATCTTTGCCTTCCTGACCACCTGGAACGAGTTTGCCCTGGCCAGCGTTATTACCCGCACCCCCGCTTCCCGGACCTTTCCGCCGGGCTTATTTGAGTTTACCGGCCAATTTGTGTCCGACTGGCGCGGTATGTGCGCTATGTCGGTGATGATGCTGATCCCGGCGGTTATCTTTGTGGCTTTGGTCCAGCGCCAGTTGATGGAAGGATTGACATCGGGGGCAACGAAGGGCTAGTCAGTGATCAGTGATCAGTTGTCAGTGGTCAGTAGTTGGCGACTTCTTGTCAGGAATGAATAAGTGACAACTCAAAACTAAAAACTCAAAACTCAAAATTGACTCTGCTAATATCAAAACAAACTTCAGCTATAAGAGAAAGGAAAAAAATTATGAGTCTTGAAACTATCTATGATGCCGTTTTGCGAGGCGACGCCAAAACCGCGGGCGCTGAAACTCAGGCCGCCCTGGCTGCCGGTACACCGGCCGAAAAGATTTTGCACGAGGCCTGCATTCCGGCCATGAGCGAAGTCGGCCGCCTCTTTGAGATTGGTGAGAAGTTTGTGCCGGAGATGCTCATCGCCGCCCGGGCGATGCAGACGGCCGTGAATATCCTGAAACCCCAGTTGGTTGAAGCTGATCTCAAGGTAGTCGGCAAAGTGGTCATCGGCACTGTGGCCGGCGACCTGCATGACATCGGCAAGAATCTGGTGGGGATGATGCTGGAAGGCGCTGGCTTCCAGATTATCGACCTGGGCACCGACGTCTCTCCCGAAAAGTTTGTGGCCGCCGTTCAGGAACACAATCCCGATATGGTTGGGATGTCGGCCCTGTTAACCACCACGATGGCCTCCATTTCGGCCACCATCGAGGCGCTCACTGAAGCCGGCGTGCGCGATAAGGTCAAGGTGATCATTGGCGGCGCGCCCATTACCCAGGATTTTGCCAACAAGATCGGCGCCGATGGTTTTGCGCCCGACGCCGGCAGCGCCCCGCGTATGGCCAAGGCTCTGTTGGGGGCGGCGTAGGCAACAAACCACTCCGTTGCAACAACAGGTAGTGTGGGCAAAGGCCAAGCCAAATGGCCGAGGCTGAAGCCGTCGGCCTGAAAGAGCTAAGCCCTGGTGGGCTAGATTTTAGCTCGCAGAGCTTTGACCTTTCAGTGCGGCGGCTTTAGCCCCGCACCTCTTCGAGGCTTAAAAGAAAAACCTATGCCTTTCTGGCGACTCTTCTATCATATGGTTTGGGGCACCAAAAATCGGGAGCTGCTCATTCAAGTTAAATTTGAAGAGCCGTTACACAATGTTATGGCAGCCAAAGCAAAGGAATTAGGGGCGTTTGTCTATGCCGTTGGTGGGTTTGAGGACCATGTTCATCTGGTAGCCTCCGTGCCGCCGAGGATTGCACTCGCTGATTTCATCGGGCAGGTGAAGGGTAATAGTTCGCATTTTGTCAATCACCAGGTATCGCTGCCGTACCATTTCAGTTGGCAAGCCGAGTACGGGGTTGTGTCATTTGGCGGCAAGCAACTCGATCTGGTGGTGAGATACGTAAAGAACCAGCGGCAACATCATCTTGCAGGGACAATCATCCCCTTTTTGGAACGGGTGGGGGTTGAGGACGCCAAGTTAACGCGAGGCTAAAGCCAAAAGGCCGAGGCTAAAGCCGTCGGCCTGAGAGAGCGAAGGACGCTGAAGCGCCCTGGCTTAGCCCACTGGGCTTCGCTCTTTCAGCACGACGGCTTCAGCCTCGTGCTCCCTTCATCTGAGAGTTGGATGCAGGAGAAACCATAATGTTACAGCCCCAAAATCAAACCCAAAAGTATCAAGATCTTTTTACATACATTGATACTGGGCTGATCAAAATTCCCAAGTTTCAACGAGATTTTGTTTGGAGCAAAGAGCAAACAGCCAAGCTGATTGACAGCATTATCAAAGGTTTTCCTATCGGCACCCTCATTTTTTGGAAAACTCGCGAGGAATTACGTTATGTCAAAGAAATTGGCCGAGATAACAAATTGCCTGAAATACCAAAAGGTGACGCCGTTTTTTATGTTCTTGATGGCCAACAGCGAATTACCTCATTATATGCTGTCCGTAAAGGGGTAATTATTGACGTGGAGGGTCGAGAGGAAAATTATAAGGACATTTCTATTAACTTGGCCCTGGACCCTGATGATGATGAGCGAATTGTCGCCACAGAACCACTGGAAGGTATTCGTTCAATCTCAGTCTTCAAACTCTTAAATAGTTCTTTAGTTGAATTTTTTGATGGATATAGCAGGGATGAACTTAAAAAAATAGAGGTATATCAACGGCGCTTAACTGGCTATGATTTCTCTATTATTATTATTGCCGATTACCCTATCGATATTGCCTGTGAAGTCTTCACTCGAATTAATACCGGTGGTACGGAACTGACTCTGTTTGAAATAATGGTAGCTAAAACTTACGAGATAGACCGTTTTGACCTGGCTGAGGAATACGAGCGACTGATAAATAATAATGGGGCCGAAAAAGATTTAGAAGATGCGAATTTTGATACAATTCCACCTTCGACCGTTCTTCAATGTGTGGCTGCTTATCTAACGAGTGAAGTTAATAAAAAAGAAGATAAAAAAGATAAGAATAGTAGTATTCGGCGCAGTGATATTCTGAAGTTAAATAAGCAGCAATTCATTGATAGTTGGCCCATAGTGAAAAATGGGATATTCGCTGCTGTTGATTACATTCGTACCCATCTACGAATTCCCGTCTCTCAATTACTACCCTACAATGCCTTACTTGTACCCCTAACCTATTTCTTCATCCATAATTCTGGCAAGATGCCTTCTCCCCGCCAAGATAAACTTCTGACACAGTATTTCTGGTGGGCCTCTTTGTCAGAAAGATTTTCCTCGGCTGTAGAAAGCAAAGTTGCTGAGGATTTACACCGTATGGACAAGATTCTCCGTGAAGAAGCCCCAAACTATGATGAAAAAGTTGATTTAGCGATAGAAAAGTTAAAGTGGCGTCAATTTAGTACTGGTAATGCTTTTTGTAAGGCTATCGTATGTCTTTATGCTTTTCACCAGCCCAGGTCATTTGCCTCTAATAGCCTCGTAAAGATAGATAACTCATGGTTAATTCGTTCAAATAGCAAAAACTATCACCATTTCTTTCCAAAAGACTATTTAAGATCCCAGGGATACGATGAGAAAAGAGCTAACGTTATCCTCAATATTACTATCGTAGAGGATAGGCCAAATAAGAAAATCGGCGCAAAACGCCCAAGCCAATATATGATGACGTTTAGGAAGGATAACAAAGAACTCGTTGACACTATGAAAACCCATTTAATCGATGACTTGGGCAGTTACGGGGTCTGGAATGATGATTATGATACCTTCATTGAACGTCGAGGACACCGTGTCCTTGAAGAACTCAAAAAACGTTTAGAGCCTGATTTATAGGCCGTAATCATTTATCCTTTAAGGAGTAATAACTATGGCAAACATCACAGACATTAAAATGACCCCTCCCACCAACCGCCTTGTCGGCGATATGTCCAAAGTGGGCATCCGCCCCACCATCGACGGCCGCCTGGGTGGGGTGCGCGAGTCGCTGGAAGAGCAAACGATGGCCATGGCCCAGTCGGTGGCCCGCCTCATTGCCGAGAATCTGCGCCATGCCAACGGCCTGCCGGTGGAGTGCGTGATTGCCGACAGCACTATCGGTCGCGTGGCCGAAGCGGCCCGCTGCGCCGAGAAATTCAGAAAAGAAGGCGTCGGTCTGTCCATCACCGTGACGCCCTGCTGGTGCTACGGCGCCGAAACGATGGACACGGACCCGCTCATCCCCAAAGCGGTCTGGGGTTTCAACGGCACCGAGCGGCCCGGCGCGGTCTACCTGGCCGCGGTGCTGGCCGGCCATTCCCAAAAGGGACTGCCCGCTTTCAGCATCTACGGGCGCGATGTCCAGGATGCCGGCGATATCTCCATCCCGCCCGACGTGCGCGAAAAGCTGCTCCAGTTTGCCCGGGCCGGCCTGGCCGTAGCGACGATGCGGGGTAAATCTTACCTGGCCATGGGCGGCACCTCGATGGGCATTGCCGGTTCCATTGTCGATCCGGCCTTGCTCGAAGCCTACTTTGACATGCGCTCCGAAAGCGTGGATATGAGTGAGTTCGCCCGCCGTATCGAGGAGGGCATTTACGACTCGGCCGAATTTGAACAGGCGCTGGCCTGGGTGAAAGAAAATTGTCAGGAAGGCAAAGATTACAACCCGCCTCCCATGCAGCACAGCCGGGCGAAAAAGGACGCCAGTTGGGAATTTTCGATCAAGATGGCCTTGATTGCCCGCGACCTGATGATCGGCAACCCGCGCCTGGCCGAGCTGGGTTTTGGTGAGGAAGCCTTGGGGCACAACGCCATTGCCGCCGGTTTCCAGGGGCAGCGCCAATGGACCGATCACTTCCCCAACGGCGATTTCATGGAGGCCATCCTCTGCTCCTCCTTTGACTGGACCGGCATCCGCCAGCCCTTCATCCTGGCCACCGAGAACGACCATCTCAACGGCATCTCGATGCTGTTTGGCCACCTGCTCACCGGCACAGCCCAGATTTTTGCCGACGTGCGCACTTACTGGAGCCCGGAAGCGGTCAAGCGAGTAACCGGCTACGAGCTGACCGGCCGCGCCGAGGGCGGCATCCTCCATCTGATCAACTCCGGCCCGACCGCGCTCGATGGCACCGGCCAACAGTCGGTCGACGGCCAGCCGGCGATGAAGCCCTATTGGGAAATCACGCCCGCCGAGGTAGCCGCTTGCCTGGAAGCCACCAGTTGGCATACCTCGATGGTGGAATATTTCCGCGGCGGCGGCTGGTCGACCAAGTTTCTGACCCGCGGCGGGATGCCGGTGACCATGTGCCGGCTCAACCTGATCAAGGGTTTGGGGCCGGCTCTGCAAATTGCCGAAGGGTACACCGTCGAGCTGCCGGCCGAGGTTCACTTTACCCTCGACGAGCGGACCAATCCTACCTGGCCGACTACCTGGTTTGTACCCAATCTGACCGGCAGCGGCCCGTTCCGAGATGTTTACAGCGTGATGAACAACTGGGGCGCGAATCACGGGGCTATTGGCTACGGTCATATCGGCCACGATTTGATCAGCCTGGCCTCGATGTTGCGCATCCCGGTTTATATGCACAACGTGCCGGAACACCGCATCTTCCGGCCCAGCGCCTGGACAGCTTTTGGGGCGATGGACCTGCAAGGCGCCGATTTCCGGGCCTGCGCCAATTTTGGCCCGCTGTACGGCAAGTATTAAGCTGCGAATAGCGAATAGGCGAATAGCGAATGGGCGAATGACAACCACTGAATTCCTTCCCTACTCCCTACTCCCTACTCCCTATTCGCAATTCGCTATTCCAAAGGGGATTAATCGATGAGCGAAACCAAGAACTTTCTCGCTTTTGATCTGGGCGCGTCCAACGGCCGGGCCGTGATCGGTCGCTTTGATGGGCAGCAGTTGTCGCTGGAAGAGATTCATCGCTTTGACAACGGCCCCACCCAACTCCTCGACAGCCTGCATTGGGACGCGCTCAACCTCTTCAATGAAATGAAAACCGGCCTGGCCAAAGCGGTCAGCAGGGTCGATGGGCCAATCGCCGCTTTCGGCCTCGATACGTGGGGCGTCGATTTTGGCTTGCTGGATAAGCGCGGCGAATTGATCGGCAATCCGTACCATTACCGCGACAGCCGCACCAACGGCATGGTTGAACGAGCGTTTGAATTGGCGCCGCGGGAGGAGGTTTTTGGCCAGACCGGCATCCAGTTCATGCAGCTCAACAGCCTGTTCCAACTGCTGGCGATGGTGGAGCAAAAATCGCCGGCGCTGGAGATTGCCGACCGGCTGCTGTTCATGCCCGACCTGTTCAACTACTGGTTTACCGGCCAAAAAGCCAACGAGTTCACCATTGCCAGCACCAGCCAGGCTTATAATATGGCCAGGAATGAATGGGCCAGCCCGCTTTTGACCAAACTGGGCATCCCGACTCACATCTTTGGTGAAGTCATCCGGCCCGGCAGTCGGTTGGGGACCCTTTTGCCCGCCATCGCCGAGGAAACTGGCGCCGGGGCCGTGCCGGTGATTGCGCCCGGCTGCCACGATACGGCCAGCGCCGTAGCCGCTGTGCCGGTCGATGAGGTGGACGTGGACCACTTTGCCTACCTCAGTTCCGGCACATGGTCGCTGTTGGGGGTGGAGTTGCCCGCGCCGGTCATCAATGCCAAAAGCCTGGCCTACAATGTGACCAATGAAGGCGGGGTGGAGAACACCATCCGGTTGCTCAAGAATCTGGGCGGCCTGTGGGTGGTGCAGGAGTGCCGGCGGGTGTGGGCGCAGCAAGGGCAGGAGTACTCCTATGCCGAACTGACCCAACTGGCGGCCAGCGCCTCACCCTTTGTCGCCCTGATCGATCCGGACGACACGTCGTTCCTGGCCCCGGGCGATATGCCGGCGCGCCTGGTTGACTTTTGCCGCCGCACCGGGCAAAGGCCGCCGGAGAGTAAGGGTGAGTTTATCCGCGGCGCTTTGGAGAGTCTGGCCCTCAAATATCGCTGGGTGGTGGAGAAGTTGGAAGAGTTGATCGAGCGGCCTATTGAGGTAGTTCACATCGTCGGCGGCGGGACGCAGAACAAACTGCTCAATCAATTCGCCGCCAACGCCACCGGCCGCCGGGTGGTCACCGGCCCCATCGAGGCAACCGCCATCGGCAACATCCTGCTGCAAATGCTGGCTTTGGGCCAAATCAGCTCCTTGAGCGAGGGGCGGGCGGTGGTGCGGCGCTCCTTCCCGGTAGAGACGTATGAACCGCAGGATACTCAAGCCTGGGCCGAGGCTTACGGGCGCTTCTTGAAAACTATCGAGAGTGACTAACACTATGCGGACCTCGGAAGTCTTGACAACTACTCAAGACTTCCGAAGTCGCCAGAGGGTAACAGTTGTCAGGGTTAACTTGAGTTCGGTAACTGTATCTTGCTCTTCAGGTCTGATGGCTGTGGACCGTTGGCGGCTAACTTCCGGCCGGTGCCGTTCTTGTGAGTTGTCGTCGTCATCGCAACTCGCTGAAGTTGCTCGATCCGGCGCTGGAGGTAGGGTGAAAAGTAGCCGGCATGACGTTCCTGTAGTTCCGGGTTGAGCCAATCATTTCCGGTGACCCGGCCGCGGCAGTTGGCTGCGCCGCAGGTGCATTCGAACTCGTCGTAAGGGCTGCCGTCGCTGGTGGCGTAGTCAAAACAGACTTCTTCATTAAGGGCGATGTCGCGTCTCGCCACCAATACCATCTGACCGCTTAGGCCGGCGTTGGGGTCGCACGAGTGATTGACCCAATCGGCCGGACCTACCCGCGAGGAGACCAGATACAGTCCTTCTTCAACCTGGACGCTGAAAGGGCGGAGGTGGGGCGGTAGCTGGATCAGGGTTTCCCAGGTAACGATTTCACCTCCCCACACGGCTAAACGTTCTCCGGCCCTAACCGGCTGCCGGGCGTAAACGCCGCGACTGCCGTCCGGACGCAATCTGCCTTCTAACTTGGGTGAAAGATAGCAGGTTGGATCTGGAAAGACGTCACTCTGGTGCATCTAACTCCTCCTGACAAATGAGTTTATGGTTCTTGTTCATCTGTTTGCTCAATTTCATCGTTGTTTGTCCTTTCTTTGGATAAAAGATTGAATTGAGTCCCTGGCCCAGACTACCAGAATGTAGCTCGTCTCGCCAGGGCGACTCAATAGTTTGCAGTATAATTCCCATTTGTACAAATACTGTTTCAAAAAGTTACCAAAACTGTTACAAAGTTCAGCGGCAGCTCGAATTTTTTAACGTTACCACCGTTACCCCTGCCATTTTTGCTATAAGGTCATTCTTGTAGGTGATTTTCCAAGAGAACAGAATAAGACCAGCTTTATCTAAATCCAAAATTTTTCGATAAGGCAAACTATATTGCTCGTTCAGACGGCGGTATGGTAGAATAATGTGGTTGAATTTAGAAGGCCACTGTAGCCGGTTTTTCATCCCAAGCTGCGTTGCGCCGGGATATCGATAAGAATTTAAGGAGAGTTAAATCTTTGGACACAGCAGAAACGATTGGTGTGGCTACCATTGTCATTCAGTTAATTTTCCTTGAGGGGATTCTCTCCATCGATAATGCCGCGGTGCTGGGGGCGATGGTTTCGGTGCTGCCCCGCTCTATACCAGTACCTTATCCTCTCCCCCTGAAATTTCTACAATCGTTCACCGATAAATATTTAGGGATGCAGCAGATGGCTGCGCTCAAGGTTGGTTTATTGGGCGCTTACCTGGGACGGGCCTTGATGCTGGTGCTGGCCACCTGGGTTATTGCCAACCCATTTTTAAGAATATTGGGGGCGGCTTATCTGATCAAGCTGGCCTTTGAGCATTTGTCTAAACCGCACCAACCCGGGGAGGACGAATATCTGGAGGGACAACGTATTGCCAAGAGTTCTTTCTGGATTGTTGTCCTCAATGTGGAGCTGGCCGACCTGGCTTTCAGCCTGGACAATGTGGTGGCCGCCGTGGCGCTTTCGAATCAACTGTGGGTGGTGCTGCTGGGGGTGGCTCTGGGCATTGTGACGATGCGTTTTGCCGCCGGTATCTTTACTTGGATGATCCGCCGGGAACCGATCCTGGCCACCGCGGCTTACATTGTGGTTTTGAATATCGGGGTGGAACTGTTGCTGGCCGAGTTCTACCATATCCACTTTGAGGCTTGGCAAAAATTTTTCATTTCCGCCGCCACAATTGGATTGTGCGTGGTCTATGCCCGGGTCAAATTTTTGCATGGCCTGGTCCCGATTTTTGGCTGGCTGGCCGAGGGCATGGGTTATCTGAATGAACTGATGAATTGGGTGCTCAAACCGATTTTCCGGGTCATCAAATTTTTCTTCATTTCGCTGGGCAAAGCTGTTAAGTTTTTGCATAAAAAATTCAAAAAGCGAAAAAAAATGGGTGCTGTAACGGGTAATATCCACTTTTAACCAGAAGTAGTAGAAGTTGAAGATTAAGGCGGCCACAGTCCCGGATTCAATGGCAGGCTGATGCAAAAACAGGCCAGGTACTTTATCTGGCCTGTTTTTTATCCTGATTCCGGCGGGTTAGCCTATTTCTGAACTTTTGAGGTATACTGGGTCAGGTCAGCCACGAAGACAATGACCGCGGTTTGACCCTCTGCAAATTTTGAACTCATTTTCTGAACAAATCGTGCCAATGAGGCAACGGAGTTATCACCGCCGTGACCGATTACACCACCAGGAGTTTTCAACAGGCCCTACGTGACTTTCACCAGGCCCGTTTTAAAGCCGGGATGGAACAGTTAATGGCCCGTCTTACCGGCAAGTCGGCCGCGCTCCTGTCGTACGAAGATGTGCGCCGCAAATTGAAGGCCGAGAGCAGGTCGCGACGCCTCTTAAAAGATATTCCCCTGGATGCGATTGTTGGCAGTGTCGGCCGTTACTCCGATTTCAGCCGGAGTTTTTATCCCCTGCAAGACAGCGACCAACACCGTTGGGCCCAGGTCGAGATGCAGGTCTCGACCCCGCTAGGCTTACCACCCATTGAAGTCTATCAAATCGGTGAGGTCTATTTTGTAATCGATGGCAATCACCGCGTCTCGGTCGCCCGGCAGATGGGCGCCAGCCACATCGAAGCCTATGTGACTGAAGTCCACACCAAAGTACCGCTCACCCCTAACGTCAATCCCGATGATATTATCTTGAAGGAACGTTATCTCAAATTCCTGGAAAAGACTCAACTGGATCAACTCCGTCCGGGCGCAGACTTGACCGTAACCGTACCTGGCCAGTATCGAATTCTGGAGAAACATATCGAGCTGCATCGCTTTTTTTTGGGTCTGGAGCAGCAGCACGAAATCCCCTATCAAGAAGCCGTGGTAAATTGGTACGATGAAGTTTATATGGTTGTGGTACAGGCTATCCGAGAGCAAAATATTCTCAAAGAGTTCCCCGGCCGCACCGAAACCGATTTATACCTGTGGGTCTCTGACTATCGCGTCTTTTTGGAGGAGGAGCTGGAGTGGCAGTTTGGGCCTGCCACCGCCGAGACCGGGATCAGTCCCCAGGCCAATACCAAATTTCAGAATTCAATGAGCCGGATCATCGGTAAAGTGTTCGACAAGATCTCTTTTGGCGAGGCTGAAGCCGGGCCGTTGCCGGGCAAGTGGCGGCGCGAACAACTACTCTACATCCTCAAGGGCCAAACCGAGCGACCCTTTAGATTGTTTACCAGCATTTTGGTGCCGGTAGACGGCCAGGAGAAAGGTTGGTTTGCCCTCAACCAGGCTCTCGGCGTCGCCCGTCGCGAAGGCGGGCGCTTGTTGGGACTGCACGTCGTCCCCACCGAAGCGGCTAAAGAGAGCCAAGAGGTTCAGGCCATCAAGACAAAATTTAACCAACGTTGCGCCAAGGCCGGCATCCCGGGCCAATTGGCGGTTGAAGTGGGCAACGTGGCCCAAAAAATATCTGACCGGGCTGGCTGGGCCGATTTGGTGGTGCTGCGCCTGGTTTACCCCCCCTCCCCGCAGCCGATTGCCAGGTTAAGCTCAGGTCTGCGCAGCCTGATCCGGCGTTGCCGCAGCCCGCTCCTGATCGTCCCCAGGAGTTTTGTCTACCCCCTGGACCGGGCTTTGTTGGCCTACGACGGCAGTCCCAAGGCCCAGGAGGCGCTTTACCTGGCCACCTACCTGGCCAGTTGCTGGCAAATTCCCCTGGCCGTGCTGGCGGTGCAAGATGGCCCGGTGACTGAGCAAACCTTGAGCCAGGCTCAAAACTATCTTCAGCAATACGGAGTAACCGCCACGTTCATCACCAGGCCCGGCCCGGTGGCCCAGGCCATTGTGACTACTGCCGAGGCCCAGGATAGCAACTTGATTATCATGGGCGGCTATGGCTATAATCCCGTATGGGAGATTATACTCGGCAGCGCCGTCGATGAGGTGTTGCGGGCCAGCCGGCGGCCGGTATTGATTTGTAGTTAACGAAGGGAAACGCAATGATGCAGCAGCTATACACCCTGCAATCACTGGTAACATGGATGCAGACCCTGGGCGACCGGGAATGTTTGGTGCAGTTGGAGCAAGATGAGCTGACCTGTTGGAGTTGGGCGGAGGTGACCGGCATGGCCCACCGGCTGGCCCGGGGTCTGCTTGAGATCGGTCTGCAGCGAGGTGAGTTTGTGCCCATCCTGGCCGGCAATCGCCCGGAATGGGTCGTCGCCGCGCTGGCGATCATCAGTGCCGGGGCGGCCGTGTCGCCCCTGGATACCCAGGTGACAACCGAGGCCCTGGCGCGCATCTTACCTAATAGCCAGGCTCGCTTCATTTTTACCACCACCGATTACCTCAATCGGCTGGATCAACTGGAGCTTGAGCAAAAATTGCGCCCGATCCTGTTTGATGTAGCTCCGGCCGATGGGCGCGGCTGGCAGGCCCTGCTCAGCGACAGCTCTGCGCCGCTGCCGCAGGTCGAGCCGGATGAGCCGGCCGTCCTGTTTTACACCTCCGGCACCACCGGCGTGCCCAAAGGCGTGCCCCTGACCCATCATAATCTGGTCTACCAGCTCAAGGCGATTCAGGCCACCGGCCTGGTTAAACCGACCGACCGGCTGATGTTGCCGCTGCCCATGTACCACGTCTACCCCTTTACCGTGGGCATCCTGGCGCCGCTCAGCTTGGGCGTGCCGATCATCCTGCCCCACTCGTTAACCGGGCCGCAGGTGCTGCGGGCTTTGCGGGAGGGCGAGGCGACCATCATGATTGGCGTGCCGCGACTGTATCGAGCCATGTACAGCGGTATCGAGGCCCAGATTACCGGCCGCGGCGCTCTAGTGGCCGGAATATTTCAGGCTGGTTTGAAGCTGAGTATCGGGCTGCGCCGCCGTTTTGGTTGGCAACTGGGCCAAACACTGTTCCGGCCGCTGCGACGCCGGGCCGCGCCCCAACTACGGTTGCTCACCTCCGGCGGCTCGGCTCTCGATCCTGAGCTGGCCTGGAAGCTGGATGGCTTTGGCTGGGATATCGGCATCGGTTACGGCCTCACCGAGACCTCCCCCATCCTGACCATGAACCTGCCGACCGCGGCCGCGCCCAAGCTGGCCAGCGTTGGCCCGCCCCTGGAGGGTATCGAGATCCGGATTGCCCCGGTTGAACAAATCGACGCGGCCGGCCCGGCCCCAACCAACGGCGCCGCTCCGCCCGAAGGCGAAATTCAGGCCCGCGGCCCCAGTGTCTTCTCCGGTTACCACCGGCTACCGGCCGAAACCGCGGCCGCCTTCACCACAGACGGCTGGTTCAGAACCGGCGACCTGGGCTATCGGGATGAGGCCGGCTACGTTTACGTCACCGGCCGGGTCTCGACCCTGATTGTGTTGGAAGGGGGCAAGAAGATTCAGCCTGAGGCCCTGGAGGAAAAATACCAGGAGAATCAGTTCATCCGCGAGATTGGCATCTTGTACCAGGATAACCAACTGGTCGCCCTGATTGTGCCGGAGATTGAGGCGGTCAACCGGCTGCACAACGGCGATGTGGCCCAGGCCATCCGCGAGGGGGTCAACGAGCGGTTGCAGACCGTTGCTTCCTACCAGCGCCTCACCGATTATGCCATCACCGAGGAGCCGCTGCCCCGCACCAACCTGGGAAAAATTCGCCGCCACCTGCTGGTAGAGCGCTACAACCAGGCCCGGCAGGGCCTCGAGTCGACTGACCAGAGCGACCTGGGGCCTGTGCCTCTGGCCGATATGAGCGAACGGGATCAGGCCCTGCTGCAAGCGCCGGCGGCGCGAGCGGTATGGGCCTGGTTGGCCGGGCGCTATCCCAACAAGCGCCTCTCCCCTGATACCAGCCCGCAGCTCGACCTGGGGATCGACTCGTTGGAATGGTTGACTCTAACCATGCAGGTCAGCGACCTGACCGGGGTGGAACTGGATGATGAAACCATCAAGCAGATCAATACCGTCCGTGATTTATTGCAGGCCGTTCAGGCGGCCCCCGAACGCGACGCGCCTTTGATCACCCAAATCGAAAATCCCGAGGCGCGCCTCAGTGCCGAACAGCGGGCCTGGCTGGAGCCGCCGGGCCGGCTGTTGCAATGGCTGGGGGCGATTGTCTTCCTCATCTACCGGCCGTTGGTGAGGCTATTGTTCCGGGTTAAGGTACGGGGGCTTGAAAACCTGCCCGGCGACAGCAACTATGTTCTCACGCCCAATCACAGCAGTATGCTTGATGCACCGGTGCTGGCCTCGGCCTTGAGCTATAGCCACATGCGCCAGACTCATTGGGCTGGGGCGGCCGACATTATGCTGACCAACCCGTTCATACGCCTGGTCAGCCGGATGGCCCGGGTGCTGCCGGTCGAGCGGTACACCGGCGGCACCGGAGTGCAAAATCTGATCCTGGCTATTGCCGCGTTGCAACGCCGCCGGAATCTGGTCTGGTTCCCGGAGGGGCGCATCGCGACGACGGGTGACATGCTGCCGTTCAGGGAGGGAATTGGACTGATCCTGGAGCAGGCTCAAACGGCGGTGGTGCCGGTTCTGATCCAGGGTACACGCGAGGCGATGCCGCCATTCACCAACTTTCCCCGGTTCTTCAAACCGGTGACCATCACCTTTGGCCGGCCCTGCCACCCGCCGGAGTTGGTCCAACAGGGTGAAGGCGAAAATTCGGCCAGCCGCATTGCCCGGGCTTTGCAGCAGCAGTTGATTGCCTTGCGCGAGCAACAGACCCCCTAAGAGCCTATCCGAATAACAGCTGGCCGGGCCGCTTGCGCGATGCCCGGCGTGGCGGTGTCGTGCAAGCGGCCGCCTCTGCCGGGTTATTCGGATAGGCGTTTAGTATAACCCGGTTAATCAGGCTGGTTCGGCCAGCCAAGGAGTCTGCCCGCAATGTCGTGGACAATTAGCGATATATCCGGCATGGAAATGCTGGAGGAATTTTCGCAGCAGATCGAAGCCTTCCGTCGCAGCTACCTGGTGCGCGTGCTGGCGCTCCTGGCCGCCACAGCCTGGGCCGTGGGCATGACCGTTTTGCTGATACACTCCTCGGCGCTCGTCGTTGCTACACTTTTGGGCTTTGAGGCGATGTGCTGGCTAAGCTACCGTCTCTGCGTTCGGAAACGATTGCTTTGGGCCCAGTATCTATTGGTGATCGGCCTGGGCGTCTGGCTACTGGGTTTAGTTTGGCTGGCGCCGGAGCCGGGGCTATTGTTCTTGCCTGTCCTGGCTGCCCCTGTCGGGGTTGCGGTGCTGGAAATTGCCCCGGCGGCGCTCTATACGGCCCTGTTGGTGGTCGGCCAGCTGTTTAGCGCCTATCACCTGTTTCCCGGGAGTTGGTTCCATTGGCCAACTCTCCTGGCCCCTCTTTTGACCATCGCCGCTACTATGCTGGCGATGGTTTGGGGAATCAACCTTTACACGGCTCTGGGTTGGGCCGTGCATAGCACCCGCCGGGCTGTTGAACGGCTCGAAGAGGTTCAGGAGCATCGCGCCCAATTGCATCGCAGCCTGGAAGAACTTGACGCCGCCTATCAACGCCTGGAACGGGTAAATGAGATGCTGATCGCCGCCCGGGCTGAGGCCGAGGCAGCGCGCCAGGCGCGCAATCAGTTTGCCTTGACGGTTAGCCACGAGTTGCGCACCCCGCTGAACTTCATCATCGGTTTTAGCGAACTGATGGTCAATTCGCCCAATCTCTATGGGAAGCTCTCGCACTGGCCACCGGGGCTTTACGGCGACATCCAAGAAATCTATCATAACAGTAATCATCTGATGCGCCTGGTCAATGATATCCTTGAATTAGGCCAGGCCGAAGCGCGCCGTTTGATTTTGGCCAAGGAGTGGGTTGCCCCTGACCAAATTGCCCAGGAGACCGAAATGATTATGCAGGCCGCTATTGCCAGCCGCCGGCTCTATTTGCAGATAGACATAGAGCCGAACCTGCCCAGGCTTTTTGTGGACCGCACCCGCATCAGGCAGGTGTTGATGAATCTGATCAACAACAGTCTACGCTTTACCGAGGAGGGGGGCATCGCTCTCAGCATCCGGCGGCAGGCTACCGAGGTGCTTTTCTGTGTGCGGGATACCGGCATTGGCATTCCGGCAGATGAAGTTGAGAAGGTTTTTGAGGATTTCGGACAGGCCAACACCACCATTTGGCGACGACGCGGTGGTTCAGGACTCGGGGTGCCGATCAGCCGGCGCTTTGTGGAAATGCATGGCGGACGTATGTGGCTTGAAAGCGAGGTGGGTCAGGGAACGGCTTTCTTCTTTACGCTGCCTATGCCCGGCATGATAACCGACTCTTTGGACTCGGCGATGTTGCGAGAAAACGAGGGAACAGAGTATATCAGGTCTCCCAAGCTGGTGTTGGTGCTATCCCCCGACCCCAACGCCGGTCAATTGGTTGAGGGATATGTAGACGGATATCGCGCTGTTGCGGCCAGCCGCGCCGATGTGGCCGCCCAACACCTGGCCAATCTACTGCCGCATGCCTTGATCATAGACAAAGTTATTGCCACTACCCCGGAGGTTACGTCGCTGACTCACGCATTACCCTATGATCTGCCGGTGATCGTCTTTAGCTTATCCGGCAGTCCGGCCCAGACCAGGGAACTACCCCCCGGCGTACACAGTCACCTGATTAAACCGGTACGCCGGGAGGATCTGGTCGCGACCATTCAGAACTTGACTGGTCCGGTCCGTTCATTGCTGATTGTCGACGACGATCCGGCCATGGCCCGCTTCGTCTCGCTGGCCCTGGCTGCCTACCAAGAAGCATCTCCAACCGTAAGCGAGTCTATTCGGCTGGTTTCCGCCCTCACCGGTCAGGAGGCGTTGGAGCACCTGGGTTGGCCGGCGGCCAGGCATGACAAGAGTGGTGAAGTAGAGCGACCGGATGCCATTCTATTGGACCTCAATCTGCCTGATATGAGCGGCTGGGCTGTATTGGCCGCGCTGCAGGAGATCCCGGCCTGGAGCGCCATCCCGGTCATTCTGGTGACGGCGGTCGACCTGCGCGAGGCGATGGATTTCTACGAACGCAAAGAGCTGCAAGTCAGCACAAGCCGGCCGCTCACCGCCGAGGAATTGGGGGCGGTGCTACAGGGACTATTGCACTCGCTCCGGCCTATGTATCCAGCAAATTCAGCCGCGCCAGGGCAGTCAGGAGATCCTTTTGCTTAATGGGCTTACCGAGGAAATCGACCGCGCCCAGCGAACTGGCCAGCTCAGGCTCTTCCCAAACCGAGCAGACGATGACGGGAATGTGGCTTGTGGCCGGGTCGGCTTGCAAGCTTTGCAGTACTTCCCACCCATCCACGTTGGGCATCATAATGTCGAGCGTGACCGCCTGAGGTTGCAGCCGTTGGGCCAGGGGTAAGACCTGGCTGCCATCATGCACCCCGACCAGTCGCAGGTTGGTATGGCTGAGATACCGTTGAAACATCCGCACAGCCGTCTCCTGATCATCGACCACCAGTAGTAGAGGACTGTCGGCGCTTGGCAGACTCAGGGCTAACTCGCCTATGCCGGGTTGGTTCACGCCCCGGGTGAGACAAACATCAATGATGTCACACCAGTAGCAGGCCTGATCCAGCGCTCTCTCTGCGTCTTGGCTTTCGAGTAACACCGGGTCGTCCAGGTGGAACCGGATGCGGAGAAGGACGCGGTTACCCCGCCCTTCAACCGTAATGGTGACGGGGCCGTCATCGCGCACATCTAGTACATAACTGAGCAGGCTGAACAAGACCTGGCGCAGAATTACCCGGTCGGCCAAAACTCGAGGGCTATGGGCCAGGGGCGTAACCTTGAGCAGGGCGCCTTCGCTCTCTGCTCTACGCTGCAAGGTTGCCGCCACACCGTGCATCAGATCTATAATTTCCAATGGGGCCGAGTTGACCGGGAAGTTGCCGGCGATAGCATTCTCATCGCCCGGTTCGATTTCAAGGCCGGCTTGGTTGGGGAAGAGTGAGTCTTGCAGGTGGGCAACGACTGCCTGAACGGCCCGGCTGTGCTCGCGGCGCAACTGGCGCTGGCTGAGCGACAGGCTTAGCCCGATCTGTTGCAGACTGGCCCCATCCACGTAGCGGCCATGCAGCAACAGGTAGGGCCGCCACCCATGAGAATTTGATTGCGGCCCGTCCTCACCGGCCGGCCGCAGCCACTCAATCGCCTCCACCAACACTTTCCGCAGTTGGTCGGCCCGGTTTGGTTGCATCCCGGCCTGGTGGCCAACCAGAGTTGCCAGCGGGTGGGTAGCCAGGGCGGCCTGGTCAAAGAGGTTGGCCAACGCATCTCGCACCCAGCGCTCGAATTCGGCGCTGTCCGGTAGCCCTGAGATCTCCGTCATCGGCATCCACCTTCCATTTGAGCAGCACAGCTCGCTCTGTTACCAGAAGCTATGATTCTCGTTGCGAAACTCAGTTTCGCAATGCAATGGGGTGTCCAAACTCAGTTTGGACACCAGCTACCCACTATTGTTTAACTACGTTTTGGGCCGGATTATAGCATGGGGTGTAACTTGACTACAAATCGCAGAATTTGTCATGGAGACAGCACTACGTTTTGGGCCGGATTATAGCATGGGGTGTAACTCAATCCAAATGGCCGAAGCATGGCCGCAAGATGGCCGAAAAAGGGTTGAATTCAACCCGCTTTGATTTTACAATTTAAGTCTAAAGCTGGGTTCACCCGGTGGACGCCGGCTACTTTCTCATCAAGACGCGTTCGCAGACACAATCGGCAATCGAAACTGTGGTTGAGACCATTGGCTGGTTTAACGCCGCCCCATCGATTGCCTGTTGATTGTCGCTGGCGATGTTGGCAGCTTCTCTCGAACGCCCGATCAGGCCAGGCAACTGGCCGTTATTCCCTCGAAGAGCTAGTCCTCATCGCCGCAGCCAGCGTCAAGTGGGGCGCCAGGCCGATTCACCAACTCTACCCCGGTTATAGTTTCCTTGATACATTGAAGCTTGTTGAAGTTGCAAACTCATCTGGGCCAGTTTCTCAGCGTTCTCAAATCGTCCGGCTACAATGGCTTTAGTTCATAATTAAGTGCAAGTGACCAGAGCTTAAACAATTCCGCTAAGCAGCACTTTTTAGGGATTGTTTCTGCCTTGACAGCGAAAAGTGCTGGGCGCTTTAGCAGTTGTTCGAGATATGAGCCAGACGCAATTTGGAAATAGGCGAAGGTCAGGATGGTGAAAGGAGGTGTTGACGGGCAGTAAATCAGACTGAGTAGCCGACTCAGGTGAAATCCGCAACGGCATTGAAAATGGTTTCAAATGGCAATCACCAGACTTTTAAGCAAAAACTAGGAGAATTTATGATGGAGGACAAAAAGAACGCGGCAGGGGCAATACCTGCGCGTAAGCTCTCGCGACGCGAATTTTTACAGGTTACCGGCGTGGTAGGGGCAGGCCTGGTCGTGGCCGGTTGCACCCCAATCGTGCAAACCACCCCGGCAGCTCCGGCAGCCGAGTCCGCCGCCACCTCGGCGCCGGTAGTAGTCAAACCGGCTAAGGCCGGGCTGGCTGCCGGCAAGATCGGTGGACCTACCGGTTTTGAAGGCGCCGAGCGTTACCAGTACGGCCCGGACGACCCGGCCGGGCGAGCCATCGAGGCGCTCAAGGCGTTGCCTGCCGATAAGAAGCCGGCGCAATTGACCGTTATGCACCCCAGCGGCGCCGTTGGTCACTACAATGTCCCCTTCCCCGAAGGCGCGCCGACCCCTCAACAGGTCTTTGAAGAGGAAACCGGGATCAAGCTCGATATCGTCGGGGTCAACGAGAACGAACAGTTCCAAAAGATTATCCAGGATACGACCACAAAGGCCGGCCAGTACGACATTTACTCGTTCTGGGGCAACAACCGTGGTACGCTGGCCGAGGCCGGCGCGTTTTTTGTACTGGATGACTTTGTAGCCCAGTACAAGCCGGAATGGGAGAAGCATTACGTCGGCGGCCTGCTCACGGTCGAGAGTTATGCCAAGTATGGCGGCAAGTACGTCTGTGTTTCCTTTGACGGCGATTATCAAAGCTGGAACTACCGCAAGGACCTGTTCGAAGATGCCCAGAATCAGAAGGATTTCAAGGCCAAATACGGCTGGGATTTGCAGTGGCCGGAAACCTGGGAGCAGCTCGACCAGTTGGCCGAGTTCTTCACCCGCCCGGATCAGAATCTACTGGGCTGCACCGACATTCGCAACCCCATCTGGGGTCTGACCAACTGGGTGCAGCGCTACGCCTGCTTCGCCAACCCGGCTCAGATGTACTTCGATCCCAAAACCGGCAACGCCCTGATCAATTCCGAGGCCGGCATCAAGGCCACTCAGGAATATGCCGATACGATGAAGTACAAATCCAAGGACGCGGTGAGTTGGGGTTGGCCGGAGCAATATGCCAATATGGCCGCCGGCGGCACGGCCATTACCTGCGCTTTCCCCAACATGCCCAAATTCCTGGACAACCCCGGCAATAAGGATAGTAAAATTGTAGGTAAGCTCCGCACCGGTCTTGCTCCCGGCCGGATCATCGACGGCAAGCTGATCCGCCGCACCGTCTGGTGGCCCAACATCACCCTGGCCGTTTCCACCCAAACCCAGTATCCCGAAGCGGCTTACCTATTCTTACAATGGGCGGACTCTCCCTCTATGTTCACTTTTATGGTCGGCAACCCGGCCGGTTACTATGACCCGTTCCAGGTGTCGGACTTCAAAGACCCGGTGGTGGTAGGCAGCTACCACGAGTACCATGTGCCGACGATGGTCTCGTCGATCGAACATTCGGTGCCGCCGCTCAACCTCAACGGCGCCAGCGAGTACGAGACGGCGCTGGACAACAATGTTCAGGCGGTGATTGCGGGTAAAAAGACGGCCGAGCAGGCCATGGCGGATGCTGCGGCGGAATGGGAAAAGATTACGGACCGCCTCGGCCGCGACAAACAGATCGAGGTGATCGCAGCCCAGGCCGCCGCCTACTCGACCGTGGTGGACACGCCCACGATCCAGCAGGGCTAAGCGGGGATCGATGTCATCAAGTTAAGACCGGAGTCGAGCCTTCAGGCGGTCACGCCCCGGCGTCCGGCTAAGGCCTCGACTCCGACATGCTAACTTAATGACATTGATACAACAGGAGCCAGCTTATTCATGCAAAGTAATATCACTACCTCCATCTCACAACAGGCCGGAACCGGCGTAGCGAGCCAGGCCCGCTGGCGCAGGTACTTGGATATGAGCGACACGCGCACCTTCGCCTCGTCCTTGACCCTGCCGGCTCAACTCGCCCTGTTGCTTATTATGGTGTTTCCGCTGCTGGCTGAAGTCTACATCAGTATGACTTCCTGGACCCCCACGCGCGGCGGCGACTGGACGGAAGCCTATCGTTTCTGGGACTGGGGTTACAATTATGTAGAGGTGTTCCGTGATGCTGCCTTCTGGCGGTCGCTGGGCCGCACTTTCCTGATTGTCGGCATCGCCGTGCCGCTGGAGTTCCTCTTGGGGCTGGGGGTGGCCTTCTTATTCATAGAGCATTTTCCCGGTAAGCGTATCTTTTACGCCCTGATGCTGGTGCCGATGATGATCGTGCCCGCCGTCGCCGGCTATGTATTCTGGTTGTTTTTCCAATCTAACGGCCCGCTCAACGCCATCGTGTCGCTGCTCATTGGGCGGCCGTTTACGGTGATCTGGCTCTCCGCCGAGTTCACGGCGATGATTGCCGTGATTATCGCCGAGGTCTGGCAGTGGACGCCCCTGATGTTTCTGATCATGTTGTCCGGGCTGATGGGGCTGCCCGAGGACCAGATGCGCGCGGCGACGATGCTTGGGGCCAACTTCTGGCAGAAGTTTCGCTTTCTGATGTTCCCAATGTTGAAGCCGATTATCATTATCGCCCTGGTGATTCGCGGGATGGAAGCGGTAAAAATCTTTGACATGGTCTTTCTGATGACGACCGGTGGCCCGGCCCAGGCTACGGAGACCATTTCTATCTACATGTACAAAGTGGCCTTCCAGCAGGTGCGCTGGTCGTACGCCGCCGCAGCCGCGATGACAATCCTGGTCATTATGACGATCATCGCTTCTTACGCCTTGCGCCCCTTGCAGACAACCCAAACCGAGCAGTTGGTCCAGCCTGAGGCGAATCCGTTGGAGTGAGGCCCATGTCAAAGCCCAAAATCTGGCAATCCGTCCTGCGTTATCTACTGGTCATCATTGTCGTGGGGTTGTTTACCCTCCCCACCTATTGGATGATAACGATGGCCTTCAAGCCCAAGGCTGAATGGTCTACCGCCGCCGGCACCATCTACTGGGTGCCCAAGAACCCAACCCTGGAGAACTTCGACACGGTGCTGACCGAGTACCGCGGCCAGTTCTTCCGGGCCAATCAGAGCTCGGCCTTGCCGGCCATCCGCAGCAGCTTCATCGTTTCCATCAGCGCCACGTTGTTTGCTATGCTGTTGGGTACCCTGGCGGCTTACGGTCTGTCGCGATTCACGGTTGATACCGGGGACTTGCCGTGGTTTATCGCCCTGGGTAGGCTGGCCCTGTTGGTGGTCGTGTTGCTGCCATTCATGGTCCTGTGGGCGTGGTTGGGCATCCTTGGCTCCTGGTACGGCATTGTCTCTTTTACTCTCCTCGGCATCGCCGTGGACCAAATCATCGGCCGGCTGCTGGCTCGCTACTATAAGGGTCCGGCCGGTAGCCTGGCCTTCTCCATCCTGCAACTGCGCATGTTCCCGCCCATGGCCATCCTGATCCCGGTGATGATTATGTGGTCGGCCTTTCGGCTGGTGGATACCTGGTACGGGCTGGCCGTGGTCTACGGGGTGATCACCTTCCCTTTCGTGGTCTGGCTGATGAAGAGTTTCTTTGATGAGGTGCCGCGCGAGCTGGACGAGGCAGCAATTGTAGACGGCTCCTCCAACTGGGGCGCCTTCTTCAAAGTGGTTCTGCCATTAACCAAGGGGGGGCTGGCCAGCACGGCCCTCTTCGTCTTCATTCTAAACTGGAGCGATTTCCTGGTGGCGCTGCTGCTGACCAACCGCTACTGGCCGACCATCCCGGTCTTTCTGAATACGCTGGTCTCGTCCGAGATTGGGGCGCAACACGGCCCCAAGGCGGCCCTCGGGCTGCTGGCCGTGATCCCGCCGATCATCTTCGGCCTGCTGATCCAGCGGTATCTGGTGCGCGGTTTAACCTTTGGCGCGATCAAAAAATAGAGGTAACCAAAAATTATGGCCGGTATTCGCCTGGAAAAGCTATGTAAACAATTCGGAGATCTGACGGCTGTAGACGGCCTGGATCTGGAGATTGCCGATGGCCAATTTGCGGCCCTGCTGGGGCCATCCGGCTGTGGCAAGACGACGACGATGAACATGATCGCCGGGCTGGAGGTCCCCACCTCAGGCGATATCTACTTTGACGAGCGCCGGATGACAGATGTGCCGCCGGGCAAGCGTGGGATTGGTTTTGTTTTTCAGAACTACGCCATTTTTACCCACATGTCGGTCTACGAAAATTTGGGCTTCGGCCTGAAGGTGCGCGGCTGCCCGGAGGTGGAGCTGGGGCGCGAAGTCAGAAAGGTGGCCGAGTTGCTGCAAATTGCTCACATGCTCGATATGAATGCCGGACGGTTGAGCGTCAATGATATGCAGAAAGTCGCTCTGGGTCGCAGCATGATCACCAATCCCAGAATCTTCTTGCTAGATGAGCCTTTCAGCAATCTCGACGCCTCTTTTCGGGCTTACATGCGTGGCGAGCTTAAACGTATTCAGCGTGAGGTCAAGCAAACCATGATCTACGTCACCCACGATCAGATTGAGGCTATGAGCATGGCCGACAAGATTGCGGTGATGTATTGCGGCCAGCTCTACCAGTGGGGAACGCCGGATGAGGTCTATAACCAGCCTGTTAACGTCTTTGTGGCTCGTTTCATCGGCAGCCCGAACATGAACTTTTTGCCCTGTACCTACCAGACGGAGAATGGTCAGGGCTTTCTGGCCCAGAAAGAAGGGGGTGGGCGCGTGCCTGTAGATAACAGGCGACGCCAGTTGCTGGAGCAACGCACCGGCAGCCCTGATCTCATCCTGGGCATCCGGCCCGAACATATGCACGTGCATCCGCAACCTACGCCCTCAACCCTATGGCAAGGCATTGCCTATGCCATCGAGCCGTTAGGGTCGAAAACTATCGTCCACGTGCAGGTGGAGCGGGATTTGATCCAGGTCATTGCGCCGGCCGATTACCGCCCGCGCCTCGGCGAGCCGCAGTGGGTTGCCGTTGACTTGGGCTTTATGCACATCTTTGATGGCAGTTCGCGCGATGTCATCCGTTAGCTGCCGGTGAGCCAGGAGGATTGGTGTGGCAAACCTGAGATTGGAAAATGTTACCAAACGGTTCGGGCGGGTCGAGGCAATTAAGCGGCTAGACCTGGACATCCACGACGGCGAGTTTTTCTGCGTTTTGGGCCCTCCCGGCGCGGGCAAAACCACCACGTTGCGTTTGTTCGTTGGCCTGGCCCGTCCCGATGAGGGCACGGTCTATATTGACGATGAGCCGGTGAACGACGTCCACCCCGGCCGCCGCGATATCGCTATGGTCTTTCAAAACCTGGCCCTCTACCCCGACAAGACAGTGTTCGACAACATTGCCTACCCGCTGCGCGAGCGCAAGATGTTGAAGCAGGATATCCAGCAGCAAGTAACGGCTGTGGCCAAGAAATTGTATATTGACCACCTGTTGCAACGTAAGCCGGCCAAACTGAGCGGCGGCGAGCGCCAGCGCGTGGCTCTGGGCCGAGCCATCATTCGCCAGCCGCGCGCCTATCTGCTGGACGAACCGCTGGCTAATTTGGATGCCCTCCTTCGCCTGGAGATGCGGGTGGAGTTGAAACGGCTTCAGGCGGAGTTGGGCCAGACTCTGGTCTACGTGACTCACGATCAGGTCGAGGCGATGTCTATGGCCGACCGTATTGCTGTTTTGGATCGTGGCGTCCTCCAGCAGTGCGCCACCCCCGACGTGGTCTATAACTTACCCGCCAACCGCTTTGTCGCTACGGTGGTTGGCAGCCCGCCTACCAACTTCATTCCCGTCGAAGTCCGGCCTCACAATGGTGATGTGGTGCTCGTTCACCCGGCCTTTACCCTCCGGGCTGTTGGCGAGAACCATCCTCTGCAGGCCGCGCTGGCCAGGCAAGGCAACCATCGCGACCCGGTGTTAGTCGGGGTGCGGCCCGAAGATGTGCAGCTCTTCCGGACGTCGCCAGGGCCGGGGGCCATCCCGGCTCAGGTCTCCGTAATTGAACCCTTGGGCGCTGAAACAATTGTGGATTTGCGGCTGGGGCCTGATCTGATCAAAGCCGTGGCGCCGCCCACCCAGCGGCTGGAGGAGCGTCGCCACGTTTGGTTAACGTTGGAACCTGCTCGCCTGCATATCTTTGATGCGGCGACGGGCGTTCGCCTTTACACCACCGGTCAGGCCGAAAATTTGGAATGTCTGGAACAAGCGCCGGCCTGAAAGAGAGTGACCTGGTTCTTCAGGATTTGGCGTGGTATCCCCCCAGCGGTAGGGGCGACCGGTAGTTTGGCTGAGGCTCACCGATTGGTTGTGACTTTTATCATTGCCAAAAAGGGATAAATGTCACTTGCCTGTTTGAACTGAAACTTCTATTCTTTGATTGATATACAATTGACAACCCTGGTGTTGATCTCTCCAAAATGTGCACCTTGTTTAAAATTTACCAAGCTGTAATTTTAGAAGACCGATTAGAGATTTTTGGATATTGTAACCTAAAACAAAATATCAGGTAAGGTGACTCGGTTGAAAGGCCGGGCTTAAAAAGGGGAAGCCGGTGCGAGTCCGGCGCTGTCCCGCAACTGTGATTTAGCAACGTAGCGATTCAAATCACTATCCCGAAAGTTGCTAATCAGCCAGAATACCTGCCTTGCCTCACCAATCACACCTGCTCCGAGGTAGAGGGGGTGATTGAAGTTAACCTGACTTCAATCACCCCTTTTTGTTGAGTCTAATCCCGATGTAACAGGGAAGGAGGTGATCGAACCGGGCCAATTACGCCGGGTAAATAACTACCCCGAAGTCATTCTGGTATCCAGACTCTTATATCATTTCAATGTGGAAAGGGAGTTTTGTAATGAAAGAAAAATTAGTTGCGGCTATCGCCGATATGCGGGAGGAGGAAGCCCTACAACTCACCCGCGATCTGCTCGATGCCGGTGAAGACCCCAAAGTGGCCTTAGATGCCTGCCGCGAAGCCATGGCGATTGTTGGCGAGCGGTATGACCAAAAAGAGTACTTTCTGCCGGAATTGATTATTGCCGGCGACATGCTGAAAGCGATCGGCGATCTGGTGAAGCCTAAATTGAAAGCGCAGGCGGTTGCAGGGCAATCGCAAGGTAAAGTGGTCATTGGCACGGTGGCCGGCGACATCCATGACCTGGGTAAGGATGTGGTTAGCTTTATGCTCGACGTCAACAACTTCGAGGTCCACGACCTGGGCGTCGACGTGGCCGCCGAGAAATTCGTCCAGGCCATCAGAGACGTGCAGCCCGACGTGGTCGGCCTGAGCGGTTTCCTGACCCTGGGCTTCGATCAGATGCGGGTGACCGTGGAAGCGATCAAGGAAGCCGGCTTGCGCGATCGCGTCAAGATCATGATCGGCGGGGCAATTATGGACGACAGCGCCGCCACATACGTTGGGGCCGATGCTTACGGTGCCGATGCCGCGGCCGCTGTTAAGCTGGCCAAAACTTGGACAGGAGGGAATTAACGATGACTGAGAAATCACCGCAAGAACTTTATGACGAACGACTCAAACGGGCGCTGGCTGCAGCCACGTTACAGGTGCCGGATCGTGTGCCGGTGTTTGGGCCCTACCAGAAATATCCCTATTCGTTCGCCGGCGTCACCCTCAAAGACGCCATGAACGATTACGCCCTTGCTCGCCAGGCCTGCCATAAATTCCTCGACTACTTCCAGCCAGACCTGGACTTTGGGCCGATCTTCGCTTACCCGGCCAAGCCGATGGAGACGTTGGGTTGGAACGCCTTCAAATGGCCCGGCCATGGCCTGGACGACGACACGATGTACCAGTACGTTGAAGGTGAGTATATGACGGACGACGAGTACGACGAGTTCATCTTCGACCCGTCGGACTTTATGCTGCGCAAGTGGGCGCCGCGGCAATTCAAAGCTTTGGAAGGATTTTCGCAGTTCGTTCCGTGGCGCCGTTTTATGTGGTCCGGCTGGATGAACTTTGGCTTCTTCGCCTCGCCTGAGATGAAGGAAACGCTGCGCCTGGCCATCAAGGCCGGTGAAGAGATGAACGAATGGTGGGCCTCGCAAGCTCAATACTGGGGTGAGATTGGGGCCAAGGGTTATCCGCTGGCCTTTGCCGGCTGGAGCTGGCCGCCGTTCGACATCCTGGGCGATACCGTGCGCGGCACCCACCAGATCCTGCCCGATATGCGCCGCCGCCCGGAGAAGCTCCACGACGCTCTGGAAATCGCCACCCGTATCTTCATCGAGTACGGTTCGGGCGCGGCCGGCGCGCCGCTGCCGTTCTGCTGGGTCTGGGTCCACAAGTCGACCCGCAATTTCATGTCCGATGCCCAGTTCAAGGAATTCTACTGGCCTTACCTGCGCCAGGGCATGCTCGGCCTGATCGAGAAAGGGGTCATTCCGGTGATCTACTGGGAGGCCGACTTTGAAAGCCGGCTGGAGCACATTGTGGATGTTCCCCCCGGCAAGATCGTCTATCACCTCTCCAACACCAACTTCGAGAAGGCCAAGGCTGTGCTCGGCGGTACCACTGCCTTGATGGGCAACGTGCCCAACATCATGCTGTTGAGCGGCACCCCGGATGACGTGCGGGCCTACTGCAAGAAGCTCATCGACGTCGTCGGCAAGGACGGCGGTTTCATCATGGACACGGCGGTGATGTTAGACGAGGCCAAGCCCGAGAACCTCAAGGCCATGATCGACTTCACCAAGGAATATGGGGTGTACGGTTAAGATTTAGAGTAGTTATTCTCGTTCCCAAACTCAGTTTGGGAACGAACTGGCGATGTCTTGACGTTCGGCCAAACTTCGGTAATAATTACCTGACCGCCGACAGCCGACCGACGACCGCCGTTCAATGTGCTAATCGCACTTTTCGACGGTCAGCGGTCGTGGGTCGGCGGTCAAAACGTTCAAGCCCAAAACATCATCAGTTAATCAAGCCGGATAACTTATGGAATACCAGCTAGATTTTGAGCCGGTTGGCCGGCGGGGAGTGTGCCAGGCCGATCAATCCCTGTTGGAGGCTGCCCGCCAACTGGGGGTAGACTTGGTCAGCTTGTGCGGCGGCTTTGGCGCCTGCGAAAGCTGCAAAGTGCAGCTTCTGGCCGGGCAACTCTCCGAACTGACCCTGGCGGAGCAGGATGTTTTCACTCAAAGCGAGTTGGCCGCCGGCTACCGCCTGGCTTGCCTCACTTACCCCCGCAGCGATTGCAAGATTGGGGTGCCGTTAGAGTCGCTCAGTACGCCGATGCGGACCCAGGTGGAGGGGCTGGAAAGCCAGGCCGTGGTTGAACCGGCCATTCATTCGGTCAGCGTCCAACTTCAGCCGCCCTCCTTAAGCCATCCCCAGGCCGATGCGGAAAGTCTGCTGGGCCGGCTCAACCAGGCAACCGATTTGGCGGCCGACACGATCGATCTGGCCTTGCTGCGGGAACTGTCGTCCAATCTGCGGGCCTGGAACTGGCGGGGCCAGGCCCACGTGCGTAACCGGGAAGTGATCGCTTTCACCCCGGTTCAAACGACCTCGCTCGGCCTGGCGGTCGATTTAGGCTCGACCGGCATCGCCGGCTATCTGGTCGATTTGGAGAGCGGCCAGACGCTGGCGGCCAGGGGCCGGATGAATCCCCAGATCAGCTATGGTGAAGATATTGTCAGCCGTTGCACCTATGCCATGAAATCGCCGGAAGCAGCCCGCCAGATGCAGGCTATTGTCGTTGAGGCTCTCAATGAATTGGCGGCCGGTCTGTGCGCCGAGATTGGAGCATCTCCTCGCCAGATTCTTGAGGCGGTGATTGTAGGCAATACGGCCATGCACCACTTGCTGTTGAATTTGCCGGTGCGCCAACTGGTCGCGGCCCCTTTTGTACCGGCGGTGGTGAGCAGCCTGGAGTTGAAAGGCCGCGAAATCGGTTTGGAAGTGGCGCCCGGCGCTTATCTCCACCTGTTACCCAATATTGCCGGCTTTGTGGGGGCCGACCACGTGGCCATGCTCCTGGCGACCGCGGCCGAATGGTCAGGCCAGACCGTGCTGGCCCTGGACATCGGCACCAACACCGAAATTTCATTGATCAGCCCCGGCCGGGCTATCACCTGTCTCTCCTGCGCCTCCGGCCCGGCCTTTGAAGGTTATCACATCAAAGACGGCACCCGGGCCAAACCCGGCGCTATCGAAAGAATTCAGCTCAGCGATGGTGATATCCAATTCAAAACCATTGAGGATGCGCCGCCGGCCGGTATTTGCGGCTCCGGCATCCTTGACGCCGTGGCTCAATTGCACCTGGCCGGTGTGCTGGCTGAAAACGGCCGGATGCAGCTCGACGCCCATCCCCGGCTGCGGCAGCAGGGCGACCGGCGGGAGTTTGTGCTGGTGGAAGAGGATAGGCGGGCTGAGCGTAAAGAGATTACGGTCACCCAGGATGACATCCGTGAAATCCAACTGGCCAAAGCGGCCATCCAGACCGGCATCCAGGTGCTCATCGCTGAGAGCGGTTTGCCGCTGCAGGCAATCGACCGGGTCATCATTGCCGGCGCTTTTGGCAGCTATATCGATGTGGCCAATGCGATTGCTATTGGGATGCTGCCGACCCTACCGCTGGAGCGGTTCAAGCAGGTGGGCAACGCCGCCGGGATTGGGGCCAAGTTGGCCTTGCTGTCCCGGTCAAAGCGGGCCGAGGCGCAGGCGCTGCACAGCCGGGTCAACTATGTTGAATTAGCCCAATATCCAAGATTTGGGTATATTTTTGCCCAAAACTGTAAGTTGAAGCCTTATGCAGATTAAACGAGATTTCACCTTGTTGAACTCGTTCCCAAACTCAGTTTGGGAACGAGTTCAACTCAGTTTGGGAACGAATTCAAAAAACTGTAGGTTGAAGCCTTATGCAGATTAAACGAGATTGGTCGATCCATTTAGATGAAGACAAGTATCTGGCTATGCAGGGTGAATCCTTTGGCAAAATATTGGCGAACCCTGAGCGGCTCAACACCTTTCGCCAGGCCATTGTTGAAGTGGAGCAGTTGGTCCAGCCGGTGGCCTGTTGGGACTTTTTTGCCATCGATAAAATCTTGCACGAGAAGCTGGTGCTGGCGGGCGGCGCTCGTCTGGGTGGGGGGCCGGTCGTTCAGGTGATGGCCGGGGCGGCCGAGTTGATTGTGGCCGTCTGCACGATTGGGCCGGCGGTAGACCGGCTGATCGACCTGGCCCAGAAGGAGCGGCAGCTTTTCCGCATGATGATCCTGCACGAGCTGGGGGCCTGGGCGGTCGATATCGTCCGGCAGGAGTGGTGCCGGCTGCTGGAAGATGAACTGCAAGCCAAAGGGCTGCGGGTGAGCGCGCCGCTCTCGCCCGGCGAGTCGGCCTGGTCGGTGAAGGACCAGGCGGTGATTTTTTCATTGCTGGATGCCGGCCAGATCGGCGTCTCGCTCAGCGACTCGATGGTTATGTCGCCGATCAAGTCGCTGTCGATGATTATGGCTACCGGCCCTGACCCCATCGGGGTCGAAGGGGCCTCCAACTGCGATTTCTGCTCGATCAAAGAGTGGTGCAACTACCGCCACAAGCGCGGGCATCATTAATCGGTGAGAAGAGGGAAAAATGTCATTCGATCTCCTGAGTTTGCAGACCGTCATCGTCAGCTTTGGTCTGAATCTCTTCTGGGCTGTCGTCATCCTGGCGATTGGTTGGTGGGCAGCCAAATTGCTGGCTCGCTGGTTGCGGCGGGGGTTGGGCAAAGCGAAGGTGGAACCCAGTCTGATTGGCTTTCTGGGTAATTTGACATACTGGGGTATCTTTGTTTTCGCCCTAATAGCCGCTTTAGCCCGTTTGGGCGTGCAAACCGCCTCGATGATCGCGGTTCTGGGCGCGGCCGGATTGGCGGTTGGCCTGGCCCTACAAGGGTCGCTGGCTAATTTTGCCGCCGGGGTGTTGCTCCTGTTGTTCAAACCCTACCGGGTCGGTGATGTGATCGAGATTTCCGGGGATTTGGGTAAGGTCAAGGAGATTCAGATTTTCAACACCGTGTTGGAAAGCCCTGATTGGAAGACCATTATTGTGCCCAATGCTCAGGCGACCGGCGGGAGCATCATCAATTATACCACCAAGGGGGTGCGGCGGGTCGATATGGTTTTTGGCATCGGTTATGGCGATGACCTGCTCAAGGCCAAACAGTTATTGGAACAAATTCTGGCCGAGGATGAGCGGATTTTGAAAGAGCCGGCCCCAACTGTGGCCGTGCTGGAGTTGGCCGATAACAGCGTCAATTTTGCGGTGCGGCCTTTTGTCAAAGTAGATGATTACTTGGCCGTGCAGTTCGATACTACCGAAAAGGTCAAACTGATGTTTGATCGAGAAGGTATCTCGATCCCCTTCCCGCAGCGAGACGTGCATATTTTTCAGGCAAAATAGCCAATTTTAGAATACCAGCCTGACCCTGGTCCCACCGCTCAAGTTGGGCGTTAATTTGGTGGATGGGACTTTTTTACAATTTTGCTTTGAAGCGAAAGACAGGGGGCCGTAATGATCACGTGGGAAGCCGGTTGGAGGTTAGGGAAATCCCATCGGCAATAATGGCCCGGTATAGAGGTAAGCGCATCCGACGCATTTCGCGCCAACGAGCCTGACCAAGCACGCGCGGGGAGAGCACCACGTTATAATCCAACGAAATATCAGCAGCAATCTGCCACAGTTTGGAGCGAAATTGGGGGGTTTCAACATCTACCAGGACCAACAGGTCAAGGTCCGACTCGGCATCGGCGTCGCCGCGGGCTTTGGAACCAAAAAGCGTCACAGCCAGAATGCGGTTAGAAAAGTGCTCACGAATATGGTCAATATAGGCCATAAGTGCGGCCTGTTCGTTGGGGAGTAAACGCGATAAAGCAGGGACAGTCATTGATAGCCTCTCGCCGCTAAATATGTTTGGCAGCGCTCAATGAAACGGCCGGCATTTTCAACCATAGTCCGAGCCTGGGTTTCGTCCGCTTTGCCCAACATTTCGTAGTCGGTGGTGTTGCGAGCCTCGAAGGCTTCCCCATAGGCTCGGCTATCCTCAATCGGGAAAAGATCCGCTTTAACAAAATGCTCTCGGAAGGCTGCCATCACCCCGGAATGTTTGCTCCGGGTAAGGTCCGGGGTCAGGAGCAAGGCCGTGGCCGCATAAAAAAACGTGTAATAGGCCCGATTGATGGCTACCCCATAAAAGCCATGATTGAGGTTGAACTGAGCAGTACCCAGAGCATCTTGGGCTCCTTCAAGATAGATGAGCACTGCCTCTTTGTTGATTGGGTCTGATTCTGTCATCACACCGTTCAGTATAGCCCCCCCTGGACGAAAAGGCAACAGCCGCCGCTTGTTTGATTCATTGCTTGCAGCCATCCCCCAGACGAATTGTATTCTCTGTGTCGGGCCAAGTTCATCCTTCATCCAGTTTCTTTCAGCAAGTAGATGAAATTGGCCAGGTCCACTCGCTCCTGCCAGCCCTGCTTGGTATAGAAACCGCGACGATATGACTCCCGTTGGCGATTGTTGAGCAAAGACAGGCGAGTGCAGCCGCGCTGCCAGCCCTCGGCGATGCAAGCCTCCAATAGGGCGGCCCCAACCCCATGTCCCCGCGCCGACTCTTTGACGAACAACTCGGAAACGTAACCTTCCCCGCCGGGCATAAAGAGGGTGGGCAGCCAATGGACAGCGCCGTAACCAACAATTTCGCCTGAGGGAGCTTCGGCCAGATAGACGGAATGGCTGTCATCGGCCAGGCTAAGCTCAAGGCGGCGGCTTACCTGGGCCAGGGTAATTTCGCCGTAGTGGCTGAACCAGGCCAACTCTTGCAGAATAGCCGCAATCGCGCCGGCATCTTCAATTTGGGCCAGACGAATGGTCATGTTCATTGGGGCTGCTGCCGGTACCAGGCGACGGCGGCGCGGATGGCTTCGGGTAGCGGGGTAGCGTGATTGCCAAAAGCCTGCTCGAATTTGCTATGATCCAGGATAAACGGTTCTTCAAACTCGTAAAGCATCTCGTCTAATTCTCGCATAATTGGACTAAAGAGGCTGAACAGTTTTAGCAGAAACTTAGGCAAAACCTGAATTTTGGGTGGGTGGCCGGTTTCGGCAAAGACCATTTCGATGAATTGGCGGGTCGTGACCGTTTCCGGTGCGGGCAGATGCCACACCTGGCCCAACGCCTCCTCTCGTTCACCCAGAATCACCAAACCCTTGCCGATGTCGGGAATATAGCTTTGGGTATGGGGCAGGTCGATATTGCCATAGATTTGGGCCGCTTTGCCCCGGAGGGTTGGGTAAAAAACCCGCTCGCCCATCGCCGCCAGCAGCCCCCGCGGCCCAAAGTAGTCCGACGCCCGGCCGATGGTCAGCCGCACCTGGCCGGCCTGGTGGGCAGCCAGCAAATCCTGGGCTATTTTGGCCCGCACCCGGCCTTTGCGGGTAGTCGCGGCGTAGGGTAAATCCTCGGTGAGGGGCTGGCCGCCGGTAGGGCCGTACATGTAGACATTTTCCATCACTACCAGTTTAGCTCCAGCCGAGGCCGCGCCGGCCAACACCCCCGCTTGCAGCGCCGGGAACAGCTCCGGCCATTGGGTGTAGGGGGCGTTGGTGCAGTTGTAGACGACGGTCGCGCCCCGGCACAGTGGCCGGGTGCTGTCCGGGTCGGCCGCGTCGCCTTTGACTACCTCCACACCGGCCGGGACATCGGCCTGGCCGCTCCGATTCACCAGCCGGACTCGTTTGCCCCGGGCCGCCAGCTCTTCCATTACCGCCATACCGATGGCGCCGGCGCCAACGATGACGTGGAGTTCATTGCTATGGATGTTTGTCATCAGGGTACTCCTTGTAAATACCTCCACCCCAACCCCTCCCCCGCTTCGGGGGAGGGGGTCAAAAATCTTCATTCTCGGTGGTGTGTCGTTGGGCTCGTGATGTGTCACTCACTGTTCATTTCATTCAGCATCTCTTTGACAAGCGTCGTCACAGTTATGAATTCGTTAGCGATCTGTTCTATCATTTCTTTTTCGTGAAAATATATGTTTCGGGCGGTATTATTGTTCTTGATTAAATCGGCGTTATCAGGGATAACATAATAAGGCCACCAATCCTGATTTTGTTTGCCTTTGCGGTATTTCTTATCTAATGTTTCTTTGATTTTGTTTTCGGGTAAGTTGGTCTTTCGGTGTTTCCAAATGCCTATGATCATTGAGTTACAGTCAGGTTTTTGGAACTGGAGCATAGGTTTAGCTAATTCTCTGGTCCAATTTTTGCAGTTTATATATACATAGAAGTACCTTTTTGTGGGGTTATCTATACTATAACTGACTCCCCAATTTTCCCCTAGCCTTTCAGGTACAACCCTTCTCAGATATTCTATGAGATTCAGTACAAATTTTTCGGCAATTTCTATTTTAATTTCTGAAAAATGAGCATCTATTTCACCAGCAATCTCAAAATGATCTTCAGCCTCAAGTAAGAAATCTCGGATTATGGCTTTGCTACTTAGCTTATTCGACATAACTCTCTTCCCTTTGTTCCATGAAGTGCTCATTGATGTAGTTTATCAAATCAAATATGAGCCAACGGAGCTTATCGGCCTGGCATTTCTGGTGGCATGAACTTAGCCAGGAGGTTAGGTTGTTATAACTGACTGTTTGAAATTTACTATCTTCCTTAAGTTTGCTTAATTGGCCTCTCGTAATTGAGCCTTCACTTGGGTCACTTCCGTCGCCGCTCAGATAGACAACGTAATAATCTTCACTTTCATATTCATGAACATATCGGGCAATTTGGCCTTCTTGATCCAGCGCAAACGGTTTGTTTTCAATGATGATGACCTGGTTATTGCTTTCAAGTAATATATCAATCCGACCGTTGCCAATAATTCTTTCTTGTGTAACCCGGAAATCTTCTGGGGTCAGTGAAGTTAGGTCCAAGAATCTCCAGAACTCGTGTAAAAAAACGACTCCTTGAGCGTGTGATGCTTCTTTGTCCAGTAAAAAGGCGAAAACATCAGAAAATTGCTTTTCATCTGGCTGTATCCAGTCGAAAATATTGAAATCGCTGGCTAAATATTTGTCAGCCTCTCGCTTGAATTTCTTAAAGAGGGCTAATCTAAATTTTAAGTCTCTGGTGAACTGATCCAATGATTGATTTGTAATGATCATATGAATGACAATCCCCCAAAAACGAAGTTTGATCGAGGCAATATTACCATAGTAGACGCGATACCCCCAAATCTGAGCCGCGTCTGACGATTGGTTTGATCAGGAAAAGGGTCTATAATGTCAGCCATACTGTAGGATTGTTTGTGGGCGAGGCTAAAGCCGTCGCCCTGAGAGAACAAAGGACGCTAAAGCGCCCTGTTTTAGCTCGTAGGGCTTCGCTCTTTTAGCACGATGGCTTCAGCCTCGTGCTAATTGGCGTGGTGGGCGGCTATTACTTAATGACATTGGTCGAGGTTCGGGATGCATTTTCAAAGCTACGCCGTCATCGGGACCGGCGCGCTGGGCGGTTACTACGGCGGCCGGTTGCAGCAGGCCGGGGCTGAGGTCCATTTTTTGCTCCGCAGCGACTACGAGCACGTACGCCGCCACGGCCTGCGGATCGAGTCCATCGCCGGTGATTTTGAACTGCCTCGGGTCAAGGCGTATCGCCATGCAACGGACATGCCCCCGTGCGAGGTGGTGCTGGTCACGCTGAAGAGCACCCAAAACCATTGCCTGCCGGAACTGTTGCCGCCGCTGGTCAAAGCCGACACCATTGTGGCGGTGCTGCAAAACGGCCTGGGCATCGAAGCTGAGGCGGCGGCCATTGTGGGGGCTGATAAAGTGGTCGGCGGGCTTTGCTTCATCTGCTCGAATAAAGTGGGGCCAGGCCATATTCGCCATCTGGATTACGGGCAAATTACCCTGGCCGAATATACCGCCGACGACAGGCCGGGCGGTATTACCGCGCGCCTGCGTTGGCTGGCCGCCGATCTGGAGCAGGCCCGCATCCCGCTGACCCTGGCCGATGACCTGGTTACGGCTCGCTGGAAGAAGTTGGTCTGGAATATTCCCTTCAACGGCCTATCGGTGGTGCTCAACGCCGCAACCGACGAACTGATTCAGTGTGAGCATAGCCGGGCTTTGGCCATCGAGTTGATGCAGGAGGTGCTGGCGGCCGCGGCGGTAGTTCACCAACGGCACATTCCGGCCAGCTTTATCCATGAGATGGTGGCGGCCACGGCTCAGATGCAGCCGTACCGGACCAGCATGAAGCTGGATTATGACGCCGGCCGGCCGCTGGAGGTCGAGGCTATCTTTGGTCGCCCTTTGAGGTTGGCCCAGGCGGCCGGATTGGCGGTCGGGCATCTGGATACGGTGTATCGGCAGTTGAAATTTTTGGATAGTAGAGCGTGAAGGGGTATGATCGAGATCACGCCGACGATTGCCATTGATGAGCAGGAGATCAAGCTAGATTTTATGCGGGCATCCGGGCCGGGTGGTCAGAACGTCAATAAGGTGGCCAGCGCGGTCCAACTTCGCTTTAATGTGCGAAATTCAGCCTCATTGCCGGCTGATGTGCGGGCGCGTCTGGCTCGGCTGGCCGGGCGGCGGCTAACCGAAGCCGGCGAGCTGATTATCAAGGCGCGGCGCTTCCGGACGCAGGAGCAAAATCGACAGGATGCCCTCAACCGCCTGGTCGAACTCATCCGCCGGGCCATTGAAAAACCCAAACCCCGCCGCCAAACCCGGCCGTCTGCCGCCGTAAGGGAGCGCCGGTTGGCGACTAAACGTCGCCGGAGTGAGGTTAAACGCCGGCGAGGGGTGGTTTGGGACGTTGAGGAATAGTGGACAACGGTGCTTATGAAGTCAGCATTGGGGGATGGTCATAATATTTACGATTTGACGAATATGACAGCAACGGTTGAATATGGTAAAATGACCAGGTTGGGTTCATTTTTTGAGGTGACTTGAAAAGCTGTGGCGGAGCAAAATATGTGGTTAAGCGGATTGGTTTGGCCCAAAGATTTAGCTGTCGCCTGCGCCAGACCAGAGTTCAATGGAGTCTGGTATGAGCACTAAACCCGTTAAGTCGTCTTGGGTTGCCTTTGTTCTTTTCTACCTCATCCTGGGCTTAATCATTACTATTTTGGACTGGTTTAATGGGGTCCTGACCGTCAACTATTGGGGCGCCCAAATTGGACTCATTACCCTGGGGGTTGGGGTTTTAGCGATCATAGGGTTTTGGCTGAAAGATCTCACTGCGGCTCGGGGCATCTTGCTGGCTTTTACTGTGGGGGTCCTGACCATTATCCCGGCGGTCTTGATGGGGTTAGGCCGGATTCCCGGCTTTTGGACGCAATATTTTTCGGTTGCCCTGGGGATGGCCGCGGGTAGCTTTTTGACCTTCCTCTTCTTACTTTTTTCCAGAAAATTAACTAAAGAAGAGTCAACTGAGCTGGAGACGGATCACTTTGAGTGAGCAGAGCGAACTCATCAAATGCAGTGTTGGCATTACGGCCCATAATGAGGAGGCCAATATTGCCCAATTGCTGCAGGCCATGCTGAACCAACGGCTGCATACCGTTGAAATCACCCAAATCATCGTGGTAGCTTCCGGGTGTACCGACCGTACCGTTGATGTTGTCAAGGAGTTTCAGGCCAGGGAGCCTCGCCTGGAGCTATTTGTGCAGGAAAGACGGGAAGGTAAAACCAGCGCCATCAATGTTTTCCTCAAGCACGCCAGGGAAGCCATTTGTGTGCTGGAAAGCGGCGATACCCTGCCGCATGAAGATACCATTGAGAATATGGTCCGTATGTTCGCCGACCCGGCCGTGGGCATGACCGGGGCCCACAAGGTGCCGGTGAATACGCCGGAACATATTGTGGGCTATCTCTCTCATTTGCGCCTGAAAATGGAGCATCAACTCTGCCTGGAAATCCCCCGGTTGGGTGAATTGATCGCCTTCCGCAAGGTGTTTGATCAAATCCCGCCCGACGTGGCTATGGACGAGGCTTTTGTGGAGGCTTTGGTGGTGCGCCGCGGCTTGCAGGTGCGCTATGCCCCCGACGCGGTCGTCTTCAATATGGGGCCGGAAACGGTGGCTGATTTTATCAGGCAGCGCCGGCGCAATCACGCCGGCCATCTTCACTTAAAAGAGAAGTACGGTTACGAAGTATCGAGCCTGGGCGCGCCGCGACTGTTGAAGTTGGCGCTGGATGAAATTTGGGGCGCCATCCGGCTCATCTGGGTGCTGGGAGTGTTGGCTTTGTTGGAGGGCTACTCGCGGATGTTGGGCTGGTATGATTATAAAGTCCGCAAACGTACCCACGTGGTCTGGGATATTGCCTGGACGACCAAGGAGGTCAAGCGCTCGGTCGATGCCAGCGGTATCCACATTACCTCGCCGCATATGCCGGCCAGGCGGAAGTAGCCAAGTGACTTCCGGACAGTTAACTTGACCGGGGTAGTTTCAAGTGCAGATGGCTTCACTCTGCACTTTTTTTGCGCCTTGCCTATTTTTACCGCATAATACGGTTTTTCAAAGCCTACCGGGGAGAGAAAGTTCATTTGAAAGATAAAGTGATGACCGCCCTGAAAGCTTTTATTAGCTTGGGGCTGATGGCGTACCTGTTTTACCACTTTTTATCCGACCCACAAGATCGCCAGATTCTACTGACCATCCTAACCACGGCCAACTATTGGTATCTATTGTTGGCTTTGGCCCTGTTTGTGATAGCTATAATTACCAATGGCGTTAAGTGGTATATTTTGCTCCGGGCGCAGGGGATCCCGGTACCGTTGGGGCCGGTTATCAGCTACACCTTTGTTGGCTCCTTCTTCAACAATTTCTTGCCGGCCAACGTGGGCGGTGACGTGATGCGCGGTTACGGTTTGGCTCGCTACACCGAGCGCAGCGCCGAAGCGGCGGTCTCGGTGGTGGTTGACCGGATTATTGGTTTGCTGGCTTTCATGTTTACGGCAGTGGTGGCGGCCCTGGCGGCGGTCAACATCATTCCCACCGGGCAAAGCCAAACCGACCAGCTCCTGGCCCAAAACCTGGCCCAGGTGGAGGTTGTCGCTATGTTGGGCATGGTCATCATCGTGATGGCCTTTGCCGTTATGTTGAGCCAGCATCTCCGGCAATTGATTGGTTACCTGTTCGACATCAAGGGTCTCAAACCGCTCCAGCCGCTCTACCACCGCATCTCCGACGCCTTTGGGGCCTATCGCCACCAGTTCGCGGCTTTGTTGACGGCTTTTGCGGTGGGGGTGGGCACGGTGCTCTTAACCGGGCTGGTGGATATTGCCATTGTGGCCGGACTCAATGGGGCAATTCCACCGATTTACATTTTTCTGTTCAATCCGATTATTGCCGTGGCTTTGATCGCGCCGATCAGTATCGGCGGCCTGGGGACCGGTTCGTTATTGTATGTTTATTTTTATGGGTTAGTGGGGGTACCGGCTACCCTGGCTTTTGCCCTGTCGCTGCTCAAGCAGGGGATCGTCTACGTGGGTAGTTTGCCGGGCGGGGTGTTGTGGCTGAGGTGGCGTGAACCGAAGTCGAGCAGCGGGCCGGCCGGGGCTGATAGCCGCTTGGTCGAGGCGCAACCGGGTGGGGAGATCGAGCAGAAGGCGCTGTAAATAACTATAACTATTCGGGTGACCGGCGCTTTAGCTGCAACAAAGCGAGTTGCTTACGGAAAATCAAACCTCTTTCGCCTGGCGTAAGTGCCGGTCACCTGCGGTTATACCTCTAACACCATCGGGAAGATCATTGGCCGGCGGCGGGTGCGTTTATACAGGAATTGGGTTAAATTATCCCGAATGACGGTGGCGGCGGTATCGCGATGCATTTTGCCGCTCTCTAGCAGCTCGATGACCCGTTCTTTGGCTTCCTCCAGCAGATCCTCCGAGTCGCGGATATAGACAAAGCCCCGCGAAATAATATCGGGACCTTCCATCAACTCGCCGGTTTGTTCATCCAGGGCAATGACCACCACCACAAAGCCATCACGCGAGAGCAAATGCCGATCTCTCAGGACCACGCTGCCCACATCGCCAATACCCAGGCCGTCGACCATCACGTGACCACTGGAAATCCGCTCGGCCAGCCAGGCTCCCTCTTCCGCAAATTCGATAACCTGGCCATTCTCGATGACAAAGATATTCTCGGCCGGAATACCGACCTCCTGGCCCAGCCGGCCGTGCAGAACCATCATCCGGTATTCGCCCTGAACAGGAATGAAATATTTAGGCCGGGTCAGCTCCAGCATCATCTTCTGTTCTTCTTGCGAAGCGTGACCCGATACGTGCACCGGCATCAGGTTCTGGTAGATGACATCGACCCCCAGGCGGAAAAGATTGTTAATAGTCCGATGAACCAACTCCTCATTGCCGGGGATAGCGGTGGCCGACAGGATGGCCGTATCGCCCGGCTTTAAGCTAACCTGGCGGTGCTCCCGGTTGGCCATCCGCACCAGGGCGCTGGTTGGCTCGCCCTGCGTACCGGTGCAGACAATGGCAATCTGCGAGTCGGGATAATCTTCCAAATCGTCAACGTGGACAATCATATCTTCGGGCGCGCTTAAATAACCCAGGTCCAGGGCCATTTTGACGTTGTCGACCATACTCCGGCCCACTACGGCCAATTTACGGTTATGTTTCAGGGCAATATTGATGACCTGCTGCACTCGCGAGATGTTGGAGGCAAAGGTTGAAACAATAATCCGCCCCCGGGCCTGGCTAAAAATCTGTTCAAAGGTCTCGCTCACAATTTGCTCGGAGGGGGTATGGCCGGATCGTTCGGCGTTGGTGCTATCCGATAGCAGAGCCAGTACACCTTCGTCGCCATAGGCGCGGAGGCGATCATAGTCAGGCAGCTTGCCGTCGGCCGGGTTGGGGTCAAACTTGTACTCGCCGGTGTGGATGACCAGCCCCCGAGGCGTGTGGATGGCATAGCCCACGGCATCCGGGATGGAGTGGCACACGTGGAACGGTTCGATGGTAAAGGAGCCCAACTGAATGACGCTTTTGGCGCTGATGGTATTGATTTCTGTCTGCGCCAACAACTTCGCTTCCTTGAGTTTGACCTCGATCAAACCGCGGGTCAGGGCAGTCGCGTAAAGGGGCACCGGCATTTCTGGCAAGATGTACGGCAAGGCGCCAATGTGATCCTCATGGCCGTGCGTCAAGAAAATAGCTTTCAGCAGCTCCGGATTATCCAATAAATAGGTGATATCCGGGATCACCATGTCGATGCCCAGCATATCATTTTCCGGAAACATCAGCCCACAATCGATGGCAATGGCTTCATCGCCATACTCAATCAGCAGCATATTCTTGCCGACTTCTCCAAGTCCACCAAGCGGAACGATGCGTAAATTTTCTGTCACCGGGGGCTCCTGGGTCAACTATGAATGATGAATGGTGAATGATGAACTGTGAATGGTGAATGGTGAATGGTTAATAATTCACAATTCATCATTCGCCATTCACAATTAGCTAGTTTAGGCTTTTGGCTCAAATTGGTCAAGCGCGGGGCGGCGATTCTTGTCAATGGGGGTATATTGTAAATTTGTTTGACAGTCTTCTTGATGAAGGCTATTATACCCTCATAAAATTTTCCGGGGGCAGTCATGGCTCTTAGAGAAGTAATTTATATGAATGATGAGCGGCTGCGTCAGAAAGCAAAAAAAGTGACGCGCTTTACGCCGCAGCTTAAAAAATTGGCCCAGGATATGCTGGAAACGATGCGCCATTACCAGGGAGTCGGCCTGGCCGGCCCCCAAATTGGAGTGATGCAGCGCATATTTGTGGCTGAAATCCCGGCTGCCAGGGGCGACGGCGAGGAACCCCATCCCCAGAGCGGCAAGAGTTACGTGCTCATCAACCCCGAAATTATCAAAGCGGCTGAAGAAATGGTCGAAGGGCAGGAAGGTTGCCTGTCGATCCCGGGCTGGCAGGGGCTGATCGAACGGCCGGGTTGGGTTGAGGTCAAGGCTCAAAATGTCGACGGTAAGAAATTTAAGCTCAAGGTCGACGATCTTTTGGCCCGCGTCTTCATGCACGAAATCGATCATCTGAATGGGGTCCTGTTCATCGACCACATCAAGGATCCGGACAAATTATGGCAAGTTCCACCCGCCGATGCCGGTACCGAAGAGCCAACCGCAGTTGATGCTGTCCAAACCTTGGCCTGACCAGCCGCCGGTTTGTTTCTGTCCGTTCCTGAGTTCAGGTTCGGCCCGGGTAGAATGTTCTAATCTCCTCTAAACCCTGCGAGTCTGACCCATAGAAATCCCTGTTACAGGAGTCAATAAAATGAATGATGTTGTAGCCCAAGATTTACAGACCGACGAACTGGAGGCCATTGAAACGCGGGAGTGGCTGGAGTCGTTGAATTACGTATTGAATTATCGCGGCCCGGAGCGGGTGCGCAATTTGCTGCAACAGCTCCAGAATTATGCTTACGGCGCCGGAGTGCATCTGCCTTTTTCGGCCAATACCCCTTATATCAATACCATCCCGGTCGAGGAGCAGCCTCGTTTTCCCGGTAACCGGGAGATCGAACGGCGCATCAAGAGTATTATCCGCTGGAACGCCATGGCCATGGTGGTCCGGGCTAATCGCTTAAATGAGGGCATTGGCGGCCACATCTCAACCTATGCCTCGGCTGCGGCTCTGTACGAGGTTGGCTTCAACCACTTCTTCCGGGGTCGCAATGAGCAGCAAGAAGGCGATATGATTTACTTCCAGGGGCATGCCTCGCCCGGCATCTATGTTCGGGCTTTTCTGGAAGGCCGCCTGAGCGAGGAGCAACTGCGCAACTTTAGGCGGGAACTCCATCCCAACGGCGGTCTCTCTTCTTACCCTCACCCGTGGTTGATGCCCGATTTTTGGCAGTTCCCCACAGTGTCGATGGGCCTGGGTCCGATTATGGCCATCTATCAGGCTCGCTTCAACCATTATTTGGAAGATCGAGGGCTGAAACCGCGCAGCAACGCCAAAGTGTGGGCTTTTCTGGGCGACGGCGAAACCGATGAGCCGGAGACATTAGGCGCGATTACCCTGGCCAGCCGCGAAAAGCTGGATAACCTGATCTTTGTGGTCAACTGTAATCTGCAGCGGCTGGATGGTCCGGTGCGAGGCAACGGCCAGATTATTCAGGAGCTGGAGCGAATTTTCCGCGGCGCCGGTTGGAATGTCATCAAGGTCATTTGGGGCAGCGACTGGGACCCTTTGCTGGCCAAAGATCACGAGGGTTTGCTGGTCAAGCGCCTGGAAGGATTGGTCGACGGCCAGGCTCAGCGTTATATTGTGGAAAGTGGGGATTACATCCGCCACAACTTCTTTGGGGTGGATAAGCGGCTGATGGAAATGGTTGAGCATTTGAGCGACGAGCAAATCCGCAAGCTGCGGCTGGGCGGCCACGATCCCCAAAAAATCTACGCCGCCTACAAAGCTGCGGTTGAACATAAAGGCTCACCGACCGTTATCCTGGCCCGGACCATCAAAGGTTACGGCCTGGGCGAGGCCGGTGAGGGTAAAAATATTACCCACCAACAAAAGAAGCTCAACGAGGAGGAGCTGCGCGAGTTCCGGACTCGCTTCAATATTCCCATTTCGGATGAAGATGTGGCCGAAACGCCCTTCTACCGCCCGCCTGAAGACAGCCCCGAAATGGTTTATCTAAAGCAGCGCCGTGAGGCTCTGGGCGGCTCTCTGCCCAGCCGGGCCGTGTTGGCCCCACCGCTCAAAACGCCAACCGAAGAGCTTTTTGAGGAGTTTTACGAAGGCACCAATGGCCGCGAAGTCTCCACCACTATGGTCTTTGTGCGGTTGCTAAGCAAGCTGCTGCGTGATAAAGAGGTTGGCCAATTGATTGTGCCCATTGTGCCCGACGAAGCGCGGACTTTTGGCATGGAGGCCCTCTTCCGGCAGTGCGGTATTTATGCCCACGCCGGCCAGCTCTACGAGCCGGTCGATTCCGACAGTCTGCTCTACTATAAGGAGGCCAAAAACGGCCAAATCTTGGAAGAAGGCATCACCGAGGCCGGTTCAATGTCGTCCTTCATTGCCGCCGGCACCGCCTACGCCACTCACGGCATCAATACGATCCCCTTCTTCATTTACTATTCGATGTTTGGTTTCCAGCGTATCGGCGACCTTATCTGGGCGGCCGGTGATATGCGCTGCCGGGGTTTCTTGGTTGGGGCCACCTCTGGCCGGACGACTCTGAACGGTGAGGGCTTGCAGCATCAGGATGGGCACAGCCACGTACTGGCCTCGACCGTGCCCAATCTGCTCACCTACGATCCTGCCTTTGCCTATGAGCTGGCCGTGATCATTCGCGAGGGCATTCGCCGCATGTATGAGGAGCAGGAAAGCATCTTCTACTATCTGACCGTGGGCAACGAGAATTATCCGATGGCCCACATGCCTGAGGGCGACCAGGTCAAAGCAGGTATTCTCAAGGGGATGTACAAGTTCAAACGTTCGGAGAAAAAGAAGGCCAGGCTCCACGCCCAACTTTTCGGCAGCGGGGCCATCTTGAATGAGGCTCTGAAAGCTCAAGCGCATCTTGAAGAGCGGTACGGCATTGCCGCCGACGTGTGGAGTGTGACCAGCTACAAGGAGCTGCGTCGAGACGGATTGGAGGTTGAGCGCTGGAACCTGCTCCATCCCGAAGAAGAACCGCGCCGGCCTTATGTGACTCAATGTCTGGCCGATGAGCCGGGTGTGTTTGTGGCCACTTCCGACTATATGAAAGTGCTGCCCGACTCCATCGCCCGCTGGTCGCCCAAACCCATCGTGTCGCTGGGGACGGACGGCTTTGGCCGGAGCGACACCCGCAAGGCGCTGCGCGACTTCTTTGAAATCGACTATCGCTACGTGACGCTGGGAGTGCTCAACTCGCTCTTGAAAGAGGACAAAATCAAGCCGGATGTGGTCAACGCGGCGATGGAAGAGCTGGAGATCAATCCGGCCAAGTTGAACCCGATGACTTCGTAGACCGGGGGCAAGTGGCAAGTAGTAAGGGCTTACAAGAATTCACTGATCCAGAATCTATTACCCGACAAAATCCGGTGTAGGGGCGACCCCTTGTGGTCGCCCACGTGGGCAGACACAAGGTCTGCCCCTACATTGGGTTGGATGTCGGGTAATGAGATCCAGAATCGAAAGATTTTAGGAGGAAACGATGGTTAGAAATTTTACCCTGGAGTACTGGCTTGATGAAGATTGGTATGTAGGTAAACTTAAAGAAGTGCCGGGTGTATTCAGCCAGGGGGCGACTCTGGAGGAACTGGAGGAAAACATCCGCGATGCTTATCAATTACTGCGGGAAGAAGAAATTGAAACCTTACCTGCTGGTGTTCAGACCAAAGAGTTGGAATTTGAAGTGTGAAACGGCGCGTTTTCATCCAAGAATTGACCAAAGCAGGTTGTTACTTGCACCGTCACGGCAAAAAACACGATTTATATATCAACCCCCAGAATGGTCAAAAAGCGCCAGTGCCGCGTCACGCAGAAATCAAAGATACCCTGTGCGAGTTAATCCGAAAGCAATTGGGACTTCAAGAGTCGTAAACTTATAAAATATCAGGAGCGACCTGTGTCAACTGAATTCAAACTGCCCGAATTGGGTGAAAATATCGAGAGCGGTGAGGTCGTCAACGTATTGGTTGCCGTTGGCGATAAGATCATGCCGGATCAAACCATCCTGGAGCTTGAAACCGATAAGGCCACCGTTGAAGTCCCTTCTTCCGTCAGCGGGGTGATCAAAGAAGTCCACGTTCAATCGGGTCAAACTATTAAAGTGGGCCAGTTGGTTTTAACTGTCGAGGAGGCCACTACAGAGAAAGTTCGGCAGCCGGAACCGGAAGCTGCGTCTGAACCCCAACAACCTGAAGCACCCGAATCGAACAAAGAGCCGCCTGAGGCCAAACTCGACCAGCCGGCCCCGGCTGGCTCACCGGCTAAAGTTGTCACCGAGTTCAAGCTGCCGGAGTTGGGCGAAAATATCGAAGCCGGCGATGTGGTGAGAGTCCTGGTTGCGGTCGGCGACCGGGTTGAGGCCAACCAGCCGGTGCTGGAGTTGGAAACCGATAAAGCCACCATTGAAGTGCCGGTTGATGTGGCCGGCTTGGTCAAGGAAATCCACCTGAGCCAGGGCGACCGGGCCGCGGTGGGACAGGTGGTGCTGACGTTAGAAACGGTTGGCGCGACCCAAGCGCAACCAGCCGCGGCGCCTGCGGAGCCTGAACCCGTGCCGGCCCAGAAGGTGACCCCGGTAATGGTTGCGGAGTTGCCCAAAGCTGAAGAGTGGCCGGTGAGCCATGCCATCCCAGCCGAGTTGGCGCCCGATCCGGCTCGCAGCCAGGTGCCGGCCGCGCCCAACTTGCGCCGGTTGGCCCGGGAGATTGGCGTTGATATTGCCGAGGTGGCCGGGACCGGCCCCGCCGGCCGGATTACGATGGATGATGTCAAACGGGAAGCCCGCCAGCGGTTGATGGGGGCCAGGCCGGCCGCGGCGGGAGTTGCGGCCGAGCCATTGCCGGACTTTGCCCGGTGGGGTGACATCCGCCGCGAGCCGATGAGCAACGTCCGCCGCAAAACCGCCGAGCATCTCAGCCACGCCTGGGCCGTCATTCCGCACGTAACTCAATTTGATCAGGCTGATATCCAGGAGTTGGAGCAGTTGCGCCGCCGCTTTGCCCCAAAGGCCGAAGCCGCCGGCGGTAAGCTGACCATCACCGCCATTTTGGTCAAAGTGGTCGCGGCCGCGCTCAAGGCATTTCCCAAATTCAACGCCAGCATCGATCTGGCCAATCAGGAAATTATCTACAAAAACTTCTACCATATCGGCATTGCCGTTGACACGGAGCGAGGTTTGTTGGTCCCGGTTATCCGGGATGTGGACCGTAAGAACATCCTTGAACTGGCCGTCGAATTGGCCGAGGTATCGGAGAAGGCCCGCAACCGCAAGCTCAGCCTGGAAGAGATGCAGGGCGGCTGCATCTCGATTACCAACCTGGGCGGCATCGGCGGCACAAATTTTACCCCTATCGTCAACTGGCCGGAAGCGGCGATTTTAGGGGTGGCCCGCAGCCGGGTCGAACCGGTGTACCGCAACGGCCAATTTGAACCCAGGCTTATGCTGCCCCTGGCCCTCTCTTACGACCACCGCTTGATTGATGGGGCCGATGGGGCCCGCTTTCTGCGCTGGATCGTTGAGGCCCTGGAAAACCCGCTGGCGATGTCGCTGCAGGCGTGGTAGATGTTTCAACCCGGTCGAAACAAGGCCATACTGGCCGTGTGACCGTGGAGAAAGTTCTTGCCGCCGATCGGTCCGATCTCCCCGGCGCAGAAAAAGCCGGCCAGGTTGATCGCGCCGACAACTTTCTGGATGGTGGTAATATCACCGTTGGGATGGTCATACAGGCGGATGCCTCGGCCGTTGCAGGAAAAGAGCAGGCCGCCGCTGGGCGGGTCGAAAAAGAGTTGGGGAGCCAGCATCATTTCCAAATCCTCCTCAGCGGTGGTGGCGTCACGCACGTGGAACTGAATGGTCTCGCCCGGTTGAATATGATCGCCTACGACCAGGGCGCCGCTGTCCTGGTCGATGCCCATAACGCCCCGGATCAAGAAGTCGCCTCGGCCTACTGTTTCCTGATCGGCCCTGACGGCTCGACCTACAAATAGGCCGTGTTGTAACAACTGCCGATCTTCAGTTGAAATTTCATCCAGCAAGTCATGCAAATAGGCCAGCGGATTGGCATTAGCCAGGCTGACGATGATATTCGCTTGCGCCTCAGTGACCTGGAGCGGCTGGCCGATTGGCCGGCAGCCTTGCGAGATGACCACATCGACCTCCACCGCGCCGGCAAGCGCCATCCCGACTGTGCCGTTGTTGAGCAGCCGGTTATTCAACAGTAAAGCATTGCCGCCGGCCCGGCCTGAACCGCTGGCCATCCCACCCACAACCGGGATGTTGGGGTAGAAAGCATTGAAGGCATCCAGCACGGTATCCATCGGCGTGGTAAATGGATCGGCCATCAGCACGAACAATTTGGGCTGAACCGGCCGCCCAACCGCCTGCTCAAAGGAATCCGGGTCGCCCAAGGTTGTTGCCCAATCCATCGATTGGAGGGCAAATGGCCTGATCTCAACCTGGGGTAAATGGGCCGCCAGCAGGGCCAGCGCCGGTTCCCGTTCGACCTCCCTGGCTCCGCCAATCACCCCCTCGCCGGTGCAACCGATGAGGACGCCTGGCTTGAGCTCCTCTTGCAACCGGGCGGCGATATCTACCGCCCTCAGCCGGAAATGAGGCGACAGAAAGACCAACCCCACATCGACAGAGTTTCCCCCCAATTGCGCCGTGATTGGCGAAATCACCGCTTCCAAAGCTTCTTCCAGGTTGCTGTTTTGACTTATGGCCGAGACGAATTTCATTGGCGTAGCCATCATTTGCCCCTCCTCGAATGGTAAGTGGGTTGCTGGCAGTCAGCAGACTTGGGCACAGCATCGAAATCATACCACAAAAGCGGCCGCAGGATAAAATCTGCCGTTGATTTAGTCCCTGACCAATGTCATTAAGCTAGTGGGCGAGGCTGAAGCCATCGCCCTGAAAGAGCAAAGGACGCTAAAGCGCCCTATTTTAGCCCGTAGGGCTTTGCCCTTTCAGCACGACGGCTTTAGCCTCGTGCTAACTTAATGACATTGAGTCCCTGACGGGTTGGGGCGCTGGCCCAGAATCCCCAAATTTTAGGGTTGACACCGGCTCAATTATACCTGAAGATAGTGTTCAAATTTCCTGCCAATCAAAAATCGCAAATCGCAAATCACCAATCGCAAATCGCAATTCGTAAATCGCTATGACCCCACTCATTCGCATCACTATTGCCTGGATCATTGGAATTGCGCTGGCGCGCTGGCTGGAGCTACCCTGGCCGGTGGCCGTTCTGGCGGCAGTACCGGCCCTTGGGTCATTGTTGTTCTATCGCCACAACGCCCGGGTCCGGCTGGTCGCCGGCTTGATGCTGGCCCTCTGCGCCGGCGCCTTCCGCCTCCAATTCTTTCAGCCGGCCATCGACCCCGGCCAACTGGCTTTTTACAACGACTCGCCCCAACCGGTTACCGTTACCGGCGTTGTGGTTGATGAGCCGGATGTGCGGGATGGCTATATCAACCTGCGGCTGCAAGCCGAGTCAATCCAAAGCGGCGACGCTGCTCGAGTAGTGGGCGGTCTGGTGTTGGTGCGCGCCGCACGCTACCCGGAGCGTTTCTACGGCGACCGTCTGGCAGTAACCGGCCCGTTGGAAACGCCGCCCGTTTTTGAGGATTTCTCTTACAAAGATTATCTGGCCAGGTTCGGCATCCACTCGTTGATCCGCCGGCCTCAAATCGAACTGATCGAAGCTGACCAGGGTAATCCATTTTGGGCGACCATGTTAGCCCTCAAGCGGCGGGCTGCCCAAACTATCAACCGGATCCTGGCCGAACCTTACGCTTCATTGCTTAACGGCATTCTGCTGGGCGTTGAGAGCGGGATACCGCGTGGTTTGTACGAACAGTTCAACCTGACCGGTACTTCGCACATTATTGTCATTTCCGGCAGCAATATCTCCCTGATTGCCGGTCTCTTGCTTTTGCTGGGCATCAAAGTGGTGGGCAAGCGATATGCGCCGCCGCTGGCCATTGCCGGTATTCTGCTCTATACCTTCCTGGTCGGGGCCGATGCTGCGGTCAGCCGGGCCGCGGCAATGGGAATTATCTGGGTGTTGGCCATCTGGTCAGGGCGTCCGGGCTTGGCCTTGAACTCATTGTTAGCTTCTGCGCTGATCCTGACGTTGATCAATCCGTTGATCCTGGGGGACGTGGGCTTTCAACTGAGCTTTATGGCCACGCTGGGCTTGATCGTGCTGGTGCCGCCGCTGGAGCGAGGTATCTTTGGCTTGCTCAAACGTCACTTGCGGAGCGATCAAGTGGGCCTGACGATGGCCCTACTCAGCGAGCTGGTGATTATTACCCTGGCCGCCCAAATCATCACCGGCCCGCTCATCGTCTACCATTTTGGCCGGTTGTCGCTCATCTCCCTGCTGACCAATCTGCTGATTTTGCCGGTGCAGCCGCCGATTATGCTCCTGGGCGGGCTGGCGACTCTGGCAGGGATGCTCTGGCTGCCGTTGGGTCAAATAGTCAGTTGGCTGGTCTGGTTGCCGCTGGCCTGGTCGGTCTGGATGGTGGAGTTGACGGCCCATCTACCCTATGCCTCGCTCGATTTGGGTCAATTCCCCTTGTGGCTGCTGGCAGTGATGTATGCGGCCATTGCCGCCGGTATCTGGTGGGCGAACCGGCCCACAGAGGAGAAAGAGCTAACCCCGCGCTTCCATCTGCCGGAAATCGGTTCGACCACGACCCGGCTGTGGGTCGGTGGGGCC
>CAYNLK010000026.1:0-87373 GCA_964398055.1 uncultured Caldilineaceae bacterium
CCCTCAACTTCCAGACCTTTGAAAAATCACAAATTATGACCTTATGAAGTATAACAATGAACAATGAACAATTAATAATGAACAAAATTGCTCATTGCTCATTGCTCATTGATAATTGAATCCGGGGAGGTGCCAGAGTGGACGATTGGGGCCGCCTGCTAAGTGGTTGTCGGGGTAACACTCGACCGTGGGTTCGAATCCCACCCTCCCCGCCTCTTCGACCGCTTCCGTTATTTGTGGAAGCGGTTTTTTTATGAAAAAATTTTCATTAAAAATTCATTGATCTTTCACCGTGCTGTGCTATGATGCTTTAAACCAATTTTGAGAGTTGACCATGCGGGTATTGGTGGTTGAAGACGAGGAACGAATTGCCCGCTTCTTGAAAAAGGGGCTGGAAGAAGAGAGTTACGCCGTCGACGTGGTCGGCGATGGCCCAGCGGCTCTGGATTGGGTGGCCGGCGCAACCTATGATCTGATTCTGCTCGACGTGATGCTGCCCGGTTTAAACGGTTTTGAAGTTTGCCGCCTGCTGCGCCAGCGGGGCGTCGGCACGCCCATCCTCATGTTAACCGCCCGCGACGACGTGGATGACCGGGTCAGTGGCCTGGATGCCGGGGCCGACGATTACTTGCCCAAGCCGTTTGCCTTTAAAGAATTGTTGGCCCGGATGCGAGCGCTGACCCGCCGCGCGGCGGCCACCGCCACCCCGGACACCATGCTGGAGCTGGCCGACCTCCAACTTGATACGGTTACGCACCGGGCCAGGCGGGGCGAACGGGAAATGGAGTTGACCTCCAAAGAGTACGCCCTGTTGGAATATCTCTTGCGCCATCCGCGTCGCCCGCTCAACCGCACCTTGATTCGGGAGAGCGTGTGGGGCTACGATTATTACGGCGCCTCGAACGTGGTTGATGTTTATGTGCGCCATCTGCGCCAAAAACTGGAAGCCCGGGGCGAGCTGCCGCTCATCCACACCGTGCGAGGCGTGGGCTATAAAATAGACGATCTGGAATGAACATTCGCTTACGCCTGACCCTGTGGTATACGGTCATTCTTTTTTTGATCCTGCTGATTTTCAGTCTGGCGGTCTATGTGGGGCTGACCCGCAGTTTGTTGGTTGCGGTCGATAGTCATTTGCAACGGGAAGTCGGTGAGATTCTGGGCAACCTGACCTTTGCCAGATCGACGGATAATGACGAAGTTAACGAAGAGCATGATGATCGCTCGGATGGGGCAGAAGAGATTAGGCGTGACCTGGAGTTGCGGTTAACTTACACCCCCGAGGAAGGGGTTTTTTGGCGTATTTTGACTGCCGATACTCAACCGCTGATCGATCCCGGCCATTTTGACGGCGCTACTTTTGATCCGGCCGTGCTGCAATCCGGCCGGACCCAGTTTGAATATGCCAGTCTGGCCAGCAACGTTCCGATCCGACTTTACACCGCCCCCTTCATCATCGAGGAGCAAGGCGCCGGGATCATCCAGGTGGCCGAGAGTTACCGCCACATCCAGGATGTGCAGCGACAACTGATTGGACTGCTGGCCCTGGGCATTCCCTTTACCCTGCTGGCTGCCAGTGTGGGGGGCTGGATTCTGGCCTCGAGCGCGCTCAACCCCATCGATCGGATTACCCGCGCCGCCGACCAGATCAGCGCCCAAGATTTGCACCAGCGCCTCAACCTCAAGCTGCCTAACGACGAGGTCGGGCGGCTGGCGGCCACGTTCGACAAAATGTTGGCCCGGTTGGAGGATGCCTTTGAGCGCCAGAAACGATTCATTGCCGACGCCTCGCACGAGATCCGCACCCCCCTGACTATTCTGAAAGGCGATGTTGAGGTGGCCCTCAACCGTCCCCGTCGTCCGGAGGAGTACCAGGAAACACTGGCCATGGTCAACGACACCACTGACCGGCTGACGGCCCTGGTTGAGGAACTATTTCTGTTGGCCCGGGCCGATAGTCAGCAAATCCCCCTGCAGTTGAAAAGTTTTAATCTGTCGGCGTTGCTGATGAAAGAGGTGAGTCACCTGCTGCCCCGGGCGATCAAGCAGGGTGTGGCTCTCAACCTGGACGCACCGGACGAGTTGACGATTGAAGCCGACCCGGCCAAGTTGTCTCGACTCTTCATTAACCTGATCGACAACGGCATCAAATATTCCAATCCGGGCGATACGGTCACAGTCAGCGTGGCTACCGAGGCTGGCTATGCCCGCATCACCGTGGCCGACACCGGTCCTGGCATCTCGCCGGAGCATTTGCCGCACCTGTTTGAGCGCTTCTACCGGATTGACAAAGCCCGCTCCCGCTCCACCACCGACGCCAACGGCAGTGGAGCCGGCCTGGGACTGTCGATTGCCTACTGGCTGGCTCAACTACACGGCGGCCGTATCGACGTCGGCAGTCAGCTCGGCCAGGGCAGTACTTTTACCGTCTGGCTGCCGCTACGTCAGTCAAAAAGTTGAAATTCTTATCGTAACTGGGCTACAGGTTCGATGAAACATTTAGGGCTATTGTTGGGCAGTGTTGTGATCATTTTCGCAGCGGCGGCCTTGGGTCTACTGGCTTATCTAACCGAGGAGCCGCCTGCTCAAGATATGATTGTGGTCCCGGTTGACCCCACCATCAGCGCGCTCGAACAGGCCCTGGCCGAACAGACTGCCGCGTATCAGGCCCAATTGACCGAGTTAGAACAGAGCCGGCAGCAACGTGAGGCGGAGCTTCAACGCCAATTCAACACGCTCACCGACCAGATTGCGGCGGCACACCAGCAACTGGCCGAACTCAAACATCAGGAGCAGGAGTTGCTGAGTCAACTGGACCGGCTTGAGGCTGAGCGCGCCGGGCAGCTCGCGGCTCACCAAACCAGGCTTCAGCAAACCCAGGCCCAATCTCTGGCCCGCCAAAGTGAGCTGCAAAATCAACTGGCAACCGCCCAGGCGGAGTTAGATCAGGTCGAGGCGCAATTGGCCCGCTGATCGATTTGCCGCGGCTCGGATGCCCCTAACCCAAGAGGAAAAAAGACGATGAAACGGCCTTCCAGGTCGCTAACCACTTTCTCAATCATTACCTTTGTTGCAGTTCTGTTGCTGGCTTTATTCATTCTTAGCCGTCCGACTCAGGCCGGGCAGGCGGTCTGGGGCAGTTCCGTCAACGTGGCGGCTACGGCCCAGGCGATTCAGTCCGATCATCGCCAGGCTGAGCTGACCGCCACCAGAGAGGCTCAAACAAGGCGCTGGGAGGCGCAAATTGCCGAGCAGCAGCAAGCCCTGGCCGAACTAAACCAAAACGGCCAGGGCCAACTGGTGCAAAGGCAGTCCGAACTGAGCCAGATTCAGCGCCAGATCGACCAGGTTACAACCCAAATTCAAACGACGCAGGCAAAAATATCGGAACTGGAACAGAGCCTTGAGGCTGACCGGACCAATTTTAAGGCCGAGCTGGCCGCATTGGCCGGCGAGCTGAGTCAACGTGAGACTGAACTGGAGGATGAATTGAGCCTGACCCAGAGCCAACTCCAGGCCGCCCGCACCCGGTTGACCGAGCCTGCCGCGCCGCCGCCTGCTGCGGAATCGGCTGAGTCCGGGAGTGATGATGACAGTGCTCGGCCGGAACCGGACGACGACGACAGTAAGCCAGAGGATGAGGAGTCCGACCACTCGGATGACGATCACGCTGACCGGGACAGCTCCGATAACCGTGATGATGACCGCGAAGATGAGCGTGATAAGGACGATTGAACAGCCCGGTTAAGATTGGTTATATCTTGTGAAGCCTGCCGCACTGGCAGGCTTTTTGTTTGGTCAACAAGTGACCGGCGCTGTATTCAAGCGCCGGTCACTTTAGAGTTTATTTTATGAAAAAATTGTCATCAAAGGTTCACTGGATTTTCATGAGCCGTGATTAAACTGAAAGGAGTATTAACGTTAACCCAGGTAAATTTGGAAAGGAGTAGATACCCATGAAACATTTAGGTCCCTTGTTAGCCGGCGGCTTGACCCTGGCGATTGTGTTGGTGGTGGGCATTTTTAGCTTCGTACCGACCGCAACGCCTGCTCAACCGGCCAAGCAGGCCGGGCAAATTGTTATTGCGCCGGTCGATACCGCTGAGTTCGAGGCCGAAATGGCCGAGCGAGAGGCCGTCTACCAGAGCCAGCTTGAAACGCTGAACCAGGCCTTGCAGGAACGTCAAGCAGCTTACCAGAGCCAAATTCAGGGATTGACCAAGCAGATCACGGCCACCCAAAATCAGTTGGCTGAACTAAAAGCGCAAGAGGAAACGCTGCCGGCCCAGATTGCCCGGCTTGAGCAAGCCCGGACCGAGCGACAGGCCACTTATCAGGCCCAGTTGCAGCAGTTCCAGGGTCAATACAATGATCGCCTGGCCCAATGGCAGAGCCAACTCAGTGAGGTCCGGAGCCGCCTGGCCGAAGCCCAGACTCAACTGGGGCGCTGAGAATCAAATTATTTGCACGTTAACTTTAGTACCCACCGGAGGTAAATCATGAAACGCACTTTAACCTTAATCATTGCCGGGAGTTTAACGGCCGTCGTTGGCATCACCGTGGTGGTTCTAACCCTATCAGCCATTACCAGTCCGACGCCGGCCAGCGCCGAGCAGCCGGTTCAAAGCTTGATCCCCTCCACCGATCAGGTCGATGTCGAGGCGATGGCCCAGGCCATTCAGTTGGAGAAGCGGCAGGCCGAACTTGAGACAGTTTTTGGGGCGCGCGAAGCCGCCCTGCAAACCCAGATTGCCCAGGCCCAGCAAGCCCTGACCGAGCTGGACCAGACCGGCCAGGCCCAGTTGACCCGGTTGCAGGCCCAATTGAGCGATCTCCAGGCCCAGATTGAGCAATCTACGGCCAGTATTCAATCGACGCAAAACCACGCCGGTGAGTTGCAGCAGGCCATCCAAACCGACGCCGCCGCTTATGAAAATGAACTGGCTTCCGTTCAGGCAGACATGACGCAGTTGGAACAGCAGTTTCAACAGCAGATCGAAGTTGCTACGGCTCAACTACTGATGGCTTATAATGAAATCGCCGCTCGGCAAGCCCTGGTTGCGGCCGCAGTTCAATCAGGCGACAGCGGTGGCGGTGGTGACCGTCACGAAGATCGTGATGATGATGACCACGACGACGATCACGATGATCGCGATGACGATCACGATGACCACGACGACGATGATTAATCAATCTTAAGCCAGACCTAAGGAGACGATCAATGAGTTACAGACCGGTCCGCATATCATTGAAATCCAGATTGGCCAAACGGCTAAGCCCTACGCTGCTGACCACCTTAGGGGTCGCCGGGGTGGTCACCGGCTGCAGCCAGGCTGACTTATCACTAACCAGCCAGGTTGAGGCTCAAGCCTTGCCTTCAGCCACGCCAACCACAGCACCCCTCCCACCGACGGCTGCGCCTACCTTTACCCCATCACCCACGTTCATCTTCAGCCCGACCAGCAGGTCCTGGCCCAGCCCCACCCCCTGGCCAACGCCGGCGACCTGGGCGCCGGCCAGGCAACCCTGGCCGACCCTGGCCCCCATCCCGGTTGCGCCAACCGCCCGGCTAATGCCTGGAGGCAGCCTGCCGGTGAGTTACTCCCCTCCTGATGGCGTCGATGTGTTTGGTAACACGATCTTACGTTGGAGCTTTACGGGTGAACTGGCTCCCGATGAATTTTTCGACATCAAAATCAAACCTGCTGGCAGCAATGACTCGGTCTTTGTCGACTGGAGTAAATCGACCGAATATCAACTTGGCCCCTGGAGCGGCTGGACGCCGGGTCTGTATACCTGGCAAATCGGTATTGTCAAAGGCTACCTGGAAGGCGACGCCAAACATTTCATCGCCGATACCGGCCGCGACAGCCAACCCTGCCTGATCAAATGGCAGCCGGCCGGCGGCGGTGGCGGCGGTGGAGGGGGCAGCGGCGCCTCCGGTGGATCGTAGACAGGACCTGCCGGCCTAACAAAGTATTGATAAGGCATAATGATGCTAACGATTGACCAACCCCTTGACCAGGATTGGCGCTGGAACGGTTACTCCTTCCGGGCCATGAACACCAAAATCCAGAGCTGGCTCTATAGCCGCACCGACAGCCAGGTCCTGCTCGACGTGCAGCGTCTGTTCAACAGCATTGAAAAACGGCTCTCCCGTTTTGACCCCGACAGCGAGTTATCCCGCCTGAACGGCCATCCACACGAACGGTTTCAGGCCAGCTCGACCCTGCTGGACGCGGTGGAACTGGCCCTGTGGGCAGCCGACGCCACCGGCGGCCTGTACGACCCGACCATTCTCAACGCTCTCAATAAAGCCGGCTACGACCGCAGCTTTGAGCTGATCGAACAGCCGGCTCCACTGAGTCGAGCGGCTGATCTGGTCAAAAACGGCGATGCTGCAGCCCCAACTTCACTCAAACCGTTCACGTTTCGGTCGGTTCAACTGAACCGGCCCAGGCGAGAGATCCATAAACCGGTTGGCCTGGCGCTTGACCTGGGTGGGATGGGCAAAGGTTGGACGGTCGACCGGGCCGCCGACCGTTTGCAGGGACTCGGCCCCTTTTTGATCAATGCCGGGGGCGACATTTTTGGTTACCAATCTCCGCCCGGCCAGCCAGGCTGGCAAATCGACCTCATTCATCCCCTCCAACCGGAGCAGTTTATCGCCCGAGTCTATCTCCACCACCAGGCCCTGGCCACCTCCACCATCGCCAGGCGACGTTGGCAGCAGCAGGGCCGGATCATGCACCACCTGATCGACCCCCGCACCGGCCAGCCGGCCCAAACCGACGCCATATCCGTCTCCGTCATTACTGACCGGACGGCGCTGGCCGAAATCTACGCCAAAGTGGCGCTGATTCTGGGTGTGGCGCAGGGCTTAGCCTACCTGCAAAATCTGCCCGGCGTCGAAGGACTCATCTACTCCGCCGAGTCCCAAATTGTGGTTACCCCCGGATTTGAAAAGCATTTAGACAGGCTGGAACCGGCTGGATATGCTGAATAGGACAAGAGACCCCAGGGGTTTCTAAAACCCCTGGGGTCTGACAAAATCATTATGAAAAAACTGTCATCATTGGTTCACCAAAATATCACGCCGGGGCAGTACACTGAAACAATGTCAGGATACTCTCAATCATTCCCGGAAAGGTGATTGCTGAAGATGAGCACAACCCAAAAACCAAAACCCAAACGAAAACGAGCCGCCTTTAGCGGCAGCGCCAAAGTTACCTTGACCGCCCTGAGCGTACTGGGTTTCATCGGCGGTTGGGATGTGATTGCCCGGCTGGATAATAATAAAGAAGCCCAGGCTAGCAAGCCTGCCCCGGTTAACCCGGAAGCTAACACCCGGCTTGTAGCCCAACCGACACCCTGGCCGACCATCCCACCATTGCCGGAGCTGTCGCCCATCCCAACGCTGGCGCCGACTTTAACCACGGCCGGACTACCGGGCAGCTCCCTAACTTCCACCCAGCCGAGCCTGCAAATTGAGCCTGCGGCGGTTCAAATTGCGCCGGTACCCACCCTGGCCCCCTTACCTGCTCTGGCCCCGCTACCCACGCTGCCGGCGCCCCCGCCGCCACCCCCGGGGCCGGTCTGGAATGGCGGCGGGGGGAATCAGAGTGGCGGATCATAACCGGAGAGCGGGGAGCGAAGGGCGAAAAGCGAAGGGCGAAAAGCGAAGGGCGAAGAGCATGGAGCACGCATAGGTATTTGCACCACGCTTCACGCTCCACGCTCCACGCCATAATCCAAATTATTAGGCTATTCTCAGGAGGTTCAACAAATGCTTGCCCAATCCAAAATTTCAACCCAATCAGAATTAAGAACCCTGTTGGATATCATTTTGATTGCCGCCGGCGTGCTGGTCGGCAGCCTGATTGCTCTGCTGGCCCTCTGGCTCTGGTTCGATTACCAGGCCGAGCCGCGCCGCAGCCTGCTGGCGCTGTTGAGCGCCAACCTGGCCACGTTGCTGCCCGGCTTGCTCAATCGCTACCTGGGGCAGGAGGCCCAACTGCTGGGCCTGCCCCTGACCGGCCAGACCGCCGCCTTCTGGTATATGGCCCGTTCCGGGGGGATTGTGGCTTACCTGTTACTGTGGTTCTCGACGGTGTGGGGGCTGACCCTGAGCACCAAAATCACCGACGGCCTGGTGCCGGTGACCATCGCCTACGGCCTGCACGAGTTTCTGTCCATCGGAGCGGTCCTTTTTGGGCTGATCCACTCGCTGGTTTTGCTGGGGGACGGTTACATCAACTTCAACCTCTTCCAGTTGGCTATTCCTTTTCTGTCTCCCTATGAACCATTCTGGATCGGTTTAGGGACCATCACGCTTTATTTGACCGCGGCGTTGACGATCAGCTTTTACGTTCGCAAGCAGATCGGCCAGAAGGTGTGGCGCAACCTGCACTACCTCACGTTTGCGGCTTTCGGGCTGGCGCTGGTCCACGGCCTGATGGCCGGCAGCGATAGCTCGCTGACGATGATGAAGTTGATGTACCTGGGGACCGGTTTTACGGTCTTGTTCTTGGTCTACTATCGCCTATTTACGCTGAAGGTTAAGGAGAAGAAGTCGATTAGGGCATGAAATTATATTCTTTACAACTCCTTCGCCATCCCTTCACAACTTCTTCACATTTGATTGGTACACTACAGTCAGAATAGTAAAACAACGCCTGTCCAAAACGACCAGGCAAACCATACCAATCAAGGAAAGTTACAATGAAAAAGTGGGTATTGATAGCAGTCGTAGTGTTAATCACCGTTCTGGCCCTGGTTCCGGCAGTTTTGGCCCAGGGACCGCTCAACCAGGATAATTCCGCCTACGGTCCTGGTTCGATGATGGGCCGCGGCTCGATGATGATGCGGGGCGGCTTTGGCGCGGCCAACGGGTCGCAGCAAGGTCCCAGGTTTGGGATAGTCCCCCGTTGGGGCGGCTCGACCGGCTCACTGATTACCGTAGCTGCCGAGCAGTTGAGCATGACTCCCGCCGAACTGCTGGCCGAGTTGCAAGCCGGCCAGACCATCGCCCAGGTAGCCGGGGAAAAGGGTCTGACTGTCGAGACCATCGTCGAGGCGTTTGTGGCCGCTCGGGCCGAGCGCCTGGCCGAGTTGGTAGCCAACGGTCAGTTGACCCAGGAACAGGCCGACGCCATGTTGGCGGCGATGCGGGCCAATGTGACCGCCCGGCTGAGTGAACCCTGGAGCGCCGGTGGGCCTGGCCGTGGTTATGGCCCCGGCTACACCGACCAGGATGGCGATGGCGTGTGCGATAACTTCATCGACGAGAACGGCGACGGGGTTTGTGACCACGCCGGTACGGGCAGAGGCGGGCGCGGCGCCGGCTTCACCGACGCCGATGGCGACGGGGTATGCGATCATCTGGGTAACGGTGGCCAACCTGGCGGCGGCCGGGGCGGCCGGATGATGGGCCGCTGGAGCTGGTAAAACAACTATACAACCAAATAAATGCACAGGCCGACTCGGATGAGTCGGCCTCTTTTGTTTCTGATCAAGTACCCCCGGCAGGAGTCGAACCTGCGACACAAGGTTTAGGAAACCTCTGCTCTATCCTCTGAGCTACGGGGGCAAAAATTACTGACTAGCGCAGAGTCTACTATGAACCCTTGTCTAAGTCAATTTCATTTCCCGACGGTAACTACTCAACCACCCTTCTTTGTTTGAGCTTAACTGACTATGCCCTGGCGGTTGATCCGCCGCCTGGCCCACCACGCGCCGACCCCTATCCCCAGCGGGACCGTGAGCCAACCCAGAAACACCAGGCTGACCAATGAAAAAATCAGCGCTCCCCACAGACCGTTCAACAGGTCGAGCGGCGCTTCTCCCAGTGAACTCACGCAGCCGCCGGTCAGCCAATAGCAAGTATTTGCCCTGATGAGATAAAGATACCAGCAGACATAATGGGAGACCAGGCCGCTCAAACCTCCGGCTATCGCCCCGGCTCTGGCGCTGTAGTTGTGCCGGCGGGCCACAATCAACCACCAGAAGAAGGCCGTTGTGCCAAACGCCCCCACCCCGGCGGCAATAGGCAGAAATTCATACCCTCCGCCGCGGGCAATCGACCAAACCGCGAGTCCCCCGACCACCCCAAACATCCCGGCCAACAAGCTAATTTTCAAGGTATTCACAATTACCTTCTATGGTACCCTCGATGGAATAGTCCGGGTTGCCAGCTGGTGTACAGGCCGGAAGCTATCGGGCAGGGCTCCGCAGCGCCAGCCGGTCAGGTGTGTCCCCTCCTGGATAAGCTTCAGGCCAGAGAAGAAGCGTCGAGGCTGAGCAGAGCCTCTCGGTGGGATTGGCCGGAAATATGGCCCTAAACCCGGCTGAAGCCTCGACACTTTCTCGCTATGAATTTGCGCCAGGCTGTCCTTGACGCCGTTAAGCCAACTTGCCTAACGTACTGACCAGCCTGGCAATGGCGTCGTCCCTGGAGCCAGCCTCTTCCGGCTGGCTCATGCACTCCAGGGCATAATTCTCAATCAAAAGCAGTGAAATTTGATAGGCCGCGCCTCGAATCGCCGAAAGTTGGGTCAACACGTCGGGGCAATCTCGATTTTCGCTCAACATTCGCTGCACACCCCGCACCTGCCCTTCCAGCCGTTGCAGGCGGGTCTCGATATTTTTCTGAACTTCAGGCGGCAATTTGTTCATCACGCCAAGTCAATAGAGAGCTCACGGCTCTCGCTTAGATGCTTCAACCAATGGGGCCGCACGCGGCGGCCGAAGAGCTAAAACTACCGGCCGAGCTACCGGATTTGACGCTGCCGCCAATGGCTCCAAACATCGACAAGGCTTTTTCACCTCGTTCACTGCCACAAGTGGGGCAGACCAATTTCACCGTAGCCGCAGTAGAGCGAACCAGTTTTTCGTACTTTTCGCCACAGTCCTGGCACACGTATTCGTAGATGGGCATGGTTTACTAACCTCTCTGATCGTAAAGTTGGATGAAGTTGAGTTGAGTTGAGTTGAGTTCAACTCAACCAAAGACGAAGGAGCAAGAATTGATCATTTACCTTATTGTGGTGTAGCAAGCATTGTCTCGACTTGTTCGATGATCTGACCGGGGCGGGGAATACCGGCCTGGCCAAAAATGGCCTGGCCTGAACCATCGACCACAACCAGGGCCGGAACTCCTCTTACCCCGTAGCGGCGAGCAGCCTGCTGCCCAACCCGGCTCATCACGTCCAGGCGGATTACGGCCGCCTTGCCGGTCAACTTTGTCTCCAACCCATCGACGATGGGCTTGGCCAGCAGGCAGGCGCTTCAGAAATTGGAATAGAATTCCAGCACCACCGGTTGGCCGGCGGTCAAAGTGGCGTCGAGCGCCTCAACCGAGTCGAGGCCGGGAGTGGGGCTGGTTCTTAGCAGCACAAAAGTCACCGCCAGAACCAGGATGACGGTCACCAGCAACCAGTTGAAGCGAAGCCACTCAAGCAGAGCCGGCATTAGTTCGCCACCGTCTCCAACATCGCATCGACGCGGGCCTGGATGTAGGGTTTAGGCGCGGCCCCAACCATTCGATCAAACAGTTGGCCCTCTTTCACAAACAACATCGTGGGAATGCCCTGCACGCCGTACTTCATCGCCCACTGGGGATTCTCATCGGTGTTGACTTTGGCGATGACCACCTTGTCACCATAAGCTTTGGCCAGCTCGTCCAGGATGGGGGCCACCATTCGGCAAGGACCACACCAGGGCGCCCAGAAATCAACCACAACCGGCACCGTAGATTTCAAAACTTTGGCTTCAAATTCGGCATCTGTAACATGGATAGGTTTAGACATTAGATTATTGACTCCTTTTAGAAACATTCTTGTATTTTTATTCAATGATCAAAATACCCCCCAGGGGTATCTAAGCTGGGATTATAGCAGGATTTGTGTTGTTGTCAAATTCACAATCTGATCTTTTGACGTGGGATAACGAACCTTTCTTACGGGCAGGGCCAACCCTATTCGTTTCTATATTTTGACACGCTGCCGGTGTCAGAGTAAAGTTAGGCTGGTTGGCCGGCTTACTGGCGCCGCTCCAACTAACCAACTAACTAACCAACTAACTAACTAACTAACCAACTAACTAACTAACTATACAACTATCCAACCAACCGCCCATGTCCATTAAACTACTTGCCCTTGACCTTGACGGCACAATTGTCACGAATTTACATACAATTTCCGAGCGCACCCAGGCCGCTATCAAAGCCGCGGTTCGCCAGGGAATTCACGTGGCGATTGCGACCGGCCGGGAATATCCGGTAACCCAAAAATTCATCCGGCTGCTGGAATTGACCACGCCGGTTATCTGCTATCAAGGCGCTCTGATCTACGACTTTCAGGCTGATCGGGTCATTGCCAGCCAAACGCTGCCGCTGCCGTTGGCGCAGCAGTTGATCGACCTGGGCCGCGCTCACCGGCTGGCCTTGCATCTTTACATTGGCCATCAAGCTTATACCGAAGCCCCAACCGACCTGAGCCGCAGCCTGCTTACCCGGACCGGGATTTACCCCTATGAGGTGAGCGATCTGAAGCAAGTCACAACCTCGGCCCCCTATAAAGGGTTGATCGTTCATCCGGCCGCAGGTGCGGGCATCGTCGCAACCCGGCTGGCTGAGGCTTTGGACGGCAAGCTGAATGTTTTTCAGTCATTCGATACTCTGATCGAGGTAACTTCGCCCCGAGTCTCCAAAGGGCAGGCCCTGGCCACCCTGACCGGCTATTACGGCCTGGCCCAAGACGAGGTGATGGCCATTGGCGACCAGGACAACGACATCGATATGATTGCCTGGGCCGGTGTGGGCGTGGCTATGGGCAACGCCAGTCCCGGCGCCAAAGCCGCCGCCAATTACATTGCCCCGCCCATTGAAGCCGAAGGCGCGGCCTGGGCCATTGAAACATTTATTTTGGAGCAGACCCTGGCCGAGTAAGGAGGCGCGATGACTCAAATTTTACCGGCTAATTCCCCCAAAGCTATTCAGTTGGCTCGTCACCTGCTGCATGAAGGGGAACTGGTAGCCTTTCCCACCGACACTGTCTACGGAGTTGGGGCCAACGCCTTTGAACGGTTCGCTGTGCGCCAGATTTTTGCCATCAAACAACGGCCGCCGGATAAGGCCATCCCGATCTTCATCGCCCAGATTGACGATCTCAACCAGGTAGCTCGCCGCGTCCCCAATCGGGCCTGGCTGCTGCTGCAAAAATTTTGGCCCGGCGCGCTCACGGTCGTTTTACCCAAGAACCCCAAATTGCCCGACGACGTAACGGCCGGCCAGGACAGCGTGGCTGTCCGCCTCCCCGACCATCCGACCTGCCTGGAACTGGTGACCCGGCTGGGCCGCCCGCTGGCCGTAACCAGCGCCAACCTGTCGGGCCGGCCTACGCCCACCACCGCCCAGGGGGTGGCCGAGCAACTGGGTGACGAGCTGCCGCTGGTGCTCGATGGCGGCCCCAGCCCCACCGCCACACCCTCGACTATCATCGACTTGAGCGTCACTCCACCCCGCCTGCTGCGCCAGGGGGACCTGAGCCTGGCCGGGCTGCGGGAATTTCTGCCTGATCTGGAAGCAGCATGATTATCGGGGTGGATGCCAGCCGGGCCGCCCGCGGCCAGCGGACCGGGACCGAAACTTACTCGCTCGAGCTGATCAAGGCCCTGGCGGACCTCACCTCGCCGGAGCGACAGCTGCGGCTGTACACCCCGCATCCGCCCCACCATTCTGACTGGCCCAACTCGCCGCTGGTGGAGACCCGGGTTATCCCCTGGCCCCGCCTGTGGACTCATCTACGCCTGGCGCTGGAGTTGCAGCAGCACCCGCCGAGCGTGCTCTTTGTGCCGGCGCACGTGCTGCCGCTCTACTGCCCGCCGCCGGCGGTGGTCACCGTTCACGATTTGGGCTACCGCCACTATCCGGAGGCCCATCGCCCTTTTGACCGCTGGTATCTGGAGTGGACCACTCGACGCCACTGCCGGGTGGCCCGCCACCTGGTGGTCGACTCCCAGGCCACCAAACAAGACCTGATTGACTTTTATGGGGCCGATCCGGCGCGACTCAGCGTGGTCTACCTGGGACGGGATGAGAATTTACAACCGGTCGAAGCCCCTGAAATTATCGCTCAGACCAAAGCCAGGTATCATATCGAGGGTGACTACCTGCTCTATCTGGGCACGCTCCAGCCTCGCAAAAACCTGGTCCGCCTGATCGAGGCTTTTCAATTGGCTCTGGCCTCATTGCCGCAGCCAGGGCCAAAACTGGTGATTGCCGGCCCGCCAGGCTGGCTGTACAACGCCATCGTGGGGCGCGTCCGGCAACTAGGGCTAACTGGCCGGGTCATCTTTCCCGGCTATGTGGCCCCGGAGGATAAAGCGGCGCTGCTGTCCGGGGCGTTGGCCTATCTCTTGCCGTCGCTGTATGAGGGGTTTGGCCTGCCGGTGTTGGAGGCGATGGCTTGCGGCACGCCGGTGTTGACCAGCAACTGCTCCTCGCTGCCGGAAGTGGCCGGTCAGGCGGCGCGGCTGGTTGATCCGCACCGAACCGATGACATTGCCGCCGGGCTGGTCGAATTGATCACCAACGCCGATCTGCGCCGGCGCCTGGTCGAACGAGGCTTGCGGCAAATTCAACAGTTCTCCTGGCCACACGCCGCCAGACAAGTCGTCGAAATATTGGAACAGAGCGCCTACCCATCCAACCACCCAACTAACTAACCAACTATGCCAACGATTCCAGCCACCGCCACCATTCTCAATGTAAAAATTCACGCCCTGACCAACGCCCAAACCCTGGCTCTCATCGAAGCGTTCATTGCCAGCGGCCAACCCCACCAACTGGTCACGGTCAATCCTGAATTTGTGATCGAGGCTCAACACGATGAGGAGTTCCGGCAGATCATCAACGCGGCGGCCCTGGCCTTGCCGGATGGCATTGGTTTATTGAAAGCGGCTCGTTTTCTCAAGACAACCCCGCTGCCGGAGCGGGTGGCCGGTTCAGACTTGGTGGTCAAATTGGCCGAATTGTCCCACCAAAAAGGGTATCGCATCTATTTTTTGGGGGCGCAGCCGGGTGTGGCCGAGCAAGCCATCCAAAAACTCAAAGAACGTTATCCCCATCTACACGTAGCCGGCTGTTTTGCCGGTTCACCGGCCCTGGCCGAGAACGAAGCCATTGTGCAGCGCATTCTGCCCACTCGACCCGACATTCTGCTGGTGGCCTACGGCGCGCCTCGACAGGATAAGTGGATTGCCCGTAACCTGGAACGGCTGCAGATTCCGGTCTGTATGGGCGTCGGCGGCTCTTATGATTTCATTGCAGGGACGGCTCGCCGCGCCCCGCGCTGGCTGCAACGGCTGGAGCTGGAATGGCTGCATCGCCTGGTGATGCAGCCCTGGCGCTGGCGGCGCATCTGGAACGCCGTACCCCGCTTTAGCTGGCTGGTCTTTTGGAGCCGATTTTCTGGCCGGTAGCATCACGCTCTGGCTAGCCCAAGCGTCCCTCCTGGAGATAATTTTACACAACCGACCTTGTTCTCAGCCAGGCTTAATGAAAATCTAACAAGAATCTAATACCAATCTACTAAAAAGGCTGGTATAATCCCTATTGAGAAATATGTCATTACTTTGGATCAAAATATCAATCGAGTGGCTGGTTTGGCCAGCCAGATTTTGGGGTAATTCAAGATGATGCGTTTTGATAGATTTACTGAAAGAGCCCAGGATGCGGCTATGCGGGCCTACGAGATTTTACAGCGATATCGCCATTCTCAGGCCGATACCGAGCATCTCTTTTTGGCCTTGTTAGAGCAACCTGACGGGCTGATTCCCGAACTATTGGAAAATATTGGCGTTGATCCGGAACTAATCGCCTCCCGGCTTGACCAGATTTTAACCGCCTCGCCTAAAGTTGGCGGGATGGTTAATATGGCGGTAGGCCAGGTTTACATCACCCCGCGCTTGAAACGGGTGCTGGATAACGCCCATGAAGAGGCCAAAAATATGCAGGATGAATATATCTCAACCGAGCATATTTTCCTGGCAATTTGTAACGAAAAAGGTACGCCTACCGCTCGAATTTTACAGGAAGTTGGGGTAACCAAAACTAAAGTTCTGGACGCGATCGAAAAAGTGCGGGGCGGTCAAAAAGTGACCAGCCCGCAGGCTGAGACGCGCTACCGCACCCTGGAAAAGTACAGCCGCGACCTGACCGCCATGGCCCTCGAGGGCAAGCTCGACCCGGTAATTGGACGGGACAAGGAAATCTTGCGGGTGATCCAGGTGCTCTCTCGGCGCACTAAAAACAACCCGGTCCTCATCGGCGAGGCCGGCGTGGGTAAAACGGCCATTGTCGAGGGGCTGGCTCAAAAGATTGCCAATGACGATGTGCCGGAAATCTTGATGGGCAAGCGGGTGGTTAGCCTGGATTTGGGGGCTATGATTGCCGGTTCGCGCTTTAGGGGTGAATTTGAGGAACGGCTTAAGAATGCCCTGGAGGAGATCCAGCGGGCCGAGGGCGAGATCATCCTCTTTATTGACGAGCTGCATACTGTGGTCGGCGCGGGCGCGGCTCAGGGTGCGGTCGACGCCGGCAATATGATGAAACCGGCCCTGGCCCGCGGCGAGTTGCGCTGCATTGGGGCCACCACCCTGGACGAATTCCGCAAATACGTTGAAAAAGACCCGGCTTTGGAGCGCCGGTTTGCGCCTGTTTTTGTGGACGAGCCAACCGTGGAGGAGACCATCGAGATGCTGCGCGGTCTCAAACACCGTTACGAGGAGCACCACAACGTCAGCTACACCGACGACTCGCTGAAAGCCGCGGCCCGGCTGTCGCATCGCTACGTGTCGGATCGCCACCTGCCCGACAAGGCCATCGACCTGATCGACGAAGCGGCCAGCAAGCTGCGGATTGCCATTTACTCGATGCCTGACGAGCTAAAACAGAAAAAGAAAAATCTAAGCCAGTTGCAAAACCACGAAAATGAGGCGGCCCAGAGCCAAAATTGGGAATACGCCGCCAAAGTCAAAGCCGAACGACTGCGGCTGGAAAAAGAGTTTGAGCAGGAGTATGCCGCCTGGCGGCAGGAGAAAAATCTGGATGAGGTGGTCAAAATCAGCGACATTGCCGAAGTCGTCTCAAATTGGACCGGCATCCCGCTGCAAGATATGCTCCAGACCGAAGCGGAGAAGTTGCTGCGGATGGAAGAGGCGCTGCACCAGCGCATCATCGGCCAGGATGAAGCCATTAACGCGGTCAGCGACGCCATTCGCCGGGCCCGTTCCGGCCTCAAAGACCCGCGGCGGCCGACCGGCAGCTTCCTATTCCTGGGTAGCTCCGGCGTCGGTAAGACCGAGTTGGCCAAAGCGCTGGCCTGGTTCCTGTTCGATGATGAAGACGCCCTGCTGCGGATCGATATGAGTGAGTACCGCGAGGCCCACACCACCAGCCGTCTCTTTGGGGCGCCGCCGGGCTACGTGGGTTACGATGAAGGCGGCCAGTTGACCGAGGCGGTCCGTCGCCGGCCTTACCAGGTGGTCTTGTTCGATGAAATCGAAAAAGCCCACCCGGATGTGTGGAATGCGTTGCTGCAGATTCTGGAAGAGGGCCGCCTGACCGATGGGCACGGTCACAACGTCGATTTTACCAACACGGTGGTCATTATGACCAGCAACGTGGGTACTGCCTTTGGGCCAAAAGGCGGCACTTTGGGTTTCCGCCAGCGGGGCGACCAGGGCACTTTTGATGATACCCGGCTAAAGGGTGAAATTCAAGATTCCCTGCGGAAATATTTCCGGCCCGAGTTCCTGAACCGGATCGATGAAATCATCATCTTCCACACCCTGACCCGCGAGCATGTCATCGAGATCGTTGACCTGCAGATGCGGGAGATCGCCGAGCGGTTGAGCGAGCACGGGGTCAGTATCGAGTTGACCGAGGCGGCCCGGGTCTGGCTGGCCGAACAAGGCTATGATCCGGCTTTTGGCGCCCGTCCGCTGCGCCGCACGCTGCAAAAACAGGTCGAGTCGCCCCTATCGGTCAAACTGTTACGAGGTGAATTCAAGGAAGGCGATGTGGTGGTGGTGGACTACAACGAAGATGAAGGTTTGATCTTCGTCAAAAGAGAGGAGTTGGTGGTAAAGGTTCCAGCCCGCGAAGTCGAGGTGGGTAAATAAGTTCGCAAGCGCCCGGCGCTTGGTTAAAAAAAGCCAGGACCGGTTTTGGTCCTGGCTTTTTGATTTTTTGATGCTAAACAGTGAGATTACTTGGGCATCGTCTTTAGGCCAAAGTAGGCCGGGGCGGGGGTAAATTCCGGGTAGGTCGGATAGACAATGCTCCAATAGGTTTGTTCGTCATCCAGGGTCCATTGGGGATCGGCAATGTAGATGAGGCTCATCACCCCGATCCAGGGCTGCCAATTCTGCTTGGCCCAGGCATAGGCTCGCTGAAAATATTGGTCCTGCTGTTCGGGGGTGACGGCGTGCCAGGCGTAGGGCGAGTTGGGCCGGGGATCGATGGTCCAGCCAAACTCCAGCAGCACAATCTGCTTGGCGGTATCGCCATTGCGAACCATCACCGCCCGCACATCCTCAACGTGCCGGAAACAGTAAACCCGGCGCAGCTCCTCGGGGACGTTGTTTTCAAAGTCACCGGGATTGGCCAGGCCCGGCGTGCGGGCCACTTCGGCCGGGTCGGTTTCCGGCGGCGAGGCATAGCCGGCCCCGTGAGCACCGAGGGCGTCAAAGTAGGGCGCCGCGCCGGCGTCGTACATTTCTTGAATGAAGTAGATGTCGGGCCGGGCCACGTCGTCGTTGCGGGTGGTGGGGGCCAGGCCGGCGCTGATGATGATGGGGTAAGGATCGACCGCCTTGATCGCCTGGTAAGCCAGCTTGAGCATCTGGGTGTATTCGGCCGCATTGGGCGGGCGATTGCCCCACTCACGGGCCAGATTCGGCTCATTCCAGATCTGGTAGGCGTCGATCCGGCCCTTGTACCGCTGGGCCACGGCCGCGGTAAAATCGGCAAAATCTTGCATATTGTTGGGCGGGCCGATTTCGGGAAAGCCGCCGCCGGCCCATTGGGGCTGCACCCCCAGGCGGGCAATGACTTTGAGGCCATGCGCATCGATCTGGTCCATGACCCGGTCGGTACGCGACCAGTCAAATGCGCCCTTGCCGGCCCCCTCAATTTCCCGCCAGGCAAACTCCTGCTTCACCCAGCGGAAACCGGCATCCTGAACTAACTGCAAGTCGCGATCAGCGATCTCCTCTTTCCAAAACAGAAACACCTGCATGCCATAATCAGGCGAGGTCATCGTGACCGGCGCGGCATTGAGTTGAGCCTGAACCGCCGGCGGTGAGGTCGGCTGGGCCTGATTCGCCGGACTGGGTTCAGCCGGAGGTGGGGTAGCGGCCTGTTCTTCCGCCGGAGGGTTGGTCGGCGACTGTTCCGCGGGCGGTTGAGTGGGCGTAGCCGGCCCAACCGGCGTATCGGTAACGGCGGGCTGTTGGGCCGAGTCCTGGTTCTCGTTTTCAGAAAAACGGGCGATTCTGAGGGTAGGTGTGGCGCGCTGGCCCGCGTTGGCGGGCACGCTGGGTTCATAAAAGAAGATGGCATAGACGGCAAAGGCCGCTGCACAAACCAGTATCATTGCAATGCCTAAGCCGGCCACGATTGGCAAGAGCCAGATAAGCTTAGATCCTTTTTTCTTGGGTTGTAACCGTTGTTGCATTCGACGCCTCCCGCCTACTTTGGCATAGTCGCCAGAGCGTTGTAGGCCGGCGTATTCAAAATTCCAAAGTTAGCCAACTCAGTTCCGGGCGCGGTGACGCCGTAATCCAGGTTCCAGAGGAACATTGGGCCAACCCAGCCCTGCTGCTTGGCCCACTGGTAGGCTTCCACAATCCACTTGGCCTGCTCTTCGTGGGTATTATCGCGGGCGTACTCATACCCGGCCTGGGGATTACCGGAGACGGCCCAGCCAAATTCGGTCGGCACAATGGCCTTGCTGCCGTCGCCGTTGGCCACCATCACATTACGGTAACCCTCCATCGTCCCTCTGAAACACCAGCTATGGTGGCGGTTACTAAAGGTGCCGTGGCCGGGGTCGGCCACAGCTTCCTCGGCCGTAACCGTTTGCCAGTCGGCCAGCGCCGGGCAGTTATAGCCGGACGGGTGAGACCCCAGGGCGTCAAAGTAACCTTTGACCCCGTGGGCGTACATCTGGTTGAGGTAATCGATGTCGTCAACAGCCAGATCGCCCACATTACCGGCCGGGGTCAAGGCCCCACTGACCACAATCATATCTTGATTGACCGACTTGATACCGGTATAAGCCATCTGCAACAATTGCACGTAGTTGGCGGCGTTGATTCGACCTCGACCGCCGGCTTCATACCACAGGTTTTGCTCGTTCCAGACCTCAATGGCTTGCACTTTACCCCGGTAACGATCGGCCACCCGGCCCACAAACTCGGCATATTTGATCGGGTCCTGGGGCGGCCCCTCGATGCTCTTGTCGTCATCCGGCGGCCTGGCCCAATCGGGGGCTTTGGGGATGCTGAGCAATACTTTGATACCGTTGGCATTATAGGCCCCAATCAGTTCGTCCCACATCCCCCAGGAGTAGCTGCCGGGCGACGGCTCAACATCTTTCCAGGGCATCTGGAACTTAACCCAGTTAAAACCGATCGCTTTGATATGCCCCACGTTGGCGCTGGTGCTGCCGCGCGGGTCGGCTTGAATGCCGTACCCAAAGGGGACATTGACCGCGCCGACAGCCGGCGGCGCAGGTGCGGCCGATTGGGCCGGCGCGGGGGCAGCCGGCTGCGCCGGTCTTGGGGCTGGGGCCGGTTCCGGGGTCGGCGTTGCTTCCGGCGTGGGGGTTGGAATGGGGGTGGGCGTAGGCTCCGGCGTGGGCGTGGCCACCAGCAAGGCAACGCTACCCCGCGGCACAGCAACGGCGCTATCGCCGCTGGATGATATGGCGGCGGCCACTTCGTAAGAGCCGCCGGCTTCAGGGGCCAGCCACTTATAGGTGGGTTGGCTCAAATCGACGATTTCCTCGGCGATGACGCCGCCATCTTGATTTTTGACCTGCCAAACAACCGAGTATTGGCTCTCAACCGGCGGGATGACCAGATCAAGAAACTTGCGGATAACCGACCAAATCTGGGCATCGTTGCTATCACTCAACAGATTTTGAACGGCGACGCCGCGCAGATTGTACTGGGCCACAAATTGCAGCTTACGGGCAATGCTGGCCGCATTTTCCAGGTAAACCGTATGCTGCACGTTGTTATCGTCCAGGTAGGCAAACCAGTATGTCCCGCTGGGCGCGTCAAACTGGATGCCGGTAGAAGCCTGCAAACCGGCCAGGGTAAAATCAACTTCCTGGCCAGGGCTGACAATATTCTCACCACCCACAATGGCCACGGCGCCAATAGGCTCCAGGGCCTGCTGATAGGTGATGTTTCTGGTAATGCCATTCACCTGCTCGGCGCTAAAGGTAGACAGCAGCAATTGGATCTTATAACGGTTGATCTGGCCAACTGTCCAGTCGAGCATCGCCTCCATTTGACCACCTGGCGCGTAGGCTTTGGGATCGGGCGAGGTGGGTACTTTGACCACATCGGCAATCCGGCCAATCGCCTGCCAATTGTAGGCCCCGGTATCCCACGTGTCGGCCGAAACTTGCATCGGTAACTCAACCCGTACCGATAACTGCTTGTTGGCCGGGAGACTGGCCCGCAGTTGCTCCACAAACGAGGTGTATTCTCGTTTCAGGTCGGGGTTGATGCCGCGGTAATCGATATCGATACCCTGGTAAGCATTACGCTGAACCAGGTCAACGATCGTTTGGATATGCCGTCGACGAGCTTCAGGATCGATCAATAAATTATCAATCAAATCTGAACGGATCGAGCCATCATCGGTCCAGTTACGAATAGTGGGGATAACCGAGTAAGAAGCATTTTGGATTTCGGGCGGCAACTGGCCCAGGTCACCCACAATTTGCCCGTTACTATCCAAAAACAGCCCCTGAGGATTTATCTCAACCAGCGAGTCCGTGACATTATCGGGAATAGGATGATTGATGGCATAATCGGTTGAGACGTTGGGATGAATGGCGTGAGTCTGCATCACCACAATCGACTCAGGCAGAAAATCCAGTTCGGACTCAATCACATCCTCAGTCACAACCTTGCGGTTTGGCAGCCACTCCCAGCTATTGCCGTTCCAGGAATAGAGATCCAGGGTACGGTAAGGTTCAGCTTCGTTGGGAATAGGCACGCTGAGGACGACCTGCTCGGGCATGGTCCCTTTACGTTGAATCCGGTAGAAGGGACTTTTCATAATCAGGTTAGGGGGAATGCTTTCGGCGGCAGTCAACAGGGTGTTGCCGGCAGCCCCCTCCAGGAACAGGCTGCGCGGCACCGCCATCAATTTGACCCGAAAGGAACGGGAGACTCCTTCCGGGAGAAACGTGATTTGAGTACCATCCGGATCCTGGATGGCGCCCCCATCCCGGCCAATCCGTTCGTAGCCGATACTAAGCAGCCGGTCGGCCATAGAAATGGGTGGCAGCAGCAGCGCGCTCAGCACCAACAATGGTATGAGAACAAAATTAATAACAACGCCGCCTAAGCGGCTCTCCACGATCAATTCAAATGATTGAAACAGAGGGTTTATATTTTGTTTGGTCGACAACTCGCTTCTCCTTTCCAACTCTAGAGGTAAAATTATCTTTTACCCCACCCTCAACAATCATTCTGGCCCAACGGGCAAGCAGTAAACAGCCTCACCGAGTTGGCGGTTCCCTGATTAGCACCAACCCGGCTACGCAGAGTGGCAATTAAATGTGTCGGCGTAAGGAGGTGAAAAAAACAAAGTGAGGCATACTGCGCAGAATATTCAGCTACAAATCGACAAATACCTTATCCTGTAACCTTGCCCCAATCGTCATTATCAACTTCTTGGATATCGACCGGTCAGGGACTCTTTCCATGTCTCAATGATCGGAAACAAGCGCCTATTCTATCATAGGGGATACCCTTTGACAAGAATCGGCCCAATGGATGGAAGTAGCCGCCGCGCCGTCAAATATTTCTATTCAGCCGGACCACTAACAACCGATCCAGGCCGGCCAAATCCTTTTTTATTGTTAGCTCAGCTTTGGCAAAATGGCGACCGGCTAATTGGATAACTTGCTCACCCTGGCCAGAACCGATTTCTACCAACAACGCGCCGCCCGGCTTTAATTTTTTACCGGCTTGGGTCAGAAGTTGACGGATGACCGCCAGGCCATCGATACCGCCGTCCAGGGCCGGCCGCGGCTCATAGAGCCGCACCTCCGGCGCTGTTTCGGCTAACTCGGCCCGGCTAACATAGGGCGGATTGCTCACAACTAAATCAACCGGCTGGCCAACCGGCTGGAGCAAGTCAGCCAATAAAAAAGCGACCCGGTCGGCCACCTGGTGATAGCGGGCATTTTGTCGAGCCAGGGTCAGGGCCTCAGCCGAAGTATCAGTGGCAAACAGGGTGGAGCGGGGCAAATGTTTCGCCAGGGTAATGGCAATACAACCACTGCCGGTACCTACGTCGGCAATTTTTAAAGTGGTGTTGGCCGGGTAAAGGGCCAAAGCTGTCTCAACCAGTAGCTCGGTTTCCGGGCGAGGAATGAGAACGTGCCGGTTGACCCGAAATTCCAGGCCAAAAAACTCTTTGTGTCCAACCAGGTAGGCCACCGGCTCCCGCCGCTCCCGGCGCTGAAGCAGTTCGTCAAATTTGGCCAATTGATCCGCTTGCAGTCTATGCCGCGGGTATATGTACAGCCAGGTCCGCTCCCGGCCCATAGTATGGGCCAGGAGAAGTTCCCCATCCAGACTGGGGGTAGCGCAGCCGGCCGCGGCCAGGCGATGGCTGGCAATGATCAGGACCTCTCCTACCCCGGCATATTCCACCCTAAATGTACCCCCACCCTACACATTTTCATAAGCTTGCAAGAATTCCGCTCTGGTAATACCAGCCTGGCTGCAAATTCGGCGAAGGGTGGAACCTTTTATCGTGCGATGATTGGGCATTGTCAAAGGCGTTTTAGTGCCATCAAAGTTTTCCCGTATCATGGCAATGTGATTACCCTCACGAACCAGGCGGAACCCTAGCTCTTCCAGAGCTTTGATGACCCTTACTTTAGGGGCATCCACAGGAAATTTCGCCATTAAAGCCTGACCCCTGCCTCGGCCACAAATGCTTCCAAAACAGGCGATTCACCTTCAAGTACTTCTTGACCAAAGGTTTCAACATGAAATTTAATCGCAGAGGTCACATCAGCCAATGCTTCTTCGTAGCTATCGCCCTCACCCACAATAACTCCCTTAATTCCTAAAGGATAAGCTATGTAACCGTCTGGGTGCTTTTCAACAATAACTTTAAAGTGCTTCACAATATCCCCTTTCCTAACCGATAACTTTACTTCACCAAATTACACCGCAGCCAACTCTTTCAACTTCTCTTCCTGATCGGCCTGGGACAACGCCTCGATGAACTCGTCGATTTCGCCGTTGAGGATATTTTCCAACCGGTAACTGGAGTAGCCGATGCGATGGTCGGTGACGCGAGTTTGGGGGAAATTATAGGTGCGAATCTTCTCGCTCCGCTCGCCGCTGCCTACCTGGGAACGCCGGGCCGCCCCATGTTCGGCCTCCAGCCGCTGCTGCTCGATATCGTACAGCCGCGCTCGCAGAATATTAAAGGCTTTGGTCTTGTTCTGAAGCTGGCTTTTCTCATCCTGGCAACTGACCACCAGGCCGGTGGGCAGATGGGTCAGCCGCACGGCCGAATCGGTGGTGTTGACGCTTTGGCCGCCCGGCCCGGACGAGCGAAAGATATCAATGCGGACATCGTTGGGGTCGATTTCGATTTCCACCTCATCCATTTCGGGCAGCACCGCCACCGTTGCCGTAGAGGTATGGATTCGCCCGCCGCTCTCGGTTTGAGGAATGCGCTGCACCCGGTGCACTCCGCTTTCATACTTTAGTTTGGAGTAAGCCCCTTTACCGGTAACCTGGAAAATGATCTCCTTGAAACCGCCAATGCCCGACTCATGGCGGCTCAGGATGGAGGTTTTCCAGCCTTGATTTTCAGCATAGCGGCTATAGATGCGGAACAGGTCGGCGGCAAACAGGCCGGCTTCGTCACCGCCGGCCCCGGCTCGAATTTCCACAATCACGTTCTTATCGTCATTGGGGTCCCTGGGCAGCAACATCAGTTGCAATTCTTCTTCAAGCGCTTCTTTTTGGCTTTTCAGGCTGGTCACCTCATCCCGAACCATCGCCCGCATCTCATCGTCCGTCTCTTCGGCCAGCATGGCCCTGGCTTCATCCAGTTGAGTCAAAACTTCCTGATAGCGGCGATAGGTGGTCACAATATCTTCGAGATTGGCCTGCTCCTGGCCATATTTCATCAATAAATCCGGCTTGCTCACTACCGCCGGATTGCCCAACAACTCAGACAGTTCTTCATATCGGGCCTCAAGCGCAGCTAACTTCTCTAACATAAATACTCCCTGACAATAATTTGACCCGCTTATGCACAACTGCGCAAGCGGGCCGTTCTTTGTGCTCAAACTTACATGATAGGTGAAGTGTGGCGAATCGTCAAACCTGTTAGAGAAATGAGCGTCCTCTGGGTCAAAAAGGATATTGACCAGAACCGGCCAGGATTGTATACTTTGGATAAGTTTTCTACCCGGAGTCATGGCAGGCTTGGGATGAACGCAATGATCAAGATGGCTAGCGATGAATACCAAATCTAAGTCGGTCCAATACACCATCCGGGCCGCTGATTTTGAGCCGGCTTATCTGGCTTTACACCGCACCGGCGAGTTGCAATGCCGGGCCGAGACCGCCGTAGCCGGCCTGGCTGAATGTCGAGTTTGTCCGCGTGATTGCGGGGTCAATCGGTTGGCAAATAAGACCGCGGCCTGCAAAACCGGCCGTTTCGCTCAGGTGAGCAGCTATTTTCCCCACCTGGGGGAGGAAGATTGTTTGCGCGGCTGGCGCGGCAGCGGCACAATCTTCTTTGGTATGTGTAACCTGAGATGCGTCTTTTGCCAAAATTTTGATATCAGCCAGGCCGGGCGCAGCCGGGAAGTCAGCCCCATCAAATTGGCCACGATGATGTTGGAGTTGCAAGAGGCGGGTTGCCACAATATCAACTTTGTGACTCCGGAACATGTGGTGCCCCAACTGTTGGAGGCGCTGGTTGTGGCGGTCGAAGCCGGCCTGCGCTTGCCGCTGGTTTATAACACCTCGGCGTATGACTCGCTGGAGAGTCTGCGTTTGCTAGACGGGGTGGTTGACATCTATATGCCCGATTTCAAACTGTGGAACCCCGATCTATGTCTGCGCTATCTCAAGGCGAGGGATTATGCCGAGGCCGCCCGCGGCGCTATCAAGGAGATGCACCGGCAGGTAGGGTCGCTCAAGTTCGATGAGGATGGACTGGCCAAACGGGGCGTGTTGGTACGCCACCTGGTGATGCCAGGCCTATTGGACGAAACGCGCCACATTCTCCAATTCCTGGCCGAGCAGGTGGCCGTTGATACTTACGTCAATGTGATGGCTCAATACCGGCCGGCCGGCAAAGTGACGGCTCAAAAGTATCCCGAAATAAACCGCCCGCCTACAACGGCGGAGTATCGCACTGCCGTACACCTGGCTGAGCAGGCCGGTCTGCGGCTGGACCAGCGCCGGACTTTTGGCTGGTGGGCGTGACGACCAACTCGAGACCGGAGCAGGTTCCCGGCCAGGAGATCATGATGCAAGATGCAACCAAAACCAAAGCCCAACTCATGACCGAGTTAGCCGAACTCCGGCAGCAGGTTGAAAGTCTGGAAACCGATCATCAACAGGACGAGCTGGGCCGGTACAAGCAGGCCGAAGCAGCCCTGATAGCATCGCAGGACTATGCCCGTAATATCATCGATTGCTCGCTGGATATGATTATTACCGTGGATATGGAGCGACGCATTGTCGAGTTCAACCGGGCCGCGGAAAAAACATTTGGCTATTGCCGCGCCGAAGTCATCGGTAAACATGTCGATTTGCTCTATGCCGACCCACGGGAAGCGCCGCTGGTGCATGAATTGATTGTTAGAGATGGGCAATGTATGCGCCAGATTCTCAACCGGCACAAAAGCGGTCGAGTTTTTCCCAGTTTCCTATCGGCCTCGGTGCTGCGCAATGCCCACGGTGAGCAGGTGGGTGTGATGGGTATTTCGCGCGATATCACCGAAATCAAAGCCGCCGAAGAAGCCCTGCGGCAGCGTAATCGGGATCTGGAACTGCTCAATCGCGCCAGCCATAGCTTTATCTCCACGCACAATCTGGACGAAATGCTGGCCACCGTCTTGGATGAGGTGCGCCAACAGTTGGGCGTAGTGGCCTGTTCGGCCTGGCTGGTTAACCAGGAGAGTGGGGAACTGGTTTGCCGTCAGGTAACGGACCCGCAAGGCGAAATTGTGCGGGGCTGGCGCTTGCCGCCGGGCCAGGGTTTAGCCGGTTGGGTAGTGCAACACGGCCAAAGCCTGAATGTGCCGGATGTTAAGGCAGATAACCGCCACTATAAGGGGGTGGATGAGCAAACCGGCTTGCCGCTCCGCTCTATTCTGACCGTGCCGTTGCAGGTTAAAGACAAGGTGATCGGGGTGCTCCAAACGGTCGATGCCGAGGTTGGTCGCTTTAGTGAGGCGGATCTAAGAGTATTGGAGTCTCTGGCGGCGACCGTGTCGATAGCCATTGAGAATGCTCGCCTCTATGAGCAGGCCAGGCAGGATGCCGAAACCAAAGCGATGCTGCTGCGGGAAGTCAACCACCGGGTCAAAAACAACCTGGCGGCGATCATCGGCTTGCTCTACGCCGAGCGTCATCACGTCAGGGTAGATGATCAGGCCACCTATCAGGCCATTATCCAGGATCTGATTGGCCGGGTGCAGGGCCTGGCCACCGTCCATAACCTGTTGTCGGCTTCCAAGTGGTCGCCATTACCGCTCGATGAGCTAGTCAGTCGGGTTATCCAGGCCTCGTTACAGACTATGCCGCCCAATAAATACATTGCAGTCGATGTCCCGCCCTCAACCATCCGGGTGACGCCGAAACAAGCCAACAACCTGGCTCTGATCATCAATGAGTTGGTAACCAATACCGTTAAGTATGCTTTGTCAGACCAAAATTCGGGCGAAATAAAGGTGCGGATCAGCAGGAACGGCGACACGATTAACCTTGAGTTTCGGGATAATGGGCCGGGCTATCCCGAGCCGGTGTTGCGGTTGGAACAACATAACGTGGGTTTGTATTTGGTTAAAACCCTGGTTCGTCAGGATTTGCAAGGCCAGTTAGAGCTTTACAATGAGCAGGGGGCGGTTGCCCGAATTCGTTTCAAACCCCATTAAAGTTGGGGAAAATTAAAGAACGAAGGGCTACTAATCCTGTTTACTCCGCCGGGATATTGCCCAAATAAAGGTTGTTGCTGTCTAAAATATACAACCGCCCGCCAATTTCATCCACATGGATATCCTGTAAGTTGGCAAAAGAGACGGCCTCGCCTGGGCGCGGCTTGAATTGGCGGACAAATGAGCCATCCTTGTTTAACTGCACAATGCGCTGATTGCCGGCATCGGCCACGTAGATGTATTGTACTTCGTCATTCGGCGCGGTGAAGATGGCCGTTGGATTATTGAAAGGTTTGTCCAACCCCGACAGCTTGAAGTCAGTCGGCTGGCCGCTCAAAAATTTCTCCAGGCGGCCATCCCGGAAAAGCACGTAAACGGCCCCGTCGATGGCCAGATCCACCGCCCCACTCAAGTCAACGGCTACATCAGGTGGGAAGTAACTCTCCGGGGGAGCGCCGTAACCGTCGGCGGTTGGGAGATAGCGGAGCAGAACATTGGCCTGGGGGTCGAGCACGTAGAAATTGCCAAAAAAGCTCGACACGGCTACCGGCAAGCGCAACGCTTCAGCCGCGGCCAAAGTCGAAGTAGCAATACCCCAATTGGGATGATATTCCAATAAACCGGTACTGTTCAAAACGATCAGGTCACTGGTTTGCCGGCTACCGCCGGCCGGCATCCAGGTCATGCCCAGTAGTTCAGCCACGTTAATTTCTTCGACCGCCTGGCCGCGCGACGCCAATAATAGCGTTTCATCATCCGGCAGCAGCGCCTCGCCAACGTCATCCAGGCGGTGGTGGTAAAGCCGGTCATTACCGCCATCCAGCACGTACACTTCAACGCCCTGGACCACAATATTACTCAATTCAGTGCCCGGGTCGGTATATTGCCGCAGTTGGGGCAGGTAATAGAGCCGCTGCACGTTGCCCAATTTGTCGGCCTGCTCGGCCATTTGGGCTCTAAGTTCGCCAATCTCCGGTTGGTTGGACTTGATCTGTTCGGCCTGGGTCAATAGGGTATTGGCTTCAGCCATCAAGCTGTAGGCCGAGGCGGGATCAACCGAGCGAGCTTGCTCAAACTTGGTTTGAGCCGTCTTTACCAACTCTTGATACTCGGCTTCCAGCAGCCGTCCCTTCTGCAAATAACTAATGCCAACAATGACCGCCACCAACAGGGGGATGGCCAGGGCCAGATTGCGCAGCAAGGTCCAGGAGATGAACGAGTTGTGCTGGCGTCGCGCCTGCATCCCGGCCTGCCGGTGACCCGAGTGTCCGCTCTGGGGGACAAACAGGCCCAGCCCAAGCTTGACCCCATGGCCCAGCAGGGCGATCAGGCCAAGCAAGCCGGCCCCCACGCCGCTCAACAGACGCCCCAACCCCGGTGTACCCTGCGGCAGAAATTGAGAACCAAACGCTGTTTCCGGCACCGATGAAGCCAAAACTTTGACTCCCTCGTCTACTTCTTCGTCAACCTCGGCTTGAAAGGCAGCCCGGCCGGCAAAGGTTTGTTTAAACTGGGATGCGCTCCCGGCCTGTGGCGCTGAAAAAGCGGGTTTTTCGGGCGGTCGATGCGGTTCAGGCTGGGGAGTCGTGCGCCGGCCAGGAGTTGGTGAACCACCGGCAAATTCAACTTCATATCCCGGCTCCGCCGCCAATGCAGCCTCGGCTGGTGAAACTTCGGTCGCAGCCGCCTGTCCCTCCTGACGCCGCCAGAGTTTGCTGATCGAGGCAGGCGCAGTCATCTTCAGTGGTCCCAACGCGGGCTGGGGCCGTTCGACAATGGCCAGCACCAACGCCGAACAGTCATTAGCCCTGGCCACGCTGCCCAAATTTTTGAGCGCAGCTTTGACATTACTGCCGTCAACCGCGCTGACCACATCTTCCAGATGCAACTGGCCGGCCAGACCGCTATCCGCCAACACCAACACATCCTCTGGACCGACCCGGACATGGTGGAGACTCGGTTCAATGACCGGCCTGATGCCCAGGGCCGGTTCAGCCTCCGTCTGTTCTGAGTCCACGGTCTCATCCAGCCAGACCGATTGGGCCGGATAGCGCCGAACGTAATCGCCCAACACGACAAAGCAGGCCGCCGGGCCAATTTGGGCAATGAAGATCTCGTCGTTGCTCCTGACCAGGGCCGCCACCCCGCCGATAACTCGTTCTTCAACCGTAACGGCGCAGTTTCGATCATACAGTAGATCACCGGCCGCTTGCAAGGCCCGGCGCAAACTGGCCGTAATTGAGCCGCGGGCCAGGTAATAAGTATCGCGCACGGTCTCGGCCAATTGCCGCTCGATAGTTTCTCTGGCCCCCGCCTGCCCTCTGACTTCGGCCAACACAAACAGATCGCCCTTACCGGCTCCCGGCCTATCCGCCGATTTCGGTTCGCTCACGGCCACCTGGTTCGGCGCGTCGTTGTGCCAGCGACCATTCACAATACTAAATTGGCCCATCACGGTTGTCATTTCGGCGGTCATTGGGATACCCTCCTGGATTTACGATTGACGATATAAATCCAAAATCGTAAATCGTTATTCCCATTCAATAGTCGCGGGTGGCTTGCTGCTGATGTCGTATACCACCCGGTTAACGCCAGCTACTTCATTGACGATGCGGTTGCTGATCCGGGCCAATAAATCGGCCGGTAATCTAGCCCAGTCTGCGGTCATAAAATCAGCGGTGGTCACCGCCCGGATGGCGATTACGTCGGCATAGGTTCGATAATCGCCCATGACCCCGACGCTCTGCACCGGCAGCAACACCGCAAAAGCCTGGGCCGTCTGGTGATACCAATCGGCGGCCCGGAGCTCTTCGATCAAGATGGCATCGGCGGCGCGCAGGGTTTCCAGCCGTTCCCAGGTAACTTCGCCCAGTACCCGCACAGCCAGGCCGGGGCCGGGGAAAGGGTGTCGCCAGACCATCTCCCTGGGCAAGCCCAGCAACTCGCCGACTGCCCGGACCTCATCTTTGAACAGATATCGCAGCGGCTCAACCAACTCAAAGCCCAGGTCGGCCGGCAACCCACCCACATTGTGGTGGGTCTTGATTTTGGCCGCAATGCCGCCGCCCTCGCTGGCAGCGGACAAATGAGCTGGGGCCGCGCTTTCGATAACGTCCGGGTAGAGCGTGCCCTGCGCCAAAAAATCGACCTGCCCCAGTTTGGCGGCCTCGGCTTCAAAAATACGGATAAACTTCTCGCCGATAATGGTCCGCTTGGCCTCGGGGTCGGTTACCCCGGCCAGGGCGCTCAAAAAATCTTCAGTGGCGTCTACGGCCACCAGCCGGGCCTGTAACTCCTGCTCAAAAATCTGAACCACCTGCTCCGGTTCCTGCTGCCGTAACAGCCCATTGTTGACAAAAATGCAGGTCAACTGGTCACCCACGGCGCGATGCAGCAACGCCGCGGTTACGGCCGAGTCGATCCCACCCGACAGTCCGCAAATTACCTGCCCGGCGCCGATTTGTTGGCGCAGCCGGGTCACACTTTCGTCGATAAAACTGCCGGCCGTCCAGCCGCCCCGGCAACCACAAACCTCATATAGAAAAGCTTGCAGCAGGGCCTGGCCTTGAGGCGTGTGGGTCACTTCCGGGTGGAACTGCAAGCCGTACCAACCCCGTTGCCGGTGGCCAATGGCGGCATAGGGCGAATGTTTGGAACGGGCCAGCACCTCAAAACCGGCCGGCAGGCGGGTCACCCGGTCACCGTGGCTCATCCAGACGGGCAGAGTCCGCGTCCCCGCCGGCAAATGGTGAAAAAGCGGCGCCTGTGGCTCCACCAGTTCGATCTCGGCCAGGCCGTACTCGCGCTCGGCGCCAGGGTCCACCTGCCCGCCCAGTTGGTGAGTCAGCAGTTGCATGCCGTAACAAATGCCCAGGACAGGTTTATCGGTTGTTAAAACATAGGCCGGCAGGCGGGGCGCTCCGGGCGCATAAACGCTGGCCGGGCCACCCGACAGAATGAAACCAACCGGCTGCAGACGTTCGATCTGCTCAATGGGTGTATTGTAAGGAATTAGCTCACAATAGACCTCCAACTCGCGGACCCGGCGGGCAATCAACTGGCTGTATTGTGAGCCAAAATCCAGCACGACAACGGTTTCACGTTGCCGGATGGTCATGGTGACACACCTTGAGCAAAGATGATCTGATCGTCGGTCATTTCCTTGATCACCGCCAGCGACCGGACTCGCAACCCTCGCGCTTCCAATTTAGCTCGCCCGCCCTCAAATGATTTTTCGATCACCGCGCCCACACCCAGCACTTCGGCTCCGGCCTGTTCGGCCAGATGAATCAGGGCCATAATCGTATGGCCGGTGGCCAGAAAGTCGTCGATAATCAAGATTTTGTCATTCTTGTTCAGGAACTCCGGCGAAACCATCAACTGCACTTCTTTGCCCTTGGTGTGTGAAGGCGCGCTGGCCACAAAGATCTTTTCGGGCATCGTAATCGGTTTGGTTTTGCGGCCATACACCACCGGCACACCCAGGGCCAAGGCGGTGGTCAGCGCCGGAGCAATGCCGGAAATCTCGGCAGTGAGCACTTTGGTGATACCCATCGCCCCAAAGTGAGCGGCCAGGGCGCCACCGACCGCCAGCATCAAGGCCGGATCGACCTGATGATTGATGAAACTATCAACCTTGAGAATGCCGCCGCCCAGGTTGACCCCTTCCCGTCGAATACGTTCTTTCAGAGCCTCCATTTAGCCACCCTCGACATTATGACAAGTTTATTGTACCACATCATCATTATAGCTCAAAATATTATGGTAAGTTATTTGATGGAAAAGACCTGTATCTTGTATTACTTCCATATTATACCACAAGATATAGGGTTTTTGACGCAAAAATAAATCTTTGTTTTTTACGGCGGCATTTTGTTGACTCCGTTTGCCCGCGGCATCCACTCCGGCTATAATTTCGCAAATTTATTTCTCGTTGTTTTTTCTCCTCTGGCGGTCATAATTCGCTCCGGTTGAGGGCACAACGGTGTGTCAATCTTTCACTACTGAAGCTTATCGCTATCTCAAACTGCACGATGGACGGCGGTTGGGCTATGTTGAGTGCGGCCAGCCAGCCGGCCAACCGGTATTTTATTTCCATTCCTTTCGATTTTGCGAGTTTGGCGTCCTTCCCCACCAAAATGCCAAACGGCTTGGTATTCGGCTTATTGCCCCCGACCGGCCCGGTTTTGGTATGTCAGACTTCAAACCCAACCGGACTATCGCCGATTGGGCTTACGATATAGCCGAATTGGCCCACGCCTTACATCTTGATAAATTTGGGGTGCTGGGCCATTCCGGCGGCGGCCCCTTTGCTGTGGCCTGCGCTTACAAACTCCCAGACCGGATCACCAAAGCTGCCCTGGTTAGTAGTGTGGGCATCTTACCTGACGACCCCAAAAATTTGTTGAAGTTGCTGCCTTTCTCGTACCTGCTTGGCCGCCGGCTGATAAGTTGGGCGGTTTACGGCTATCTGAGATTTTCAGGACGGTTAGGGTATAGTCCCCGAGTCCTGGCTATGGCCGGAGAGTCAGGCCTGGCGTTTTTTGCGGTGCCTCCTGAACTGATACAATTTGTGACAGGACTTGGGGACAAGTCATCACGCGGGCGAAGGTATGGCTCGGCGTGGGAGCTTAACCTTTACCTCCGGCCCTGGGGTTTTCGCTTGCAAGAGGTTAAAGGCAAGGTAGAGCTATGGCATGGCCAGGCTGATAATGTGACTCCCTTGAAAATAACCCTCACCCCGTCGCTGAGCGACTCCCCTCTCTCAATTTGGGAGAGGGGTTGGGGGAGAGGGCCGCTACCTCACCCCCATTTTCATTCATCGTTGCCGTGCCGCAGGCTGGGTCCGTCTCCTCTGCCTATTATGCAGTCTATGGCTAACACAATGCCCAACTGCCAGCCTTATTTCATATCCAACGAGAATCACTTCACCCTCGTCAAAAAATATATGGACGAAGTTCTCAAGAGTCTGACGGTTTGACCGGACCGTGGGCAGAGAATTGCCCTGTCCGGTACAAAATGTATAACCCAAGTGATTCTATTTGCAGGAGTAGGATGAATAGTTTTGGTCTGGTGATCCCTGCTTTTAATGAAGGCAATAACCTGGCGCGGGTGTTGGAGCCGGTCTGCGGGGTGGACTGGCTGCGGCAGATTGTGATCGTCGATGATGGCTCCGGTGACAGCACCTTTGACCTGGCCCAACAATATGCTGGCCGCGACCGGCGGATTACTGCCCTGCGGTTATCTAAAAACCAGGGCAAGGCCGCGGCAATGCTGGCCGGCGTCCAAAGCCTGCAAACCGATTTTGTGATATTTTTAGATGCCGATCTGATTGGTCTGAGGCCAGACCATATCAATCAGTTATGCCGGCCGGTGTTACTGGGTAAAAGCGATATGACCGTGGCCGTTTTTCAACGCGGCGGGACGCTGACCGATACCTCTCACCGGTTGGCCCCTAGCCTGAGCGGCCAGCGCTGTTTGCCCCGTCTGGCCGCAGAACAGTCGCTGTTATTTTTGGCTAAAAGCAAGTATGGAATTGAAACCGGCCTGACCTACTATGCCAAAAAAATGGGTTGGCGCTGCCACTATGTCTATTGGAGCAGCGTTACCCACGTAATGAAAGAGCTAAAGTTGGGTTGTCGAGCCGGAGTTTACAGTCGTTGGCGAATGTATGGCCAGATTCTGTTGACGATTCTGTTTATCACAATGGCTACCTGGAATTGGTCCATCTTCTGGCGTCCATTCGATAAGCAGCTACTATCGTGGCGGGTTGGCGTAATGGTCGGCCTGGCAATTCTTTTGGTCTGGTTTGCCAGTTATGAGCATCTACAAGCGTATACCGAACTGCGGCTACACAACCTGGCTACCTGGCAACCAGAAAAGTATGAACGTATCTTGATTTTTGCGCCCCACCCTGATGACGAGATTCTGTCTTCCGGGGGGGTGATAGGCGCAGCGCTGAAGGCTGATCCGCCGGCAGAGGTGCGAGTGGTAGTGGCAACCAACGGCGATGCTTCTTTCTCTACGGCGCTGCTCAATGGTTACAACCCCATCTCCAAATCCGGATATCAAAAACTGGCCCGGGCCCGGCAGCAGGAAAGTTTGCAGGCCATGCAAGCCCTGGGCTTGCCCCCGGAGCAGACTCAATTTTGGGGCTTTCCCGACCAGGGGCTGCAACTTATCTGGCGGCGCCATTGGGTGGGCGATAAACCTTACCGGTCCGGTTATAGCACTTTAACCCATACTACCGGTACCCTGCACAGTCCGGAAAATATTCCCTATACCAGCCGCGCCCTGTTAGAACAGATTCGCCTGGCTTTGGCCGATTTTCGCCCCGATGCCGTGATCCTCCCCCACCCTCAAGACGCTCATCCTGATCACCGGACGCTGGCCAATTTTATTATTCTGGCTGTGGCTCTTAACCAGGCCGAGGGCTGGTCGTCGCCTCCCCAGTTGTTTGGTTATGTGATGTGGTTGAGCACCGCGCCGCGCCCTATTAGCATTCGTTTAGATAGAGAGTTACAAAAACTGCCGGCCCACTTTTCCGCCAACCCCGAAGATTGGCTGCGCTTTCCCCTGGCCACAGATATTCTTGAAAGTAAAATTGCGGCCCTAAAAGCATATCAAACCCAAATACGAGGCTTGGGAAGCCTGCTACGCAGCGCCGGTTCAGGCACCGAACTTTTTAATCATCTTTTGCTCCACCATGTGCCATACCTGTCAACGCCGGTTTCATTCCCGCCAGAAGGCCAGTGGCAATCACTTCCTTACCGGCAGGAGTGGAGTTTACCCGGCGTTGGCCCCCTGGTTCCTGCGCCTACCGCCCTATGGAGCGCAGCCGACTCAGTAGATTTGTGGTTGGCGGCCCAACTGCCTCGCCCCCCCGGCAAGGGTACCAAATATATCTTTGTCATCCGCACGGTCAATGGTGCAGAAACTGCGGAAATACAGGTAGAAGCCAATCAGTTGGTCAAAGCGACTGACGGCAATATTTATCTTGCCGCTCGCCTGCCGCTGGCCCGGCTTGAGGCCGATCAAGCCGGCCAGGTATTTATGTTGTCTGTGCAAGCCCGTATACCGGGTCAGGCTGCCGTGGCCCGCAGCCAATGGCAATTGCTTTATGTCAGTAGAAGCGAGTAAACGCGTGAAAAAGTGGCTCATCCGGGCGCTGCCCTGGGTAATTACCCTGCTGCTCATAAGATTTATTATTTCCCGCGGCGGAGACCTCAATGACCTGCACGCCGAACTTCAGCAGGCGCAGTGGGGCTGGCTTTTGCTGGCCATTCTGTTTCAAGCCGGGGCGTTTGGCGCAGTTGCCTGGCTCAACGAACTGCTGCTCCGGGCCTATGGGGTCGCTGTGCCCTGGTTTCGGCAGTATTTCATCCAGTTTACCATGGCCTTTGTCGAAACGGTGATCCCCTCGGCCGCGCTCAGCGGGTTGCTCTTGCGAGTGCATCTGCTCAAACCCTACGGCGCGGCCCCGGATGTGGCCATCGCGACCAGTCTGGTTGAAACGGTCACCATTGCCGTTAGTGTGGCGGTACCGGCGCTGTTGGTCGCCCTGATCGTGCTGGTAGATGGCCATACTGCCAGCCAACTTTTCTGGTGGCTGACCCTGGGCCTGACTATTATCCTGAGCAGCAGTTTCATTACGGCGCGGCAATGGCGCAAAGGCCGGCTGCGACCGGCTGGCTGGTGGCTAATTGGCCGGCTAACCATAATTTGGGATGAATATGTGGTGACGCGCTGGCTCCGGCAGTTGGTCGATTGGCCCAGCAGCCGGGTTTTGAACCGGCTATACTTCTTGTTGAGCAAACTCGGGCCGCTGCTGCGAAACCGGCTGCATCTGGTGGTCAGCGCGCTGACCTTACGGACTGCCTGCGAGGCCGCGGCTTTTATCGTTTGCTTTTATACTTTTGGGGAAACCTTGCCGCTGCTGACGCTGCTGATCCTTTACACCGTTACCATTACGGTCAACACGCTGGGCGGAATTCCGGGCGGGGTTGGCCTGGCCGAAGTGTCGCTGGCGTCTATCTACCTGCATTTTGGGATTACCCCGGAGAGCGCTGTAGCCGTGGCCCTGGCTTACCGGGTTACCGGCTACTGGTTGCCCCGAGCGGTCGGGGGACTGGCCTGGCTGTGGTTAGAGTACCTCCATCGTTTCCAACCAATAACCGAGGAGGTTGGCTGATGACTGCCGCCCGCAGAGCAGAATCGGTTCGGCAAAGTTTTGACCGGCACGCCCCTCGCTATGGCCGTAACCCATTTACTCATTGGGTGGGTCGCAGCGAGTTGGCCGCCCTGCGCGCCCTGATCCCGCCGGCCGCCCAGCCAGGCATAACCCCGGCTCTGGATTTTGGCTGCGGCAGCGGCCGGGCCACTCGCTTGCTACTGGAGCGCGGCTACCGGACTACTGGTTATGACCTGTCGCTTTCGATGTTAGGTCTGGCCCAGGCCGCCCTGGGCCGCCACAGTAATGTAACCTTTACGGCCAATCGCCAAGATCTCCCAGGTGATTGGCCGCTCATCATCTCGCTGGGGGTGCTGGACTACTATCCCGATACGACCCCCCTCTGGCAAGAATGGCGTAGTCTCTTGGCGCCGGGGGGCGTACTGGTGGTAACTGCGCCCAACGCCGCCAGTCCCCTGGCCTGGCTGTATGCTTTGGCCTCACGGTTTACCTGCCGGGCTTACCCGGCCTCAGCGCGCCAGCTCAACCGAGAGTCGGGTCAGGCCGGTCTGGTGATTACGGATCGGTGTGCCGCCTTTCCTGACCATCCCTGGTTAGGGCACACCCTAGTGCTGCGCCTGCGGAGTCCGGGTTAATTTTAGAATCTCACCGGAAACAATAACTTCGATTACTTGAACTCGCACGGTCGCGGCAAGCCGATGATGCGTTCCTCGCTGCTCTGGCTGATGATGTTGTCGCAGCTCTCTTTGCCGATCGCGCCCGACCAGACAATACACTGCATGCCCTGGGCTTTGGCCACGCGAAACACATTGGCTTCGATCGAGATGGCCGGTTTTTTGTTCCCTGTCGGCGGAAAGCTCCAGTTTTCGGTCAGAGTTTTGTCGTAGCCGCGCAAGGTATTCAGGCAATACAGCTCGTTGTAGGCCAGATCCATTTCGGCAAATTCAAAAACAATCGTACCGTCCAGCCAGACCAGCCCATTTTTAGGTTCGATGACTCTTGGCGCCGGCTTCAGCGTGGGCAGAGGGGTGGGGGTAGACGTGGGCGTCAATACCGCTTGCGTCGGGGTCGCCACGGGGGTCGCCGTCGGCGTGGCCGTGGCTGTGGCCGTAGGAATTTTTGTCGGCGTGGGTGTTGGCGTCTCGGGCACAATCAAGATCACTGCGGCCGGGGTAAACGTCGCCGTAAACGTCGTCTGAACTGCCACAACTTCTGGCGTAGACCAGGTTGAAAGGCCATTGATCGCCAAGATTAAAATGAGGACCAGCACCAAAATAACGACAAAACCAATCAGCCACCGTTTTTGGGTTTGGCTGGCAGATTGCCACAGGGGACCGGCGGCGACTGTTTTGCTTTTGGAACTTCTTATTTGGTAGCGGACGCTGCGCCCGGCTGCTTCGGCATCGGGATACGAGGCCCGCGCCGCGCTTTTGTATAGCTTTTGGGCCTTGCCCAGATCATTGGCTTGCTCTGCCAAAAAAGCTTCTCGATAGAATTGTCGGGCCCGAGACAAGGTAGCCTCATCGGCCAGGGCCAGCAATTCATCCTCTACCTGCTGGATTTTGTGACGTTGTTCTTTGATCTGGTGGACGAGTAGCTCGGGAATAGCCGCAGATACCTCGATATAGCTGGCCTCTTGCTTCCTTAAGTTGGCCAGATCGAGATTCAATGATTGCAGTTCGGCTCGCTTCCGCAAACGCTGCTCGCGAGAATGTATGTCGGCAGCCATACTAATCTCACTTTATCGGGGTCTCAGAGAGGCGGGGCAGCAAACAGCCACCTCAACAAGCTAAAATAAAGACCATTCAGCTCAGCCTACAAAAAAGACACCATCCCTAAATTTTGACGATTGAGCAACCTTTTCTTACCGACTATTATGAGAGAATCGTTCAGACAGGCAAATTTTGACTTTGAAAACGCTAAAGCGCTGCGGCCACAATTTCGGCCACATCCTTGACTTTTAGCGGCAAGCCAGTCTGAGTGCCCGCATCATTGAGCATACGGACACAGAAGGGGCAGCCAACCGCGACCACCTCGGCTCCGGTAGACCGGGCTTCGGCCAGACGATTGGCGTTAACCGCTTCGGTCCCCGGTTCCTCCTCTTTCCACATCTGGGCACCGCCGGCGCCGCAGCAAAACGAGCTGCTCCGGCTGCGGACCATCTCGACCAAGTTTACTCCGGCCTGGGCCAACAATTCTCTCGGTTCATCATAAACGCCATTATGACGACCCAGGTAACAAGGATCGTGGAAGGTAAATTTTTCCCCCTCCCCACGATCACCCTCTGCCAGAGGGAGATTATTGAGTTTCAACCGTCCCGCGCCGATTAACTCGGCGATCAGTTGGGTGTGGTGCACCACCGTAAAGTGTCCGCCAAAGTCAGTGTACTCCTGGCCGATGGTATGCAGGCAGTGAGGGCAACCGGTCACAATTTTTTTCTGATCGGCGCCGCAAGCCTTCAACGTTTCGATGTTCATTTGGGCCAGCTCATAGAAAAGATACTCGTTACCGGCGCGGCGAGCCACGTCGCCGGTACAACTTTCGGCGTTGCCCAACACCGCAAAATTGACGCCGGCCGCTTTGAGCACCGTGGCAATGGCCCGGGCAATCGCCTGGGCGCTGGGATCAAAGGCCCCGGCGCAGCCAACCCAGTACAAAACCTCAAAATCGGGGTTCTGCTCCACGGTTGGCACCGGAAAATCAAGAGAGTTGGTCCAGGCCAGCCGGTCGTCGCTCATCTGCCAGGGATTGGCGTTGCGCTCCATGCCGGTAAAGGCGCCCCGCAGTTGGGCCGGAAAGCTGCTGTTCATCAATACCTGGTCGCGTCGCAGCGCCATCAGGTCGAACATCGGCTCATTACCCACCGGGCAGACCTCCACGCAGGCGCCGCAACTGGTACAGGCCCACAAGGCACTCTCGCTGAGGGCGTATTCCAGCAGGGGTTGGTCATCTGCTGCACCCGCGGCCAGTTGGGTCATATTGGCTCGAATATAGTAGCGCTTGTTGATCTCCAGGGCCGAGGGTGACAACTCCTTGCCGGTAACGTAGGCCGGGCAGACATCCTGGCAGCGATTGCACATAATACAGGCAAAGGCATCGACCAGGTGAGTCCGGCTCAAATCGGTCAAACGGGCCGCGCCAAACTGCTCGATGCTCTCGTCGTCAAAGTTGATCGGCTCCAGCGCGCCCAGCGCCCGCCGCGGCGGCCGGGTCATAAAATTGAAGGGACCCATAAAGAGGTGGGCGTGCTTGGTGGAGGGAAAATAGGGCAGGAAAGCCAGAATCAAACCCAGGGCCAGCCACCAACTGATGTGCCAGCCCACAACCACAGCCGTCGGTGACAAACCCTGCCAGAGATTTGCCGCCAGGCTGGCAAAGGGCCGCCAGCCATCGCCGCCCTCCTGAGCCACCAAAAATGAACTCCCCAGGAAATGAAAACCCACGTGCAGCAGGATGAAGCCGCCAACGATGAGCGAGTCGATCGAGATGCCGGTCAAGACGCGGGGATGTAATTTAACGTTCGGATGAAAGGTGAGGTCGGCTGATTTAGCCAGAAATCGCCGCGCTAAAAAGTAAACCATGCCGACCAGCACGGCCACACTGAGCAGGTCGGCCAGGAGGAGATAGAGTTTGCCCGGCAGACCGGTTCCCAGGAAGTGAAAATTGGGAATAAATCCTTCCAAAATATCAACCAGGTTGATCAGAAAATAGTACAGAAAACCCCAGGCAACCAAATAATGCATCAGGGAGGTCAGCGGGCGCTGACGGGTGATGCGGCCCTGGTTGACCAGGGCGGTGAGGCCGGTCAGCAAACGTTGCGGCAGGCCGTCCAAATTAAGTTGCCCCTGGCCGCGTTGAATGACCTTGATCATCCGGTTGAAGGTTACGTAGGTAAAATATAGGGAAATCAAGACAGCCAGAACAAAGAGGATTTTTTCGATAGAAGTCAACATCTTCCGTCACCATTTATGGATAGATATACAATACAGAAAAGTGTTTCCAAATTATTTTGGGCGGGGATTAGGAGATTGGGAGATGAAAAACAAAGGAAAAAATCTCCCAATCCCCGCAAAAACTTTTCTGGGGGACTATAATCACCCTAAGCTGGCCCATTATACTGGCAAACGGACCTAAATAAAAACCCACCTGCCTTATCTTTTTGGCAGGTGGGTTTTACATCCAGGCTAAAGGCAGGAATGGCTTACGCCGCTTGCTTTAAGTCGGTGTCAGCCAATTGTTGGCGCACAAATTGGCAGGCTTGTTCATAACGTTTGAACAGTTGAGCATCGCTGCCTTTGAAGCTAATGATGGTTTGCCGGGCGCAGGCGGCGCAGCCACGTTGGGCTCGATAGCTGTCCATCTGGCAAGGCAGGCAGCCGCCCAATTCGATCATCATCATGGAGAAACCCAGGGCAGCCGGGTGGGTATGGGGCAATTTTGAGAGATCATCAATCAGCTTGGCCCAACTCTCCCCCCTCAAGTCGCGCAATAGCGGAATCAAGGGTGGGGTAAACAATAACTCATAGTTCCGATAAACCTGGGGAAGATCATTCATCCCTGGCCTGCCCTTTTGTGGTTACCCGGTATCCGGCTTTGCTCAATTGGCCTTTCATAATTATAATCGGGCCAGACTCGCATGTCAACAGGCTGCTTATTTTTTATAAATTTCTCTCTAAAAATTGACAAAACTTGGCGCAGTCGGTAAAATGATCAACCAGCTTACGCACTTAACCGGCAAAATTAAGCGAGTTGATCGAATCGAGGAGATACAACCTAAATGATTGTCTTGACCCAATTAGCGTCCGATAAATTGCAAAATATTATGACTGAAAAGGGGCTCCAGGATTATGCCTTGCGCGTGTTTGTGTCTGGCGGCGGCTGCTCCGGCCTGTCTTACGGCATGACCTTTGCCGAAGGCCCTGAACTGGGCGACCAGGTGTTTGAAGCCGGTGGGGTAAAAGTGGTCGTCGACCCGGGCAGCTATCCCTACCTGGACGGAGCCGAAATCGACTACATCGACAGTTTGATGGGCGGCGGCTTCCGGATTGAAAACCCGAATGCGGTCAGAACGTGCGCTTGCGGCAGTTCCTTCCAGACTTCTGCCGGCGAGCGCGGCACCCCCTGCAGCCGCTAATTCCCTAACATCGATCGCTCCCTCCAAGAGATTGCGCAAGATTATGGCGCGCTTAGGCGGGAGCGATTTATTTTTTAGCCTATCCGGAGACAGTGCATGCTCAAATTCTGGTCACGGCAAGGTCAAAAATCAAAAACTGTCTGGTTGGATTTAGGTGATTTGGGTGACCTGGTTAAACCCGATGGCCCCCACGAGCAGTGGCAGGACCACGGCCTGGGTTTGCTACGAACCATCTTGCACCAAAACGGCCTTACCACCGATCTACTTTCGACCCGGGCGGTTACTTCCTGGGACCAACTCCGCCGGCAACTGCAAGGATACGAAACGGTGATTATGAATGTGCGGAGTTACACCTTTCCCGTCGCCCGCAAGGCCGCCCAAATTTTTAAGGAAGTCAATCCCAATGGAGTAGTGCTCACCGGCGGCATGCATGCCACTGTGGCCGTTGATGAAATGAGCGCCGTCCCGGAGTTCGATCATATCTGCCAGGGTCCGGGCGAGAACATCATCGTTGATCTGGTCAGCGACCCTGGCGCCTTTCCCCGAGTCTTCGTTGGCGTCGGGGCTAAATCAATGGCCGAGTGGCCACGGCTCGACCGGACCCTCTGGCCCCAACCTCACCGCCGGCTGCGCCACAAGTTCAACTGGCCGCTGGAACCGGAGTGCGGCTGGGGGCCGGCCCCGGTGGCCACCATTCTCACCAGCCGGGTTTGTCCCTGGCAGTGCGTTTTCTGCAACGAGAATTCCTACATCCCCAATATGGGCCGCCGGCCGGTCGATTTGGTCATCGAGGAGCTCAATGACCTCGATAACAAGTACGGCGTCGGCTCGGTGGTCATTCACGATTCGATGTTTTTCCAGAACCCCAGTTGGCTGGAAGAGTGGATCGACAAATACCCGCGTAAAGCTAACAAGGTCTGGCCTTATTGGGCGGCCGGGCGTTCCGACACGGTGCGGCAGTGGCCCGAGCTGTTTGAAGCTCTGATCCGCGAAACCAACTGGAATACCATTTCCATCGGCTTTGAGTCCGGCAGCGACCGGATTTTGCGCCTGCTCAACAAAGAGTGCAGCGAAGACGACAACGCCTTTGCCATCGAGCTGGTCAACCGGCTGGGCGATGAGTTCAAACGGCAGGGTAAAAAACCGCCGATGTTCTGGGCCAACATCATGCTGGGCATCCCCGGCGAAACGCCGGAAGATGCCTTCAAAACCATGCGCATGCTCAAGACGATGAAGTATGTCTTCCCCTCGATTGCCTATTACGCGCCCTACCCCGGCTCGGCCCTGGGCTACCAGCTTATTGCCGAGGGCAAGAGCCTGATGTCAAAAGACAACTACCACCGCTTCCCCGACGACGAGAAGGTGCAGGGGGTTGATTACCAGTTTTACCGGGAATTACTGGCCGGGCGGTATGAGGCTGAGATCAACCGTGGCCTTGACGAGTATGCTCGCCAGAAATCCGGGGTATTCCGGGAGGCGCTGGTCAAAGCATGAGCAGCTTTAGCAATCCCCATTATATGTACTTGTTTGAGCTGAAAAACGGCAAGCAGAAGCTGGCCTACGGCCAAAATCCTGAAGACGCCCTCGACATCCTGCGCGTCCGCCTGACCGAAGCCGAGATGGCCGAGATCATCCCGGATAAATACACCCGCATCAACCAGCGTAAACTGCAAGAGCATATTCACAATTTGGGCTAAGGTTCGATGGAATGGTTGGTAATAGGCCCCAAGCCGGAACTGGTAGACGACCAGTTCCTTTTTTTGTCGATCAGTGAGGCAGGAGGATGAAGCTTTCCCGCGATCAAGCGGATTTATTACGCGCCCTGGTCGCCGGCGGCGTCTTAAAAGTCCATCGATATCTGGACGGGCGGAAGATTTACCAACTCCATCCCCTGGCCGGACCGCCACAGCAGGTCGAGCGACGCACGGTTGAGTTTCTGAAAGAGCAGCAACTCATTGACAGTAACAAAAAATTCCCGGCGGCCACCTATTTGTTAACCGAAAAAGGGCTGAAGCTGGCGCTTTCGCTCAGCGACTCAACCACGCTGCCGCTCTTAGCCAGAGCCTCCGGCCCAAACAATCATAGGCCAATTGACTGAATTTCGGTCCGGTAATTAGGCTCTTTACCGGATTGTCGAATGGAACCGATTCAACTATAGTATCTATTCGGCAATCCAGCAAACAACCATTCTTTAGCGGGGATTTGGGGATTGGGAGATGAGGCTGTATTTTGATCGGGACTCTGGTCCGTGATTTTTGCAAAGAAGTTGATCCTACGGTAAAATCAGGAATTATTATAAAAGGGATTATAAAAATTATCCAGGGAGGTTACACCCGATGCGTGTAATGATTGTAAACCCCAGGTTTCGGCTGCCGATTGACACCCGAACCACGCCGCACCTGGGCCTGGCTTATCTGGCCGCGGTGTCCGAAGAACGGGGGGACGAGGTCCTGCTGTTCGACGCCGACGTGGAAGATGAACCGATCACCGAGGCCATCCGCCGGTTTGACCCCGAGATTGTGGGCATCACCGCCAACACCCCCCAGGTCAAGTCGGCCTGGCGCACGGCCCAGGCCATCAAATCGGTCAAAGATATTCCAGTGGTGCTGGGCGGCCCGCACGTCTCGGTGTTGCCGGCCGAAAGCGCCATGCGCCCGGAAGTTGACATTGTGGCCCGCGGTGAAGGCGAACCTATTTGGGTCAAACTGTGCGAGATCATCGAAAACGCCAAGCGCGGCAACTCGAACTTCACTGCTCGCGACCTGCTCGACCCGCAGGCCAACCTGCTCAGCGGCCTGCTGGGCGTCAGCTACTTCACCACCGACGGCAAAGAGTGGCACAATCCCGACCATCCCCCCATCGCCGACCTGGACACGCTGCCCTTCCCGGCCTATCACTTCTTCAAAATGAATCGCTACACCAATCTCCAGCCGGCCACCGATGCTATCGACGGGGCCAAATCTTTTTCGGTAATGACCTCGCGGGGCTGCCCCTATCGCTGTACTTTCTGCTCCCAGAGTATCATGCCGGTCAAGTGGCGAGCTCGCAGCCCGGAGAACGTGCTGAAAGAGTGGCAGCACCTCGTGCACAATCTGGGGGCGCAAGAGATCGGCGTGCTGGACGACTCGGCCAACATCCAGATGGACCGGCTGGAGAAGATTGCGGATCTGCTGATCGAACACAACATCAACCATGTGCCCTGGATTTTTGTCAACGGCATCCGGGCCAACCTGGCCACCCAACAACTGCTGGGCAAGTTGAAAAAGGCCGGCCTGAAGCGGACTGCCTTTGGCGTAGAAAGCGGCGACCCGGACATCCTGCTCTCCATCGACAAAAAGATCGACCACGACACCATCCGCCAGGCCTTTAAGAATGCCAAAGCGGTGGGGCTGGAGACCATTGGTTTCTTCATCATCGGCCTGCCCGGCGAAACCGAAGAGTCAATGGAACGGACGATCAAGTTTGCCTGTGAGGTGGACCCGCTCATTGCCAACTTTTCGATGATGACTCCCTACCCCGGCACCAAAGTGTACGAAATTGCCAAACGGCAGGGCCGGCTGCTGCTGGATGACTGGGAAGATTACGTCTTCTTTGATGGCCGGGCCAGGTATGAGCTGGGCGATATGACCGCCGAGCTGGTTGAGCGCAAGTGGAAGGAAGCCTATCGCCGCTTCTATTTGCGGCCCCACCGCATCGCTATGACCCTGACCCGCAAAGATTTCTGGCTAAACTGGCGGCGCACCTTCAAGGTGGCCTTCAAAACCATTTTCCCGCAGAAGGAAAAGAGCCAGTTGCGCCGCGAGGTCGAAGCCGCCGAGGTGGGAGCATAAAAAAGGGTAAGCTGACTCTGATTGTGGGAGTGAAAGATGGAAAAATTCACCGCAGTTTTCGAACAGGTTGAGGCGTGGTGGATTGGCTATGTGGAAGAATTGCCAGGCGCCAATACCCAAGGCCAAACGCTTGAAGAAGCGCGAGAAAATCTAAAAGAGGCTGTTCAACTCGTCATAGAAGCGAATCGGGAATTGGCGCGTCGTGAGGCTGAAGGCAAAGAGGTTATTCGGGAAGAGCTGGTGGTCGCTGTTTAATGAAGCGTCGCGCTTTGTTGAAATATCTCAGTGAGCACGATTGTGAATTATTACGTGAGGGCAAGAAACACTCCGTTTATTGGAATCCAGCTAATCGCAGAACATCAACCATACCACGACATACCGAGATAGTTGATGTATTGGCGGTTAAAATCTGTAGGGACCTTGATATTCCTCCGCCCACAAGTCATGGTTAGCTGGTCAAACTATGTTCAAATTTGACATATTTCTGGAGGTCTTCGAGATGTCTTTGACAGAGTACAGAAAACAGGGTCAAACTATGTTCAAATTTGACATATTTCTGGAGGAGTAATTTGAGAATCCTGCTGGCAAGTCCCGAATCGGACGTTTGGAATAGCCGCAAACATATCCACATGGGGCTGGGCTACCTGGCTGGTTCGCTGCTGGCCCACGGTTACGAGGTCGAAATTTGGGACGCGGCGGTTGAAGCGGATATTGAAAACCTGGACGAAAAGCTGGCCCGGGATCATTTTGACGTGGTCGGGCTGTCGGCGCCGACGCCGCTCATCAACAACGCCTGGGAAGCAGCCAAAACGGCCAAGAAACATGGCGCCATCACCATCTTGGGCGGCCCCCATCTGACCTTGCAGCCGCACGAGTCGATGCAAAAACCCCAGGTCGATCTGGTGGTCCGCGGCGAAGCGGAATACACTATTATCGAGATTCTGCGGGCGTTAGAAAAAGAAAAATCAATGGTGAATTATGAATTATCAATGGTGAATTGTGAATTACCAGTTCACCATTCACAATTCACCATTCACCATTCACAATTATTCCATCTCGAAGCCGGCTGGGGCAACATCCTGGGCCTATCGTGGCGCAACCAAGAAGGCAAGATCATCCACAACCTCGACCGCCCCTTGCCCGACGACATCGACGCCATTCCCTTTCCGGCCCATCACCTGTTCAAGATCGACCGGTACACCAACCTGAACCCTCTCACCGACGGGCTGGATATGCATGCTCGGGCCTATACCATCGTCACCTCGCGGGGTTGCCCCTACAAATGCACCTACTGCTCCAAACCCATCACCGGCGACACCTGGCGCGGCCGCAGCGTGGACAACGTCATCGCCGAGTGGGAATGGTTGGTGAGAGAATTGGGCGCCACCGAGATCGGCATCACCGACGACATTTGGAATCTGGATAAAGAGCGGGCCAAAGCGCTGTGCGGGGCGCTGATCAAAGCCAAGCTGAACCACGTGCCCTGGGTAACCATTCACGGTATGAAAGTGAACAATACCGACCAGGAGTTGTTCAGCCTGATGAAGCAGGCCGGCTGCAAGCGAGTCGGTTTTGGGGTGGAAAACGGCGACGACTGGATGCTGCGCCATGTCATCAAAAAAGGTCAAACCGTCGAGATGGTTCGCCACGCCTTCAAATGGGCCAAACAGGCCAAATTGCAAACGATGGGCTTCTTCATCTTTGGTATGCCTGGTGAAACTGAGGAGTCGATGGACAAGACCATCCGCCTGGCCCTGGAACTAGACCCGGACCTGGCCCACTTTATGATGGCCGCGCCCTTCCCCGGCACCGAAATGTGGGAAACGCTCAAAGAGCACGGCAATGTCTTCTCCGACAATATGGACTGGTCGCAACTGGCTATTCAGGATAACAAGGCTCACTTTGCTTTTGGCGACCTGGACAAAGAGACGGTCGAGCGCAAGTGGCACGAGGCCCATCGCCGCTTTTACCTGCGACCCAAGCGCATTGCCCGCATCGCCGCCCGCAAAGATACCTGGCAGCGTTTACCCTACTACGCCAGAACCGCCGCCAATATGCTGCTAGGGCTGGGCGAACGAGAGAAAGCCGCAGCGTGAATCGTGGAGCGTGAGGCGTGAAGCGTAAAGCGATGTTCGCTCTTCGCTCCACGCTCCCCGCTCTACGCACTCCGAACCGTCCTATGCTCAAACTCCTGACCAAACTCCCTCTTTACTGGTCCTACCGCCGCTTTGGCTGGCCCATGATGCTGCCTTTCTCCATCGTGGTCAGCGTGAGTTACCGCTGCAACAGCAAATGCCAAACCTGCGACGTGTGGCGCAAACCCAATGACGATATGACCTTAGAAGAGTGGGACAAAACCTTTGCCAACCTGGGTCCAGGGCCGCTCTACTTCACCTTCACCGGCGGGGAACCGTTCTTGCGCAAAGACACCGCCGAGCTGGCCCTGTCGGCCTATCGCCATTGCCGCCCCGCGGTCATCACCATTCCCACCAACGGCATCTTGACTCGCCAAATCATCGACCAGGTTGACCGGTTGTGCGCCGGAGCGCCCAAAACCAAGATTGGGGTCAACCTGTCGCTGGATGAGGTCGGCGAGCGGCACGATGAAATCCGCATGGTCCCGGGTAACTGGAACAAGGCCATGAAAAGCTGGCAAGAGCTAAAAGCCTTGCAAAAAGCACACGCCAACCTGGTGTTGACCACCCACACCGTCATCTCCAACTTCAACATCGACCGTTTTTTTGAAATCTACGCCGGGCTGGAATTTTTGGAACCGGACAGCTACATCACCGAAATCGCCGAAGAACGGGTCGAACTGGATACGGTCGGCTGGGAAATTACGCCGCTGGCCGAAAAATATGGTCCGGTGGCCGATTATCTCAGTCAAAGAGCCAGGGAGCGCCCGGTGAAGGGCCTGGCCAAAATCACCCAGGCTTTTCGAGCCGAGTATTACCAACTGGCCAAGCGGGTGCTGTACGAACAGCGCCAGGTGATCCCCTGTTACGCCGGCTGGGCCAGTTGCCAGCTTGCCCCCAACGGCGACGTCTGGAGCTGCTGCATCCGGGCCGAAGGCGTGGGCAATTTACGGGAACACAACTACGACCTGCGGCCTATCTGGCGCAGCCAAGCTATGGCCCAACTCCGCGACAGCATCTACCGGGGTGAATGCGCCTGCCCGATGGCCAATGCCTCTTATGCTAACATGCTCCTCCATCCCCCCACCCTGGGCAAAGTGATCTCAACGGTGATTTCGTCCTAAACCTTGATCACCGGCTTGCTTCATTTTAAAAAATCTCGTAACATTGATCAGGTTTAAAGATAGCGATTTTCAAAGCCAATCGGCGAAAGCAAACAATGATGGGAACAGTGATTTCTTTCGTCGTGGCCGGGTGAAGGTATTGATTTACCAACGAGTATCAGTTGGTGCAGCCCCTCACTCTGAAATCATTTTAAGATTTATTCACCTCATTTATTTAAGCGCAAGGAAGGAAGGAATGTCAGAAACTCCGGAGAAACAAGATTATTTCAAGGACCACCTGGTGGTCCGCCACCCCGATGGTCAGTCGGACAAATTCCCACTGCCCGATGAAGAAGAGGCCATTGTCCGGGTGGGGCGCGAGCTGGACAATGACATTGTTCTGACCGATGGACGAGCCTCGCGCTACCACGCCGAGATTCGTCGCACCGCCGCCGGGGGTCTGGAAGTGAAAGACCTCAACAGCGCCAACGGCACTCTGGTGGGGGCCAACCGGATCAAGCCGGACACCTGGCACGGGGTTCTGGCCGGCCAGACCATCCAACTGGGTGAGACCCGCCTGTTCTGGGAAAAAGCGGCCTCGTCCCAATCGACCATCGCGATGCCCGCCCAAAAACAGGCGGCCGCGGTGGCCCCGCCGCCACCGGCAGTTGAGCCTGCTCCGGCCCCCGCTCCAGCGCCAACCCCTATTGCCCAGCCGGTTGCCCAAAAATCAATGATTCCGATTATGATTGGGGCCGCCGCGGTGGTCATCCTGTTAGCTTTGATTGGGGCGGGGTTGCTATTGGGCTGGTTTAGCCGGCAAACAGAGGTCGCCCAGCCACCCGCCACCGGCCAGGTGGGGAGCGGTCGAGCTACCGACAGCAGCCTGGCCCAGCAGACGCCCGGCGACGCAGCGCCGGTCAATACGCCAACGCCCGGTGGTCCCCAACTGGCTCTGCCGGTAGTGAACGTGCTGTCCAGCGAGATTCGGCCCATTGTGCTGGGCGCCTTACCCAGTCCGGATAAAGCCCTACTACTGGTTGACGTGCGCGTGGAGAATGTGGGCAACGCCTCCTTTGTGCTCTCCACCAACAACTTCACGGTGCGGACCGATACCGGCGAGGTCTTGCCTGAGGCGGGCGGCGCTACCAGCCCCGACGGTTTGCGACGGCTGGGCATTGTTAACCGCTTTAACAATCTCAATCTAACGCCAGGCGGCAGCGTTTTTGAAGACCTGATGTTTGAGGTGGAGGCCAAAAGTTACCAGGCCGAATTGGTTTTTCAACCACCCAACTTGAATCCCATTGTGTTGGGTCTGGGCAGGATTGACGCCGGTCGAGAGTTAGCCATCGCTTTGGGCACGCCGGTGGCCGCAGAAACGGCGGCAGCCATCGCGGCCCAGGCCACGCCTACCCTCGAACCAACCCCCACCCCAACCCGGCCGCCGGAAATCCCGGCCCCGCAAGTGGTCTCCCGGTCGGCTTTGGTGGGCACAATTGCCTATCCGGTTTTTAACGGCGATGATTATGACCTCTATTTGGGTCGAGTCGACGGCGCCGGCACCCGTTTCTACCGGGCGCACGCCAGCCAGCCAGCCTTTAGCCAGGATGGGGCCCGGATTGCCTTCCATTCCTGGGCCGGCGATTCCCGCGGCCTGGTGACGATGGATGTGAGCGGGGCCAATCCTAACCTGATTACTAACTTCATCGAAGATCAACTGCCCACCTGGACTGCCGATGGGGAGGAGATTGTCTTGCTCTCACGTCGCTCCGGGGGGCGCCAATCACAGTTGATCAGAGTTGATGGCGCCACCGAGCTGGGTGAGAGTACAATTTTGGGTGAAGGGGAGTATCCCACCATTGGGGCGACCGGTCAACTGGCCTTCAAAGGTTGGGGCAACACGGCCTATGGGTTGCGCCTCAGCACGGCTACCATGGGGGATGTGCAAACCGTCACCAACTCCGATGAAGATACCGCGCCAGCCCTCTCCCCGGATGGCAGCAAAGTTGCCTTTATGTCTCGCCGGGAAGGCGATTGGAATATCTACGTGGTCAATGTGGATGGCTCTAACTTGCAGCGGTTGACGGAAGACGAGGCCGACGATGGGTTGCCCACCTGGTCGCCGGATGGTAACGCCATTGCCTTTATCAGTAACCGGGGCGGTCCCTGGGCCATCTGGGCAATGACGCCGGAGGGGCTTGGTCTGCGCCAGCTCTTTACTATGGAAGGCTCGCCCGACGGCTTTGTGGGCACCGACACCTATGCCTCGCGCGGCTGGGCCGAAGAGAGAATTAGTTGGACCAGAGCCAATCTGGTGGAGTAGGAGAATGAGCAGGGGTGCGGTAGGATTTCCGCCCCCTATTTGCCAGGGCGACCGGCTAGGGCTAGACTGCTTCAGATCGGGCCGGCAAGGTAAACCAGAAGCAACTCCCCCGGCCGGCTATTCCCTCGCTTTCCACGCCGATCTGCCCCCCATGCGCCTCAACCAACTGCCGGGCGATGGCCAACCCCAACCCCGAACCGCCTTGCTCCCGCGCGCGGGCTTTGTCGCCCCGCCAGAAGCGATCAAAGACATGCGGCAAATCCTGAGCCGGGATGCCCGACCCGGTGTCCCAGACCGCTACCCGCACCACTCTGCCAGGTTGGTCTTCGCTAACCAATATTTTGATGATCCCGTCAGGCGGGGTATAACGCAGAGCATTGGCGATCAAATTGTGCAAAATCTGTTGCAGCCGGTGCTGGTCGGCCAGAACCGGCGGCAAATGGGGCGGCAACTCCACCTGGATCCGGATATTCTTTTCACGGGCCAATTCAAAAAAGAGATCAACGATCTTGGCGACGAGGGGGCCTAACTCGGTTGGCTCCAGATCGAGACTCAATTGGCCGGCTTCGGCCTGGGCTAACTCGCGCAGGTCGCTGATCAGCCGGTTCAGGATAAGCGTTTCCTCGTAGATGCCGGCAATCTCGGCCTTTTCCAGGGGATAGATGTCATCCAAAATGGCCTGGAGGTTGCCCTGGATGATGCTCAAGGGGGTGCGCAGCTCGTGGGCGATGTCGGCGACCATGTTACGGCGCAGGGTCTCGGCCTGCTGAAGATTGGCGGCCATATCGTTAAAGGCCGTAGCCAGATCGACCAATTCATCGGCCCCTTTGACCGCAACCCGCTCATCGAGTTGACCTCGGGAAAAACCGCGGGCCGCGGCGGCCAGTCGTCCCAGCGGCGCAGACAGACCGCGGGCCATCACTACGCCACTTAACAAACCCAAAATCCCGGCAATGAGAGCGGCCTGCACCAAGGCCTGATTGATTTGATCCAGAAAAAGTTGAGCCGAAGGCGGTAATTGGGCCTGGCCCGGTCCGCTGGTCAAGAGATACCCAACCGTTTGTTGCTGCCACACAACCGGGACGGCGCGGGCCAATTCCTGCCGACTCAACTGGGTCTGCGCCCCCGTGTCGCCGCCAGCATAGACCACCCGGCCGGCAGCATCAGCCAGAATCAGGGCCGGCGCGCCCCGGCGTAAGCCTCGCCCGGCGCCGGTCCCCATACCGCCGCCCCGCACCTCCCCCAACAGCGTCGCGACTCCGGTCCAGGAACCGGTGCGACCATAATACTGAGCCAACTCCGGCAGCAGCGCGTCGATCATCTGGCCGTGGGTCACAAAGCGGCGGAATTCGGCGCTGACCTGATAGTTGGCCAGCAGGGCGGCAATGATGATAGCGACAACGGTGACCAGGCCAAAAGCCAGCGACAGCCGCAGCCAGAGTTTGTTCATCAGTCGCCTCGCAGCCGGTAACCAACGCCGTAGATGGTCTCGATATAGGCCGGGTCGTCGGCGTCAACCCCAATTTTCTTGCGGAGATTCTTGATGTGGGCGTCGATGGTGCGCTCCAGGCCGGCGTAGGCGTAGCCCAACCCTTTTTCGATCAACTCCATGCGGGTAAAGGCCCGACCAGGACTTTCCAGCATGATTTTCAGCAAATCGAACTCGGTCGGGGTCAGTTCCAGGGGTTCTCGGTTGATCGTGGCCTGGTGGCGCTCCAGATCCAGGGTCAATTGGCCAACCTGGCGGACAGGGGGCGCAGCCGGGCTATCGCTGGTGCGGCGCAGAACGGCGCGCACCCGGGCCACCACTTCACGCGGGTTGAAGGGCTTGGCAATATAATCGTCTGCGCCCAACTCCAACCCCACAATCCGGTCGGTATCTTCCACCCGGGCGGTGAGCATAATAATGGGTAGGTTGGCCAGCGCCGGGTCGCGGCGGACCAGGCGGGTGATTTCCCAGCCATCCCGGTCGGGCAGCATCAGATCGAGCACCACCAGATCGGGCCGGTCGCGGCGGATAACGTGCAGGGCAGTCTCACCGTCGTTGGCAGTTAATACCTGGAAATTGGCTTGCTCCAGGTAGGAACGCACCAACCGGACAATTTTTTGATCGTCGTCAACTACAAGAATGCGAGCCATATGGATACCTGTTAGTATTATATAGTCTGACTCGACCTGCTGCCAACTCTCAGGCCACGGCGCATTCATCTGGTCCACAGAAGGCCGCCTGAGTGTAACGACGAACCACACACATGACCCATTGCCAGTGCAAGGCCAGATGAACAACCAAAAGGGCGATCATCGCCAGGCCGGCCCACAGGTGAAGCTCCTTCCAATCATGCCGGGTCAGGGTCAAGAGGGTGGCGCCGTAGAAAGGATTGCGCCCGCCTTGATAGCCGCCGCTCGGCAGCACCAGCCAGGCAATTAAGCCGGACAGATTGACCAGGAAGAAGACCACAAACAGCAAACTGTTGAGCGAAAAGTTGATCCGAGCCTGTTTAGCCAGCTTTTTGAAGTAGCGTTGTGACACGCATGAAATCCATTGCCAGTGGAGCACCAGGTGCAAAGTTACCCCGGCCAGCATGGCCAGGCCCAACCAGTTGTGCAAGTCGATCCAGCTAGCGCGGGTCAAGCCCAAAAAGATAGTCTCGCGGCTGCCCGGACCCTCTGGCAAAATCAACCACAGCAGCAAACCGGTGAGGGCAGTAACCAGAAAAAGGATGAAGATAGTCACGTCGAACCAGAAATTTGTTTTGGTTTTGCCAAACATGGGTACACCTCCGAAAATCAGGAATTGGAGATTGGACAAACTCTCTCATTTCTCATCGTTAATTTCTAATTTTATCAGTTGCCTCGCAGCCAGGGCGGTCCCAGACCTTGACCCTGTCCCGTACCCTGCCGGGTAGGTTCGGCCACGGCCGGCGCAGTTGGTTCCCACGACCGGATATAGCTGACCAGGGCATTGAGTTGGGCATCGCTTAAGCGACCGCCCCAGGCCGGCATCCGAGTGTCGGGCACACCCTGCGAGATGATCGCTTTGATGGCCTGATCATTGGTCTGGGTGAGGAAATTTTGGGTATTCAGGGCCGGGGCCATCCGGGTCCCTTGCCCGTCACTACCGTGACAGTTGCTGCAGGCAACGCGGAAGAGTTTCTGGCCGGCCGCGATCACCTCGGCGTCGGTGCTGGCGATGGGCGGCAGTTCCGGCTGCGGGATCAAGCCGGACGGAATCTCAGGCCAGTAACGAATCAGGCCGACCAGATGGTCGATGTCCGGTTCGGTCAGGGCCTGGCTCCAGCCGGCCATCAGCGTACCGGAAACGCCGTTGGCGATGATCCGCGTCAGGTCGGCGTCCGTTTTCTGCTGGCGCAGGTCGGCCCTGTTGAGCGCCGGGGCCACGCTGCTGCCTTCGCCTTCGGCGCCGTGACAGCCGGCACAGTTGGCCGCGTAGATGGGCAGGGCGCCGGCCAGCAGCTCACCGTGAGGCAAAGCGGCCAGCCCGGCCAGCAGCTCGTCGGAAATTTCAATGCTAATCACGGTGGGCGGCGTCAACCCCAGCTGTTCGACCGTGCGGGCTGTAGCGGTCCAGTCACCGTGCTGGATCGTGGCAATCAACTGGTCGATCTGCATATCGTTGAGCACGCCTCCCTCTTTAACGCCCCAGGCAGCCATAGCAGTGTTATAGCGCCCCCGCTCGATGACCTTAAAAATGGCGTCATAATCCATCGTGCGGACGCCGTCATTGTCCAGACCGGGATAGGTACTGATGCCCTGGCCGGCAGGCCCATGGCAGACGACGCAATTTTGGGCGTAGAGGAGCTGTCCTTGCTCGATTGACTCGGCCAACAACTCCGTTTCAGCCCTGGCCATCCGGCCGGCCTCGTTGAAAGCGTAGATGGGCAGGAGGGCGGTGATCACTGCTGTGGCGATGAAACCAACGATTGTCCATTTTCTCATAAGGCTACTCCTCCAGGAGAAGAAGCGAATAGCGAATAGCGAATAGCGAATAGCGAATAGCGAATTTGCGAATGGCGAATTTGCGAATAGTGAATTTGCGAATAACGAAACCACCCTGAATAACCTATTTGCGATTTACGATTTGCCATTCGCCATTCGCCATTCGCTCATTCACGCATAAACCACCTGGGTTGGATCGAATTTGTCACGCTGGATGACCGTGCCGGTATCCACCTTGACCAGGCCGTCCTCGATGATGACCGGAAAGAGGTCGAGCGCTCGCGGGGCCGGCGGGTTTAGCACGTCGCCGCGGGCGTCAAAGGCAGAGGCGTGGCAGGGACACAGAAATTGCCTCCCCGGCGCTTCCCAGGGCACGCTGCAGCCCAGGTGGGTGCATTTGCGGTACAGCGCCAGAAAACCGCCATCTTCCAGCCGGGACAGGTAAAAACGGGACTGGGTGAAGGGGGTCACGGAGTTGGGTGGAAAATCAGCCACCGGCCCGGCAGTGACCACACTGCCAAATTCCCCCTCGGCTACCCGCGGCAGCGAAAAGGCCACAGCCATCAGCCCGGCCTCAGCCAGGGCCAGCGCCCCCAGGCCAATCCAGGCCAGCTTCAAGAAGTCGCGGCGGGTTGGTTCGGACTCAGGGGTGAGGTCAGGTTGGGTTGCACTCATGGGTTAGCTCCTCTCAGGGAAATCAATGTCCGGTTACGGCCGCGGCGACATCCCAGGGCCACATCAGAGCCATGCCCGGCCCTCTGAACCAGATGCCCACCACCATCAGCATGATGAAGGCCACCAGCAGCAAGATGAACGTCGCCTGAATGGTCTCGCAGTTTGTGGCCCGGAACAATTTTTTCAGCCCGTCATAAAAACCGATCACCAGCAGAACCAGCAACGCCAGCGGGACCAGCCCATTACTGATCAGGGTCGGCAGGCTGGGCAGCCAACCGGCAAAGTCGATGAGATATTCGTCGGCGATAACCAGGAGTGGAGTAAGCGCCAGAGCGACTCCGGCAGCGACCAGCCCCATCCGGCGGCCTTTGTCAGAGCGAAACCAGACGCCGACGCTATCCAAGTCGGCGTCGAGATATGGCAAAATCACCAGGGCAGCCAAAGCCAGGGTGGGGATTACCAGCGAGGCCACTAGCGGGTGGAAATGCAGCAGCAGTTCCTGAATACCCATAAAATACCAGGGCGCTTTGGCCGGGTTGGGACTCTGGTCGGGATTGGCCAGCTCCTCCAACGGCGCATTGACCCACATAGCCCAGAGCAGCAAAAGGGCGATCAGCACCACGGTGACCACCAACTCACGCACTACCAGATGCGGGATGGTCACGACGCGCGTGATTTTGCGCTCAACCTCTTCTCCCGGGGCCCGCGGGATGACCACGCCGCCATCCTTACGTACCCGCCAGAAATGAAAAGACATAATCGCCAGCAGGCCAATGGGAATGAGGGCAATGTGCAGGCCATAGAAGTTGAGCAAGGTCGCCGCGCCCACTTCCGGCCCGCCCAAAATGACCGTTTGAATCCATTTACCGACGAGGGGAATGTACTCAACCAGGCCGGTGCCGACCGTAATCGCCCAATAGGCCAACTGGTCCCACGGAAGCAGGTAACCGGTGAAGTTGGCGCCTACGGTCAGCAACAGCAAGATCAGCCCCAAAATCCAGTTGAATTGGCGGGGTTCCCGAAAACCGCCGGTGAAGAAGACCCGCAGCATGTGTAGAAAGACGACCACAATCATAGCGTTGCCGCTCCAGTGGTGCAGGTTGCGGACCAGTTGCCCAAACCAAACATTCGTTTGCAACTGGAGAATATCATTATAAGCCTGAGCCGGCGAGGGGGTGTAGGTAAACATCAACATCACGCCCGTAACCAGCAGAATCATCATCAGCACCGCGGCCATCCCGCCCAGCCCCCAGGTCAGGCTGAGGCGGAGGGTCGACTCCGGCACAGTGCTGGGATGCAGGTGCAAAATCAAGCTGTCGAGGACCATCAACTTGCGCTCGCGGTCGCTGGCGGGGGCAAGAGGAGTGCGGAAGATGGAGCCCCAGATACGTTGGAGCAAGTTCGGGGAGTTGTGAGCGCCGGTTTGTGCTTCTGACATCGGTTTCTCCTCAGATGGTACATTACTAATGAACGTCCAGAAAAGTCTTTTAGCTATTCTAGGCGGGGATTAGGAGATTCGGGTTGCCTCAAAGTTAGAATGATTGGCCCTGGCCCTGACCGGCGCCGCCACCGCCGCCTTGACCGCGCCCGGCCCAGAGCGGGCGTCCGTTGGGGTCTCGCAGCAGCAACATTTGCCCGCTGGTATCGTTGGTGATCTGACCGGCCTGGAACATACCGTTCTCACCGCTAAAGCCGATCAGCGTCACCGCATCGCCGGGGTTAAACCTTAGCCCCTGCTGGCTGGCGAAGCCGGGCGGTCCTAACTGCACCGTTAATTGGCCCATCGCGGCGGTTGACACCGTTAAGCTCTGCTCATTGGCTGCAACGACTTCACCCGCCAGCGTCATCCAGTCATGCTGGGCGGCCTGGGGCTGGCCGGAGGCATTACCCTGGCCCTGTCCTTGCCCCCGGCCTTGACTGCCTTGACCTTGACCACCACCCTGTCCTTGGCCCTGCCCGTGACCACGACCCTGTCCCGGACCCTCACCTTGCCCCTGACCACGACTCTGTCCCTGGCTTGGCCCTCTTCCTTGAGCCTGGCTGGAGCCAAACAAATCATCCACGCCTAAATCGAGGCTGCTATTGCCCTGGTAGGCGTCGTAAGCGCCAACGCCCACCGCCCCTACTAAAACCAAAATCAATGCGGCGATAATCACTCTCTTAATCATAGTTAGAACTCCTTTAGCTTGTCTGGATATTAGTCATCAACTTTTTGGAAATTACAGCTTTAATTTAGCAGAACAATGTGTAGAAATTGTGAAGAAGTTACGGAGGGATTTTGAAGGGGATCAAACGCCGAGATAGGCTTTGAGTCCGGCCAGGGTGAAGGGCCAGCCGAGGTCGGTTTCGGCTTCGGGAAGTTTGACTACGGGGATACGTGCAGCATAGAGAGTCCGGCAATCGGCGTTGTGACTGTGGGTAATGTCAACCACGTCGATCTCTAAGGGCGTGTCACAAGCCACTTCCAGAAGCAAGCGATATGCATCCAGGCAGAGGTGACAGTTTAGTTTAGTATAAAAGATGACTTTCTTCATACCTGCCATTATATAGCAAAGGCCGGAGCTTGCCTACTTCTCCGGCCTGTTTCGAGTTTTCGCCAGCAAGATCCTTAAATATAGGTCAACAGCCATTCCGGGACGAAGCGATTGAAGAACGTATTCAGCACGGTAAAGGTCCCGCTCAACAGCAGCACTCCAATGATGACGATAAAGGCGCCGCTAACTCGCTCGATGAGCTGCATATGCCGGTTGAGCAGCTTTAGCCGGCTGGTGGCAGTGGTCAGCATCCAGGCGGTGATCAGGAAAGGGATGGCCAGCCCCATCGAGTAGACGAAGAGGTAGAACATCGACAGGCCGATATTCTGCCCCTGGATCGCCAGGGTCAAAATTGCCCCCAATAACGGCCCGATGCAAGGCGTCCAGCCGGCGGCAAAGGTCATGCCGATAATGGCGCTGCGGGCATAGCTGGGCGCCTGGTCGTGACCGTACTCCAACCGTTTCTGCATGTTGAAGATGGGAATGGTAATCAGGCCCATAGTATGCAAGCCAAACACAATCAGGAGCAGGCCGCCAACCCAGACCAGATATTCGGAAAATTTTCCCAGCGCGCCGCCTAAGAAACCGGCCGGCAGGCCGAAAAGAACCACAAAGACAAAAGTAAAACCAAACACAAACAGGAGGGCGTGGGTAAAAACCAACTGGCGCGGGGGCGGTTGATCCCCCACAATGGTTGAGCCGCTCAGATAGCCCAAATAAACCGGTATCAACGGCAACACACACGGCGAAATGAACGAGAGCAAACCGGCCAGAAAAGCCGCAGCCAGGGTGATATTTTCAAGACCCATTGTCATCTCCTTGCTGGTAACGTTTGACGTTGTCGGAAGAAATTGTCGCTGCCAACCTACCTCAATTATAGTTGACCCCAGCATCGCGCGCTGTAAGCTGTCATACACATTAATCGAGTTGTTCAGCGTTAGCGTAACAGGCAAGTCTAACGTATTTCTTACCGAAAATTGGCTCGCCAATCCGGGGAAACGTTACCTTGAAGCGCTGGCGGAGTAGCCGGACGCGCTTACTCCTGTTCTGTCTCCGTCCGAACGAACTGTTCCAGCAACTGCACTTCTTTTTCCAGATTGCGCTGGCGACTGACCAGCATATAGACGAAGACAAAAGTCACAATCCAAAATACGGCGTAACCTGCCGCCAAAAAGCTCAGATCTCCCATAATTTGTCGCTCCTATTTCTGGCCAAACGGGTTCACCGATACAGAAGCTGCTGCTTCAGCGTCTCGACCCGTCGCTTCAAATTCTCCAGTTTGATCCGATGGACCATCAGAGCAATATAAAACACGGTAAAAGCAAAAACACAAAAGATCAGCGTGGTCTGAATGTCGGCCGACATGCCAAAGCCGCCCTGAGCACTCGAGTTGTTGCCCGGCAGGACCACCGCCGGGTGAATGGTGCGCCACCAGCGAATGGCGACCCAGTTGATCGGCACCGACATGGCCGCAATGAGGGCATAGACCGCGGCAAAGCGAGCCTGTCGATCCGGATTGTCCACAGCGCCCCGCAGCATCAAATAACCGATGTAAAGCAGCCAGCTTATGGTTGAAATGGTCAGACGCGGGTCCCAGGTCCACCAGACGTTCCAGGTCGGCTTGGCCCAGATGGGACCGCTCAACATCACCATCGCAAAGAAGGCCACCCCAATCTCCACCGACGACAGCGCCCAGATATCCCACTTTTGCCGGCGCGTGATCAGATACAGCAGTGAGGCGATGGCCGAGACCACAAAAGCCAGGAAGCCGATCCAGGCCGACGGCACGTGAAAGTAGAAGATGCGCTGGGCGGCCCGTTCAGCCGGGGCGGTCAGATTGGCTGCATCCGGGGCCCAGACCAGGGCCAGATACAGGGCGGCCAGCATCAAGACCCCACTGGCAATCGTCAGGCTATGGCCATAAGTGAAGCCGCCGCGTTTGGGGGTTGCTTGCTCACGCTGCGAGACCGCAGTTTGGGTTTGGGTTGCCATATGTTACTCCTCCACCACGTATTCAAACAGCATAAACGAGGCCGCGATAAAAATGGCGTCAACAACGACCAGCAGGGTCAACCAATGGCTAACATCTTCAAAGGGGGTCCGGTCTAAAATGGCGGCGGTCAACCGCACCGCCGCCAGCATTACCGGCACCACCACCGGAAAGAGCATAATCGGCAGCAGCACCTCGCGGGCCCGGGTGTGGACGGCCATCGCCGAGAAAAGCGTGCCCACGCTGGCAAAACCAATGGTGCCCAGGATGACCACGCCGACCAGCCAGGGCAGGACCGCGACCGGCTGGTTGAACAAGATCATAAAAACCGGCAGCACGATGATCTCGACCACGCTGATGAACAGGACATTGCCGATCATCTTGCCAAAATAGATGGCGCTGCGGTCAATGGGGGCCAGTAAGAGGCCATCCAGCACCCCTCGATCGCGCTCCAGCACAAAGCTCCGGTTCAAGCCCAACATCCCGGCAAAGGCAATGGCCACCCACAACACCCCGGGAGCAACGGCCTGCTGATTCTCCGCCCGCAGGTCAAAGGCAAAATTGAAAATCAAGATGACCAGCAGAGAAAAGACGAACATGGCGCTGACCATCTCTTTGGTGCGCAGCTCGGTGGCAACGTCTTTAGCGACGATGGCCAGAATTTTACGCAGATAGCTGCTAAAGCCCCCGTTGGCGGTCGTCGAGGTTGGACTGGACTCAGTTAGCCGTTTGATCTGTTCGGTCATCAGTTGACGTACCGGAAATATTGCGCCCGCAGCTCGTCAAAGTCAACCTCGGCCCGCTTCACGTCGTAGGCAATTTTGCCGTTGGCCAGGATCACCACCCGATTGCCGAGCGACAGCCCCCGTTCCAGATTGTGGGTGGTCATCAAAATAGTCCGCTGGCTGATCCCAACCGCGCCCAGCAAACTGCCCAGCCTATCCGAGGCGTGCTGGTCGAGGCCGGTATCCGGCTCATCCAGCAGCAAAATGGGGGGGTTGTGCAAGATGGCCCGGGCAATGGCCAGGCGCTGCTGCATCCCCCGCGAATAGGTCCGCACCGGGTCGTGCTGCCGCCCCCACAGGCCGACCTGCTGCAATACCGTCTCGATCCGCTCGGAGGCGTCGGGCAGGTCGTACAGGCGGGCGTAAAAGCGGAGATTCTGGTCACCGGTCAGGTCGTCGTAGAGCAGGGTTTTGTGGGAGACCAGGCCGATGAAGCGGCGCAGTTGGCTGGCGGCGTCGGCCAGGCGGTAGCCGTTGATGAAGATGTCACCGGCGGTCGGTTTGCTCAAATTGGCCACAAGGTGCAGCAGGGTGGTCTTACCGGCGCCGTTGGCCCCCATCAGGGTCACAAAGTCGCCCTCGTCGATGGTCAGGTCTAGCCCGCGCAGCACCACCCGCTGGCCGAAAGTTTTGACGAGTTTACGAACTTCAATCATAGTGGTCTGAGTTATTACTCCATTACCTCAACCAACTCAGCTTTATACCTGGCCCGAGCCTGGCGATACACTTGCTCGTCGAGTTCACCGGCTTCAAATACCTCATCCAGGCGAGCCAGGATCAGCAACAGCTTCTGGCGGTGGAACTCCGGATCGGGGTCATACAGGTCGGTGTGGTGGGTCAGTTGGAGCCGCATCAAAGGATAGGCCACGGCTACGCCCACGATTGCCAGCCCGCCCAGAGCCACGATGACCCAACGCCACAACGCCTGGTCAACCGGCGGGGCGGCCACAGTCGCGCCGGGCATCGCCGGCCTGGTGTTAAACTCAAGGTCGTTCAGGCCGGTTAGCTGCAAGGTCAGTGTGTCGCCTTTGGCCAGACGACCCCCGTTGAAGATGGCGAATTCGTTGCCCTGCATCTGCCGGTTTTCGACAAACTGAACTTGCGGGCTGCTCAAGTTGGCGCCCTGGTTGCTCATCAGCACGTTCAGGGCGGCCGTGTCGGCCGGCAACGGCAGCTCAATTTGAACCGAGTCGCCGGTGTAGGGGATATCATAGCTGGCGATGATCGACGAACCCTCCGGGCCGGGCACAATCGGCTCGGTGTCGACATAACCGGTCTCGGTCTTGAGGTAACGGCGGCCAGCCGGGTCATTCTCAAAGCGGACAGCCGCCGCGCCAGCGGGCACGGGCACGGGAAAAGTCTGACCATTCTGGCCCACGTAGGTGCGGTCGCTGTCGTTGCCGACCACAAAGATTTGGACGGCGTTCACGGCTTGAGGCGAAAATGACAGCAGGTAGTGCAATTGGGTGATCTTGACGGCCTGACCATCGGTCGTCGGCTCGTAGACCTGCAGATCGAGGCTGGTTTCGGTGCTGTCCGGGACAAAGATACCGGGCTGGTTGGTCACGTAAACGACATTCTCGTAAGTACCTTCCACCAGATAAAGGATGGAATGTTCGGTAGACAGATTTTCAAAGCGGAATCGACCCTCGCCATCGGCCTGGGTGGTCAGAGTCGTGAGCTCGGCATTGTTCTGGAAACCGTGGAGGGTAACGGCGATATTGCCAACCGGCTGGTTGGTGGTGGCGTTGATGACCTGCCCGGTCAAGACGCCGTCGCTCTTGGGCAGGGTCAGGTCGAATGAGAAGGTGCGGATGTAATCGAGGGCCTGCCACAGCTCCGCCTCGGTCAGGTCGTTGAGCGGGGCGTGCTGCTCGCCGGCCCGGAAGCTGGCCTGCAAGTTGGCCTGGCTGCGCTGAAACATGATGGCTTGGTTGGTGAAATCGGCAATTTGGGCCGGTGCGTCGACCCCGTCGCCGGTCCCGCTCTGACCGTGACAGGCGGCGCACTTTTCGGCATAAATGGTTTCGCCGGCGGCGATATTTTGGGGGGTAGTGCTGAGGCTCCAGACATAGGCGGCCGTGTCCCAAATCTGGGCGTCACTCAGACGGTTGCCCCAGGGCGGCATCATCCTGTCCATGCGCCCGTTTTTGATTACGTCAAAGTTGGCTTGGGGTGTGGTCGTGTGGCCAAGCTGTGGATCGGACAAATCCGGCAGAGGATTCGGGATGGAGGCCGCGGTCGGGCCATCACCCCGGCCGGTGGGGCCGTGACAGGGCTGGCAATTGGCGGCCCACAAAGCCCGCCCGCCCGAGACAGAGGGTCGGCCATCGGGCGACTGGGCCGGCGGCGCGGCAAGGGACGCGTCTGGAAGCGCCAACAGGCTTAAGCCGGCGATAATTAAAACAAGAGCCGCCAGAAGTGCAGGAATCCGAAACAGTAATTTCTCTTTTACCATAGGTTGTCTGTCTTTCGCCAGTCGCTGTTTGTTTTCAGGCGGGGACATCCTCCGTCAACGGGGCGCCGCATTTGGCGCAGAAGGCGTCGTTGGGCTGGTGAGGCGCGCCGCACTCCGGGCAGCCGGCTTCAAGCTGCGGGAGCGCCTGGCCACAACCGGTACAGAAGGCGTCGTCAGGCCGGTGGGGTTTCCCGCAAGTGGGACAGGCCAGACCGCCGCGGGGGTGGTCAATGGACAACTGTTTGAGCGACTCGATTTCAACCTCAATCTCTGGCAACAGGGCTTCGTGGCCGTTGGGTTGAGCAGTCCTGACTTGCCTGACCAGCGTCTCGATTTCAGCATCCAGGGCCGGATCGATCAACGAAAGCTGGCTCTGGCTCAGCCGGTCGATCTGCTGGCGGATTTGAGCGGCCTCCAGCTTGGTTTTGTGTAACAGGAGTTCGTAATCTTCGGCTGAAACCTTGCCCATTTCAAAGTCGAACATCAGATCTTTAATGGAGTCCAGAGCGGCCTGGTAACGGGCCTGATACTCGGCCAGGGTTTGACCGGAACGATTGACCCAAAACAGGGCGTCAGGCCGAGTCTGCTGCCACAGAGGGTAGGCAATGAGGGCCAGTGCGCCGGCGCCCAGGGCCAGGCTAAGGATTAGCGTTAGGTGGTCCATTGACTTAACTTTCCTGAACAGGTTGTTGGGCAACCAATTTGTCTAACAGAGCGTATAGTTCGGCTCGGCCGATCGGCCCGATTTGAACGTGGACGATATTGCCGGCCTGGTCGATGAAAAAAGTTTCCGGCACCCCGGTGATGGCGTAAGCCCGGGAAATCTTATCGCCGATATCGGGGCCGGAGGGATAGGTGATACCATATTTTTCCATATAGGCCAGCCCGGCGGTGTCAGTGTCCAGGTAATCAACGCCGATGAACATCACGCCCCGATTCTTATAATCCTGCCAGGCCTGCTCCAGCAGTTCGGCTTCCTTATAACATTCCACGCACCAACTGGCCCAAAAGTTGACCACGACCACCTGGCCGCGCAAATCGGCCAGGGCAATTTCAGCCTGGTCAAACTGGTCAAACAAGGGCAGGCTAAATTCAGGCGCTTTTCGTCCTTGCAAGTCGGTTGACTCAACCTTTTGCAGGTTGACGGCCATCACGGCCACCAGCCCCAATAGCAGCACCAACCCCACCACCAGAATGATTGTCTGGCCGGCGGTCGATCGCTTTGGCTTGGCTTGGGAGATAGTTTGTTCCACGGCGTACCTCTTCTTATTTCAGTCCTAAATCTTTTTCAACCTGACTCAGATAAGCGTCGGGTGGGGCGGGGGCAGTATCCGGCGAGGTCCGGGGCGCCGTATCCTCTGCTGACTCGACCTCAACCGGAGCCGCTGGCTGGCTGGCCCACTTTCGCATCGTATAAAACAACCAGCCTCCTCCGGCCAGCAACGCCAACACGGGTAAGAGCCACAGGATCAAGGTGAAGCCGCTCCGGGGCGGTTCCAGCAGCACCTGGGTGCCATAGCGAGTGGCAAAGTAGTCCAGTACTTCCTCCTTGGAATAACCTTCGTCTACCAGATCGCCGATTTTCTCGCGCCACTGCTCGCAAGTCAGGGTGCGGCAGTCGGCCAGATTGATACCGGTGCAGGTGGGGCAGTTGAGCTGTTCGGCAATATCGTTGATCCGGTCGTAATCAGGTTGGGGGTTCTGGGCCAGGGTCGGGCCGGTCACGGTTAAAAAAATGAGCGTAACAGCTGTCAAAAACAATATTCTAAATAGTTTTACCATTGCTTAACTTTATCTTTCTATTAGGTTCTGTTGACATTTGCCAATATCATCCTGGCATATGTCATTTCGAGCGACGACAGGAGCGAGAAATCCCCGACAAGGTTGCTTGCAAGACACCGTTTTAGGGATTTCTCCTGGCTGCGCTCGTCGATGACAATCGATCTGCCAGGTTCACAACCTATTGTATATCAGTCGCTTTATCATACTAATGACATGAAAGCCGAAATGTCAACTCGCCCTAATTCCTGCAATGTCACACCTTACTTGGCCGGCGCGGCCGCGCCCGGCGCTCTGGCCTGGACGGTGACCTCTTCGCGCCGTTCCTTGGGCGTGGGCCAGGCGGCCACAATTGTGCCCAGGATGAAGACAAAGCCGCCAATCCACAACCAGTTGACCAGCGGATTGATGTAAGCCTTGAAGGTGGCCGTCTCGCCCGTCCCTTCCCAACCGGCCAGAATGACGTACAAATCGTCGGCCAGGGTGCTGCGCTTGTCGGGAATGGTCATCGGCTGCTGCTGCACCACAAAGTATTCCCGCGTGGGGATGAGCGAACCGGCCGGCCGGCCATTGTAGGTAACGCTGAGCACGGCTTCGGTGATGATGCGGTCGTCTGGGCTGGCGCCGTCGCGCAAACCGTGATAAGTCAGCTCATACGCGCCGATAACATCGCTGGAGATGGCCATACTCTCACCGATGGCCAGGTTGCGCTGGGTTTCCACCTGGTAGTAACGGCTGCCAACCACGCCGATAGCCACCAGAATCACGCCCATATGGATCAAGTAACCGCCATAGCGGCGATGATTCCGGCCAACCAGTCGCCAGAGGGCCACCGGATAGCTTTCGCCGCGGCTGCGGCGGCGGGCGCTCACCCCCCGCCAATATTCAATCAGCGTGGCCGCCAGGGTAAAGGCGCAAAAACCAAAACCCAACAACGCCCCAAATACCTGGATGCCAACCCCAAAATAGAGCAGGGCAATCACAGCTAAGCCAAAGGCCGCCGGCCACAGCAGCGAGTCGCCAATTCTCTTCAGCGTGGCCTGCCGCCAGGGCACCAGCGGCGCTACCCCCATTAACACAATTAGGGCTGCCCACAGCGGCGCGGTCGACTTCTCAAAGAAGGGCGGCCCGACCACGATCTTCTCACCGACAATGGCTTCGGAAAAGAGGGGGAAATGCGTGCCCCACCAGACCACAACGGCCAGGCCAATGAAGATCAGGTTGTTCAACAGGAACATCGACTCCCGTGAGAACCAGGAGTCAAGCTCATTCTCCGAGTGGAGATCGTTCCAGCGAGTCACAAAGAGATAAAAGGAGCCTACAAACATCAGCCCGATGAAACCCAGGAAGAGCGGGCCAATGGCGCTTTGGGCAAAACTGTGGACCGACGAAATTACCCCCGAACGGGTTAGAAACGTCCCTTCGATGACCAGGGAGAAGGTCAGAATAATCAAGGCCATGTTCCAGCGTTTGAGCATGCCCCGGTTCTCCTGCATCATCACCGAGTGCAGGAACGGCGTGCCAACCAGCCAGGGAATGAGCGAGGCATTTTCAACCGGGTCCCAACCCCAGTAGCCGCCCCAACCCAACACATCGTAGGCCCACCAACCGCCCAACAGCAAGCCCAGGCTGAGGAACAGCCAGGCAGTCAACGTCCAACGGCGGGTGGTGCGGATCCACAAGTCGCCGGTTTGGCGGGTGATCAGGGCGGCAATGGCAAAGGCATAGGGAACGACAAAAGAGACGAAACCGATGTAGAGCACCGGTGGATGAATGATCATGCCAAAATGGCGCAGCAGCGGATTAAGGCCGGTGCCATCGGCAGGAAAGACAGGCAGTTGTTGAAAAGGGTTGGCCACAAAGACAACCAGGCCGATAAAGAAAGCCACCGTCACCTGGGTCACCATAATCACGTAGGGCATCATCAGCCGCATCGAGCCCCACTTTCTGATCAGGACCAAAGCCGCAAAAATTGACATCAGCCACGACCAGAACAGCAGCGAGCCATCCTGGCCGCCCCACAGCGCCGTTACCCGGTAAAACAGCGGCGCCGCCCGGTTGCTGACTTCGTACACATATTTGGTTTGATAATGGCCGGTAATCAGGAGATATTCGATGATGATGATGGCCAGGGTGAGGAAACCGGTCACCCCAAAGGCGGCGTTGCGGGCGCTGACCACCAGCTCCGGCACCCGCCGCTGCGCCCCAACCACGGCGATAACAGCGGCGTAAAGGGCCAAAACAAAGGCCAGGGTAATGGCTACGTATCCAACATGCGGCATAATTCCCCCCTGAGGTGTGAATCGAACTTAACTACAACCCACTAACTAACCAACCAACTAACTAACTAACTACCTGACCGCTTCCACCTGAACTTCCTCAATCGTGCCCTCTTCGTAGCGGCTGGGACATTTGAGCATGAGCGATTGGGCCGTGAATAGTTGCCCATCGTATTTGCCCTCTAAAATTGCTTCAGCTCCCTCGCGCATCTGGTCGGGCTTGGGGCCGTTGAAGACAACCGGCAGACGCTCGCCGGTGGCGCTGGTTACATCAAATTTAAGGATCAAATCACGATTGTTGAAATCAATTGTGTTCGCATCAACCTGACCGGACACCCGTACCGTCCGATTCTCAATCGCCGGACCTTTGGCATACAGCTCGTCGACGGTCAAAAAGTAAGCGGCGCTACTTTGAATGCCGTTGTAGATCAGATAGACAATAGCCAGAGCAATGACCACGCCGCCGACAACAAATTTGGTCTTTTTGTTGGCCGCCCGGCCGGCTACTTGCACAGACGGGACAGTGGTTGATTGAGCCATAAAATTGATCCTTTCCCAAATGGATTTCGAACTTGGATTTGGAGCTTAATAAAAAACCCGCAGAGATTATAACACCGGCTAGAGCCGGGGTCAACCGAGTTCCTGCTCAAACGGCAGGCGATCTCAGGCCGCCATAGCCGGAGCGGGCTGTTCGTTCAAGCGAACCTCCAATTCGGCTTGAAACGGAAATGAGCCTGGCTCATAGGTGCAGAACGGTTCCTCGGCCAGGGGGTCACCGGTGAGAGCGTAGGCCCGCGAGCGAGAGCCGCCACAAACGCCTACAAACTCGCACAGGCCGCAGCGACCCTCGTATTGGCCGGGGTCGCGCAAGGCATTGAAAAGCGGGGCTTCCCGGTAGATCTCAACCAGGGATTTTTCCCGCACGTTGCCCACGCTGACCGGCATAAAGCCGCTGGGGAAAACCTCACCGCGCCGCGACACAAACACAAAGCCGTTGCCGGCATTGATGTGCATGGGGGTGCGGTGGATGGTCTCTTTGGGTTCCACCCCATGTTCGGCCACTATTTTTTCCAGGGCCGCCCGCAACTCGAAATAGATCGGGTGCAGGTCAAAATAATCCTCAACCTTCAGCCCTTTCTCATCCAGAATGGCCCGCTGCAAGACCACCCGCTTGTAATGGTGACCCTCGGTGGTTTTGGCGCTGATATATTTGGAACAGTCGTACAGGAAATGCATCACTGCCTCATACTCGGCCGGGGAGATTTCATCCTCGGCTTTGCCCCGGCCGGTCGGCACCAGAAAGAAAAGACTCCAGGTCATGGCCCCGTATGCCAGCACCAGGCGGAAAATCTCCGGCAAATCCTCCAGATTGTAACGGGTGACAGTGGTATTGAGCTGCAACTTCAAACCGATCCGCTGGGCGGTTTGCCAGCCGTTGGTTGTCAGGGCAAAAGAGCCGGGCACCTGGCGAAAGTCGTCGTGACGCTCCGGGGTAGAGCCATCGATACTAAGTGAGATGGCCTTGGCCCCATTCTCTTTGACCCGGCGCAGATTCGCCTCGTTGAGCAGCGGCGTACCGGAGGGCGACACGGCCATGGCCAGCCCCAACTCATTGCCGTAAGCCAGCAAATCGAACAGGTCCTTGCGTTTGAACGGGTCGCCACCGGTAAAGATGAAGATAGGTCGCGGCCGGCCAAAGCTTTCCACCTGTTCCAACAGGCGTTTGGCCTCCTCAAAGCTCAGCGACAACGGATCATTTTCAGGAATGGCCTCGGCCCGGCAGTGGCGGCAGGCCAGGTCGCAAGCGTTGGTGGTTTCCCAGATGATCATAAACGGTCGATCGTTCAGATCATACTTGGGTTGGCGGATTAACTTGTGCATTTGGATTCCCCCCTCATCACAGTCTTAAGCGGTTGAAACCGCTCCTACTGGGCTAAAGCCAATCATCCACCTGCGTAGACGGGCTACTTTTGCCCGAAGGGGACATAGGCGGACATTTCGGCTGAAAGCCCTGCAAAAGCGACTCAGTCACGCTGGCTGAGTAGTTACTATCATATTATTATAGACTGATCGGCCAACCTTGTTAAGTGACAATCATCCTGCCTTACTTATAACAAATGTCACTAATCATCAGCAACCTCGAATGATTTTGGTCATATCGTTCTATTTTTCACAAATCGTTACGGCAACTAATTCTTAATATTACCGCAAAGAGATTAATGATTAATTAAACTCAATTGACGAGATGTATAATCTGTAGCATACTCAAGCCCTAAGTTCCACCTTATCGGGCCGCAGCCTCAGTCGCCGTCGCGCAACGACTGCACCGGCTCGGGCGCCGCCGTCAGGTCACCGGGTAAGCAATGGAGTAAGATTGAAAATGGAGCAGCAATATCTTGATGGATCGGGACCGGTTGAGCCAACGCAACAGAGCCACCCCAATAGTTTGATAGGGCCGAAATCCCTGGAATATATTGTCATCTTGATCGTGGCGCCCCCCAGCAGCAAATTGGATTTGTTGTTTGATTACCTCAAGGGCTTTGGCTACCGGGTGATGGGGGTCAACGACGGCGAAAACGCCCTGGCTATGCTGGAGTATGTCAAACCCGACATCATCCTGCTGGATGTCAAGCTGCCCGGCATCGACGGCTTTGAAACCTGCCGCCGGCTGAAAGCCAGAGAAGCCACCCGGAATATTCCCCTCATCTTTATCACCGATCAAACCAACACCGTCCACAAAGTCCGCGGCTTTGCTCTGGGCGCGGTGGATTACGTCACCAAACCGCTTCAGTCCGAAGAGGTGTTGGTGCGGGTCAAAACGCACCTGACCATCCAGAGCTTGCAACTGGCCCTGGCCGAGCAAAACGTTCGTCTCCAGGCCGAGATTGTTGAGAAGGAGCGGCTGATCCGAGAACTGGATGCCTTTGCCCACACCGTGGCCCACGACCTTAAAAATCCGGTCGGGGTGACTGTTAGTTATGGCCAGTTTTTGAAAAAATATCGGGATAAATTAACCCCAGCCGAGTTGGAGCAATATCTGGACAATATCACCTGGAACGGCTATAAGATGAGCAACATCATCGACGAGTTAATGCTGCTGGCCAGCATCCGTAAAGAAGAGGTAAGGCCGGAACCGCTGAATATGGCCGAGATTATCGAAGAAGTGCAGAACCGCCTGGGTTTTTTGCTCAGGGAATATGAGGCCGATATCATTGTGCCGGAGGCGTCGACCTGGCCCAAAGCCTGGGGCTATGGCCCGTGGATCGAGGAGGTCTGGACCAACTATCTCAGTAATGCTCTCAAATATGGTGGCCGCCCACCCCGGGTTGAACTGGGGGCAACCGTGCAGGACGAGCAGGTCCAATTTTGGGTTAAAGATAACGGCGATGGCCTGACGCCGGCAGAGCAAAAGAATTTGTTCATCCCTTTTTCCCGGATGAGCCAGGTTAAAACCGAAGGACATGGCCTGGGGCTGTCGATTGTGCAGCGGATTATGACCAAATTGGGCGGCTCGGTCGGGGTTGAGAGTACCGGCGTCGCCGGGGAGGGGAGTGTGTTTAGCTTTTATCTGCCTCGCGTAGTTGGAACTCATCCGCCGGTAAGGGCGGGATAGGCTACTTCTCCGCCACATACACCACCCACTCCGCGGCGTCATACAGCGGTAGACCATCCCAGGCTGGATAAATCTCAACCTGCCGAAAGCCGGCTTGCTGCAACATTTGGCTCATCTCTACGGTCGAGTAGGTCTGGTCGCACAGCACAATCTCGTTCAACTCGCCCGTCTCCAGGTGGACAATATGGTAACGCTCCAGCGACATTTTTTCCGCCTCATCCCAGCAACGCTCCCCCAGATGTAGAAACGGGGCGTCGCCCCACAAGCCGGTGTCGTCGGTGAACCACCAACTGCTGTCGCTTTTGTCAACCCGTTCCTGATCGAGCAACTCCAGTGCCAACCGCCCCCCCGGGCGCAGCGACTCGGCAATGCGGCTGAGCAGGGTCCGGGCCTCGGTTTTGGGGAAAACAGCCAATTGGCCGTAAAGGAAAATGGCGGCGTCAAAGCCGGCCCCCTGAAAGTTGGCCCCAATCTGGCGGACATCCTGCTCGACAAACTCACAGCGGGCGGCCACCCCCTCACTCCGGGCCAGGTCGCGGGCATAGGCAACAGCCGCCGGGCTAAAGTCGAGTCCGGTTACCCGGCAACCCCGCCGGGCCAACTCAACGGCGTACAGGCCCGGCCCGCAGGTCACATCGAAAAGATGGTCCCCCGGCTGCAATTCCAGCCGCTCCCACAGCCAATCGAGCTGGAGTTTGCGCTCGGCGGCCTGGCGGGAGGCCGCGCCGTGGACGTCGTTCAAATGCTCCCGCAACATGCGCTCGGAAAAAGCCGGCTCCTGCCAGGGCAAATTACCCCCATGCGCCCACGGTTCGGGCCGGTTGGGGCGGCGATAGATTTTCCACAAGGCTGCGGCCAGGGCGCGGTTAGGATCGTAAGTCATTTATTATTCTACTCCTCCGGCGAGTAGACCGTACCCTCGCCGTGATAATCGGCCCAGCCGAACCAGAAGGCGTAGGTGATGGGTACCTGGGTCAGTTGGCTGCCGGCCAGCGGCCCGCTGACCGCCGCGCCGATCAGGATATCCCACTCGCTCCGGCTGTCGATGTCAACCGCCCGGCGAGCGGTTGAGCCGGGTTCAAAGGTCAGACTGGCGCCGTCCGCAAGTTGACGGTTGAAAACCGCGCCGGAGGCAGTAGTCTGGTCGAAGAAGACGACGATATCGACCCCGCCAAGTTGATCGTTGACCACCGGCTGCCGGCTCAACACGGAGAAGGGGTAGGCCCGGGCCTGGCCGCCCAGTCGCACTCCAATCACATATTCTTTGGAGAGCAGCCGCTCATCAGGATTCTGCCAGCCCAGCACGCCCTCCTGGCCGCTCAAGTAATAGTTGGTGTAGGTATCGCTGCCGACCAGGCGCGGATTGACCACCAACGTATCGGGGTGGAGTTCCTGCCAGCTCTGCCAATCGGTTTGCAGGGCCGGGATGAAGCTCAACCGGGCGCCTTCGAACTCGCCCGAAATTGCCTGCCCCAAAATGTGGCTCCATAAACTATTGGTTTGACGGTCGAACATGATCAGGCCGTTCCGGTACAGCATCCCGGACACACCAAAGGTTAGGGCTTGAGCTGGGGTAACTTGCCGGTCATACACGATGCCGGTGTAGCAGAGCGGTCACCAGGTGGCGGCAATGAGCCGGCCACCCAACTCGGCGTTGACAATCTCGCGCCGGCTCAGGAAGGGGATCGGATAGGCATGGCTCTGGCCGTTGATACTAACGCCCATCACCCGCACTTCGGGATCGAGACCGGCCTGGTTGGCCTCCTCCGCTGTAACCATAATATCGGCCACTTCCTCAGGATTGACGGCTCGAATGGCGTCGGGCGGCAGCAGCGTGACCACGTCGTCCAGATCGATGTCGGCTTGAGCCAACTGGGGTTGCAGGCTCTGGCCGCTGGGGTCAATCGCCACCAAAGCTGCCCTGTCGGCCAACGGGGTTGTGGCTTGAACTTCAACCGCCGCCGTCGCTTCTGACCGGGTTGGTTCAGCGGACACGGTGGCCCCTGCTTGGACCACCGCGGTGGTTGGAACAACGGTAACGTCTTGAGTCGCAGCCGGTTCGTGATTAGAAACTGAAGTACCGGTGGCTGAGTTGCAGGCCACCAGCAGCATAGCGGCCACACTCAGACCGAGCAAAACATAAAACTGGTAAATCTTCATCTAACTCCTCCTCGAACTAACTCAACGGTTCACCAATCCCCCCAAAGGTACAGTCCGCCCCGGGTTCGGGAGTATAGGGGCCTTTTTGGTAGCGCCTGACGAACTGAACCAACCGCCCATCGGCGGGATCATCCAGACGGAGTTGGGCCCGCCAGGCTGTAGCCACGATAGGATCGGCCAGGTCGGGTTTGGGAGACAGGATAATCAGTCGCTCGCCCAGCCGCCGCTGCTCATCCCGCACCAACTGGCGCAGGCTGTCAACTTGCCCGGCCGGCAGGTCAGGTTGATAGGCCAGCCAGACCGCCCCATGTTCCAGCGAGTGGACCGCATTCTCCGTCCGCACCGGCTGGTCGTAAATGCCGCAGTTCAGCCAGGTGGCGTTATGCGGGCCGCCCGGAGGCGCGTCAAGCGCATACACGATCTCGCCCTCCAAGTGATCTCGCCCCGGGTCGGGACTGATGACCAGGCCGCTGATGTCGTCGCTGTTTGCCGCCGGGTTGTTATAGCCCAGGTAGAACAACCCGGCTACCAGCAGCAGAGCCAGCCCTCCCCCGCCGAAAGCCCACATCCAGAGCGGGGTTGGTTGCCGGCTCGATCGTCGATTTTGATAGTCCCGTTTAGATGGTGATAGTGCACGTCGTTTCTTGGTCATTGTGACTCAATCTCCCAGATTATTAGATGTTAGTTTCAGTGGATCCAGTTTTTGAGGAGACGGACCCAGCCTGCGGCACGGCAACGATGAATGAAAATGGGGGTGAGGTAGCGGCCCTCTCCCCCAACCCCTCTCCCAATCCTTCGGCTTCGCTCAGGACAGGTTTGGGAGAGGGGAGTCGCTCAGCGACGGGGTGAGGGCTATTTTCAAGGGAGGGCTATTTTCAAGGGAGTGAGGTATCCCTAGATAGCGAGCGAAGCCGCATTTGACGCAAAGCGTGCTGACACCTTAAATTTGGATCTACTGAGTTTAGAAAATTATGAAAGCCGTACTGTGTGCACTTTTTATAAACCAGGAATATTGGACGCAGATTAATGTTCACGCCAAATGCAGTAACAATATAACTTATATTCAGCCCGCGAAACTGTGGGATAGCTTACAAAAGAGGATTCGTTCATGTTAAATACACATGCATGGTAAGGGCGCAAGGCCTTGCGCCCCTACGTAATAAGCACTTGTTCTGAACATAAACCAAAAGATTTTCAAGAAAGAACAGGGGGCTAAACTACGGTTGGTAGACCTTCCGGTGGAAGCTGCGGGTGGGCAGAGGTTGGCCGGACAGCAATGCCCGGTAAATCGCGTCGATCTGCTCCGCCGCTTGACGCCAGGCGTAATTACGGATGACCCGCTGGCGCAGATATTGGCCCAGGCGAGTTCGCTCCTCCGTGGAGAGGTCCAGGGCCCGATTGAGGGCCGCAGCCAGCGCCTGGCCGGTGATATCGGCGGCGTAGATGCCGCCATCGCCCAGAAATTCCCGGCTGACCGGCAGGTTAAAAGCCACCGTGGGCAGGCCCATCGCCATATAGTTCAAAATCTTGCCGCTGCCCTCGGTAGAGGATATTTTAGGGGCGGTGGCCAGATCGCCCAGAGCCAGGTAACGGGGCGCCTGCTCGTAGGGGATTTTGTTGGTGAAGGTTACACAATTGCCCAACCCCAACTTCTCGGCCATGGCCTGGTAACGCACGATGCCGGGGTAACCCATGAGCAGTAGATGAAAGTCGTCGCGACTTTGCCGCAGCCGGGTCAGGGCCTCCAACAGTTTGTCGATGCCCTGATAAGGGGTCAGCACCCCCAGGTAGACGATCACTTTTTTGTCGAGCGGAATTTGCCACTGCTGTTTCAACTGCAACCGCTCGTCGACCGAAAAGCGATTGGCGTCGAAAGTGTCGGCATTGACGCAGTCCGGGGTCGGATCTACCCGAGCCGCCGGCACGCCAAATTTGTCGACCAGCAAGTTGGCTGCGTGCACGGAGCTGGTCAGGACCACATCGGCGGCGCGGTCCAGGCGGGTTTCCAGCCAGTACAACGATTTACAGAAGGGGCTATTGGGCCGCAAAAAGTTGTGGTCGGTCATCTCGGCGGTCAGGCTGCCCTGAAAATCAAAGACCAGCGGCGCGCCGGTCAGCTTGCTCAACACCCAGCCAATCAGGGCGCCTTCGTGCAGGTGGGCGTGGATGATATCGGGCTTGTGGCCGCTGACGTGCAACAGCGCCAGCCCGGCCAGCAGCCCATCGAGGTAGATTTTGTGGCGGGAGGAGCCAACGATGACCCGGTAGTTGAACGGCACGCCCCAGCAGCGCCGCACCCTGATACCCTCCAGATCCCGGCCGTTGGGATAAGCCAGAATCGTGACCCGATGGCCTAACTGCTGTAAGGCCCGGCTCTCCTCCAGGATGCGGACGTGCGCCCCGTAATCGGCAAAGAACATGGTGGGCGCCAGCATAAGGATATCGAGGCTTTTGGAAAGATCAAACTTTTGGCTCAAAGAACTGCCTCCCTCTCAACAGGCCCGATTTTACTCCAGCCGCAGGAGAAAGGCAAGAGCGAGGAGGAACAGGGAGCAGGGGAGCAGGGGGGCAGAGGAGCGGAGGGGCAGGGGAGAGAAGGGCGAAGAGCGGAAAGCGAGGAGCGAAGAGCGGAAAGCGAGGAGCGAAGAGTGGAAAGCGAGGAGCGAAGAGCGAGGAACGTTTCACGTATCACGCTTCACGCTCTACGATCCCCATTCCCGCGATCAACTCTAGCTTTTGGCCCCGCCGCAACCGCTTGATTTCCAGCTCACGCTGCATGGCCGTGCGTCGGTCCGGCGCTTCCTCAACATAGACCAACCGCACCGGGCCACGCTCGCGGGTGTATTTGGCCCCCCGGCCGGCGTTGTGGTCCTTCAGCCGCCGTTCGACGTCGGTGGTCCAGCCGGTGTAAAGGGTCTGGTCGGCGCACTCAACCATATAGACATAGACCCTCATTTGCGCCTGATTCCGATCAACTGCCGCAGCAAACCCGGCCTTTCGATTTTTTGGGAGATCAGCTCAGGGTCAACAAAGCGTCCGGCCTGGTAATCCTTGAGCCAATTTTGGCGGGCTACTACGGCTTTGTCCAGCGTTTGAGCCAGTTGCTCGCTCGACTCCGGGCCGGCCATGAGAAGTTGGCGCAGCTCCTGGAGCTGAGTCAGGCAGGCATCCAGCCAACGGACCAGGTTGTCGGGGTTGGTCAAGAAGTCGTCTTTGAGAGCGTCGGGGTCGCCGCTGGCGCCACGGGAGAGCTGCTCAAAGGCTCCGCCGGCCAGTTTGCGCATCTCTCGCCACGAACCCTGGCTCGACAGGGTATTGACCAGGGCCACGCTGAGCAGGGTAGGCAACTGGTTGACCGCCGCCATCAGGCCATCGTGTTCAACCGCGTCCAGAAAGAACGGCTCGGCCCCCAGCAGCGAGACCAGCCCCACCGCCACCTGGACGGCCTGCTCACTGGCGGCCGGCGCCGGGGTGAGGCAGTAGAGGCGCTGTTGAAACAGGTCGGCCGCAGCGTGCTGGTAGCCCGAGCCGGCCGGACGGACGATGGGGTTGCCGCCCACAAAGTGGGCATGTTCAGGCAAGAGCCGGCCGGCCCACTCCAATACCGGCGCTTTGGTCGTCGTGGTATCGCTGATGAGCACGCCCCGCTTCAGATAGGGGGCGATGGCCTCCAGAGTGGGGCGCACCCCGTTGAGTGGGATGGCTAGAATGATCAGGTCGGCTTTTTCACAGGCGTTGACCAGATTCCATTCGGCTTTGTCAAAAGCTCCCATTTTGACTCCGGCCTGGGCGTAGGTCAGGTCTTTATCGTGCCCCACCACTCGCAATGGTTCGGACTGTTTTTTCAGCGCCAGGCCGATGGAGGTCCCGATGACGCCGGCGCCGACGATGGTAATGGTGTAGTTGCTCATTGATGTATCCTGGCTATTTGTGCTAATGCTGAGGTAAGTTCGTTTCGTGTTGCGAGTTGCGTGTTTTGTGTCACGTATTCACAATACGCACCACGAAATACGAAACACAAATACGACTCAATTCAAATTGTCAGCCCACTGCAAAGCGACCAGTAATTTTTCGGTTGGGTCGACCGGCTCGGGCGGCAATTTAGCTTGATGGCGGGCAATCAGGCTAACCACTAGCGGGTCACAACCGGCGCTCCTGGCCCAATCTGCCCCAATCGCGGCATGGTGGGCATGCACCACAAATGGACGTCGCCACCAGTTGGCGACCGGTCCAGTCGAACTATGGGCAGAGGAAGAAACGGCAGATAAGCGGGCCAGGGCCGCCGGCCAAAAAGCCTCAAACAGAACGATCAGCACTCGGTAAATGATCGGCTGGCCCAGACTTTTGGCCACATCGTGTAGCAGGGCGGCCTGTAACAGCGCCGGGTCAACGTAACCCGCGGCGTGCAGGGTCCGGGCTACGGCCACGGCGTGCCGTTGGTCATTGGGAGCCATCCGGCCAAAGAGCTGCTGCTGGTCGGGAACCGGCAAGATGGCGTTGACCAGCGCCTCATCCTGAACGCTCAATCTACCTTTGACTCCACCAGCCCAGGCGGGTAGGCTGGCCTTGAAGGCCAGTAGAAATTGATATACTCGATAACGGGCCGGATGGGTTGTTTTTGCCGAAGCCATCACAATCTGTTTAAATGCCAATGAGCAGCAGCTTGGTTATCCTCTCGGCCGGTCCCCACACCAGCCAGCCAAAAATAGGGAGGCGATGACCAAAAAGAAAGAGCACCAGGAAGATGAGCAGGCTGAACGGCTGGATGCGTTCCAGTTGGTAGGCCAAATTGTAGGGTAACAGGCCCCGCAGCACGGTAAAACCGTCCAGCGGCGACAGCGGGATCAGGTTGAAAAAGAAGAGGCCAACATTGATCAATACAAAAAAGACGACCAGGCTTTGCAGGTTGAACGAGAGCGGGATGCCGGCCGCCGCCAGGAGGGGCGCCGCAGCATTCCAGACCATCGCCATCACCAGGGCCAACGCCAGATTAGACAAGGGGCCGGCCGCGGCCACCAGCATGGAGCCGGTGCGGGGATTGGGCCGAACGTAGGCCGGATTGAAGCGAACCGGTTTGGCCCAGCCCAGCCCGGCCATCAAAATCAAGAGCGAGCCAAACAAGTCGAGGTGGGCAAACGGGTTCAGGGTGAGCCGGCCATCATATTTGGGCGTGGCGTCGCCCAGTCTATAGGCGGTGAAGGCGTGAGCAAACTCGTGAATAGGAAAAGCCACCAGCAGGATCAAGATGCGGGCGCCGTATTGGGGCAGGGCAAAGATCAGGTAGAGGGCAACGGCAACTCCTACCACGATCAAGATTTGCCTCAACGGCGGCTGCTTGAGGCGCTCGAGCCAGTTATATTTGGGCGGTTCGTAGTAATATTGGGGACGCATAGGCAGGTCTCTCTCAAAAAATAGTGGCAGTCATTATAACACGCCGGCCAGTGATTGCGAAATTAAGGCAGAACAGTGGTTTTTTGGTTGCAAAATTTGGACTTTGTGTTATAATCTTCCCCCAAGCAGGCTGTGACGGAGAAAAGTAAGCAACTACCCTGGTTACAGAGAAGCGCCGGTTGGTGCGAGGCGCTCGACGGGGTTGCCGAATTCCGCTCCTGAGCCGGCGACGATGAGCCGCCCGGTTTGCGCCCGTTATCCCGCTCTCAAGATTGCCGGAAGTCGCTTCCGGTGAAGAAAGGTGGCACCGCGAGTAGTTTGAGCCTCGCCCTTTTACGGGCGGGGTTTTTTTATTAAAAAAGGAGAAGATGATGCTAGACCTAAATTTTATCCGTGAAAATCCCGACAAAGTAAAAGCAACGTTGCAGGATTTGAATACCGACGCGCCCATCGACGAGATCCTGGAACTGGATCGCCAGCGCCGTGAGCTGCTCAAAGAGGTCGAGGCGCTGCGCCAGGAACGCAATGTGGGTAGCAAAGCCATCGGCCAATTGATGCAACAGGGCCAAAAAGCCGAGGCCGAAGCCCAAAAGCAGCGCATGAGCGACATCGGCAACAAGATCAAGGAGCTTGACGACCAACTCCGCCAGGTTGAGGCTGACCTGTACGACCGGCAGCTTTACGTGCCCAACATGCCCGGCCCCGACGTGCCGGTCGGCCCCGATGAAAGCCACAATGTCGAAGTGCGGCGCTGGGGTGAGCCGCCCCAATTTGATTTTGCGCCCAAACCCCACTGGGAGCTGGGCGAGGCCCTGGACATCATCGATTTTGAGCGGGGCGTCAAGATGAGCGGCACCCGCTTCTACGTTTTCAAAGGGGCGGGGGCGGCCCTGCACCGGGCTTTGGCCAACTGGTTCCTCGATGTGGGCGTGCGTGAACACGGCTACACCGAGATTTACCCGCCCTTCATGGTCCGCGAGCAGGCCATGATCGGCGCGGCTCACCTGCCCAAATTCCGGGACAATATGTATCACGACGCCGAAGAAGATTACTGGTTCATTGGCACGGCCGAAGTGCCGCTGACCAACCTTTTTGCCGATGAAATTCTGGAGGCCGACCAACTGCCCATCAAATACCTGGCCCACACCCCCTGCTTTCGCCGCGAAAAGATGAGCGCCGGCCGGGACGTGCGCGGCATCAAGCGGGTCCACCAGTTTGAAAAGGTGGAGATGTACCACTATACCCTGCCGGAAGAGAGCTACGCCGCCCTGGAAGAGATTGTCGCCAATGCCGAAGATCTGTGCCGGCGGCTGGGGCTGCCCCATCGCGTGGTCAAAATGTGCACCGGCGACCTGGGCTTTGCCGCGGCCAAAAAATATGACGTCGAGGCCTGGGTGCCCGGCCCGGAGGGTCAGGGCGAATGGCTGGAGATCAGCAGTTGCAGCAACGTGGAAGCCTTCCAGGCCCGGCGGGTCAACATGCGCTTTCGCCGCGAGCCAGGGGCCAGGCCGGAGTTCGTCCATACGCTGAACGGCAGCGGCCTGCCGCCGGGGCGCTTGATGATCGCGGTCATGGAAAATTACCAGCAGGCTGACGGCAGCATCGTGGTGCCGGAAGTGCTGCGGCCTTATATGGGCGGGTTGGAATCAATACGGTAGTTCTCAAAAAAGGCACGCAAAGAAGATGCACAGAGGTCTTAATTTTTCCTCGTAAAATTCTGTGTCTTTTCTGTGTGACTCTATTTAACATTCTTGCGCCCGATGTGCAAAAATCTCATTATGTTGGTATTATTGATTTTCACAAGAAACTGGAAAGAAAATGGGTGAAATTGCAGGGTAAAAGCACATACTGTTGATTGCCCTGAGTTATATCAGGGTACCCCGTGCATCATTCAGACCACCCTGGCTTATGCGATTGAAAGGGCAGTTGAGTTATGAAGCAAGGGATATCGTTATTTATTGGATTGGCTCTGCTGTTATTGCTAGGAATATCTGCAATATGGGTAGGTAGACAATCCGGTCTTGTCAGTATTTCTCCTACGCTAAGTGTAGCTACTCCAACCCCACGCACCCCAACCCCACCGACCCCGACCTTTACCCCAACCTCAACTTCATCTCCAATCCCAACTTTTACAAAAACACCAACCCCTACATCTACCTTTACCCCTACACCCACGCCAACACCTACTGCATGGTTTACACCCGGCCCGATAACAAATCTAGGTAAACTCATTACTGCCGAGCAGTCATTTCAAGTTGGTCGCACCTATGAAGATCAACCCTGGTGGTGCGTCTTATCATTCTGCAAAAACAAATTTGTTTTAATAGCCTATGGCACTGTTCAAGCTGGTATTGATCTGCAAAAGTTAGAAGATACTGATATCATTGTTCAAGGGCAAAATATCATCATAACACTACCCCCGCCTGAAATATTTGGTGAACCGATTTTAGATTTGGAAAAGACTGTATTGATAGACGAAACCAGATTGAACCCGTTTAGAATAGAAGACCCCATTATTTTTATTCAAATCCAACGTGAAGCCCAGGAAATGGCCCTAGAGCAAATAAAAAAGGAAGGAAAACTCCTGGAAAAAACTCGCCAGAACGCCGAGTTACAAATAGAAGTACTCCTCCGGCGACTTGGCGCTGAAAACGTTACGATCAAGTGGGCCAAACGTGAGTTTTAAGTCATCACCCAGGAGAATCTCAAATGAAGCAGTCTAAAACCTGGTTAATTGGCGGCGCAGTAATCTTGATATGTTTTGTATTGGGCAATTTTTTACTGGGACGCGCCTGTGGAACAGGTTGGCTACAACTGAGAATAGGCGAATTTCAAGTTTGTGGACAGTCTGGTTGTGGCCCGGTAGATGTGACTCCAGGGGACATCCGTGAGGTTGCCAAATTAGTCAGCATTGAAATGGATGAGATGGCTAACTTTAAGCATATCATTTCGCCTGACTTGCCCTTTCCTGATTATCTGCTCCCTGTGGCAAGATTTTTTGGAATTGAGGATGAAATTGATATAACAGTATACGGTACCGTAACTGCCGGTTTTGAGCTGGATAAAATCCAAGAAAGCGACCTTTGGATAAATGGCAAACGGATAGTTTTACAGTTACCGTCGCCAAAAATTTTGTATACCCCCGTTAACAAGATTGTCATAAATAATCATGAGGATTGGTGTCCCAATATCATTTGTGCGGACTCAGTTGAAGCCACGGATGAAATTATAAACAAAGCTACAACTCAAATGATTGTTCACAGTACGAGCGACCGAAAAATTCTAGAGATCGCGGCCGAGTCAGCGCGTAAACATTTTGAAAAGTTTTTCAAAGCTATGGGCTACGAAGATATCACCATCTATATTGACCATCACCCACTATAAGACCAAAAAAATGACCTCAAAATTCGATCCCTTGAAAAAACTCTCTTTATTTCAAACCATCATACTGGTTTGGTTGGTATTGCTTACCTTCGTGGTTAGCTTTGTTACTTTCCGGCTCTGGCAAACCCAAAACACAGCCAATGTAATCTTGTCTCAAGCCACTGATAATATTACCGCCCTGGCGGATGACCACATTCGGTATACAGTACATATTAGCCAGACCGTCCCTATTTCAACTAATATCGCCATCAATGAGAAAATCCCGGTGCCGGTCAGCTTGACGGTGACACATACTATCGCCGTTGATAACGAAATTCCCTTTAATCAATCAATAAATGTACCTGTCAATCTTGAAATAGATGAGGTTTTTCCAGTTGATACAACTATTCCATTCAAAGATAAAATTCTGGTTCGTATTAACCACGTCATACCCATTGATAATACCTTTGCAGTACCGGTCAATATTCCGCTATATGGTGAAGTCTCGATTAATATTCCTATTCGTACCGAAATCCCCGTAAAATTTGATGTAGAAGTTCCAATAAATCGAAACATCCCGGTAAAAACTAACATTCCGGTCAAATTTCCCATCTCGAAAACTTTGATAGTGGATGTCAACCGAAAAATTCCGGTAAAAATGGATATTCCGGTCAATATCCCCATCAATACTCAAGTGACAGTTCCCTTTAGCCGCACGATTCCTATCTCTGTAAAGGTTCCGATTGTATTGAATGTACCACTTGATATTGCTTTGAACGATACACCTTTTGGTGAATACCTTCGTAATTTAGGAAAAAATTTGCAGGCTATAATTGCAGAGTAGTCAGAGACCTTCAAAGTAAATATGGTTAAGGAAAGGAGATCAAAAATGGGTGGCAAATCTCTCCCTCTTTACCACCGTCCAAGTTACGTTATGGATGCAGATGGGCGTCCCGAAGCCGTTCTCATCGATATCAGCACTTGGAAGATGATTTTAGAAAGATTGGAAGATGTAGTGGATATCAAAATTCTGCGTCACGCCTCAGCAGACCTGGAAATGCTATCCAAAGGTGTAAAACCCCCTAACTGGCAGTCCTGGGAGGAATTTGAGGCAGAGTTGGAGGCATTGGAGGCTGCCGGTGAGTTACCGGATTAATATTTCGCCGGATGTCCGCAAAACTATCCCTACTTTGCCGGGACATATTCGCCAGAGAATCCGGAAAGCGATTCAGGGTTTGGCTCAAAACCCGAAACCACCGCGTAGTAGAATCTTGGACTTTCCCCTGGAATTTGCTGAACCACGACGTTTACGCCTGGAAGAATGGCGGGTTATATACGCAGTTATTGAAGATGTCAAAGTGGTAGCTGTTGTGGCGGTTCGCAAGCGACCACCCTACGATTACACAGATTTATCCGATTTATTTGCTGATATGTTCGGTTAAAAGAACATCATACCTATCTTTCGATAATAAATTTGGCACTTTCAAAGAATTGTAAAGCTACCAGATATAGTGGTCATATTGACAGAGGCCCTATATGTAGACTCGCTCAGATAGCCCAAAGCTCAGTCATTAGAGACGAGAAGCCTAGATTGATTGACATAAGTATCAAATTCTATCTGAAATGTTGCTAAAAATGGTTAAAGTGCCCCAATTCTTGTTTTTGCTTCAGTTTATTGTCGAAAGGTAGGATCATACTCAAGCGAAACCGAACTTAAGATACGTTTCAAGTTTAGCATCAAACAAGAAACTATGACTAAACCTGTGAACAAGTCGTCTCCGAGTTGTCCGTTCTGCGGCGAAGAAAAAGTTGTGCAGCACCTGCCCCGCGAGATCGACCGGCAGCTCTTCCACGAAGAGATCACCGTGCCCGCCGAGCCGGAGCCAAAGCAGCTCACCGTTGCCATTCTGCGCGTCACCTATGAGCGAGAATATGTCTGTCCGGCTTGCGGGGGCCAGTGGGTACAAAGCTTCACTACGGAAATACAAAAACACGTTTAAATTTTTAGAAGGACAAAAGCATCAGCAAAAAGGAATAAAGGAACAGGAGTCAACCAGCAATATCGCTTCTCCTTTTTCTTCTTTTGTCACCGTGCTATAATTTTGGGTGATGGTTGGTTTCCGTTGATTGCAAGAAATGAGAAACAGATGAGTACAAATGTGACTACCCTTGATGTTGCCGATGACGGCACTATCACCATTCCGGTCGATTTAGTGCGGGCTATGGGCCTCACCCCTCGTCAAACTGTTACCGTAGAAGCCCACCCGGAAAGCCTGGTACTGATGCCAACTCGTCAGGACCGATTAAACCGGATTGGCCAACTTCTGCGCACAGCTTTAAGCGGGCTTGAGCAGTCGGAGATTGAAGCCGGGAGAGGTGACCGATGCTTTTAGGCGCCGATACCGGCTTTTTTGTAGCCTACGCCAACAATCATCCTCACGCCAGAGAAATCTGGCAAGAGCTACTTGAAGGACAACACATCCTGATTGTATCGACTTTGACCCTCAATGAAATCCTGGTTTATTTCTTCAAGCGCGGCCAAACTCAAGCTGGACAAGAATGGGTTAACCTTATGGCCGAAACCGACAGCATCAGGCTAATCCCGGTCACTGCCCAAATTGCTACTCGCTCAGCGCAATATCGCTATAGTTTGGGATTGCCGACTGTAGACTCCGTGATTCTAACAACTTTCTTGGAAGAACGATGCGACAAAGCGCTTTCCACCGATAGTGATTTTCGTATTGTTGCTGAACAAGATGTACTGCCCGTGGAATTCTTTGTCTGATTTTGCCAGGTTCGACAAGGAACAAAATTTGTGAGGACCATCCCCTTCTGGCAAGATGACTTTCCCCGGCCGGCCGATCTGCCGGTCGCAACTTTTTTACCGGAGCAGGTCGATGTGGCCGTTGTGGGCGGCGGCTACACCGGCCTAGTCGCGGCACGAACCCTGGCCAGAGGCGGGGCCAGCGTGGCCGTGCTGGAGCAAAACCAGTTTGGCGGCGGGGCCAGCGCGGTCAACGGCGGTCAGGCCGGCGGCGGGCTGAAGTTAGGTCCACAGCAGCTCATCGACGCTTATGGCCGCGAGTTGGGGCAGGAACTGTGGCAAGCCTCATTGGACGCGGTGCATTGCCTGGAACAGCTCATTCAAGTGGAGCAGATCGAATGCGACTACGCGGCCAACGGCATTACCGCCCTGGCCTACAAGCCGGCCCATTTTGAGCGGCTGGCCCGTAACGCCGACTGGATCGCCGGCGAATTGGGCTACCGGAAGAAAGTTGTCCCCCGGGAGCAAATCCGCGCCGAGCTTGGCTCCGATGCTTACTTTGGGGCGGTAGTTGACGAAGGCTGGGGCGGCCTGCACCCGGCCAAATATCTCTACGGCCTGGCCCGGGCGGCCGCTCGCGCCGGCGCGACGCTGTGCGAGGAGTGTGAGGTCCAGCGCCTCGACCGGCGGCCAGGCAGCGACGGCTTTGGGTTGACCACCGGCCGGGGCGAGTTAAAAGCCAGCGAGGTGCTAATCGCTACCAACGGCTATACCGGCCCGCTGGTGCCGGAAATCCAGCGCCGCGTCTTTCCGGTGGGCAGCTATATGGTCACGACCGAGCCGCTCTCGCCGGAGCTGCAGGTCGAGCTTAGCCCCCAAAAGCGGATGTTTTGGGATAGCAAATGGTTCCTCAACTACTTCCGCCTCACCCCCGACGGTCGGCTGGCCATGGGTGGGCGCAACAACCTCTCGCCCAACCTGGATGTGGTCCAAAGCGCCGGCTATCTGCGCCAGGCCATCGAGCGAGTCTTCCCGCAACTGCGGGTTGTCCCCCTCACCCACACCTGGTCCGGCCGCCTGGGCCTGACCTTTGACCTGTTGCCGCACATCGGCCGGATCGACGGGATTTACTACGCTCTGGGCTACAGCGGTCACGGGGTCAGCATTGCCACCTACCTGGGCCACGAGGTCGCCCAACTCATCGCCGGGCGGCTGGCCCGCAGCCCCTTCGCCGAGATTCCCCATCCCACCCGCTTCTACTACCGCCAAAAGCCGTGGTTTTTACCCCTGGCCGCGGCCTACTACCGAGTTTTGGATCGAATCTCTTAGGGCGTGTTTCTTAAATGTCCGAGGAGCGAAGCGACGAGGAATCCCCAAGAACGCCTCTTGCAAGCAGCGGTTTCAGGGACTCTTCGCTCCCCGCTTGGCGGGTCGCTCAGAGCAACTGTGA
>CAYNLK010000027.1:0-80090 GCA_964398055.1 uncultured Caldilineaceae bacterium
CCCAAGGATACTTCTGATGGCCTTACTGGTCAATTTTACATTGACAGACTACTAGGCAAACTGTCCATTTTCCTATCGTTGATTTTCTTAACTCCTATGGCTGGATGAAGATTTCAGATGAAAATGGTTGGCAGGGGAAGTATACGCACCGACAATGGCAGCCACAGATTCAAGTTCATTCATATCCTGGTCAAGGTGATGTCGTAGCTACATTGTGTTCAAGTTATACGCTGCGTGTTGAGAGTAAAAAAGGGCCGCTCTTGAAAAGTAAAAGTTCTTTAGAATATCCTCTTATTCGTGAAGCACTTGGGCAACTTTTGACAGTTGAAGAGGTAGGTGATAAAGATATATTGGCTGTTGCCGTACCTTATTCGGATAAGTTCGCTGCTTTAGCTAGACGATGGCGTGAAGCTCCTTTAATTCAAAGATTTGGTATACGCATTTTGACGGTAGACCGACAAAACAAGGTTGATGGATTTGATTAAAAATATTTGGCGGTACTTTGGTTTTGTTAGGTAGTATTACACTTTGGAGTAAAAGGTGGCCCAACAAGCGTTTGCACCCGACAACCTACCGCCCGGTTTTTCAAGGGCTGCGCGCCAGCCACAACACCTTTGGTTGAGATAAGTCTTGCTGGCCCCCAATCGTGTGATGGGCGGCGTTGGGCGGCTGGAACAGCTTAGAAGCCAGCAGGGTTTAAGGCCGGATTGTAAAGAGGCTGAACATATGTCCGAGATTACGAATCAAAATCTGAGTGGTGTGGCCGAAACATTGCTCATTCCGCTTTACATTCGAGCCATTGAATCACAGCGCCCCGATGCCCTGCTCAAAGACGAGAAAGCCGTGGCGTTGGTTGCGCAGTTGGATTCAGATTTCTCGCGGATCAAACAACTCAAGATTGGTGAGGATGATCAGGTAGCACTGGTCCTACGTAATCGAGAGTTCGACCACTATGTGCGGGATTTTCTAGTCCGTTACCCGGAAGCGGTTGTGGTCCATATTGGCTGCGGCCTCGATGCACGTTTTGAGCGGGTGGATAATGGCCTGGTAGAGTGGTATGACCTTGATTTACCGGAAGTCATTGAACTGCGCCGGAAGTTTATCGGCGGCGAAGGGGTGCGCTACCATTTCCTGGCTTGTTCGATGTTCGACAGTGCCTGGCTAAACACAGTGAGCATCCATCGCCAGCGTCCTTTTCTCTTTCTGGCCGAGGGTGTTTTGATGTACTTTGAAGAAGCACAAGTCAAGTCGTTGGTGCTGGCGTTGCGGGAACATTTTCCTGGTGCGGAACTGGTCTGCGATGCATTTTCACCGTTCCTGGTCTGGGCTAACAACCTGAGGATCGCCCGCACCAAAATCGGTGCCCGCTATTCCTGGGGACTGAAACGCGGCAAAGACCTGGAAAGGTGGGGCGATGGTATCTGTCTGCTAGATGAGTGGTTTCCTTTTGACCGTCCTGAGCCGCGCTTGGCTTATCTTCGCTGGATGCGTTATATTCCAGTGCTGGCCAAAGTCATGGGCATATTTCATTATCGGCTTGGACAAACAGTCGGATGAAAAGACTATACCACATGTACGCGGCTCACTGATGGAGTGCATGCTTATACCAACAAAAGCCGTCCAACAACGGCATGAACCCGACTTGACTACCGCTGCGTTTTTCAACCTCGTCTTGCCAGCCAAGTTGTCGTAAAATGTAACTGATCTTGCTGGCCCGTAAGCGGCTGAACCACAGGCGTTGGGTAGACTCATTCTCTGCCTACACAAGGCCAAATTCCAAGATTTTACAAAAGCATAATTGCACGGCAACCGTGAAAGGGGTATAATGTTGTTATTGAGGTTAGGATGATTGTTTCCTTCAAAGATAACGCCACCGCAGACCTGTATCACGGACGAGAAACTAACCGAGTACGCCGGTTTCCACCCGATGTAAAACGTATTGCCCTGCGTAAGTTGGATATCCTCAATGCCGCACACACCCTGGAAGATTTACGAGAACCGCCGGGGAATCGGTTGAAAGCCTTAAAAGGAGATTTATTGGGCTATCATAGTATTCGGGTCAATGAGCAATGGCGTATCGTCTTTCGGTATGAAGGTAATAATGCCAGTGAGGTGATATTGACCGATTATCACTGAAGATCATCAAGAGAGAATGGATAGAGCATATGTTACCCGAAAATAGAGTGAGCACCCATCCGGGCGAGATTTTGAAAGAAGAATTTCTGGAGCCATTGGGGATAACGCAAGTAGCCTTTGCCAAACATCTGGAGATACCAGTGCAGCGGGTGAATGAGATCGTGCGAGGAAAACGAGGCGTGACACCAGAGACGGCGTGGTTATTTTCCCAGGCCTTGGGAACGACGCCTCAATTCTGGCTAAACTTACAGAATGCATATGATTTAACGAGTAACCGACCCCGTCGAGAGGTAGAACCACTGGTCAAAGCAGCGTAAAGGTAAAAGGTAAGGAATGTGGTGTAACTCTCCCAAACCCCAAAGGTCCACCCAACATTGCCGTTTGTGCCGACCCATTGAGCTGGGTTTTTACCGCAAGGCTTGGTCTTAATTGAGGTTGTCTTTGGGCGGTACAACGGCGGCGTTGAGCCGCCGGAAAGTATTGATCCAACACGAAGAAATACGGGGAGTAAAAAGAAGATGACTCGCAGAAAACAATCGCAAGGCGAATGTGTCTTTTGTGGTCGAGCCATGACCAAGAGTGGCCTGAGTAAACACTTAAAAAGTTGCCCGCAACGGCAAGCCGCGATCAAGGCGGCTGAAAGTAACCAGCCAGCCGGTCAAACCGGGCGTCTCTATCATCTGCAAATTCAAGATGCCTGGTCGCCCGATTTCTGGTTGCACATCGAGATGAAGGGTGATGCCAGTTTAAAGGATTTGGACCACTATTTGCGGGCAATTTGGCTGGAGTGCTGCGGGCATCTCAGTCAATTTTCAGTGGGAGGCTGGCGGGGCCAAGAGATTCCAATGAGCCGAAAGATCGAGCGTGTCTTTGAGCCGGGGGTGGAATTAACCCATATTTATGATTTTGGGACATCATCGGAAACGTTGGTCAAGGCGGTAGATATAAGAACAGGCAGCCCATTGACCAAGCAGCCGATTTATCTGCTGGCCCGGAACAACATGCCCGAGGCGGTCTGCGCGGAATGTGGCGAGCCGGCCGGCTGGCTGTGTATGGAATGTTTAATTGAAGCCGGCGAGTGGACCACTTTGTGCGAGAAACACGCGGCCCAACATCCCCATCACGATTACGGGGAGCCAATTCCGTTAGTGAATTCACCCCGCCTGGGGATGTGTGGCTATGATGGGCCGGCAGAACCACCTTATTAAGTTTTAGACATCGTATCGAATTGTGTGCTTGAGCAATCTCTATTTTGAAACAGGACCCGGACACTTGCGCCGGCACGCAGTGCAGGTGTTACACGGATTTCACGGATTGTTTTCTAATTTTATCCGTTCGATCCGTCGAATCCGTGTCCCATATTCTTTAAGCACATAATTTGTAGACTATGTGCGGGCGGCATAGGGATGCCGCCCCCCACCCCAACCCCTCCCCCGAATCGGCGCGCAAGCGGGGGCCAGGGGAGGGGGTATTTTCAAGGGAGTGAGAATCACCAGCGCTCGTAGCGCACCAACTCCGCCAGCGGTTTGCGTTCCTTCGATTTAGGCTCATCGGCCGGGTAGCCCAGCGGGGTGAAGGCCACCGGCTCGGCCTCCGGCGGCAGGCCCAGCACCTCCCGCGCCGCCGCCGGATCGAAAGCGGCCACCCAGCAGGTGCCCAGGCCCAAATCCGTGGCCGCCAGGGTGATGTAGTCCATCGCAATGGCCGCATCCACGTACACATAGTTCTGCCCGTCCCGGCGAGTCCAGGCGTCGCCCGGCAGTCCGACGACGGCGATGACCAGCGGGGCCTGGTGGAACCAACTGCGATGGTAAACGCGGCGCAACTCCTCCTCGCGGCCCTGGGTTTTGATCACAATTACCTGAAATGGCTGGCGATTGGCCGCGGTCGGGGCCAGCCGGGCCGCCTCCAAAACCTGCTGCAACTTGTCCGCTTCCACCGGATCGGCTTTGTAGGCTCGGACGCTGTAACGATGTTGGATGAGTTCGGCAAAGTTCATGGGTTAGCTCCTTGGTTGGTTAGTTGGTTGATTTTGCAGCCCGGATGAGGCCAGAGTTACCTCTTTCTTCACCCCCCTCACTCTATGCGCCGGGAATAATAGTGCCACACCCCCGCCTCGGCTTGAACCTCCACCCAGCCTTGAGCGGCCAACAAATCGAGATAGCCCAGCAGCATCCACAGGCCGGCCAGGTGAAGCTGGCCAGGGTACATTTCGGCCAGCAATGCGGCCACAGTGTGACGCCCGCTTGCGATCAACTGCAAACATTCGGCCATGCGCTGCTCGATCCGGTTACGCTGGCTTTGGATGACCGCCCGGTGATCGCCAAACGGCTCGCCGTGGCCGGGGTAGACCTGCTCGACCTCCAACGCCTCGACCATGTCCAAAGACTCCAGGAATTGGGCCAGGGCCGGGCGGGTGACCGCATCACCCTCAGCCGGTCGCTCCAACACCGGCGCCGGCGTCTTGGCTAACAGCATATCGGCGGCCAGCAGTTGGCGGCTGCCGGCCTGGTAGAAACAGGTTTGGGCGCTGGCATGGCCGGGCGCATGGAGCGCCTGCCAGGGCAGGCCGCCAAGCTGAAGGGTGGCCCCCACTTGAAAAGTCGTTACCCGCTCGGCCGGCGCCGCCTCGCAGACCGAAGCCAACATCGCCAACTGATCCAAAATCAGTTGGTTCAGCCCGGCCGGAAAATCCCAGCGGGGCAAATAAACCTCCTGATAATAAGTCCGCCGTTGAAACAGAAAGTTGGGCAGATCGAGCAGCCAAGGTTGGCCCAGGTCAGCAATCCAGATATCGGCCTGGCTGGCGGCGCTAATTCGGCCAGCCTGGCCGCAATGGTCCACGTGGGGGTGGGTGATGACTACCCGGGCCAGGTCAGTGACGGTGAGACCATGCCGGCTCAAGCCGGCTTGCAGCGCCGCCCAACTGGCTTCAGATTTGATCCCGGTATCGACCAACACCGCTTCCGGTTCGGTGAAGAGGTAGACATTCACTGTGCCAAACTGAAAACCGGTCGGCAGTGCCAGACGGATTGGCTGGTTCATCGAAGACCTCCCCGATAAGTATACCACATTTTTGGGAGTCAAAAAGCCACCCGGGATATCTTTCCCGGGTGGCTTGATCAAATTCAACGATATTTTGAAGAAAAGCGAGCGGCTTAATTCTCGGCCAGCGGCGTAAATTGCTGCCGGGTAATGTCACGCTGCGGTTGGGCATCGGTGAGCTGGGCGTACTGAATTTCCTCCACTGCGGCCGGAGCCACAATCTGGTTGGTTGTATCAGCCTGAACCGGCTGTAAGTCACTCACCACCAGCATAAAAATGACCAGGTAAAGGGTCAGGACTGCCAGAAAAGCGCCGGTGAGGATTAATTTAAAGCGAGCCATTGGTTGGAACCTCATTTCCGTTCAAAGTTAGCGTCATTGTAACAGATTCGAGGTTTGTTGTAATCAGCCGGGAGTCGGATTGTGACTAGGCCGAAGGATTGCTTTTGAGGCGGGGAGAAGATGCGCTGTACGCGTAGCCGGTACGACAAATGTCGTAGGTGAACCGGCCCATGAATCGGAAAAGCCAGGTTGCCCATACCTGGCTTTCCAAAAAGGAGGAGAAGAGAGTATCACATCATTGTGTTACGCCCTTGATTATACCTGGAAAACCTTGACTCAACTTGACGTCTACTTGCTGCTAAGACTACGCTCGACAAACGCTGCGGCCATAAGCTTAGAATGATTTAGATTTACAGCCAGGCGAGTGTATGATAGAATAAGCGCCCGTTAATGAGGATAGTTTGTTAGAACAAAAAGGAGCGGAAACTTTGAGCCAAGCCGAATCTATTCAAGTAAACAGAATTGAAGACCTTTGTATTTTTTCCGGCACGGCCAACCGGCCCCTGGCCGAGGCCATCTGCCGGCAGTTGGGCATCGAGCTTTCGCCGCTGACCGTGACTCACCTGGCCGACACTGAAATCCATGTACAGATCGACAAGCTGGTGCGTCACCAGGACGTGTTTGTAGTCCAGCCTTGCTCGGCCCCGGTGAATGACAATCTGGTCGAACTGCTGCTGCTCCTCGACGCCTTTCGCCGGGCTTCGGCCCAGCGGATCAACGTGGTGATGCCCTACTTTCCCTATGCTCGCCAGGACCGCATGTCTCACGGCCGCGAAGCGATCAGCGCCAAGCTGGTGGCCCGGGCCCTGGAGATGGCCGGGGCCAGCCGGGTAATCTACGTGGACATTCACGCCCTCCAGATTCAGGGCTTTTTCGACATTCCGGTTGACACGCTCTCGGCCCTGCCGGCGCTGGCCAGTTACTTTCAAATCGATCCCCGCTTTGCCAAAGAGAGAACGGTCATTGTCTCGCCCGATGTTGGCCGGGCCAGGCTGGCCGGCAAATACGCCGAACTACTCGAATTGCCCCTGGTGGTGATGCACAAACGGCGCCTCAGCTTCAGTGAAACCATAGCCGCCACCGTCGTCGGCGATATCAATGGCAAGACGGCCATCTTGATCGATGACCTGGTGGCCGGCGGCAGCGTGCTCGACCAGATCCCGGCGCTCATCGAGGCCGGGGCCGAACCGCCGGTTTACCTGTCGATCACCCATCCGGTGCTGCTGCCGTCGGCCCTGGCCCGGCTGGACCGCGAGGAGATTGCCGAGTTGGTGACGACCGACAGTATTTACCTGCCGCCGGCCAAACACCATCCCAAGATCAGGATTCAGTCGATTGCCGGGCTGCTGGCCGAGGTCATCTCCCGGATTCACTGCGGCCAGTCGGTCAGTCCGCTGCTCAATCTGCTGTAATGACTACTAAGTTTGCATCTGTGAGGAATCAGGCAGCGCCGTTCAGCTCTGCGCGCCTAATGTGGGGGATCAATGGGTGAAATAGAACCCCGACTTGCTCTTGTTGTCCGACCTGAACGAGTCTAGCTTGAGAAAAGAGCTTCGGGCAAACAGCGACTCGGCCCCCAGATTTTTCACCGGCAGCACGCAACTTTCGGCAAAATATTCAAAGTCAAACGAGACTTTCTGCCCCACCGCTAAACCGGGGATGGGCATCAGGCGGGCCGTTAGCGGCTTGTTGAGGGTCAGGGCCAGGGCGGCCAAGTCGAGGAAAATGGCGGCAATTTCATCCGGCTGGGTACTGCCGGGGATAGGCACCGTATCCAGGCCGGTGCCGCACACGGCTGAATAGAGCAGCAGGTCATGCACGCTGAAGCGTCCCTCGGCGGCCCGTTTGGCCAGAACCGTATCCTCCAACACGGGGAACATAACTCCCGAAAAACCGCTGCGGGGAATGTTAGCCCGCCGGATGCAGTTGGTGAAGAAAGCTGTGGCAAACAAAGTGCCGCTGCCGCCAAAGGCAGCGATGCCCAATTTTTCAATGGCGACGCCAATGCTGCTGCTTTGGCCAGGGAAAGGGGCCAGCGAGAAGTCGAGACCTTTGAAGCGGAGCTGGTGGTCATCCACCAGAGCGTCGACGATATCCAAAATATGCCTTGAGACACTTTCGATGGCGTTGGTCAACCGTTTCTGCGCCTCGTTGAGGGAGTTAACGTGACTGAGCGCGCTTACGGCCAGGTCGGCTGCTTCGGTGGCGATGGCAAAATAGGCTGCGCCGCCGCTGTGGTAGGCTGCCGGAAAAAAAGGCACGCCGGGAGGCACATTGGCCAGGGCAGCTAACCGCAAATTGCCAAAACCATTCGGACTGGCATGGGCCACAGCGTAGACGGTTTCGGCCAAAGCATAGGCCGCTGAAAAATTGAGTCCACTCCGGTTGTCGGCAAAGAGAACACTGGAAAAGATTTTCTCGGTTTCGGCAATAACTTGCGGCAGGGCGTGGATGGGCATCAGCAGCGCCAGCGGGGTGGTGGCAACCACCGGCCCAATCGAAATGAAATCGATTTTGTATTTGCCGCCCAACTCTTCCAGCCGGCGGGCAAAGTCGAGCAGAACCTGCGGGTCGGGGTCCCCCACCACGTCAAGAAAAGGGGGCGTGGCCAGCCGAACGGTTTGCACTTCAAAACCAACGTCGACCAGGCGCAGCCGGGCGTCGGTTAAGAAGCGGGCGGTGCTGGCAATAGTCCCTTCATCAAAAGGCCAGGTCAGCGGGATAAAGGCAGTTATGGAACGGATTTTCATCTTCTCCCCTTGAGGCTGCTACTATTTCCCCAGGCCACATCGTCTGGAATCGCTAAATTATGACTATAATACTATAAACTACAGAATTTATCATCATGCTTTTTGTCCTACAACTGAAAAAGTTCAATCTAGCAGTGGAAAAAAAGGTGTAGTATAATTTTGTTCAAGCAACACCGTCTTCTTCCAAACTTACTCAACTCTAAGAGGCGTACCGATGAGTGATGATTGGCTGGATGAACTCCGCAAAATCCGCGACGAAGACCAGGCCAGAGTTCAGGCGCAAACGGACAAGCTTGACTTGAGTGTACTTAAGCGCAAGAACCAGGCTATTGACGTTCTGCGTCAAAGTGATGCCCATTATCTGCTCCGTCAGGTCCAAAAAGTGCTATTAGACGGCAACGGGGTAATCGACATCATAGATGCTACCCAACAGTATGATCGAGCCATTGTCTTGAAATGGCAAGGACCAATCGCCCTAGCGCGTCAGCCTCAATCTAAAGATCCTGAAGAGTATCACTACATCTTGATCGGAGCTAAAGGGGACCAACTCTTTGTCAACGACAGGCTCCTCAAGAACGCCACCCCCGAAATGTTGAAATCGGCCCTGGTCTGGGCCAGCAAGAATCCGTTGTGTCAATCCAACAAAGAAAAATAAACAAACGGGGATGGTACCCCAGTGACGAAAAAGGGAATTATTTTGCGGATAATCATGTCATTTCGACCCGCAAAGCGGGGAGAAATCCTTGAAACGATACTTTAATGAGAGTGGTAGCCGATAAACCTAAATTTCGCCGGATTTTCAGCCAGCCACCTCTCTCATCATTGTTATTCAGCAGGGATTTCTCGCTTCGCTCGAAATGACAAGCGGTGATAAATCCGCAAATATCTTGGATATATCGCATTGTACGGAACCATCCCAACAAACGCCTTTGGCTCAATCAAAAAAGCGCCTGTTAGATTGGCGCTTTTTTGGCAGTTGACTAATTTCCTTAATACCCCCGGCCGACGCCCCGGTAAATGAAGCCGTACTCATTCATAGCGGCCGGTTCATAGAGATTGCGACCGTCAATGAAGACGGGTTGGCGCATGAGCGATTTGATCTGAACCATATCCAGGTGCTTGAACTCATTCCACTCGGTCATTAGAATGAGCGCATCACAGCCTGTCGCCAGGTCATACGGGTTTTTGGCCAATTGAACTTCCGGCAGCATTTTGGCGGCCACGTGCATGGCCTCGGGATCATAGGCTTTAACAGTAGCGTGCTCCCGGAACAGGGCCCGGGCTATTTCCGCGGCCGGCGACTCGCGCATATCATCGGTGTTGGGTTTGAAGGCCAGCCCCAGCAAGCCCACAACTTTGTCCTTGAGCTGGCGTCCCAACACGTCGCGTAGCTTCTGGATAATGTGAATGCGCTGGTACTGGTTGATATCCATGACCGCTTTCAGCAGTTGGGGGTGAGTGCCGTGGGTGGTGGCCATATGAGCCAATGCCTTGACGTCTTTGGGGAAACAGGAGCCGCCGTAGCCGATGCCAGCATCCAGAAAGTAACGGCCAATCCGTTTGTCGTAGCCCATCCCGGTGGCTACCTCTTTCACGTCGGCGCCTAATTGCTCGCAGATATTGGCAATCTCGTTGATAAAAGAGATGCGGGTGGCCAAAAAGGCATTGGAAGCATATTTGATCATTTCGGCCGTCCGCAGGTCGGTAATCATGATGGGCGCCCGCAGGCTGAGGTACAGCTCGGCCACTTTGTTGGCTGCTTCCCGGTGGAGCGACCCCAAGACGATTCGATCCGGGCTGGTCATATCCACAATGGCCGAACCTTCACGTAGAAATTCGGGATTGGAAACCACCCAAAAATCAATTGGTTCGGGTTGGTGGGTGCGCACAATATCGGCCACCCAGTCGCCCGTGCCCACCGGGACGGTGCTCTTGTTGATGATGATGATCGGCTGTTTCATTGTCTCGGCAATGGTTTTGGCCGCCTGCCCTACATACTTAAGATCGGCCTCCCCATCGACGCCTTCGGGCGTGCCGACAGCAATGAAGACATATTCAGCTTCGCTCAACGCCACGGCATAGTCGGTCGTAAAACTGAGCCGGTTAGCCTTGACGTTACGCTCGATCATCTCTTGCAGCCCAGGTTCGTAAATGGGTACGTCGCCTGCCTGCAATATTTTGATCTTCTGCTCGTCAATATCCACACAGCAGACTCTATTGCCCAGATCGGCAAAGCCAGCGCCGGTAACCAGGCCGACATACCCAACCCCTACCACAGCTATATTATGCATAAATCCTCCGCAGAAATTATGATTGGAAAATTTAGAGATTAGGAGATTGGAGATTAGGAAATTGAGTAGACACCCCACCCTTAATCTCCTTATCTCCCTATCTCCTTATCCCCTTATCTTAAGCTAAAATTCTGTCACAGCCTTGTGACGACCTTACAAAAGTTAATATCAAGGTTATCTTAACAAAAGCGGGTTTGAATCTGGTTTGAAATGACCCTATTGGCCGGTCATCAATAAGCGGGCCGCCCGCCGGCCGATCTCGACGGCATAGTTGGTGCCCCGATCCCAGGGATAAACCTGGCTCATGCTGGCCCAGTACAAACCGGGAATGGGAGTTTTGATAGCGGGAATGTTGGCGCTGTGGTTGACCGGCGGCACCGGCTGGGCATATTTGGTTCTGAACAACCAACTGTCCTTGACCCAACTGCGGTCGAATTCAGCGTTGAAGCGGCTCAAACTCGGCACAAACCGCTCCAGTAATTCCTCTTTGGTTAGGGAAAAATATTCGTGTTCCGGCGGCAAATAGTCGCCGCAATAGAGCAGATGATCGTTATTGTAATAGCCAGGATCGATGAAATTGGTATGTTCGACCAGCGCCAGAAAGGGAAAGCCTTTGCCCTTGGGAATGTTGATCCAGTAATGGCCCCCGGTCAGTTGGCGGCGGAGGGCCAGAATTAGGACAACCGCGCCCATCGATTTGAGTTGTTTGAGGCTGGCCAGATACTCTGCCGGCAAGGCCGGAGCCAGTCGACTCAGTAGTTGTGGGGAAACAGTGGCCAGCACGCGATCAAACGGGGCCGGCAGCTCTGCCGCGGGGGTGGTCTGAAACTGGAGCGATAGGCGGCCATCCGGCCGGGGGTCAATGGCCGTGGTAGCGCAGTTCAGAACGATTGTAGCCCCTTGCCGGCGCACCCGGTCGGTCAGGGCATCGATAAAACCTTGAAAGCCGCCTTCAAAGTAACCCAGGCGGCTGCTGCGCTTGTGAATCCTGGCCCAGAACCAGGCCATATTGACTTCTTGATAATGATCCCCAAATTTGCCCACCAGTAACGGCTCCCACAACGTCTGATAGGCAGTCTGGCCCATCGTCCGCCGCAGCCAATGATGGGCTGTTTCTCGCTCCAGGCTCTGCCAGTTGCGGGTTAAGCGGAGATAGAGGGCCACCAGGCCAAAGCGAAGTTTAGGAATCAACGGCAACTTGGGAAAGAGCAGCGCTCGCAGCGGGCTATCAAACGGGTACACCTGTCCGTCAACATAGAGCGAGGTCGTCGGTCTGGGGAAGAATACCCGATCCGTTTCACCAATCTCATCGATCAACTTTAGAATATCATCATCGGTTTCAAACCAATGATGGTAGAAATGCTCCAGATGCCACGCCCAGCCCTCGGCTTTGAAGCCGGCAGCCAGACCACCGGTGAACGAAGCCGCCTCAAAGATGATGACTTCGTGTCCGGCTTTAGCCAGATCATAGGCGGCAGACAGGCCGGCCACCCCGGCGCCGATAATGGCAACTTTCATAACGAACTCCCTGGCGGCAATTTTTCTAAGCCGGCCTGCGGCTGGGCCGGATCGACCGGCGGCGTGATTGGCTCTTTGGCTTGTTGGCCGGTGGTCACGGCCTGGCTAAAATCTCGCCAGGTCAAACTCTCCACAACCATATAATATAGCCCCAACGCCGTAATCGGCAACCACAGCGCGGCATGGAGAACCAGGGTATAAGCCGCAGCCACCGTTGGGTTGACCCCGAACACCTTCAGCACCTCGATGCCCGGCCCATCAAATGTGCCAATGTAGCCGGGCGCCGACGGCAGGGTTGTGGCCAGGTTGACCACCCCGTTCATCAGCATCAGGGCAAAGAAACTGACTGTAAAATCAAAGGCAAACATCACAAACCAATATTTGACCGTCTCCAGCAGCCAGATAATGATGGAGGTAAAGAAGACCATCAAGATATCGCGCCAACTGGTCAGGCTGCTCAAGCCCTCCATAAATCGATCGGCTAAACCCAACGCCTTAGACTGGAGCGGCAAGGGGACAAAGCGGAGGATGGCCCAATGGTAAATAGTGCGACTGGTCGCCGGGTGGGCCGCCATCACCAGAAAGACGATGAGGGCTCCAAAGAAGGCTAAACTGGCCAGGATAACAACTTGCCGCAGCCAATCGGGCAGGCCGGGCACAATGGGCAAAACAATAAACACAAACAGCAGCATCACCAAACCGTCAAAAATTCGCTCCACCAGAATGGTAGCGATACTGGCGCTCATACTGACCCCTTCTTTTCGGCGCAAAATATAGGCGCGCAGCACTTCACCCGCCCGGAAGGGGTAGACATTGTTGCCCATATAACCGATGACCGTGATCGGCCAAATATTCGCCACGGGAATTGGCTTAATAGGACGTAATAGATAATGCCAACGCCAGGCCCTGAACCAGACGCCAACGAAATAGGCCAACACGCCGGGGATAATCCACCAGAAGTTGGCGCTCTGAATGTCGGCCCAAACGTGCCACAGGTCCAAACCACGCAGGGCGTAAATAATAAAAAGGGCGCTAATAGCAGCGCCCAGCCAAAATCTCCAACGTTTGAGCATGAAAATATTGTACCATTATGACCAGATTCGGACAAAATACCTCAAAAGCGTACTCAACAGTTCACGCTAAAAAAAAGCCGCTACGTGTAGTAGCGGCTCCAGCAATTAACGTCAGAATTATTCGGTTTTAAGCAGGCATCGGCATCGCTTCGGCCGGTTTAACCGACCCGGCCAACAGACGCTCCAGCGTCATCACGTGCGAACACACGCCTCGGGCTTCAAAAAACTTGCAGTCGCACGTCCATTTGCCATAGTCATAGCTAATTTTGTGAGGCTTATGGTCGCCTCGGAAGGAAACTTCGAACTTCTCAAAGGTGATACGGTCTGGCTCCTGAGCATACAGTATCGCTTTTTCAATCTTTCCTATCATCCCTGAGTCCATTAAAAGAACCTCCTTAAAATTATTGGACACTTTATTGGCGAGAAGTAACAGGGCTATGAAACAAAAAAACACCCGCGCCCCGGATGGCGTTCAGGTGTTTTTCCCGGCAAAAATCTTTAGTTGGCCCAATAGATATAAGCTCATAATTGAGAATATCTCCAACAGTCAACTATGACTGTTATTATGGGTTAGTATAACCAGAGGAGCCATAGTTGTCAACCTTCTCTACCATACGGCTTCCCTACGTTACCCCAGACTGGTCAACTCAGTCTACTCACCGGGAATTTTTTGGAAAAATATGGCTAAGGGGGGGATAAGCCTGACTCTTTTTGGCAAACCCAACAGACGGCGTATAATCTCCAAAATATACCCTATCGACAGGAGATGCGGGCAACTTATGACCGAGTCTGAAAAGATAGCCCTGATTCGCCAGGCGATGCCGGTGACCAAAGATAAGGTTTATCTCAACACGGGCGCGGTTGGCCCCATCGCCGCCGTTACCCACAACGCCTTGCAGCAAGAGCAGGCTTGCGAGCTGGCCGAAGGTCGCGCCACGCTGAGCCATTACAAACAACTGCTGCAGGCCCAGGCCGAACTGCGCCAGGCTATAGCCAGTCTGGTCAACGCAACTCCCTATGAAATTGCCCTCACTCACCACACCACCGACGGCATGAACATCATCAGCCACGGGCTGGAGTGGCAACCCGGCGACGAAATTATCACCACCAATCTGGAACATCCGGCCGCATTGCTACCGCTGTACGTGCTGCGCCAGCGCCGAGGGGTAGCCATCAAGTTCGTCGAGCTGGCCGCCAACGATCCGCGGCAGGCGATTGTTAGAAAATTTGAGGCCGCCCTCACCCCCCGGACGCGGCTGCTGGTCTTCTCTCACGTGGCCTGGAATACGGGCCAGCGGCTACCCCTGGCCGAGATCGTGGCTTTGGGACACCGGCAGCACATTCTGAGTCTGGTCGATGGGGCGCAATCGGTTGGAGCCATTCCGCTTGATTTGCCGGCCAGCGAGGTTGATTTTTATGCCATGCCGGGTCAAAAATGGCTGTGCGGTCCAGAGGGGATCGGCGCGCTCTACGTCCGGCGGGACCGGTTGAGCCTGGTCTGGCCCACCTTTGCCGGGTATGCCACCATGGCCGCCAGCGGCGCTTACGATTTGACCGGCTACTTTGTGCCGGCTCGGGGGGCGGCCCGTTACGAGGTTGCCACGGTTAATCAGCCCACCATTGCGGCGATGGTCAGCAATTTGAACTGGCTCGCCGAGACCGTCGGCTGGGATTGGATTCACGTCCGTATTGCTCACCTGGCCGAGTACGCCCACACGGTTTTGAGCCGCTTGCCGGGAGTGACCGTCATTACGCCGCCCGGTCCGCAGGCCGGTCTGATCACCTTTAATCTCAACGGCTACGACCCGACCCGGGTTATGACGGCGCTGACCGACCAGGGCATCTTCCTGCGCTACTTGCAGGAGCCGTATGCCTTGCGCCTCTCAACGGGCTTCTACAACAGTGAGGCGGACCTCGACCGGCTGGCGGCAGCCTTGCAAACTATTCTGGCCGCTGACCCGGAGGCGTTGCCGGAGTTCGTGTCGCCGTGGTAAATTCGGCTTAGCCGGAATGGTTGACGCTGCGGCGGACGCGGGAGATAGCCTCGATCAGGTTGTGGTAGGCTACCGGCGAGACCAGATATTCGGCGGCCCCGGCTTCAAGAGCCGCCCGGATCATCTCCGGCTCATCCCAGGCCGACACAAACAGGATCGGTAAATCGGGAAAACGCTTACGAATCTCTTTGGTGGCCTGCACCCCATCCATGCGGGGCATGCGGTAGTCCATTAAAACGACATCGATCAACTCGCCGCTGGTTTCAATTATTTCCACGGCGCTCTGGCCATCGGTTGCTTCCAACACCTTTAATCCGGCCATCTTGAGCATCTCGACAAACAAGTTGCGGGCATCGGGCGTATCCTCTACCACCAGGGCCACGGCCGCCCCGCGGGCTACTTCCTGCACCTCTTCTTCGCGGCGCTTCAATCTGAGTTGATCGACCAGTTGCTGGACCAGTTGCAGCTCAGGGGGAGACAACTCCTGAGCAGTGAGCAGCAACTTCTGCAGATCGCTTCGCTGCAAGGCTTCTTCAAACTCCGACGTGGTTTGAGCCACATCCTGAACAGAAATATGACCGGCCACTTCCAACACCAGCAGTGGTTCGACCCCAAAATAGTTGGCCAATTTGCGGCAGGTTTCAAGGCTGGGTTTGATTTCGGGATACTTTAACAAGGGATACAGCGTATTTGGGCTTAATCCGGCCTCAATGGAAAGCTGGCGGGCGCTGAATTTTTGGCCGGTTTTGCGCTCCAAAGCGGCCCATTCCCTCTTCAACCAGTCGATAAAGTTAGACATAATACCCCTCCTACCTGCCTTAGTATACAAGTTTAGATAGGAATTTACAAAGTTAAATTTACAGTTTTTGGGTTGACTTTGGCTATGAATTATTATATGATAAACTTACCTATTGTAATTTACCAATACATATTGCGATATACAATCAAGGCCATTTTAGTTTGAATATTGTCGATCAAATCTTTAAGGTGGGATCGTTATGAGCGCCTTGGTCATTGGCGGCAAGCCGGTTCATTACGAAGTCTTTGGCCGGGGCCAGCCCGTCCTATTTTTACATGGCTGGCTCGGTTCATGGCGGTATTGGGTGCCCACCATGGAAGCGATCTCGGATCGATATCGAGCTTATGCCCTGGATTTCTGGGGCTTTGGCGACTCGGCTAAAGCCAACAGCCTCTATCGACTGTCGGACTATGTAACTTTGATCGACGGTTTTTTGAACACGTTGGGGGTTGGGAAGGCCGTTTTGGTAGGCCACGCCCTGGGAGCCAGGGTGGCTCTTGAATACGCCATTGGCCACCCCGACCAGATTGACAAGTTGATGTTGGTCAGCTTGCCGCTAACACCCGACAGCCTGAGCCGGAAGTTGATCGGTTTGGCCCATAACTCCCTCCTGGCCCAATTGATTTGGCGGCGACAGATGCTTCATCCCGAAGTGGCCCGGGAAGCAGGCAAAACCGACCCCGCCGCCCTCCAACTCAGTTTGCAGTCGATGGTCAGGATTGACGGCTTCGGCCAGGTCGGCTACGTCGGTCAGTTTCGGCGCACGCCGCTGTTGGTGGTCTATGGCGAGAAAGATGATGTAGTCGATCCGGTCCCGGCTCGCCAGCTTGACCGCCTTTGGCCCAATGTGCGTCCCATTGGCCTGCCTGACTCCAAGCATTTTCCGATGCTGGATGAGCCGGCCAAATTTACCCGGCTGCTCAAAGATTTTCTAGAACTGGATGAAGATTTAGCCGCCCTTGAACTCAAGGAGGAATGGCGCCGGCGAACGCGGTAAGAGGCGCAAATCAGTCAACCCTCATTTGCTGCAAAGCCTTACGGATAGGGATAAATTTTTGGTCCGGCCACAGCCAGGTAGTATTCAATTTGAAACCAGGAAGGGCAACCGAGTGGATAAGGCCGTTCTGGTCGGGCATTACTGGTTTGAAGAAATCGCCCTGGCGCTGGTAAAACTCGGTTCCGGCCGGGCCGTAAGGATCGATCAGCCACAATTCCTGAACGCCGGCTCGTTCATAGACGCGAAACTTGGCCCCTCGGTCGTAAGTGACGGTTGAGGCCGACAGGATTTCAATGACCAAATCGGGCGGGCCAAACACGCCCTGCTCCTGAATGAACTCCACCCGGTCGCGGCCGACAAACAGAAGGTCAGGTTCATAGACTTGATCGTCGGCCAACCTGACGGCAGTTCGGGAGCCGCGCACCTCGCCTAAGCCAAAACGTTCAACAAACTCACCAAGCAAACGCATTAAGAAGATCTGCAACCGTTCATGAATATCTAATGGCGGTGGGGACACAATCATCACTCCATCAATCAGCTCCGCGGTTTGGTCATCCGGGGCATATTGGAAAAAGTCAGCGGCCGTCATCCGTTCAACAACTTCAACCCGGCTTAAGGTTCGCAACATTCAGCACCTCGCCCAAAAAAGAACTTTCAGTGTCATCATACTGAAAATTGGGGCAACGTCAACTCAACATGGTTCTACCCTCGCCGCGGCCGGCGGGCGCGGCGTTCCGGGAGCTGCGCGCCGCCCTCACTCTTAGCCGACTCTTCACTCAGGTCACGCTGGTATTGAATCCAGTTCAAACAATTCTCGTCATTGCCCATAAAGACATCGGCGGCCAGAATGCTACGCTTGATCTCCGGCTCCAGCGGGTTAGTGATGGCGCTGGTCAAGCCATTGGCAATCGCCATCGACAGAAAAGTGCCGTTCAGGGCCGGCCGGCTGGGCAGGCCGAACGAGATATTGGAGGCCCCGCAAGTGGTATTGACCCCTAACTCATCCCGGCAGCGGTTCAAAATCTTGAAGACCGAGCGGCCGGCGCTGGCCATGGCCCCAATCGGCATCACCAGCGGGTCGATCAACACATCTTCTCTGGGAATACCATAGTCCATAGCCCGCTCAACAATTTTCTTGGCCACGGCAAAGCGCACTTCTGGGTCTTCGCTGATGCCGGTTTCGTCATTACTGATGCCGATGAAGGCGCAGCCGTACTTCTTCACCAGCGGCAGCAGTTTTTCCATACGCTCCTCTTCACCCGTAATCGAATTGAGCAGCGGCTTGCCTTTAGCCACGGTCAGGCCTCGTTCCAGGGCTTCAAGCACCGAGGAGTCGATGGAAATTGGCACGTCGGTCAATGACTGGACCAGTTGGATGGCTTCGGCCAATACCGCCGGCTCGTCAATCAAGGGGATGCCCGCATTCACGTCTAGCACATGGGCGCCGGCGGCTACCTGGGCCAGGGCATCACTTTTGACCCGTTCAAAATTACCCTCCCGCATCTCGGCGGCCAATAATTTGCGGCCGGTGGGGTTGATCCGCTCACCGATGATCACAAAAGGACGGTTCGGTCCAATCACTACTTCCCGACTGGTCGAACTGAGGACGGTGTCTACCATTAGCGTGCTCCTTGCTTAAAGCTAAATTCAATTTGAAAAATCTGGGGGCTTTAGGATAAGTCAACCTATGATAAAACAAAGTAGGGTAATGTCAAAACTGCCCGGATTAGAATTTTGTTGCTGAGGCGCCAACATAGTGTTATAATGTCCTCCAGTTTTAGGCTGGCGTGGTTGGGCTGCGCCGGGGCGTTCTTGGAGGAGATTATGCGTCGTTGGTATGGACTTGCGATTCTGGGCACAGTTCTGGCTGGCCTGATTCTGCTGGTGGTCATTTTATTGTGGATGCAATCTTGCGGCAGCGACGAGGTGGTTGCTCCCGAACCGGAGAAGCCCACTCCCCAACTGGCCGTGGTTGTCTTTGAAACCGAAGAGCCAACCGCAACGCCCACCACGGCCCGGAGTACGCCTTCGCCCGCGCCCACGGTCGGCATGGGGGTGGCTCAGAGTACCCCGGTCACTGCGTCGATTGTTTCCTCGTCGGTCAATCGAGCCCCGGATGAAAACCCTTTGACCGGCCTCAAAGTTGATGATCCGGCGATACTGCGCCGCCGGCCCTTGATGGTCCGGGTGGGCAATGATCCGGGCGCCCGGCCGCAGGTCGGCTTGAACCAGGCCGATATCGTTTACGAAGAAATCGTCGAGTGGTGGGTGACTCGCTTTACCGCCATTTATCTGAGCCAGGACCCGGAGATGATCGCGCCCATTCGCTCGGCCCGGCTGATCAACCTGCAAATTGTGCCACAATACCAGGGCGCCCTGGCCAACTCCGGCGGCTCCGATGGGGTGCGCTGGGAGATATCCCAGAGCGACATCGTCAACCTGGATGAATATTTTGTGCCGCAACCCTATTTTTATCGAGAGAATGAAGGCTGGCAAACCCGCCTGGCCTTTGACGCGACCGAGGCCCGCGAGTATCTGGCGGATGAAGAACTGGAAACCGATGTCAAGTTACGCGGTTTTGAGTTCAGCCAAACTCTCGACATTGCCAAACTGCCCCAGGCCGCCGTGGGCGACGCCCAGGAAGTCACCATTCCCTACCCGGCTGTCACCAGTAGGGCTACGTGGCAGTACGATCCGGCCAGCGGCAAATATTTGCGCTTTACCCTGGGTGAGCCGATGCTGAATTTTGACGGCAGCCAGATCGACGCGGCCAATGTCATCATCTACTTTGCTGAGCATCAAGAGACCAATATCGTCGAAGACAGCAACGGCGCGACCTCGATTCGCATCATCACCAATGGGCTGGGCACGGCCTGGCTGCTGCGGGACGGCAAAATCCTCAAAGGCAATTGGGAGAGTGATGGCCGAACTACCCCCAAATTCTTCTTCAACGACGGCCAACCGCTGCTGCTTAAGCCGGGCAACACCTGGATTCAAGTGGTCCCTCTTGGTTATGAAATTGAGATTGACGGTCAGCTCCATACCCGCCTGGGCGATGAAGCCGCCGATAACCAGCCGGCCGAACCGCTTAAGACAGCCACGCCGACCTCCCTGCCCACCCCCACCCTGACCCCTATCGGCTTTCGGGCTACCCCAACTCCGGTAATGACTCCCACCCCTGAATAATTCGATGACCAGGTGCCCCATCGCCGCCCTGGCAATTGCCCGCCCGCTGCTAGAAGATTTGGCTGGTCAGCCCTTCTCGGGGCGGGTATGGGGCGTGTTTGAGCAAGCCTGCAACCTGATCGACGACCTGGGGCGAATTATTGCCCTGATCCTACCGGCGGTCGGCCAGGGACCCTTTTCGATTTCTATACCCGGCTCACCAGGTATCTTTGAACCGTTTTCGACCAATCAACCGGCCCGGGCCAACCGGGAGGCGGTGGTGATTGGCCCGTGGCGAATCGAGTTGGCGGATGCCGCCATCTGGGAGCCGCGAATCGACCGGCTGGAGAAGCCGCTCGAGCTGAAGTTGATCGCCGATATCCTGGAACCTTATACCAACTGGCCGAACCAGGCCGAAGAGACCCTTCTTTCTCAACGGTTGCTGCGCCTGACCCGGCAACTGATCAAAGCAATCGACCAGCCAGATAAGCCGGAACAACTTAGCCGGGCCGTCGCAAAATTGGCCGGCCTGGGCCCTGGCCTGACGCCGGCCGGTGATGACTATTTGATCGGAGCGATGGCCGCGCTCTGGCTAACCGGACGCCTGGGGACGATGGAACTGATAGCCGCCACGGCCATCCCCAGAACGAGCGCCCTAAGCGCCGCCTTTTTGCGAGCGGCAGCCAGAGGACAGTTTATGGAACCGTGGCACGCCCTGGTTGAAGCCTGGCAGGCCGAAGATAAGCCAGCGGTCGCGGCCGCGGTCGCCCGGATTGCTGTGTTTGGGGCCTCATCCGGCGCCGACGCCCTGGCCGGGTTTAGTCACACCCTGGCAGGTCCGGTCGGACTTGCCATCACTTTGGATAAGTAATTGCTCCTCAAATAGATACATGTTATAATCGGCGTTCAAAATCAGTCCGTCAAAGAAAATAATAACGCAATCAACTTGCCGGGGAGAAGGGTATGGAGCTTTTTACCAATCTGATTCTATATATGGTCGTGTCGCTAGGCGTTGGCTATTTGTTACGTTTGGTCAAAGATGAGGACGGGAATCCAAGAATCAAATGGTATGTTTTCGGCATGGTCATTGGGATAATTAGCGGGGTTTTGAATGCGCTCCTGGCCCCTACCATCCTTGGCGGCAGTTTCAACCTGGATGTGATTTTGGGTTCGTTTTGGGGCAGTTTGGTAACGGGCCTCCTGATCGGCTTGCCGATTGGTTTGGTAACCGGTTGGGATATGACCAAGCGCTTCACCTTTATTGACGCCTGGCTGCTGCTGTTCAAAATTATCATCATCTACGTGGTCATTGGCGGCACTATCTCTTCCCTGGCGGTGCCAAAATACTCCGGTGAGCAATGGTGGGATTTCTTTGTATTTGGTCTGGCCCAGGGCGGTATTTACGCCTTGATTGCGTTGGGGTATACCCTGGTTTACGGTATCCTCTTTATGATCAACTTTGCCCATGGCGAAATTTTTATGAGCGGCGCCTTTACGGGTTTTTTTGTAGCCAACGCTTTTGCCACGCCCGGGCCTGAAGGTGAGCCGCCATTCCTTGAAACGAATCCCCTGGGCGCTTTGCTGATCATTTTCCTGGTGGCTATGGTCACCTCGGCGGTGATTGCCGTTACGGTTGAGCGAGTGGCCTATCGCCCCTTGCGCCGGGCGCCTCGCCTGGTGCCTCTTATTACCGCCATCGGCGCCTCCTTCTTCCTGCAATATACTTTCCGCGGCTTCTATGGTTCCGGCGTTAAGGCTTATCCGCCGGTGCCAGCTTTCAGAGGCGACCTCCTGGTTGGAGATTTATTACTCTTTGTAGCCCTGGCTTTGGTCTTTGGTTTAGGCGCAATCCTGCTCTTGCCCCTCTACCGCTACCTAAAAGGTACGCTGGGAGTTCGCAAGAATTTAGGCTGGGCCCCATTTGGCCTGGTTGGCCTGATTTTAATAGTGGTTGCCTATTTCCTGGTCCCACTGCTGCAAAGTCTACTTGTAACGGTGATAAATGGGGCTATGCCGCTATCGGCCACAACTGCAGCAGAGTTGGGGGTGGCCAGCCGGGCTGAAGTGCCGCTGCCTATCTCGCGGATCCAATTTGTGGTGATTGTCTCTTCAATCTTGCTGATGGCAGGGCTGTACTACTTTGTGCAGTTCACCAAGATTGGCAAGGCTATGCGCGCCGTGGCCGAGGATAAAGATGTGGCGGCGCTGATGGGCATCAACGTGGACCGGGTGATCACCACCACCTTTGGCCTGGGTGCAGTTTTAGCTGGCGCAGCCGGGATATTATATGCCCTGATTTTCCGGCAGGTCCACTTCTTTATGGGCTTCATTCCCGGTATAAAAGCGTTTACCGCGGCGGTGCTGGGCGGCATCGGTAATATCCCGGGGGCGATGTTGGGCGGCCTCTTCTTAGGCATCTTTGAGTCGCTGGGGCCAAGTCTGTTTCTGGAAGGGTTAGGAATTCCGGCGCCCTATCAATTGAAAGACGTGATTGCGTTTACGATGCTGGTCCTTGTTCTGATCTTCCGTCCCACCGGTATTATGGGGATCGAACTGAGCAAGAAGAAAGCATAAGAGGTGACCGATGGCAGAACGGGCAATAATTCATCGAAACGAGCCGGTGTTTAGCTGGCGAAAAGTAATTCAGTATGGCCTGATCAGTGGGATTGTGGTCATTTACCTCTGCCTGGTGGGCATGGTAGAAGCCTTTAGTGAACGAAACGTAATTTTTCAGGTTCTTTCCCTGGGGCTGGCTTTACTGATCGTAATTAGTGTGGGCGCTGGCGCTGTGGCAGCCCGGAAATCTTCGGGTGGCAATGTTGGCAAAGCCTTGCTGAGTGGGCTGGGAGTTGGCCTGGTCAGTGGGGCGCTGACCTCAATCCTGGTCATCATCGTCAACACAACCGGTATCCGCACCATGTTTGTCAATGCTTCGCCCAAATTGGTCCAAATCTTGACCTTTTCTCAAGACTCACTAACCGTTGGTCTGCTTATCCTGATCGGTTTTTTGACTCTGTTCAGTATGTTAGGGGCAGCCATTTATTTGATCCCGCCCCTGCCCCGACGGCTGCTGGTTGTCGGCCTCAGTGCGGTCTTGCTCATCGGCATGCTCCAAGAATTGTTGAACGTTGTTATGTCACGTAGTGCTGTTACTAAATCAGTGGCTACCTTCCTGTTTGCCCGGAACGGCCTGTCCATTACTGGGGCGATCACCGTATTTGTGGTTGTTGCCCTCCTTAACGCCTTGTGGACAATCCGCAGTGACAGCGCCAAGAAACGGTACGCCGCTCTGCCCTCGGCCCAACAGCGGGTGGTCAGTTGGGCATTTATAGCGATAGCCGTCATTATGCTGCTAATGCTGCCCCAGATTGTGGGACCGTATATTAGCCAGATTTTGGTGCTGGTTGGTCTCTATACCTTGATGGGGTTGGGGCTTAACATCGACATTGGTCTGGCCGGTTTGCTGGATTTGGGATTTGTGGGCTTTTTTGCCATCGGCGCCTATGTGGCCGCCCTACTCACCTCAACCAGTAATCTGGGCATCGCCAGCGTTGTGGCCGGTGAGCCAACCGGCGAAATGTTTGTTAGTTTTTGGGTAGCTGTGCCGATTGCCATCGCCTTATCCGCCATTGCCGGCGTCATTTTGGGTATTCCGGTGCTGCGCATGCGCGGCGACTACCTGGCGATTGTGACTCTGGGTTTTGCTGAGATCATCCGAATTTTGGTTCTGTCTGACTTCTTGCGGCCGGCGTTGGGTGGCGCGCAGGGTATTCTAAACATCCCCAAGCCAGTCTTGACCTTGTTTAATAACTTCACCATCAAAGATCCGCAACATTTCTATTACCTTATTTTCATCGGCTGTATCATCATTGCCTTTGTCGCCTGGAGGCTGCAATATTCTCGGATTGGTCGCAACTGGATGGCGATGCGAGAGGACGAAGACGTAGCCGAGGCTATAGGGATCAACCTGGTTGCCAGCAAACTGCTGGCGTTTGGGAGTGGGGCCGCCTTTGCCGGTTTGAGCGGGGCCATCTTTGCCTCACAAGTAGGTTCGGTCTTTCCCCATAGCTTTGCTTTGCTCGTGTCAATCAACGTAGTCTGTATCGTTATTATCGGCGGCGTCGGTAGTATCCCTGGTGTGGTAGTGGGGGCGCTGGCCTTGATTGGCTTGCCCGAGCTACTGCGAGAGTTTGCCGAATTCCGATTGCTCATTTACGGGGCGTTGTTGATTGTGATGATGCTGGTGAGGCCGGAAGGACTGTGGCCCTCTGAAGTCAGAAAGCGTGAACTTCACGAAGGTGAGGAAAAGTTGGGGTCGCAGCCCGTTATCCCCGAGTCCGCGGTGGAAATTGGCGGCGTGATGTCGACCTAAAACCAATACTTTTCAAATAAGCGATTGAAATCGCTCCTCCAGGACTAAAGCCGGTCGTCCACCTGCGTGGACGGGTCTTTTTGTCCGCGTAGGCGGACATCATGGCGTAGCCCTCCAGATGCAGTTTCAACCGCGTCCTTATTTGAAAAGTATTGGACCTAAAACTCTACCATATTGAGCGAGTAAAAAATTATGGCATCGATCTTATCTGCAACAGGGGTAGTTAAGCGATTTGGTGGGCTGGTAGCCGTGGATCACGTAGACCTGGAAGTTGAAAAAAAGTCTATTCATGCCATTATTGGTCCCAACGGCGCCGGAAAAACCACCTTTTTTAACTGTGTCACCGGCTTCTACACCGTTGACGAAGGGCGAGTCGTCTTTGATGGTAAACCGCTGATGGCCATACCTCCGGATCAAATCACCCGGCGCGGTATTTCCCGGACGTACCAGAATATCCGCTTGTTTGCCAATATGACTGCCATCGAAAACTTGCTGGTGGGGCAAGAACCTCATCTCAAGGCCAATTGGATCGGCGCAGTTTTCAGGCCGCCCAGCGCCCGGCGAGAAGAGGCGGCGGCCCATGAAGAGGCCCTGCGCCTACTCAGATTTGTCGGCTTACAGGGTAAGGGCGATATTCTGGCCAAGAACTTACCCTACGGTGACCAGCGGCGACTGGAAATCGGCCGCGCCCTGGCCAGCCGACCCAAATTACTGCTCCTGGACGAACCTACCGCCGGCATGAATCCCCACGAAACCGACCGGCTGACCGACTTTATCCATCGCATCCGCGATGAGTTAGAGATTACCATCTTGCTGATCGAGCACGACATGCGAGTAGTGATGGGTATCTCCGAAATTATCACAGTGCTGGATTATGGCCGTAAAATCGCCGAAGGCACCCCGGTTGAGATTCAAAATAACCCTGAGGTCATTGAGGCTTATTTGGGGCGACGCGCCATCAGCGCGCCGGGCGGCAGAACTGGCGCCACTCAGGTAAGTCCTTCGGCCGCCTAAAATCTTACAATCAGGTAAAAGATAAACTATGGCTCTACTCGAAGTCAAAAACGTTCACAGTTATTATGGTAATATTCATGCCCTTAAGGGGGTTTCGCTTTCGGTTGAGGAAGGTGAGATCGTTACCCTGATTGGGGGTAACGGCGCGGGTAAGAGCACTACCTTAAAAACCATCAGCGGGATTGTGCGCCCGCGGCAGGGTACCGTTTACCTGGCCGGAGAAGATTTGGCTCAATACCCCGCCCATGAGATTGTTCAAAAAGGGGTTTCGCAAGTGCCGGAAGGGCGGGGTATTTTTAGCCGATTGACCGTTACCGAAAATTTAGAGATGGGCGCCTTTATCCGGGATGACGCCCGCCAGATTGCAGAGGACATGGATTACGTTTTTACCATATTCCCTCGCCTGAAGGAGCGCCGCAAGCAAGTGGCCGGGACCCTGAGCGGCGGTGAACAGCAGATGTTGGCCACAGGACGGGCGCTGATGGCCCGGCCCAAAGTCTTGCTACTGGATGAACCTTCGATGGGCCTGGCCCCAATCCTGGTGGAGAGTATTTTTGAAACCATCCAAAACATTAATAAAGAAGGGGGCACAATCCTGTTGGTCGAGCAGAATGCGCTGATGGCCCTGGAAGTGGCGCATCGAGGCTATGTTATCCAAACAGGTGAGATTGTGCTGCACGATAGCGCCAAAAACCTGCAAAACAATGAAATGGTTCAAAAGGCCTACCTGGGTATCGATTAACAAGTAGCCAGAAAAGTATTCAGACGGTTGTTGAAAAAGCGGAGGGCTAAGAGCGTCACTCCGCTTTTTATCTACCCACAAGAGTTGGTGAGGAGAAAGCTTAAAATGACCACATCTGACATTATCATTGTTGGCGGCGGCATCAATGGTTGTAGTATCGCTTTCAACCTGGCCAAGGCCGGCATCAAGGTCACCCTGGTTGAGCGTGATTTTATTGCTGCCGGTCCCACCGGCCGCTCCAGCGCCATTATCCGCCAACATTACTCAAATGAAGTTACTGCCCGGATGGCCCTGCGCTCCTGGCAAATTTGGCAAAATTTTGACGATGTGGTGGGCGGCCAGGTCGGTTTTGAGCCGGTTGGGTTTCTGCTGGGGGCCGGCGAGGAAAATGTCGACGAACTCAAAGCTAATATTGCCCTCCAACAAAAGGTGGGTATTGATACCCGCTTCATTACTCCGCTTGAGATCAAAGAGTTGGAACCGGAAATCTCCACCGTTGGCCTGGCCGGCGCCGCCTACGAACCAGGCTCAGGTTATGCCGATCCGTCGGCCGCCGCCACTGCCTTTGCCGAACGAGCCAGAGAATTGGGGGCCACTTTAAGGCTCAACACCCGCGCCACGGCCCTTAAAACCGCCGGGGGGCGGATTACCGGCCTGGCGACCGACCGGGGTGAGCTGGCGGCCGGAGCCATCATTATTGCCGCCGGACCGTGGACGCCCCAGTTGACCCGCACTATCGGCCTGGAACTGCCCATCATCACCACCCGCCACGAAGTTGCCGTTTACAAGCGACCGGTTGCCTTCGCCAAACATAGGGTATTTGGCGATTTCAGAGAGCAGGTTTATCTACGACCCGAAACAGGCGATTTGATGCTGGTTGGCTCGATTGAAGATACCGAGAATCCGGTTGACCCGGACAATTATAACGAGAAAGTTGAGTTTGATACGATTGCCGACTTTGCCGAACGGGTCACTCGCCGCTATCCCATAATGTCAGCCGGGGTTTCGGCGGGAGGTTGGGCCTCGCTGTATGATATTACCCCTGATTGGCACCACCTGATGGGGCCATTACCGGGTATTGACGGGCTTTACGTAACCGCCGGAGGTAGCGGCCACGGCTTCAAACTGGCCCCGGCCGTGGGCGAAATGATGGCCGAATTGATTCTGAATGGTCCCAAACCTAGCGCGGATATCAATATTTTCTCTGTTGAGCGTTTTACTCAAAACAAACTCATCAGCAGCCAATACGAGCAAAGTATTGTAGGTTAGCCCAACAGACCTGTCTCATAGTTGACGGGTTGGCTAAAGTATAGTTTCCGTAGAGTTGGCGTAGTGTAGATAAATAAATCTTATGTTACAATTAGCTCAAGATGGCAACGTAAAAGTTAGCCGTTGGAGCAATCAGGGCCAAGTAGGCTAACCTGGGTCAAAGGCAAGTTCATCTTCTCCTCCTTTTTGGGAAACCCGACATAATGTCGGGTTTCTTTTTTATTGGCCACGTTACTTCAAATCTCCCACCTTAATTTGTCGGCGGGTCATAGTACCAAAGTATATAATTTTATGTTAAATGGCAATTGAAACTTTCCATAATGATTGATATAATATAATTGCAACTGGTAGTTACAGTTCCTTAAAAATTGACCCAAATCGTTTCGAATAATTTGTCGGTAATTGCCTGCGTGGACGCCCTGGTTCAGATTTTTCAGACAGCGGTACAGCCAAGCGAGAGAGGTTTATGCCTGAAATGAGTCTTTTTTGCCCCAAAACCCAAATCAACGTTCAACTGAAGATTTGGGTTTTCTCTTTATTAGGAAAAAAACCATAAACAGGGCAATCTCAACGAGTTTTTCAGGTTGCATACTTTATGGTAAGTAAATTTTCATGATTATGTCTAATAACTATTGCATAAAACCAAAAGAATCGATATAATTGTTTTTACATAAAAGCTTACCATAAAGACTTAACATAGTATTGAGAGGTGCTAAGTTAGGTCGCCAAGTTTGCTGGACTAGCGGACATGGGGATGGTCGGTGGCCCGGCAAAAATGAGGAGGCTGCGTATCGAGGGAACCTTGAAATCGGTAGCAAACTTAAATCGATGACTCTAGCAATAACTTATGGTCAATAGGAGGAAACCGTGAAAAAGATTTTACCCATTATTGCTGTTGTAGTTTTGTTAATGTTATTCATGGCCCCGGCCGCATCCGCTGCGCCGCCTGCCTGGGGTGGAGATTGCGGTGGTGCTCATCACTGTGTCAAGTGGGGCGAAACTCTGTATAGCATTGGCCGGATGTATAATAAAGATCCGAACTATATTGCCCGGGTCAATGGTCTGTACGACCCCAACCGCATTTATGCCGGCCAGGTTCTCTACATCCCCCCCGATGGCCCGGCTTATCCGTGGTACGGTCATCGCCCGGTCGGCTGTTATGATTGGGGTTGTGGTGATTATGGCCGTCCCAAGCCTGCTCCTTACTACGGGCAAGGCTACGGCTACGACTACAGCGGCTATTACTACGAAGGTTACTATCCCAAATACAAACGCTATAGCTACACCTGTGGCTATTATGGCAACTGCTACTAATTGTTTGGGGTGATGGCCCTCTTGACAACCTAATCTTGGCCAGGCCGGCCTTTGCCTTAGCGGCAAAGTTAATTTCGGCCTATAGCGTCTGATTGTTCGGAGCCAAATTGAGCCTCGACAAAAAGCCTCTCCATTTTTTGGTGGGGCTTTTTTGTTTGCCGGTAGATATCCGGCAGTTTGCCGAATTCAGCAAATTCGATATAATCCGCAAAATCGGTCTGGTGTCTCAATTTTGTTGTCAATATTGTTTATAAGAATAGACTCAAGTTTTGTTAAGTCTTACCTGGCGATTGGCCAGGCCAACTCAAAATTCCTGAATGGCAGGGAACAATTTATGGAATATAAAGATTATTATGCCCTTTTGAGTGTCGATAAAACCGCCAGCAGCGACGAAATCAAGAAAGCTTATCGCAAGTTGGCTCGCAAATATCATCCGGACGTTAACCCAGGTGACCAAGAGGCAGCCCAGCATTTCAACGAAATTAATGAAGCCCAGGCCGTCCTCACCGACCCTGAAAGGCGGGCCAAATATGATCGCCTGGAAGCCAGTTGGCGGCTCCACCAACAACAGAGTGAAACTGAACAAGATTTCGATTGGAGTCAATGGCTAACCGAGACCGGTAGCGCCTCGCTGGAGGTCGAGGCTGACCAGACTCAACCCAGCGGCTACTCGGATTTCTTTGAGGCTATTTTCAAAAACATCGGCCAGGCAACGACCCCGGCCCAGGCCGATCGGGATTATACTCAAGAGATCGAAATCTCGCTCGAAGAGGCGCTTACCGGCGCGTCTCGTATTTTGCGGATCGGTGGCCGCCGGTTGGAAGTCAAGATTCCTCGCGGGGTTAAAACCGGTACTAAAATTCGGGTCCGTGGTGAAGGGAGACAAACCCAGGGGGACGGCCCCAAAGGCGATCTCTATCTTGAAATCAAGATTAGCCCTCATCCTATCTTCGAACAGGTCGGCGACGACCTTTATGTGGAACTACCGATAGATTTGTATACAGCGGTCTTGGGCGGCGAGGCGATGGTACCCATGTTAAAAGGGAAAATCAAGCTCCGCATTCCCCCTGAAACTCACTCAGGCCGTACCTTCCGGCTCAAAGGGCTGGGTATGCCCAACTTGAAACACCCCGACGAGCGTGGTGATATTTACGCCAAAGTGATGATCCGGGTACCGGAGAATTTGACCGATGAAGAAATTGCTTTGTTTGAGGAATTGGCCGACCTGCGTGGCCTGTAACCAAAGGCTGGTTTGATAGCCGGCACATTTCTTGAGTGCTTATGTCTGCCCAACCACCTCGCCCAAATGTCAACCAGCCGATGTACATCATCAGTGTCGCCGCCAAAATGGTCAATTTGCACCCCCAAACCCTGCGCCACTACGAAAATCTGGGGTTGGTCATTCCTCAGCGGACTGGCGGGAATATCCGGCTCTACTCCCCGGCCGATATCGACCGCCTGAGCCAGATCAGCCGGCTAACCGATGAGTTGGGGGTGAACCTGGCCGGAGTCCAGATCATTTTAGATATGCGGGAGCGCCTGGAGCAACTCCAACTGGAAATGGAGGCCACCCAGGCAGAACTGAGAGCTGAAATAGCTCGTTTACGCAAACGACTGCTTGAAAGCTCATGACCACCCCGGCAAATGTCTCACCGGTCCCGGTTAAGACACCCCCCGCCCCCCCCCAGGTGACCGGCATGGCCCGGGCTGCCTCGCTGATTGCCAGCGGCAATATCGCCAGCCGAATCCTGGGGCTGGCTCGCGAAATCGTTATCGCCAACCTCTTTGGCGCGACCGGTTTTGTTTCTGCTTTTGAGGCTGCCCAACGCATCCCGATCATGCTGTACGACCTACTCGTGGGCGGGATGGTCAATGCCGTGCTGGTGCCCGTTTTTTCGGAGCAGGCCGAACGGGATCGAGCGGCGCTCTGGCACATCTTTAGCCTGATCTGCAGCCTGGCCGTAATCGGGCTAACTGCCGTCATTCTACTCATCGAACTGGCCACGCCCCAGGTTGCTTTTTTGCTGGTCGGCGGCTTCGACGACGCTTTGCTGGCCGTAACGGTCCAGTTGCTCCGCCTGACGACCCCGGCCGTCCTCTTTCTCAGCCTATCGGGCATTATCAGCGGCCTGCTGTATGCCCTCAAACGATTCGCCTGGCCCGCCTTTACTGCCGCCATTTTCAATGCGGCTATCGTGATGGTGGCCCTGGTGGGTGTGCGGCTCTTGGGTTGGGGCATCGAGGCGCTGGCGGTGGGTTTACTGCTCGGCGCCGTGTTGATGGTCCTGCTGCAACTGCCAGGGATGCGGGAGGTCCGGCTGCGGTTTGTGATCGACCTGCGCCATCCGGTCTTGCGGCGTATCGGCCGGCTCTACCTGCCCATCCTGCTGGGGTTGGTGATTAGCTTCATCGCCATCACCCTGGATCGAAACCTGGCCTCGCGGACCGGCGCGCAGAGTATCGCCTGGATGCGCTTTGCAACCACGCTCATCCAATTTCCACTCGGCCTGGTGTCGGCGGCCATCTCCCTGGCCATTCTACCGACTCTGGCTCGCCAGGCGATTGCCGCCGCTGAAAATAATTCCGGGCTGGCTGATTTTATGGACACGCTCGCTGCCGGCCTCAGGCTGGTCTTGATTTTGATTATTCCGGCCACGGTGGCTCTATTTGTGCTGGCCGAACCGGTCATTGGCCTGCTGTTCCAACACGGCGACTTTACCGCCACTGATACCCACCAGACTGCTCTAGCCTTGCGACTGTATCTGTTGGGGTTGCCTTTCGCCGCCATCGACCAGCCGCTTATTTTTGCCTACTACGCCCGTCAAAACACCCTTACCCCGGCCCTGGTTGGCTTGCTGGGCGTGGGATTTTATCTGGCCGCGGCCTTGCTGCCCACTTTAATCCGTCCTCTGCAAATGACCGATTTGGTGCTGGCCAACAGCATCCAACTGACCAGTCACGCCGTGATTATGCTCTGGCTGACCCACCGGGTTGCCAGCCTGGGCCGCCGAAATCTTGGCCCAACCACCCTCAAAGCCGGCAGCGCGGCGCTGGTGATGGGCTTGCTGTTGTGGGGAATCTTGCCCTTTACTGTAACCTGGTTGGGTGAACTTCTCCTGGTCGCTCTGGCCGCCCTGGTTGGCGGCAGCGTTTATTTGCTGGGGTTATGGCTGTTGCGCACGCCGGACCTGGCGCTGCTCAACGCCATCCTGCAACGTTTTTGGCCCCGGTCTAATACTTAACATAAGCCTCATTTGACAAAACAGACCCCAGACTCTACAATTAGAGCCATAACTTATGTCAATCAATTCCTCGCCTGGCTAGTTCTTGTGGACAAACAGGCCAACCACCTATCCAGCCATCTGGGTACAGTGGTCACTCAAACGAGGCGGATATGCTTGGCAAACGGAAACCAGAAGAGTTGAGCGTGGCAGAACTGGAGAAATTGCTGCTGGTCAAGCGGCGAGAGTCGCGCCTGGAACGGTTCAAACGCCTTGCCGGTGAGGACCGTTCCACCACCGAAGTTCTGCTTAGTGAAGAAATGGTTATGGCTGCACCGGCAGACCTTGCGGAGCCAGACAAACCGGCCCTCCCTGCGACCGGCTTCCGGGCGGCAACCGTCCAACCGCTGCGGAGATTTGGTCAAAATAAGATCAATAACCAGCCCCAAAAACGGGGCCGCGCCAAGAAGATTAGAGATGCGCTATTGCTTAGCCTGGAAGTGGTGGCCTTGACCGGGTTGGTAGCTGTGTTGGTGGCCTCTTACTTCAACCTGAGGGAATTGAATGATGAGGTAGCCCAGGCCCAGCAAAACGCGCTTGAACTGCAAATACCTCCCACTCCCACCCTAACCCCACCGATTGCCCTGGCGGTGTTACCCGGCGGACACTCCTCGCCCACGTCACCCGGCGGCGCGGTGCCTGATGTACCGCCGCACCTGCAAAAATGGGTCCAGCCAACCAACGCGTCCAACTCCCCGGCCCCTAATATCAGGGTTGAACAAAGTTCCAATGCGCCGACGCGTATCGTCATCCCCAAAATCCAGGTCGATGCGCCGATTGTGGGTGACGTAACCTGGGAAGCATTAAAGCAGGGGGTTGGCCACCTGCCGGGCAGCGCCAACCCCGGTGAACGGGGCAATCTCTACCTGGCTGCCCACAACGACATCTTTGGCGAAATATTCCGCTATTTAGACCGGCTGGAAGCGGGCGACGAATATTTCATCTATGGCGGCGAGCAGAAGTTTCGCTACGTGGTGAAAGAAAAACGCATCATCCAGCCAACCGACGTGGAGGTAATGGCGCCGACCACCGAGCCGGTGGCCACCCTGCAAACCTGTTACCCCTATCTGATTGACACTCATCGGCTGGTTGTTATCGGCGAATTGGCCGAATAACTCTCCAATGGTATAATTTCTCTTTAACTAAAATTCTAGCTGGAGACATCCGCCCGATGGCCAAAAGATCACGTCGCGCCCGCCGCGAAGAAACCCCAAAACAAGCCAGAGTAACCGTTCCCGCCCCGGCCGTAGCCGTTGAAGAAATTACCGAGTTGCGCGTAAAAACTACGGCATTCGCCCCAAAAGTTGAAGCGTTGCCGGCAAATCAGCGCAAAACCCTGGACTTTGCCCGAGAATATTTTTTCGTTTTCTACGATATGCGGAATGTGGTGATTATCGGCGTTTTAATGTTTGTGGTGTTGGTAGCTCTCTCTTTTGCCATTTAACCCATTTGCAACTGCTGCCAGGCAACTTCGTGGGCAATGGCCCGGAAAACACCCCAATCCGCAAACTCACCTGTCAGGGAACGCAATTGTCGAGCTACTGCCGGCAATTCTGCCACAGCCACAGCCTGAAATTGAGTAATTGCCTCTTTGGAATCCATCAGGTGGGGCAAAGCAACAGCGGGGTTGGTTAAGAAAACATACGAGACAAAGGGCAGCGTCAACTCATCCGCGACCAAAGTGTAGGTTATGACCGCTAAACAGCGGTCAATTTTTGTTTTAAGGCCGGTTTCCTCGGCAAGTTCGCGCCGCATAGCCCGGTGAGGTTTTTCGCCGGCATCCAGCCCGCCGCTCATCAACCGAAAAACACCCTCGGGATAAAATGATTTGGTGTGCAACCAGATGCGACCCTGCTCATTGGGTACCACCATCACCACTTCACCGCGGCGCCCCCTATCTTTTATCTTATGGATCATTTCCGCCAGCACCCCGGTTGAACCGGCCAGCTCGATATGCTGTTGGGTAAATGGGCCAAAGCGGCTCTCTAATTTCCGCAACAGGTTGTGGTTGTAAACTTGCTCAAAAATTGGATCGGTTATCACCTTTCATCCCCTTAATCAGATTACTCCGCGGCGATAGACCAGTCAGTAATATTCCAAGTAAACGGGGCAAACGGTCCGGGTTGAAGCCCTTGCAAGCGGTTGGCGACTAACAGGTGGTGATTAGGGGCCAACAGAAAATCAACCGGCCGCTCTTCGGCCAGGATTTGCTGAATATCGCCATAGATTTCGGCCCGTTCTGCCGCATCACAGCCCGGGACGGCAACCGCGGCGTCGAGCAGCCTGTCAACTTCAGGATTGTGATACGAGGTAAAATTAAGGCCAATACCGGCAGTGTTTTCAGTGGAATGCCAGTACAAACGCTGATCGGGATCAGGCAGGATAGGCCAGCCAAAGATAGCCAGGTGGAAATCGTGGGTAAACAGGTCATCGATGACGCTGTCAACCGGCACACTCTCCGCCCGCACCAACAGGCCCACCTGCCGGTAGTAGCTACTGGCAAGCCAGCCCAGGCGCTGATACAGTTCATTCTGCCCATTCAAACGAATACCCAATTGCAGGCGCTTGTCGTCTGGCTGCAACCAACCGTCGCCGTTTCGATCCCGCCAACCCACCCGGCTCAGAATTGACCGGGCCGCCTCCGGCTCATAATCCGGCTGCGCCAGCCGATCATTGGCCGCCCAGTGACCCGGTAATAACGACCCGGCCAGCAGTTGACCATCCCCGGCCAGAGCTTCCTGCAAAAGAGTCTCCCGATCGAGGGCCAGCAGCAGCGCCTGGCGCAACTCCGGCGGCAGCGCCTGACCATTTTTGGGGGCAAAGTTGAGGGCCAAATAGATCATCTGCGCCGCCGGATAAGTTATCTCCCGAAAGTCAGGCCTGGCCATGTCCGCCGGTTGAGCCGATAGCGGACCGAGCAGATCAAACTGCCCTTCGGACAGGGCAATCGGAACCTCATCAGCCCGCAAAAAACGGATCGTAATGTTCTGCAAAGCCGGGCCTGGCTGCCGATAATTCGGGTTCGGGACCAGGTTGAGGCGACGTTGGTCAACCGGCCACTCGCTGACGATGAAAGGACCGCTGCCGGTGGGCAGAGTGGCCGTAATTTCTGAACTCGGCAGCAGGGGCAGCAGCCCCAAGTTGGTCACGGCGGCGCAATCGATCTCGGCAAAGGTCAACTTGAGAGTCTGTTCGTTGGGCGTTTCAAGCTGGCTAAAGGCAGCCAAAGCCGGGTGTTGGGTTGCCCGCAAGCTATCGGCGATGGCCGCGGCGGTCATAGGGGAGCCGTCACTCCAGGTCAAGTTGGGCGGCAGATGAAAGACAACCTGCCGGCCCGCCGCCATATAGTCCCAACTTTCGGCCAGACCGGGTTGCAGCCGGGCGCTGTGCGGATCGACCCGCAGCAATGTTTCAAAGAGCAAAGGGGCCAGTTCTCCCACCAGAGGATGGCTGTCGATGAGTGGGTTCAGGCTGTCCGGCTGGCCGACCAGGCCAAAGAGAACAGCGCCATTCGAGGGAGGTGGAGGAGTGGGTTGGGTGCGACCGAGGGGAGGTTGGTTGGCTGGTTGGGGTAGGGCAGGTACAGCAGTTTCTTGGGGCAAGGCTGAGGTAGTTGTTGGTGAAGGGGATGGGGTGGTAGTTGGGGTAGTTAATTGGCAGGCGGTCAGAATGAAGACCACGACAAAAAAATAGAGAGCGGGTTTCAACATGGATAACGGGTCGCGTGAACGAGTTTACTCCCTGATCAGGATAAGCGCCGGTATAGTTTACAGAAAAATCTCGGCGCCGCAATATTGGCAGGCGATGACCCCTTTGCCCACAAAAGCCTGCTCACCACCGCAGTTGGGGCAGGTGTTGCCGGTCAATTTGGAGGCCTCTTGCGAATAGAGGGCGCCTTTATCCCAGTTAACGTAGCCGGTGAACAGGCCCAGGCCGACCAGTTTGTAGACGTCGTTTCGAATCTGGTCGGTGCTCACGTTCAATTCAAAGACCAACTCGCTGATATCAACCTGGCCGCGGGTTTTGACCATATCCAAAATCTTGCGCAGGCGAAGTTGATCGGCTTGAGAGGCTGCTTCGGCTCGTCCCCGGCTAATCAAAAAGGCGCCGGCGGCCAACAGAGGCAGGGCGACAAATAATGAAATAACCATCCCCAGCACAAAGCCACCGCTGCCGCCGGTTTCGACATTCTGCGTGGAAAAAAATGAAACGGCGCTGCAGGCCAGGAACATCACCACGCCGACTACAATCAAAATAACACCGGTTGAACGTCCACTTTTACCCATTCAGCTTACTCCCCACCATCATTTTCTGGTTTTAGTGCACATTGAATAAAATCCAATTTTATCCAAAGCCGCGGGAACCACCACCCCCGCCACCGCCACCACCCCCGCCACCGCTCCAGCCGCCGCCACCTCCGCTGGACTTGGGCGCCGGCTGGCTGGCCAGGGTGGAACTGGCCGAGCTAAGCATACTACCCAGGCTGTCGCTCATACTGGCCAGCGAGCTACCGATACTGCCACTCATCCCTGCCAGCGAGGGCACCCCCCCTTCCGAGCCGGCCAACGGACCGGGCGGGCCGCCCTGAGCTGAGCTTTCGGCCGGTCGAGCAGGACCGTAACCGTAGGGATGGTACATCGGCCGAGGCGTCAGCACCGGTCCCCACCAGCTGGGGGCCGGCGCCTCGATGGCGCTGAATTTGCTAATGAGCCGGCGCTCCAGGCCAAAGGCCACAGCATAGGGTAGAAACTCCTCAAATTTATTCTTGACCGCCTCCAAATCACCGTGCTGCTCGATAGTCTCCAGGTAACGCTTGAAGGCCAACCACTTGGCCGCCGTCTCGGCGCCCTGGGCTGTTTTGCGCGGCATATACCGGCCTACAAAGATCAGGCTAACCATATTAACGACCAGGGCCAGGCCGGGGCAGGCAGCCAGGACTGAGAAGTCGCCCAATAGAACCAACAATAAGAAGGTCAGGCCGATGGAAACCACCGCGCCCAAAAATCCTAAACAGCCCCACTTCTGGCGAGTGCTCTCCGGGTTACTGTGGAAAAAGCCCAGCTCGACCACTTGCCGGTAGAGCTGGCTCTGCAACTCGGGAATGGCCGTGTAAAACTTATTCTGCAAATCCCGCATCCGGCGTTCCTGGCTCTTACCGAATAAACGGGTCAACAACTTCTCTTCATAGGGATAAATCGCCTTGCCGGCGTCTTGCAGGTGAAAAATGTAATCTCGGCCCGAACCAATCCCTTTCCGGCCCTCTTTCTGCTTTTCTTCCAGCCGCAGTGCGCCCCGGCGAGCCAGGTCCGTAATGCCGGCGATGATATCTTTTAGCTCGGCTTTTTCGTCGATCAGGGTCCCAACCAGCGCCGCGGGCAGGTCGTCGGGCGGTTCGCTGATATACTCCGGCACCTCAGCCGTGGGCAAGTCCTGGCCGCGCGTGTACCAGAGCAGGTAAAGCCCCACCGGCCCCCCGACCAGCAGCAGCAGGCCCAGGCCGCCAAAAATCACCCCGACCACTGGCCCCCAGGTTTGGCGCAAATCAAAGGCCCGCTGCCAATCCGACGGGCTACCCTGGACGATGCCGGGTGGAAATTGCACCCGAACTTCCAACTCCTTACCGGCAGGGATGCTGTTGGCTTCAAAAATAACGTCCCCGTTGGGACTGTAAGTCTGGCTGGCCGGCGCGCCGTAGCTGTCGATCAGTAGTTGATCTTGCGGAACGGGCTGTGGTAACCTGACCACCACCCGGGCGCTACGGATGGGGAAGTTGTGATCCGGCGGGATGGCCTTCCACCAAAGCTGATCGCCCGCCTCGTAGAAGCGCAGCCCACCAATGACCCGGTAGCGTAACACGTAGGTATGCTGGCTATGGCTGGTCGGGGGGAAGTACCAGTTGATTTCCAGCTCGTTGTTGGCGTTGACAAAGGTGGTAAAGCCATATGGATTCGACGAGCTGGGGGTGTAGGGTCGCTCCACCCCGTCGATGATCTCGGCGACGCTGACATCGGTGATCCGCTCCAGCCGGTCCAGGGGAATGGCGGCAAAGCCAAAGCGGAAGGTGCCGCTGGTGAACTCGATTTTCTGAATCTCTTCAACCAGCATATCGGAGTTCGACTGGACATTCAAATTGACATCATAGCGGTCCCAGAAGAGGGTTTTATCCTGGGCGATGGCCAGCCTGCCTGCACCGGCGACGGCCACAACCAGAGCCAACAATAAACTCAACCATAATTGTCTTTTCATAAGCTTTTCTCTAGAATAAAAGTACGCCATAATTTTACACGAATTGCTCACCTTTCGCCATCTTGTACCTGACTCATTCAGGGCAACGACTATAATCAACCAGGCTGATGAAGACAAGGAGCGCATCTTTATGACTCCACCCCCAACCCAGGTGCAGAGTCGCCTGGAAAGTGAGGCCAATATCTGGCTGGTTACCGTTCGGCCGGATGGCCGGCCGCATCTGACGCCGGTCTGGTTTGCCTGGCACGACGGAAAAGTGTACGCCTGCATTGAGGCGGGCAGCGTCAAGGCTCGCAACATCGGCCAGAACCCGCGCGTGTCGCTGGCGCTGGAGAACGGCTCGCAGCCGGTCATTGCTGAAGGTACGGCTGTGTTGCTGTCGCCGCCCTGGCCGGAGGCGGTCGCCGCCATCTTCAAAGCCAAGTACGATTGGGACATCACCGCCGACGGCCAGTACGACACGCTGGTAGAGGTCACGCCGGTGAAATGGTTGAGTTGGTGAAACGTGGAGCGTGAGGCGTGAAGCGGAGAGCGAAAATTCGCTTTACGCTCCACGCTCTCCGCTCCTCGCTATACGCCTCATGCTCCACGAACCAACGCTGCCCGCAGCTCTACCGCCAACTCCCGCACCCGCTCAACCGACTCGCCGGCCCGTTTGACCAGGGCGCTGCCGACGATGACACCATCGGCCAGTTGGCCCACGGCCCGGGCCTGCGCACCGTTGCCAATGCCAAAACCGACCGCCAGCGGCTTATCTGTCTCGGCTCGGACGCGATTGATGAACTCGGTCAAATCGGGCGGCAAGTCGGTCCGGGCGCCGGTCACGCCGGTCAGCGAGACCAGGTAGATGAAGCCCTGTGACCGCTCGGCCACGAGCTTGATCCGGTCGGGGGTGCTGGTGGGAGCCAGCAGGTAAACCAGGGCCAGGCCGTGTTGGGCACAGGCAGTTTCCAACTCCGCCGCCTCCTCCGGGGGCAGGTCCGGCACAATCAGCCCGTCAACGCCAGCTGCGGCGGCGTCGGCGGCAAACTGCGCCAAGCCATAGGCCAGCAACGGGTTGACGTACCCCATCAGCAGCGCCGGCGTGTCGACTCTCTGCTGGCGCAACTCCCGCACCATCGCCAGGCAATCTTTAAGGGTGACGCCGTTCTCCAACGATTTCTGGGTAGCGGCCTGGATGGTTGGGCCGTCGGCCAGCGGGTCGGAAAAGGGCACGCCTAATTCCAACAAATCAGCCCCCACCGCGGCCAACGTTTTGATCACCTCCAGGCCAGCCTGGCGGGTGGGATAACCCAGCACGCTGTAAGGCATAAAAGCTGGGCGGTCAGGGGTAAAAGCGTTTTGAATCCGTTCGATGCCGGTCATTGTGTTCTCCTGTATTTGCGAATGAGCGAATAGCGAATTTGCGAATCTGCGAATGGCGAATGGATCAGTAACAAATATCTACCATTCGTTATTCGTTATTCGCCATTCGCTATTCACTTCCGCAAGCCCAAATTCTTCTGTGCCACGTACAGCCGGTTTTCGGCGATGGGCCGAACGCGGTCGGCGCCCTCTTTGAGCACTTGCTCGATGTAGCCGGGGTCGGCGGCCATGTGCTGGTAGCGCTGCTGGATCGGCGCCAGGGTGGCGATGACCAGCTCGGCGAGCTGTTTTTTGAGGTGACCGTAGCCTTTACCTTCGAACTCGGCGATGATCTCAACCTCACTCTGGCCGGTGATGGCCTGGTAGATGCTGAGCAGGTTGTAAAGGCCAGGCTGGTTCTCCCGGTCAAAAGCGATCCGGTTAAGCGAGTCGGTGGTGGCCCGCATAATCGAGCGGCGCAGCACATCGGGCGGATCCAGCAGGCGCAAGGCGTGACCCTGCTTGTCGCTGCTCTTGCTCATCTTGGCGGTGGGGTCGTCCAGCCCCATCACCCGCGCCCCCACCTTGGGAATGAGGACATCAGGCACCACAAACGTTTCGCCGTAGAGGTTGTTGAAACGGATGGCGATGTCTCGGCTCAACTCGACGTGCTGCTTCTGGTCCTCGCCAACCGGCACGTAGTGGCTGTCGTACAGCAGAATGTCGGCGGCCATCAGCACCGGGTAATCAAACAGGCCGGTACTAACGCTCTCTTGCTTGGCGCTCTTGTCTTTGAACTGGGTCATCCGCTCCAGCCAGCCCATCGGCGTAATGCAGTTGAGCAGCCAGGTCAACTCGCTGTGGGCGGTAATGTGGCTTTGGATGAAGATGGCGCAGTCGTCCAGGCTGAGACCGCAGGCCAGGTAGAGCAGGGCCACCTCCCGGCTTTTGTGGTACAACTCATGCGGGTCTTGCGGCACGGTCAGGGCGTGCAGGTCGACAATGCAGAAGACGTTATGATACTTGTGCTGCTCCGCCACCCAATTTTTGATGGCCCCCAGGTAATTGCCGATGTGCAAATTCCCGGAAGGCTGGATGCCGGAGAAGGTCCGTTTTTTGGGGGGGTGGTTATTGGTCATGGTAGCTCCTTTGTTGGTTAAAGAATGAAGCGTAAAACGTGAAACGTAATGGCGGTGAGTGAAAGTTGCCGTGGCCATAAACCCTTACGTTTTACGTCTTACTTTTACTTTTTTAGTTCCCGCATAATCACGTCCAAATCCTTATCGCCGCGGCCGGACAGGTTGACGATGATGAGGCTATCGCGGGGCATAGTTGGGGCGCGTTTGACCACCTCAGCGATGGCATGGGCCGACTCCAGGGCGGGAATGATGCCTTCCTGCTCGCTGAGCAGTTTTACGGCGGCCAGGGCTTCGGCGTCGGTGGCGTAAGTATACCCCGCCCGTTCCTGGTCGCGCAACCAGGCGTGTTCCGGCCCTACCGAGGGATAATCCAGCCCGGCGCTGATGGAGTGGGTCTCGGCAATCTGGCCGTCGGGGGTTTGCAGCACAAAAGATTTGGTGCCGTGCAGTACTCCCAGCCGGGCCTCGACCCCCCTCACTCCCCCCCCTGCAAGGGGGGGGAGTGAGGGGGGGGTAGCAAAACGAGCCGCGTGTTTGCCGCTGTCGATGCCGCTGCCGCCGGCCTCCACGCCCAACATCTCAACGCCTTTATCCTGCAAAAAGGCGTGAAACAGACCGATAGCATTGGAACCGCCGCCGACGCAGGCCATCAACAAATCGGGTAAGCGCCCCTCGGCCTCCAAAATCTGAGCGCGGGCCTCCCGGCCAATGACGCTTTGAAAGTCGCGCACCATCGTGGGGTAGGGGTGGGGTCCCAGGGCCGAGCCGAGCAGGTAATGGGTGGTGCGGACGTTGGTCACCCAGTCGCGGATGGCCTCGTTGATGGCGTCTTTGAGGGTGCGGCTGCCGCTGCTGACCGGGCGGACTTCGGCCCCGGCCAACTGCATGCGGAAGACGTTAGGCTGCTGCCGGGCGATATCCACCTCGCCCATGTAGACGATGCACTCCAGCCCCAGCAGGGCGCAGGCGGTGGCGCTGCCCACGCCGTGCTGGCCAGCTCCGGTTTCAGCCACGATGCGTCGCTTGCCCATCCGTTGGGCCAGCAGAGCCTGGCCCAGGGCATTGTTAATTTTGTGGGCGCCGGTGTGGGCCAAATCCTCCCGCTTGAGATAGATTTTGGCCCCGCCCAGGTGTTTGGTCAGCCGCCCGGCAAAGGTCAGCGGCGTCGGCCGGCCGACGTACGTTTTGAGCAGATGGTCGAACTCGGCCTGAAAGCCGGGATCATTTTTGGCGACCTCGTAAGCCGTTTCCAACTCAGCCAGGGCCGGCATCAACGTTTCCGGCACAAACTGGCCGCCGTAGGGTCCAAATTTACCTTTGGCGGTGGTAAGATTGGTCATAACATTCTCCTTTTCTGCGAATCACCAGTCATCGTTTCGTGTTGCGTGTTCCGTTACGCTTTTCGCTATCCGCTCTTCGCTGCTCGAATAAACACTCTCACCTTGTCGTGATCCTTCTGTCCCTTCGTTCGCTCCACGCCACTACTGACATCCACCCCCCACGGTTTGACCACCCTAATGGCCTCAACCACATTCGCCGGGGTGAGGCTGCCGGCCAGCATAATGGGGTAACGGCTGGCAACTTTGGCCGCCATCGACCAGTCGGTGACGTGGCCGGTGCCGCCGAAGAGGTTGGGGTGGTAGGCATCTAGGAGGTAGCAGGGGAGCAAGGGAGCAGAGGGGCAAGGGAGATAGTGTTGGATCAGGCTGTCGGCTTCAGGGAGGGATTGGGGACGGATGGCTTTGTAGACCCGGCCTTGAAGCTGGTTGACGAATTCCGGCGGCTCGTCGCCGTGGAGTTGGGCCGCGTCGAGCTGGCACTCGTCAAGGATGCGGACGACGGTGGCCAAGGAGGCGTTGACGAATACCCCGACGAAGGTGGGAGTCTTGAATTGTGAATTGTGAATTGTGAATTGTGAATTGTGAGTTTGGAGTTTGGAGGCAATTATTTTTTCACTATCACCTACGACTTGCGACTTGTCACCTGTCACCTGTGACCTGCCTCTTGCCACCTGTCCCTTACCACCTGCCACTTGCCACCTGTGGCCTGCGACCTGCTCCTTGACCCCGGCGACAATCTCCCGCGCCAGGTCCGGCGATACGTAGCGCGGGCTTGGCTCGTAGAAAATGAAGCCTAACAAGTCCGTGCCGGCCTCAACCGCCACCAGCGCATCCTCTAGATTGGTGATCCCACAGATTTTGACTTTGGTCATAGCTACCCTGCCATACTGACCGCCGACCACAGACAGCCGACCGCCACAAATACTTTTCTGCCTACCCGATAATAATGAACGCCATCAGTCCATCTACTCATTCACCATTCACCATTCACCATTCACTATTCATCTTCATAATTCACCAGCTCCCTCACCTTCCGCCCCACGTCTTTCGCTTTGACCAGCGCCTCACCAACCAGAACGGCATCGATGCCTTCATCGGCCAGCCGGGCCACGTCGGCGGCGGTGTGGATGCCGCTTTCGGCCACAAAACAGATATCGGCCGGGACGTGCTGGCGCAGCTCAATGCAGGTATTCAGATCGACCGAAAAATCGTGCAGGTTGCGGTTGTTCACGCCGATGAGGCGGGGTTGTAAGGGCAGCACTCGGGCCAACTCCGCCCGGTTATGGACTTCAATCAGAGCCGTCAACCCCAGCGCCTGGGTCAAACTCAGCAGGTCGGCCATCTCCCTGTCGTTGAGTACAGCAGTGATGAGCAACAAGGCGTCGGCGCCGGCAGCGCGGGCTTCGTAAACCTGGTAGGGATCGAAGATAAAATCTTTGCGTAGGATGGGCGTGGGAGCGGAGAGCGGAGAGCGGAGAGCGGAGAGCGAGGCTGAGTCGAGCTGGAGGCGAATTTGGGTCAAATGATCAAGGCTGCCTTGAAAGTAGTTGGTGTCGGTGAGTACGGAGATGGCGGACGCGCCGTTTTCGGCATACGTCGTCGCCAGCTCCAACGGGTCGAAATTGGGGCGCAACAACCCCTTGCTGGGCGAGGCTTTTTTGACCTCGGCAATCAGAGCCACCCGCTTGCTGGCCCGCAGCGCAGCCACAAAGTCTCTCGGGGTAGGGGCCAGGGCCGCTTCGGCCTGCACCAGCGCCGCGGCGCGCTGTTTCATCTGCCTGGGCAGTTCTTCGGTGCGTTTGTATTGGATGATGTCGTCAAGAATGGTCATAAATTAATCCTTAGCGGGGATTAGGGAATAAATCCCCTAAATCCCCGCAGATTTTTATCAGAGAATAAATTGCTGAGTGAAGGCCACAAAGTTGTTGAGTACAGTCAGGGCTGCGCCGCTGTCGAGGCTGTGGTTAGCCAGCTTGATGCCGGCGGGCAGGTCAGCGACTTTGCCGGCCGCGACCAGCGCGGCCGCGGCGTTGAGCGCCACCACGTCGCGGCGAGGCCCAGTTTCCTGCCCGGCCAGGATGGCCCGCGTAATTTCGGCATTTTCTTCGGCTGTGCCGCCGGCCAAATCAACCGGATTGGCCCGGGCAAAGCCGAGTTCAGCCGGGTCGAGCGTTTCGGTAACCACCTGCCCCTGCTGCAACCGGCTGATCCGATTCGGACCGGTGGTCGTCAGCTCGTCCAGCCCGCCGTGGCCGTGGACCACAAACGCCCCGCGACTGCCCAACTCGGCCAATACCTGGGCCAGCGGCTCGGTCAACTGGGCATCGTACACCCCGATCACTTGCGCCTGCGCCCCGGCCGGGTTGGTCAACGGCCCCAAAATGTTGAAGATCGTGCGCACGCCCAGCTCGCGGCGAGGACCAATGGCGTGCTTCATGGCCGGGTGGAGCTTGGGCGCAAAGAGAAAACCAATCCCCACCCGGTCGATGGCCTGGGCGATCTGTTCCGGGGTCAGCTCTAAATTGACCCCCAGAGCCAGTAGCACGTCGGCGCTGCCGCTCTTGCTGCTGACCGAACGGTTGCCATGCTTGGCTACTTTCTGCCCGGCCCCGGCCACCACAAACGCGGCGGTGGTGCTGATGTTGAAGGTGCCGGCCCCGTCGCCGCCGGTGCCGCAGGTATCGACCAGCTCGGCCGGGCCGGTCGCGGGCCGCACCGGCACGGCCGAGCGGCGCATGGCCCGGACGCTGCCGGTGATCTCCGGCACGGTTTCCCCCTTCATACGCAGGGCGGTCAGATACGAACCGATCTGGGCCGGAGTGGCCTCGCCGGCCATAATCTGGGCCATGACCTCCTCGGCCTCGGCCACCTCCAGCGATTCGCCGTTCATCACCTTGTTGATGGCGGTTTTGATGGGCATAATCACCGCCGGGGCCGGGCGCGGCTCCGGCGGGGCTGCCGCAGGTGCCGGCGCAGCTTTGGCTTGACCAAAGTCGCCGGCCTCGATTTGCAGGAAGTTGCGCAGCATTTCGTGGCCGTATTCGGTCAAAATCGACTCGGGGTGGAACTGCACCCCGACGACCGGGTATTCCTTGTGGCGGAGGGCCATCACCTCGGCATCCTTGCCCCGGCCGGTAATTTCCAGGCAGTCGGGTAGCGGCTCCTGCACGATGAGCGAGTGGTAACGGGTGGCGGTCAACGGGCTGGGCAGGTTGTGGAAGATGCCCTGCTGGTTGTGCTCCACCGGTGAGGTCTTGCCGTGCATCACTTTTTTGGCCCGCACCACCTTTCCGCCAAAAGCCTGGCCAATGGCCTGGTGGCCCAGGCAGACCCCCAAGATCGGGATGTCCCGATAAAAACGCCGAATCAGCTCCAGCGAAATGCCGGCGTCATCCGGCGTGCCCGGTCCCGGCGAAATCACAATCTGGTCCGGCTTCATCGCCGCAATTTCGTCCAGGCTGATGGCGTCGTTGCGGCGCACTTCAACCGTGTAGCCCAACTCGCCCAAAAATTGGACAAGGTTGTAGGTAAATGAGTCGTAGTTGTCAATGACCAAGATCATAGTAACCTCCAAAATCAGGAGTAGAGAGTAGGGATTAAGGAGTAGGGATTAAGGAGTAGGGGTTAAGCAGAAGAGATTCTCCTCTACGCCTCCGCCCCCTTGCTCCCCTGCTCTGTTTAACGACGCTGTTCCGCATAACTAACCGCTTCGGCCAGGGCTTTGGCTTTGTTCCAGCTTTCCTCGTACTCTCGCTGCGGGTCGCTGTCGGCCACAATCCCGCCGCCGGCCTGGATGTAGACCCGGTCGCCCCGCATCACCACCGTGCGGATGGCGATGCAAGAATCCATCGTGCCATCGTAGCCGATGTAACCGATGATGCCGGCATAGACGCCCCGGCGGGTCGTTTCCAACTCGTCGATGATCTCCATGGCCCGCACCTTGGGCGCGCCGGAGACGGTCCCGGCCGGAAAAGTAGCCCGGATCAGGTCAAAGGCGTCCTGGCCGGGCTTGAGCTGGCCCCGGACATCGGAGACGATGTGCATTACGTGGGAGTAACGCTCCACCACCATCAACTCTTCCATCCGCACGGTGTTGTATTCGCAGACCCGGCCCAGATCATTGCGGCCCAGGTCGACCAGCATGATGTGCTCGGCCCGCTCCTTCTCGTCTTCCAGCAACTCTTCGGCCAGGGCGATATCCTCTTCGACGGTCTGGCCGCGCCAGCGCGTTCCGGCAATGGGCCGCAGTTCGGCCACGCCTTCCTCCAACCGCACGTGCATCTCCGGGCTGGCCGAGATGAGATGCAACGGCGGCTGGCCCAGTCCGCCGGGGAAGCGCATAAAAACCATGTAGGGCGAGGGGTTGTGCATCCGCAAAGCCCGGTAGATGCCAAAGGGATGGGCTGAGGTGCGCCGCGACAATCGCTGCGACAGCACCACCTGGAAGATGTCGCCGGCGGCAATGTACTCTTTAGCCTGGTCGACCAGCTCTTTGTATTCCGCCTGGGTAAAGTTCGACTCCAGGCCGTTGGGCGGCGCAGTCGTAGCCGGCGGGATATCCGGCAGAGGCGCATTCAAGCGGGCCACCACCTCGTCGATGCGGGCAACGGCCCGCTGGTAGGCGGTGCGGACATCGCCGCGGGTCAAATCGGCGTTGGCGACCACCTGCAGCCGCTGCCGGGCATGATCGAAGACTACCAGCGTGTGCGCAATCATAAAAGCCATCTCAGGCAGGTTCAGCTCGTCGGGGTTGGTATCGGGCAGCCGTTCAAAGCGGCGGACCGCGTCGTAGCTCAAAAAACCGACTGCGCCGCCGATAAAGCGGGGCAAATCCGGCTGGCGCACCGGTTTGTATTTGGCCAGTTCAGCTTTGAGCACGTCGAGCGGGTCCCGGCCATCGACCAGGGAGACGGCGCGGCCGTGGCCGTCGCCGGTGAGATAGACCTCGTCATCGGTTGCGGTCACCAAGCCGCGCGGCCGCACCCCAACAAAGGAGTAGCGGGCCACCTGCTCGCCCCCCGAGACCGACTCCAGCAGAAAGCACGGTCCCTCATCTTGCAGCTTCAGGTAAATGCTGACCGGCGTTTCCATATCGGCCGGCAAATCCCGGTGAATCGGGATCAGGTTGCCCTGAGCGGCCAGCGTTTCAACCTGTTCCAAAGTTGGTTTGTACATAACACCTCCTCTCGTGATTTACGATTTACGATTGCCGATTTACGACTTGTGATTTCCGATGACTAATTACTTGTAAATCGTAAATCTGAAATCGTAAATCCAAAATAAAAAAACCTCTCGCCGCCAAAGAACCTTCAACTTGAAAGTTCCTTGGGGACGAGAGGTTGTACGCTCCCGCGGTGCCACCCCAGTTAGACCGGCTCAACCGAGGCAAAAAAAGAAACCCCGGGTGAAACACCCGAGGCTAACCTCAGTTGCCAGTCTCACTCAGCAGATACGCCGCCGTTGCTCAACTAACCGGCAACAGCTTGAATATCCAGCTCCCAGGTAACGGTGGAGTCTCCGTCGCCGCCTACTCATCAACCGAAAGTTGATTTTGGGGGCGCAACTCATCGGCCCATTCGCCGCTCCCGTACGTACCGGCTTCACACCAGCCGCCGGCTCTCTGAACGCCGCTTGAACGGTTACTCTTCCTAATCGCAGTCTTTACGGTGTTAATGTGGCCGAAACTTTAGCACAACCGGCCCCTTTTGTCAACTTGACCACATCACACAGCAGGGCTTTATAGACCGGAAAGCCGGAGATGGGGTCGCAATTGTCAAAATCGGTCAGCTCATTGACGTTGCACTCCCGCCAGGGCGGGCTGGCAATTGGGCTGCCGCCGCCGGCGTTGGCCTCGATCACGCCGGGCACGATATCCTCGCTGACCAGGGCGATGTAGCGCACCTGGCCGCGGGGTGAAACCAGCAGCACCTCGTCGCCGCTCTGAATATTGCGGGCCGCGGCATCCCGCGGGTGGAGCGTAACCATTGGCTGGGGTTGCATCTTCAGGAGGGAGGGGATATTGTGATGCTGCGAGCGGAAATCGGACTGGATTCTGGCCCCGGAGTTGAAGACCAGCGGAAAGTCCCGGGCCACCTCCGGCCTGGACAGGGGGCTTTCCTGCGGCTCGACGTAGACCGGCAGCGGCTCGTAGCCGTACTTCGCCAGGATAGTCGAGGCGATCTCAAATTTGCCCGTTGGGGTGTCAAAACCGGGCTGGCCGTCGCCGCGCAGCAGGCCCAGTTCCCATTTGCGATATTTTTGCGCTGCGCCAGGCAGTTGCACCCCATCCGGCCGGGCGCGCAGCGTGGCCGGATCAACGCCCGTGCCGGCCAGGGCTTGCGCCAGCATCTCGGCGCTGGATTGGGGGTAAAGATGGCCGTACCCCAGCCGGTTGGCAATGGCCACGGCAATGTCCCAATCAGGGCGAGCTTCGCCCAACGGCTCGATAATGCGCGGCCGGTGGTGGATCGACCGGCCGTAGATCATGTAACTCTCGCTTTCAAACATAGTGGTCGCCGGCAGAACAATGTCGGCATAGAGCGCGTCAGCGGTCAGAAAGCGGTCAACCACCACCAGCAGGTCGAGGGCAGCGAAACTTTGCCGCCACAGGCCGGGATTGGGATATGAGGTAATGATCGACGAGCCGACAATGAGCATTCCCCGCACCGGATAGGGGTCGTTCTGCAAGATGGCCCGGGGCAGATCCATGGCGTGGGCCTCTTTCCGGTAGAGGTGGTAGAGCGGGTATTTGTCTTTGCCGATGGGGTCGATGCCGGTGGGCGGTTCCAGGCAGATACTCTGGTTGACCCTGAATTCGTCGCCGGCCATCTTGATGACCTTGCCGCCGGGGACGTCGAGATTGCCGGTGAGCGCCCATAAAATCAGCACGGCCCGGATATTCTGGACGCCGCTGTTGGTATATTCCAGGCCGGTATAGCTGATGAGCGCCGCGCCGCGGGCGCGAGCAATGGCCCGGGCGGTCCGCCGGATTTCCGCGGCCGGCACATAGGTGATCTGCTCCACCCGCTCCGGCGTAAATTGAGCCACGTAGGCCTTGAGTTCGGCAAAACCGACCGTCCACTTATCCACAAACTCCCGGTCGTACAGCCCTTCCTCGATCACCACCTGGATCATACTCAGGGCCAGGGCGCCGTCGGTGCCGGGCCGAATCCCCAGCCAGCGGGCTTTGGTGGCTTTGACCGTTTCGGTGCGTCGCGGGTCGATGGCAATGATCTCGACGCCGCGCTGGTGAGCCGCTTTGAGCCGGGGCAGGTTGACCGGAGCCGAGTCGGTGGCCGGGTTGTCGCCCCACACCACAATCACATCGGCATGCTCGATATCGGCAAAGGTGTCGGCTTCCCACACCCCACAGGTGGTGAACGGGGCAATGAAACCGTGGGCCACATAACAGATGGCTCCCACGCCGGTGGTATTGGGCGAGCCAAAGGGGAAGAGCAGATTCCAGGCCGAGGACTCGCGCACGCCGGCCGGGGTCAGTAAATCGCACAGGGAGCGCTCAAAGGCGCCGCGGCCGGTGTACATGCAAACGGCCTGGGGGCCATGCGCGGCGGCAATGGCCTTGAGCCGGTCGGCAATAGTATCGAGCGCCTCATCCCAACTCACCCGCTCAAATTGGCCGTCCCCGCGCCGGCCAACCCGCTTGAGCGGGTAAAGCAGCCGGTCGGGCGAATAAACGATTTCAGCGGCTCGCACCCCGCGCGGGCAGCAGATGCCCTGGGGATGGCCGCTCAAACCGGCAGGACTGTCGCCTTTCTGAAAAGAGTCGTCGCCGGGCGGCTGGTTCAGGGTATGAGGCCGGTCTTTTTTGGGGACAATCTGGCTGATCCGGCCATTGACCAGGGTGATATTAACGCCGCAGCCGGCCGGACAAACCCCGCACAGGCCGGAGATAATCTGGGATGCGGGTCCGTTGGGAGTAGAGCTGGTCGTTTCGGTAGTCGTTAGGTTGAGGGTGGTCGTGGTGATGTCAATCACGTGGTGTCTCCTTGAATGATATACTGATGGGTCAGAGTAACAAATATCCGGATATATTGACTACTGGTCAGAGGTAACCAGTGGTATAATGATGAGTGGGCGTTAACGATGCCAAGTGTTGCGTCAATTGGATGATACCATAGAGCGCAGAATTAATCAACATTAAGGCAAAATTTTCTGCAAAATTTTACAACCTGTTGAATTTTGCCTGCTATCACCGGGCAAACTAGCCGATCAAATAACCCCTCCTAGCCGGGCATTAAGGAAAGAGCTATGAACGAAGCGCAGAAGCAAACCACCCTCCGCATGTTCAGCCAGGTCGGTGAGGCCTTGTGCCGGACGATTGGCGCCCAGTGCGAAGTGGTGGTTCACGACCTGGCCGATCTGGAACATTCGATTGTCTGGATCATGGGCAGCGTTACGGAGCGAAATATCGGCGGCTGCATGACCGGGCGCGGGCTGGCGCTGGTGCGCTCCGGCAAAACCACCGATAATTACAACTACACCACTCGTACCCGCAGCGGCAAGATGGTGCGGTCGTCGCTGGTCTTCATCCGGGACAAGCGCGACCGGCCCGTGGCCTGTATGGAGATCAATTTCGATACCAGCCCATTTGTGGCTTTTCGCCGGGCTTTGGAGACGCTGGCCGATCCCGATGAAGCGTATGATTTTCAGGATGCCTTCATCGATGATGCGCCGCAGATGCTGGAGACGATGCTGCGCCGGGCGGTCGAATTCATCGGCAAACCGACGGCCCAGATGAGCAAGGCCGACCGGCTGCGACTGGTCCAGGCGCTCGATGAAGCCGGCGCGTTTGAATTTCGCAAGGCCATCCCCACTGTGGCCGGCTACCTGGGCGTGACCCGCTTCACCATCCACAACTACCTCAACGAATTGCGGGGTAGGTCTACCCCAGACTCGCCCGATAATGGCGAAGATAATTGATTCGCCCCCGTAATATCAGCCTCTTGAATTTCGGTTAAAATTCAAGACCCGTGCATGTTGACAATCTTATCAAGCTGTGATATTATGGGAGGTGTTATGCACACGTGTGCATAATAAGAAAAAGATGTTTTGAGCAATGGCGCCAGCCAATATATAAACTATGTTAGCGAACAACGGAGGTTCAAAATGAAAGGTTTAGTTTTAGACGCAGTCTGGGAGCCCAAACCGGGCTATAAAGTCTCCGAGTGGGAAAAGCAAACCGGTAAGGCCATTACCGGCAACAGCATCTGGCGACATCCCAAGCTGGAGGTGAAGGAGCGGCCGGATCCCAAGATCAAGCCGGATCAGATTTTGTTGGAAGTGCGGGCCTGCGGGGTGTGCGGCTCTGATATGCACTTCTATGAGACGGATGCGGACGATTATATGCTCTACCCCGGCCTGACCAAATTTCCCGCCATTACCGGCCACGAGCTGTCGGGTAAGGTAGTGGAAGTGGGCAAAGAGGTCACCGACCTGAAGGTGGGCGATATGGTCACGGTGGAAGAGATGATCTGGTGCGGCCATTGCGTGCCCTGCCGCAACGGTTTCCCGAATCACTGCACCAACCTGGAAGAGATTGGCTTCACCATTGACGGCGGTTTTGCCAACTACCTGGCCATTGGGGCCAAGTATGCCTGGAAGATCGACGCCATTGCCGAGCGCTTTGGCGACGAAAAGAAAGCCTATGAAGTCGGGGCTATGACCGAGCCGACCTGTGTTTCCTACAACGCCATGTTTAGCCGGGCCGGCGGATTCAAACCTGGTCACTATGTCAGCGTGTTTGGCACCGGGCCGATTGGGCTGGCCGCCATTGGGTTGGCCAAGGCCGCCGGCGCGGGCATAATCGTCGGTTTTGAGGTGTCGCCGCAGCGCCGTGAGCTGGCCAAGCAAGTGGGGGCTGACTATGTGTACGACCCCCGTGACGTCAGCGCGTCTGAAGTGCTGATGGAACTGAGCCAGGGCGAAGGCTTCAACTTCCATGTGGAAGCCGCCGGCGCGCCTGAACTGGTGGTACCGGAAATGGTCAAGAGCCTGGCCATCAACGGCAAGATCGTACAGATTGGCCGGGCCGCCCAGGATGTGCCGCTCTACCTGGAAACGTTCCAGGTGCGCCGGGCGCAGTTCTTTGGCGCGCAAGGTCACTCCGGCGACGAGAACTTCCCCAACGTGATTCGTATGGTCGCTGCCGGCCGCCTGGACCTCAGCCCCATCATTACGGCCCGCTACGACCTGGAGGGCGCGGTCAAAGCTATTGCTCAGTCCACCGAGCGCCGCGACGGCAAGATTATGGTTTTCCCCAACTAACTGGAACGTAAAACGTAAAACGTGATATCTTTCACGTTTCACGCCTCACTAAAGCTAAGGAGAAAAAAGATGTCAAACAACATCCCGGAAGGTTTGCTGGCGACCAACCAGCCTGACCTGTTCTTTGAGGATGACGTTATTGGCCGGATGAAGAAAGAGGTGTGGGAGGCCAGCGAGGCTGAAGTCGATCAGATGCTGGCCGAGTATGGGCTGCCGGCCCCGGTGGAGTGGGGCAAACCCGGCGTTTATCTGCAAATGATGACCCGCCGGCAACTCATCGAGGAACGCAACAAAAACGACATCGTCTTCATTCCCATTGGCTGCACCGAGAACCACGGCCTGCACCTGCCTTCGGCCACCGACACCCTCTTTGTCAGCCAGATTTTGGAAGGCGTGCGCCGCTACATCGGCAAGCGTGACGGCGCGCCCCCGGCCCTGTCGCTCCCGCCGCTGAACTATGGCGCCCACCCCTACCACCATATGGGTATGCCCGGCACCTGCATTGTCCGGGAAGATATCGTCCGCGAAGTCCTGATCGATATGATGCTGGGTCTCTGGAACGACGGCTTCCGCAAAATAATTATGATCAACAACCACGGCCACCTGTGGATGTTGGAAGCGGCCATCCAGCAGTTCCAGAAACGTTACCAACTACCCGGCGTTTTCCGCGTGCTCGATTGGCACCGGGCCGTACGCGAAATGTTCCGCGAGAAGAAATACGGCGGCGAATACGAATCGACCTTTGTGCACGCCTGCGAAGCCGAAACTTCATTGGCCCTCTATCTCTTCCCCGACATCGTCGAGATGGAGTATGCTGTCAACACCAAGGGCAAGGGCTACCTGCCCGACGGCCACTTTGACAAGTCGGTCGATCCATACCGCCGCCCCAGCCGCTGGTCGGAAGGGGAAGGGCACTTTGCCATTGAAATCGCCGCTACACCGGAGGGAGTGGTCGGCATGGCCGCCGAAGGCAAAGCCAGCAAGGCCAAGAAACCGCTGGCGGCCATTCTGAAGTATCTCACCATCCTGCACGACGACATTCGCAAAGTCTTCCCACCCGGCACCGTGCCGCCGGTGGAGGAAGTGACCCTGCGCAGCGCAGAGGAGATGCAGCCCTACCTGCTAGAACCGTTGAGCCAGGGTTGGAAGTCGGTCTATGCCCTGCCCAAAATTGGCCAGAGCACTATCTATTAGACGCTAAAATCTCGTTTCTGATACTCAGGCAGGCCTGAGCATTGCCAACCGGATAAAGTCAAGAAAAGAAAAGCCGGAGAATTTTCAGCGATTCTCCGGCTTTTTCAACAAAAAGAGCCAGGTTGATGACTGTCCGGGAAATGTCGCTGGCTTAAGGTACTCGCCGGAATTGGCCCGTCTGAAGGAAATCCGCGTCAAAGGTGAAGGCACAGGCCAGGCCCAAACGAGTCATCACGGCAAAGCTGGTGCAATCGGTGAAACTAAAGCGCTTGTCATTGTAATGCTTGAAGATCTGCCAGGCAGCTCGTTCATCCTCAGCAGTTACCCAAACGATGCCGGCCAGTTGTCTACTCCACAATAATTCACCGACCCTCACCGCGTTTTTGTAGCCGGCCCGGATGAGCGTTAGCGTGATCGTCTCATCAATAATAAAGTTGGTTGTCACTAAACGATTGGTTTCGGTCAAATATTGGCGGGCCAAAGCGTGGTTGGTATCGTGTTCATTACTCAAAGCGTACCAAGCGCTGGTGTCAACGAAGATAGCGTCCATTATGGTCAGGTCCCACCATACAAATATTCGTCGTGGCGAATAGAGGCGTCATCTGGTTCATCTGAACTAATGGAGCCAACAAATTCACGCAGAGCTTGCTGCTGCTGCGTAATAACACGCCGTATTGCTTGCTCATCATCAGGGTCAAAGCCAAGGCTATTGGTAAGAAGTTGTTTTTCCTCTACCATTTCACGCTCGATCAAATCTTGATGGGCTTCATAATACGCTACGGCTTCGCGTACTTGTGGCAGCGGTAAACCCATATCTTGTGCAGTTTCTTCAGGAGTAAATTGATTGGAGCGCATTTTAGAAATTAATTGGCCTACCATCAGCGAGCTGCCTTTGAGATACAACTGCTTGTGACCTGTTTCCGGCCGGGCGACCAGATATTGATAATGTTCAAAAAGCAGAGGAGCAACCGCCGGTACACTCAATTCCTTGAAATTCTCTAATCGTTCAAGTTTTTCAGGTTCAACGCTAACAATTCGCCGACCTGATAACATTTCATCGACAATCCACAAAAAGGCGCCATAGGCTTGCTGCAACAAATCAGCGCGCGAGCGAACCGATAACCGGGCGGCCAGCAGTTGCAACAAGGCGGCTTCGGTTTTGGTCAAATCAACTTGTACCCGGATTTTATCCTGTCGATTTGTCGTTGAGGCCATAATGTCCCTCTCAAAGAAACAAGATGTTTTAATACTTAAATTTTACAGCAATTTGTAGTAGGAGTCAATCGAATAATGAAACTTGCTATTGTGTTATCCACCCATGCCGCCCAATTTCAGGCAGTGGCTTTTAAGGGGGATTTTGAGGGTAACGTCGCCAAGATTGCCGGCTATGGCTACCAGGGGGTGGAGTTGGCCATTCGTGACCCCAGGCTGGTCAACCCGGCCGAACTGGCCGCGGTGATCGCCAAGCATAACTTGGTCGTGCCGGCCATTGGCACGGGCCAGGCCTGGGGCGAGGAAAGGCTCTCCTTTACCAGCAACGATCCGGCCGTACGGCGGGCCGCCATCAAGCGGGTCAAGAGCCACATTCCCCTGGCCGCCCGCTTCAACGCGGTCATCATTCTGGGGCTAATCCGGGGCATTACGCCCAAAGGGCAAAGTCACGAGCAGTCGATGGCCTACCTGGTGGAGGCGTTACAGGAATGTTCCGCCGCAGCCGCGCCCCACGGGGTGAAATACGCCCTGGAACCGCTCAACCGCTATGAAACCGATCTGATCCATACCGTGGCCGATGGCCTGGCGCTGATCGAGCGGGTGGGCGCCAATAACTTTGGCCTGCTGCTGGACACGTTCCATATGAATATCGAGGAACCTTCCATCGAGACCAGTATTCGCGCCTGCGGCGAGCGCATCTTCCACTTCCACGTGGCCGACTCGAATCGCTGGCATCCCGGCGCCGGCCATCTCGATTTCCGCAGCATTTTGGCAGCCCTGTTTGCCACCGGCTACAACGGCTGGGTCTCCGGCGAATTCATGCCCATTCCCGACGCCGCTACCGGGGCGCAAAGGGCGATGGCTCACTTGAGGTCACTCCAGTTGGTCTGAATTTTCGGGCGATAGTATCATTAGATTGACGGCCAAGCAGAACTGAACAGTGGTCAGTAGTCAGTGATCAGTGATCAGTGACCAGTGATCACTGGTCACTGTAGTCAAAGGAGAAAATTATGTCAGATTTACTGTTAACTCAACTGAAGACAACCAACCTGGCCCCGCCGTTGGCCGAAGCCGAGGGCCGGAGCCTGGCGGCTGAGTTGGCTGAGTTGAGCGGCTTGCGGATCTATCCCACCTCCATCTGCGCGACTCAGCAGAGTCTCTTTTTCCTGGGCCGGCAGGGTGATGCCAAATATCTGGGCATTTTGTCCGCCGACGCCGCCGTGGCCGACAATTTTAGCGGCGAAGCGCAAGCGGTAACCGTGGCCGGCCAGACACTGACCCTGACCGTCGCCCCCACCTCTGCGACCAATGTCGCGGCGCTGCGGGCGGTACTGCCGTTTCTGGTAGCCCGGCCGCTCGGCCTCAAAAAATCGGCCGGCTGCGGCGACCGGTTGGGGCTGGCCACGCCGGGCCACCTGCGGGCTGTGCGCAAATCGACCATGGCCCCCATCCTGGCCCAGCAGTCGATGCGGGAGAATGCCCGGACCGGCCGCACCCCGCAGGAGGTGATGGACGATGCTGCCTGGGGCGTTTTTCAGGCCGGCTGGCGAGCGGGCTTTGGCGCCGACGCCGACCATCTCAAAACCACGGCCGATATCGACATCTGCGCCGCGGCCGGCTATACTTTTTATACCATCGACCCGGGCGCCTATGTGGACAACAGCGCCAACACTGCTTCGCCCAATGAACTCGACGAGAAAGTCGCCGCGCTGCCCTGGATTATACTGGACAGTGACCCGGCCGACCTGGCCAGTCGCCTGGCCGGCAAAACAATTGACCTGGGCGATTTCAAGTTGACCATCAGCCAGGTCGAGCTGCTGCGAGCCGCAGCCAAATACGGCCGGGCGGTGGCTCACACCGTTAGCATGTATCGCCACCTGGCCGAGGTGATGGCTGAGCGGCCCTTTGAGTTGGAGATGAGTGTGGATGAAACCGAAACCGTCACCTCGCTGGCCGAGCACGTTTACATTGCCGCTGAGCTGAAGCGCCTGGGAGTCAAGTGGGTCAGCCTGGCTCCCCGTTATGTAGGCGATTTTGAGAAGGGGGTCGATTACATCGGCGACCTGGCCGAATTCGAGCGCTCCTTTGCCGGGCACCTGGCGGTGTCCAAAGCATTTGGGCCTTACAAACTCAGCCTCCATTCCGGCTCCGACAAATTCAGCATCTACCCGGTTGCGGCCAGGGTGGCCGGCGATTTGGTCCATCTGAAAACGGCCGGGACCAGCTACCTGGAGGCGCTGCGGGCCATCGCCAGCCTGAACCCGGGCCTGTTCCGGGAAATTGTGGCTTTTGCCCTGGAACGGTATCCCACCGACCGGGCCAGCTACCACGTCTCGGCCGAGGCGGCCAAAGTAGCCGATATCACTCCCTGGCCGGACGAGCAGTTAACCAGCCTGCTGGACGATTTCCACGGCCGGGAAGTGCTGCACGTGACCTTTGGCTCGGTGATGAACCACCACCCGTTCCGGGAGCCATTTTTCGCCACGCTGCGGGGTGATGAGGAGACGTACTACCGGCTTTTGGAAATCCACTTTGACAAGCATTTGCAACCTTTCATTTAACCGGGGTATGAATTATGGACCTTGACGAACTCACTAAAATGTACGACTTTAGCGGTGTGTCGGTCACGATTACGGGTGGGGCCGGAATTTTGGGCGGCGAGTTGGCCTGCGCCCTGGTGGGCTGCAACGCCAACGTGGCCATTGTAGACCGCAGCCCGGAAATGGCCGAACGGCTGATTCACCGCTGGCCGCCGGCCGGCGGCCGGGCCATCATCGTTTATGGCGACGTGCTGGACCCGGCGGTGATGCAGCAGACGGCCGAGCGGATTGTGGCTGAATTCGGCTGCATCGACTGTTTGATCAACGCGGCCGGCGGCAACAATCCTCGGGCCACCACCGGCCCGGATTTATCGTTCTTCGACATCCCGCCCGAGGCGCTCCGCTTTGCCTTTGAGCTGAACATGGTCGGCACCATTATCCCCAGCCAGATTTTTGGCAAATATATGGCCGAGCAGGGTCGAGGCAACATTTTGAACATCTCATCGATGAGCGCTTTCCGGCCGCTAACGCGGGTGCTGGCTTATTCCGCGGCCAAGGCCGGGGTGAGCAACTTTACTCAGTGGCTGGCCGTCCACATGGCCAAAGAATACTCGCCGCATATCCGGGTGAACGCAATTGCCCCCGGCTTTTTCTTAACCGATCAGAATCGCTACCTGCTGACCAAACCGGAAACCGGCGAACTGACCGACCGGGGCAGAGCCATCATCGACCACACTCCGATGGGCCGCTTTGGCGACCCCGAAGATTTGTTAGGCCCGGTGCTATGGCTGCTCTCGCCGGCCTCCGCTTTTGTAACCGGGATTGTGGTGCCAATTGACGGCGGTTTTTCGGCGTTTAGTGGGGTCTAAAAAAGGGTGAAGGCGGAGGGATGAGGGATGAAATAATTCCTTTCATCCTTCCGCCGTCATCCTTCATCCTTTAATAGATGGGGGTTGATATGATTGGCAAAGGTTATGAAGACAAATATTTAACCGAGTCTGAAATTCGGGAGTTGATGGTGCAGGCGTTGGCCCAGGCAGATTTGGCCGGCAAGCGGGTGCTGATCATCACCCCGGATAGCACTCGCACTGCGCCGCTGCCGCTGATGTTTCGCCTCTTTTATGAAATTTTGGGCCAGGAGGTGGCCGCGCTGGATTACTTGATTGCCCTGGGCACCCACCAGGCGCTGAGCGAAGCGGCGCTCAACAAGCTGTTTGGCCTGACTCCGGCGGAACGGAACGGCCAATATGCCAGAGTCAACATTTTCAACCATCGCTGGGATTTGCCGGAAACCTTTGTCAACCTGGGGCAGATCACTGAGGCGGAAATCGAGGAGATTACCGGCGGTTTGATGCGCCAATCCGTGGCTGTTCGCCTGAACAAGCTGGTTTTTGACTATGACCAGATCATTATTTGCGGCCCCACCTTTCCGCATGAGGTGGTTGGCTTTTCGGGCGGCAACAAATATTTTTTTCCCGGCATCGGCGGCAATGAGGTCATCAACTTTTCGCACTGGCTGGGGGCAGTTATTACCAGCTACGAGGTGATCGGCGCCAGATATACTCCGGTGCGCCAGGTGATCGACCGGGCCGCTTCATTCATAGACAAGCCCAAACTCTGCTTCAGCATGGTGGTCAAGGGTGAAGATTTGGCCGGCCTTTACATCGGTACGCCGGAGCAGGCGTATGCCGCCGCGGCCGATTTGTCGGCCAAACTGCACATTGTCTGGCTGGAACGGCCCTATCAGAAAGTCCTCTCGGTGATGCCAACCCTGTACGATGATCTTTGGACCGCGGCCAAGGGGATGTATAAAGTTGAGCCGGCCATTGCCGACGGCGGCGAGGTGATCATCTACGCCCCCCACATCGACGAGATCAGTTACACCCACGGCCACATCATCGACCAGGTGGGCTATCACGTGCGAGATTACTTTTTGAAGCAGTGGGACAAATTCAAACATTATCCCGCCGGCGTGCTGGCACACAGCACCCACCTGCGAGGCATTGGTGAGTATGATGCTGAGACAGGGGTGGAATCGCCCCGGCTTGCGGTTACCCTGGCCACCGGTATCCCTGAGGAACGCTGCCGGCTGGTAAACCTGGGCTACCTTGATCCGGCCAGCCTTAAACTTGAGGAGTGGCAAGGCCGGGAAGAAGCAGGCATCCTCGTTATTCCCAAGGCCGGGGAGATGCTCTACCGCCTCAAGCCAGCGGGGAATGGCGATTAAGCTCTTCTTGCTCTAACTCTCTGAGCCAATCCCGGACCATGTCGGCACTGGGGGATCTGATTTTTTCAAAGATGGGCAGCGCCTGTTCCAGGTATGATTTGGCCTGGTCGAGTTGGCCCAAATCGCGGTAAGCAAGGCCCAGATTGCCCAGGGCGTTGCCCTGGCTGTGCAAATTGCCGGTTTGACGGGCAGTGGCCAGGGCCTTTTCAAAATGCTCAATGGCCCACTTGGTATGGCCCATAATCCGGTAGGTGTCGCCCAGGTTACCCAGCCAGGCCCCTTCACTGGGACGGCCCAACTGCCAGGAAGCAATCAGCCCGACCTCATTGGCCACGACCCGTTCAGCCCAATAACCCTGTCGATCCAGGTAATCTTCAATGGCGACGGCCAGACCGTGGGCGGCTTCCCAATCTTGCCGCTCAACGCAGGTAGACAGAACCTTCATCAGATGGGGCCGGTCGGCGTCTAATCTGGCGTAGCCTTCCGGGCCAAGACTGCTCTGCTCCCAGGCCAGAGCCACGTAATAAGCCGCCAGTTGCCGAATGGAGTGGGCCGGGACGGTAAGATGCTGGCGGGCGTAGGCGTGAATCAGCGGGTGGCTGACCTGATAGCGCTTGTCGACCGGGCGGAGCAGACCATAATTGACCAGGTCGCGGATAGCCTGGCTCACGTCGGGTATTTTTTCTTCGGCTTTTTGTTTGAAGATGCCCCGCAAAGTCGATAACATACCCTGGTTCGACTTAATGGCTAAGGTTCCGACGATCACATCTTTTTCAAAAGGTTCCGGCGCCAGCATCCCAACAACCGCCAGGGCGTGGCGGGCGGTTTCACCAAGTTGAGCCAGGCTATGGCCCAGAATCAAGGCAACGCCCTGGTCAAGTTGTTGAGCCGGAGCCAGATTAGTCAAGGGTGTTGTCTGTAACCACTCCACATAATCGGCGGCGGCCTCTTTGTGGATCGCCAAATAATGCCGGATCAACTCGATGGCTAAGGGCAGCCGGCCGATCAACTCACAGATTACCTGGGCCGCCACCTGTTCTGCCTGGCGCATAACCTTCCAGCTCTGCAACAAAGCGACTGCCTGATCTAAGGGCAAAGGTCCCACCTCAAACTGCTCGGTGATGCCGCTGTGGTGCTGCCGGCTGGAGAGTAACACCCCACAATTTCCCTTAACGGCCAGCAGACCGGCCAGGTCATCGGCCTGTTCAGCTCCATCCAGCACCAGCAGGGCTTGCCGTCCCGCCAGAGCGCGTTCAACGGCGTCGTAAGGGGTAGGGCTGGGCACCTCACCGAAGAGGCGGGCAATTTGCTCCAGGGCAATGTCGACGCGGGGTTGACTGTAGAAATTGTGATAGACAATGCCGTTAGGGAAGAGTTCAGGGAGGGTATCAGCGGGAGCCAGTTGCCAGACCAGTTCGGCCGCCAGACTGCTTTTGCCTACGCCGCCAGGACCAGTTAGAGCCACAATGGAACCCGGCTGCAAGCTGGCCATTAGTTTGGCCATCTCTTCCTTGCGGCCAACAAATTTTTCTACCCGGGCCGGACGTTGCAGGGGCGGAAGGAAAGCTTGCTTGCGTTGATTGGCCTTTTTGAGGAGTATTTGGGCCAGGTCCAATAAGTAGAGGTCCTGGTCGGCTTTGGCGGCTAAGATTTCCTCGTGCAGCACCGTTTGCCGACCGCTCGATGCCGGCTTCTTTTCCAGCTCGGAAACGGCAATGATCAGGTCGCTCTCCGGACCGAATTTCTGCTGTAAGGCTGTTCGCAAGGTCTGGTAAGCTTCCAGGGCCGATTTTTGACTACTGCCGGATCGACCGGCCTCCAGCGCGGCTACCACTGCTCTTGTAATCGGGTCCATCCTGCTCTCCACAATTGAATTGCTCTTTTTTGATTTACTGAGTATATCACAGCCGGTTCGTTACTGACAATCACCCGATAGTCGTGTGAGGGGCTTGAAGACGCCTGGCCGGACGACCCTATAGCAACCAATGTAAAATGGTCTCAATCCGGTCGCCAATTTGATTAAAACTGCTGTAATTGATTATGTAAGCGAGGGTGCTCTTGCTCAAGCGGGTTATTTCCGGGAAGCCGTGCTCCGGCAGGTTGCGCGCATTGACAAGGCACTGCATCAGTTCCAGTCCGGTCTGGGCTTTGGTGAGGCTGGTTAAAGCAAACTCGCCGCCGGCCTGGTAGCGGGGAAAGAGGATCAGACTCAGGGATGGTTCACTCAGCCGGGTAGAAGGGTTGAGCAGTTCAGGCGGAACCAGATCGATGGCAACGGAACTGAGCATCTGGCCCGCCTGCTGACTAAAGTCGAGCCGGTCACACAACACCATCCGGACGGGACGTTTCAGATTCAAGGGGCGGGCGAAGGCTTGCACGGTGCTGCTCCCGTGGGGAATGAAAACCAGCTCGTCGGTGAGATAATCAAAGCCGCGCCCCAGCAGCCAGGCCGTCAGGGTGCTCTTGCCAGCGCCCATGGTGCCCGGCAGCAACAGGCCGTGACCATGCCAGGCCAGCGCCGCAGCGTGAAACAGCAGCCCCCCCTGGCTGCGGTCGGCCAGATGGTAGCAGGTGTTGCCCAATAAAATATCGGCTACTTCGGCGGCGTGATCGCCCTCGTACAGTAATTCGTCCTGGCGAAAAAGTTGCAGCCGGTCGGAGCCGGCCACGGCCAAAAGCCGATAGGTGAACTGCGGCGGCTGAGGCGGCATAGCCGGAATATCCCGAAACAAAAATTCGACTATTTGGGCCGGGCGGTCGCCCTCAAATTCAACGGCAACCGTGCTGCCGGCAAAGGTGATGAGTTGAGTCGGCATAGTTCCAGCAGCGGGCACGCCGCTGCTCCGGGTCAACCTCAGCCCGACTTGCGGGCCGTCTCGCCGACATACTCGATGGCCTGGTGCTGCCGGAACTCCTCCAGCGTAGCGGTAACCTCGGCGGTGAGGGTATCGGCCGGTTGCTCGTAGGCGGCGCTCAGTAGGGCGATGATCTCTTCAACCGCCCGCGTCCCGTCGCACAGTTGCCAGATCAGCGAGGCGGTCGGGTTGCAGTAGATGATGGCCGTCCGGCTGGGATGGTACAGCAGCAGTTCGCCGTCAAGCTGTTCCAGCCGAAAATCCGGTTTTTGTTGAGGAATGCAGCTTAGCTCCATTGGGTTGTGTCTCCAGCAGTGATCAGTGGTCAGTGGTCAGTGGTCAGTAATCAGTAATCAGTAATCAGTGGTCGGCGGTCTGTTCACCTAATCAGTGATCACTGATCAGCGCTTCTCTTCCGGCCCAACCGTTCGGCCATCAATTGCCCTGCCCAGCCCAATAGCCGCAGCGGGTGGACCAGCCAGCGATGCCAGAACAGCGGGCGGGCGCTGCCCAGGCCGTAGTAAAGCCGCAGCCACCATTCCGCCGGCCAAAAGGTATCCCGCAGGATGCGGCTGTAGCCTTTTCCCCGCGCCCGCTGCTGCCGAATCGAGCGGGCTGGCCAACCCTGAAACTCCTGGCCGATGCCGGCCGGGACCGGGCCAATTTTTAGCGCCGCGGCCCGGCGCAGTTGCTCCGAGAGGGGCGTGATAAAGTGAAAGAGCGACAGAGTGCTCAACACTTCGGGATAGCGGCGTTCCACTCGGGGCCAGTCGATCTCCGGCGCAAAGCGCTCGGCCAGGCCCACAATGTCGGCCAGCCAGATCAGCCGGAACGGTTGGCCGATAATGGTCAGGTGCCGGCAGAGGTGCCACAACATCTCCTCGTGGGGCAGAGTATACGCGGTCAACTCACCCAGGGCAAATGGAAGCAGCGGGGGGGTTAATTCTTCGATTTCCAGGGAATGGGGCTGGCCGATGTTGAACAGGTTATGGTGCAACTCTACGCTGATGGTCAGCCCCTCTGCCTGGCGAGTGGCGCTGGCCAGGTGTTTACCGGGCAGGCTACCACTCGGGGGCAACGGGGCGTTAAAGCCTAACCCGGCCAGTACCTCTTGCGCCCGCCGGGCCTGGACCGGTTTGACCAGCAAGTCGATGTCGCTCATGGGGCGCAGGGCCGGCTCCGGGTAGAGCAGGTGGGCCAGGGCAAACCCTTTCAGCACCAGGGCCGGGATACCCTCGGCCTGGAACGCAGCCAGAATTTCCGCGGCGACCTGCGCCCGCACCCTGTTGGCATGGCGGTGGCGCAAGTACAGCCCGGCCAGCTCCCGCCTGACCTCCGGCGGGATCGAGACTCCGGCGGCTTTGAGGTGGAAATAAAGCAGAGGTCCCAACCCGTGGACGTTTGCCTGGGCCAGGACCTCCGGCCAATCGGTCAAATTATGCGCTTGTTGAACCAATTGATCGTAAATGGCCGGGTTAGGTTGGGCGCGGACACAGAGGGTTAGCAGTGGATCAAGTTCAAGTTGAATAAGGGACACAGACCAACCTCTTAACCTCGCTCCCCGGCTTCAGTCAAAATCCCCTCAAACAGTTCGTCGGCAATAAAGAAACCGGCCTGGCCTCGGAGGGCCTGCATTGCGTCCGCCACAGAGGCCAACTGACCGTCTCGTTTAGCCCGCAGCAAAATGCCCAACACCCCTATTGGACTTAATCCCAGAGTTTTGGCTTTGGTTCGACCGTCACGTTCATCCATTAAGATTTGTTCAACGCCTAACTCAACGCCAGGGCAATTGCCGCGGCTTCGCCCTGGTCCAATTCAAGCCTGAGTAACTGCTCCAAATAGCTTTCTTTCAATTCCACCACCCGCAACCAACCACTTTGCCGGGCTTGCCGGATGGCCGGGCTGCCTGGGAATTCGGACGTAGCTTCAATTCAGCCAACACTGCCGGCGGAATCAACACTTCTGAAAACTGCTGCCGGAGCAATTGCAGTTGGTTGATGATGGCCAGATTGAGAATCGGCGAGGTATTGCTAACTACGCCCATAGGTCACATCGTCTTGCAGCTCTTCAGCTTGATAGTGACGGGGAATGTTGCGCCGCCCCAATATTAGACCAAATTCATACTTGTCCAAATCGGCCAACTCCCGGGCCTTGCCAAAGGAAAGGATATCGCGGGCATACAAGGCCACGGCTAACTCAAGCAATAGTTGCTGCTTTTTCTCCGACCGGGGCAGACGGATAGCCTGGACTACGGCATCTGGAATTTCCAATTGAATACTCATTTTATCCCTAATAGCTCAATTAAGAATTGTTCCATTTAGCCGTAAGTATAAACTTACCCTACCGGCATATCAAAGTTATCCCAAAACAAAAGTCCCGTTGGGAATGAGAAGAAGGTTGGGCGCGGGCACAGAGGGTTAGCAGGGGGTGCATGCAAAACCTCAGACCCTAAAGGCTGGCAAAACCTTTAGGGTCTTTTTCTTCTTTTACTCGTTCAAGACGACACTTTTGGCACAGGGATTTATTCAGACCACATCAAAAGGTCGTGTTGCAATTTGTGTGTAAAAAGGCCGATGTTCACGTGTGCAAAGGGCAATTTACACAACTTTCGGCATACGACCCATCAAAAAGCGCCGCTCCACCCCCTAGCGTGCTAAACTCTCAAAAAGTAACCCGCCTGTGCCATTACCATTGCAGAATTCAGCATTCACTTCCACCTCCCAAACTCCAATATCCAATTCTCGAAAAAACGCCGCACCTGTGAGCGTCCGGTTACATGCGGTCTCTGTCAGTGCCAATAGAACACCCACCGGAATGCCGGTCAGACAACCCATACCGCCGTTGGGCGATACTGTCACAGAATTATTATACCCTTCCCTCCTGAAACCAAGACTATACAGCTCTGGAGAGTTGTTGGTGATATCAAACGTAACTGTACCGGGAATAAACGAGCACTGGGCGTGGGCCGGCAAAGCGCCCACCTGCACCAGCGGCGTTTGCCAGCGGGCCGGCAGGCTGGCCAGGGTGGCCGCGCCGGTGATGACCGCCAGGGTTTTCAGGGCGTCCCGGCGGGTCAGGCTGGTTTTCTTGTTCTTTTCCATAGGGTAGCCATCCTACGCCGCAATCAACGCCGGAATCGCTTCTAACCGGCTCAGGTCGGCCTCGGTGGGGACCCGGTCGGCCACGCCCAGAATCAGCCGGCCGTCGCCGCTGACCTCGACCGCGGCCTGCCGCACCGCCGCCTCGAACTTGGCCCGGTCGTGCAAATCTAATAAAAAATCCTGAGGGATGCCGCCCCACAGGGTCACGTTTGGCCCGGCCAGCGCCCGCGCCTCGGCCAGAGAAAGGTTGCCCTGCGGCGGCCCGCAGACGCCTTCGATCACATCCACTCCGGCTTCGACCAGCGGCAGCAGCAGGTGCTTCATCGGCCCGCCCACATGGACCACCAACCGCTTGCCGTGCCGGTGAAGCAGTTCGGCCGTCTGGCGGTAGCTGCCGGCCAGGTACTCCTTGAAGGTGGCCGGGGGGATGAACTGGCCATCCAAATTATCGGGCGAGAGGACGATATCGCCGGGCAGTTTGGCCGTTTCTTGCACCAACGCCTGCAACTTCTCCTCCAGGATGGCGTTGATCTTGGCCACAGCCGGTTCGGCCAGGAACATCAGCCCCTCGCTCCAGCCCAACAACTCGTGCAGGATATCGGAAAAGGGCCGGCGGGGGAGTTCCAGGGCCAGGATGCCGTCAGCACCCACTTCGGCCTCCAACCGGGTTAACTCGGTGGGGTCAAGCCGATAACGCCGCGCCTGGGCCAGATCCAGAGCTGCGTCCAGGTCAGCCGGACTCTTGATCGGGTATTCCGACTGCCACCAGTCGCCGTCCGGCCCCACTACCCAACGGGCAACCAGCGTCCCGTGGGAAGTCTCAGCCCGGATGACCCGCTCCTGGTTGCTCTCGGTGGTTGTAACCTCAACACCGGGCGTTTCCACCCGGAATGGCCGGGCGGGTAGCCAGACCGGCGCGCCCATCGCCCGGGCCACCTGCGGCAGCGAATAGCCCTGCCACCTGGCCGGTAAACTGTTACGCTTGCGCTGCCAGGGGTACCACAGGGTCAGGTCGGGTAGATATAATGGCTTGCCGTCTCCTCCGCCGGAAAAACGGGCCAGTAACTCGGCTTTCAGACTCATCGGCTAAACCCCTTTCGGAATAGTGATTAGTGATTAGTGATTAGTGATTAGTGATCAGTGGTCAGTGAGCAGTGATCAATATGTCTCTACTGTTCACTGCTCACTGATTACAGTTCACTATCACTGCGCCAGCCCGGGCCGGCCTACGGCGGTGACGGTCAGCACGGTGCCCAGGTAGATCTCGCCGCCCCACTGCTCCCGGATTGGCGCAATCTGGTCTTCACGCTGGACCTTGACCTCCACATGGTCAGCGCCGGCCTGGCGGGCCTGCGCCGTCACATATTCCGTCACCACCTGTTGGGCATAGGCCACCGCCTTCTCCACCTCGCGAAAATCGCGCACGCCGGCCGGCAGGTGGGCCCGAAAGACCGTTTCCATTGTGTCGAGGGGATGAATCAACGCCCGAAACTGCTGCACCACGCCGCCGGCTACCGCGCCGACAGCATTGGCGACATCAGCATGGGGAGGGATGATCAGCTCGGTGTGCAACTGCGCGGCGGCGCGGGGGAAGTAAGCCTCCACCGGCGCGCCGATGGCCACCACCGGCTGCTTGAGGGTGAGGCGGCAATCCAGACCCGAACCGTCCGAGCCGTTCAGCGCCAGGCTCAACAACGCCAGCGCGGCCGGTTCCTGCTCCCACCTGGGCAGGACGGCTTCGTCGCCCAACACTTTGCTGACCAGCTCCATCGAGACCCGGTCCGACACGGCCTTGACCAGCCGGCGGCAGAACTCCTCCACCGCCAGACCGGCTTTCTTGGCCAGTAGCTCGGCCCCCAGCCGGGCCGCTTCACTACCTGGCTCGCCAAAGCGGCCCAGCACGTGCAGGGCATCGGTGGGGGTGAAGCCGGCCTCCAGCACCAATCGCTGGGAGCGCAGCCGGGCAATCTGGCGGCCAATCAAAAAGCGATGGCGGACCACCTCGTTAGCCAGCCAGATCAACGAGCGAGGACCGGCGGCCAACTGATCCAGCAACGCCTGGTCCTCTTCGAGCAGGGTGTGAGTCGGTTTGCGATTGGCCAACACAAATTGACCGGCGAACTCATCTTTTTGCCCCTCGATCAATTGCAGGCGCAGTTCCCGGACCACGTCAGGCGATTGTTCGGCCAGCAGACAGAGCGGCACCACCCGCCGCGGGCCAATCTTCAGCCAATCCGGACTGGCCGGTTTCCCATTGACCTGCACCTGGCTATCGCCGCCCAATCCCACGGTATGCACATCCGCCGCCTCGACCATGGTGCGCCACTGGCCCACCTGAGCGCCTTCGGGGTTGACCCGCGGCCGGCCATCGACCAGGGCGGCAATATCGGTGGTAGTGCCGCCCATATCGACCACCCAGACATCGCCGCGGCGAGCCAGGTGCCAGGCGCCGACCACACTGGCCGCCGGTCCCGACAAAATAGTTTCGATAGGGCGCTGCATGGCCCACTCGGCCCGCACCAGCGAGCCATCTCCTTTGACCACCATCAGCGGGGCGTTGACACCCAAATCGGTCAGGGTATGGCGCACGGTGGCAATGAGTTCCTGCAGCAGGGGAATCAAGCGGGCGTTCAGGGTCACCGTGGTAGCCCGGCGGACCGAGTTGAGGCGGGTGGTGAGCTCGTGGCCACAGGTAACCGCCCGGGTGGTTCCATCCGGCCGGCGGGTCAACTCCTCCACCAAGGCTTTGACCCGCAGCTCATGGGCCGGGTTGCGCACGCTGAAGAAGCCGGAGACAGCAAAAGCCTCCACGTGCTCCTGGCGGGCCAGGATAGCGGCCCGGGCCGCGGCCTCATCCAGCGGCTCGACTTCGTCGCCCATGCCGTTGTGGCCGCCCCGAATGTAAACGACTTCATGGGTGACCAGATCACGTTCAAAACCGTGCAGCCGGATCAACTCCTCATCGTAGCCGATGAGCAGCAAGCAAACCGGGCTGCCCTGCCCTTCGACGATGGCGTTAGTGGCCAGGGTGGTCGATAGGGCGACCATGTCCACCTCGGCCGGGGAAAAGGTCCGCCCGTTCCGGGCAAAGACGGCCTGCACCGCCTTGCCGATGCCGATGGACAGGTCGCGGCGGGTGGTCAACGATTTGGCTCCGGCCAACACCTCGCCGCTGGTATGGTCGACCAGCACGGCGTCGGTGTAGGTGCCGCCGGTATCAATGCCTAAGGCAATGGTCATACGGCGTTCTCCTGTCAGTTATCAGTTATCAGTGGCCAGTGGTCAGTGGGACTGATTACTGCTCACTGATTACTATCAAGTCGGGGCCGGGCAATACTTGCGCTCGTACAGCGACTCATCATAGGGTGCCCGGCGGTTGGGGCAGTTCTCCATCGGGCAAAGCTGGCAGCTTTGAAAAGTCTCTGCGGTGGGGAATTGGATGCCGGAGACAGATTTGGTGGGCGTCATCAACATGCTGTCCAGTAGTTTCACACCGATGGCTGCGGACGACTCGCCCAGCAAGTCGAACATGGCTTTCTGCTGTTTGATCGGCCAGTCGGCCAGCGAGCCGGGGTGCATGTTGGAGGTGTGGCCGGGTCGGAAACGCTCCTCGATATCCCGGTTCATCGCCTCAATGGCGGCGCGTAGGGCCGCCTCGGCAATGGCGTCGGCGTAGAAATTGTAGAGCATATCGTCGATGGATTTGACCCAGGCGTCGAGCTCAACTCCACCAGTCGCCACAAACAAAAAGACTCGGTTCGCCTGCTCCAGGTTGACCCGCAGGATCCGACTGGTCAGGGTGACGCCATCAATGACCACGTAATTGTCGCCTTTGGCGGCGATGGGCAGTATTTTGTAGAAGGCTTTAGGGCGGGCAATCGCCTCGGCCTCGCCGACCAGGGCCATGAATTTGTCCACATAGCTGCTACCCGGCTTTAGCCGCAGCTTTTCGGTTAAAAGAGGAATATCGGCTTGAAAACTAATTTGATCCAAGATAAATTCGGTTTGGGCCATAGTAGATCATCCTATCGGCAAGTTTGCGGGCTATTATGCCTTAGCCGGGGCAGGTTGGCAAGAGACCAGGACACCAAAAAAGGCTCTGACTCAAACCGGTGCAGGGCCGTGGTGTATTTAAGCTTGCTGATTAGCTTGGCTGTTCCTGAGAAATAATTCTGCCACTATCCGTGTTGCGCATCAAAACCTTTACGCAGCACGTAACACGCAATAAATTTAGGAGGATATACTTTCTGGAATATCTTAATAAGTTCGTTGGAACGTTACCTCATAAGCGTAGTGGCCACGGCAAAGTTGATTGTGACTCTTGCGCTCGAGGCAGTCATTGATATCGCGGCAGTAGTTAGCTTCGACCAGCCACTCGTTGGGAATATCCTCGTCCCAAGAGCTGAGTTTGGCCGTAACGTCGCTGGTAACGGGCGAGCCATCCGGGTTTTTGGTCACATGGAGGGAGTAGCCGTTTTTCCAGAGGTCATACTCCAGTTTACCCGGCCCCTTCTCGCCGGTGACGTGGGGCGGCACGGCATTGAAGGTGTCTTCCACCGTGACCCCATCGAGAGGATTGCCATTGACATCCATCACGGTCACAAAAATCTGGTGCCAGCCGGGGCAACTATTGTATTCAGGGTTACGCAGCATATGGGCATTGACCAAGACGTAATCAACCGGCGGTTTGGTTGGTTCGGGGGTTGCGGTTGGTTCGGGCGTATTCGTCGGAGGGCCGAGGGTGGGCGGCGGCAACGGGGTATCGGTGGGCGGCACGGCGGTGTCAGTTGGGGCAGGCAGGGGGGTAGGGGTGTCGGTGGGCGGCACGAGCGTTGGCGGGTCGATGGGTAAGGGGGTGATGGTCGGGGTCGGCGACAGCGTTGGGGTCGGTAGAGGCGTCGGCGTGGCCAGGGCAGCCACCATCGACGGCGTTGTCGCGCCCAGAGCGTCGGCTAATAGAAATAGGTTCTGCGTATCGACATCGTCCGGGCCGCGCTGCTCCTGAATGTACCGGTCGATCATGAAAGAGATGTACTGGCCCTTATTGGGCAATTTGAGCGCATCGAGCCGGGCCTGGGCCGCAGCCAGGTCGCCGCTGGCGGCAAAATCGGCGGCAATATTGAGGATTTCAGCTTCAACGGCGGCCTGGTCGAGGTTGCTATTGGCGTTTACGGCAGAAGTTATACCAAAACCGATCACTACGGCGGCCACGGCCATAGCCAGGCAAAAGAGCGGCACCACAATGATGACTATCACTAACAAAATTTTGGCTTTTGAATTGGTCATATCAGTTACTCTGCATTTCTCAGTGGGTGGTAATCAGTGATCAGTAAGCAGTGATCAGTGATCACTGCTTACCAGGCCCGTTGAAAAGTCACTTCCCAGGAATAGTGTCCCCAGCAGAGGGAGTTGTTGCCTTGGCCAAAGACGCCGCTGTTCCACAGCACCCGGCAGGTCCCTTCGTCGGGGCAGTAACCGGCCTCCATCAACCGGGGGATACCGATTTCCCAATCGTTAGAACTTAATAATTCGGTGATCTGGCTGGTAACAGGCCGGCCGGCCGTAGGATCACTTTTTACATAAATTTTGTACCCATTTTTGTAGAGGTCATACTCGGCCAGGCCGGGCTTGTCGTCGCCTTTGTGACCGGTAACCGGGCCGGGATTGACCGCGCCCCACTCGTCGGCTAGTTCAATCCCGTTGAGGGGATTGCCGGCCGCATCCACGACCGTCACAAAAATATTGTGCATCCCAATACAGCCGCCATTCTCATCTTTGCTGAGAAGCCGCTGTTTGGTGATGAAGAAATCGACCTCCGGAGTAGGGGTAGCGGTCGGCTCCGGGGTGTCGGTGGGGGGGGCTGGGGTATTGGTAGGCAGGATCGCCGTTGGCTCAGGGATGTCGGTGGCGGTTGGCGCTTCTGTCGGCTCAACTTGCTCAACCGCGGCCGCGGCGACCGCCTCGGGCACCACCAGGGTATTGGTAGGGGTGGGAGTCGGCGGCGGCGTATCGGTGGGTATGGCCGTTTCCGTGGGGGTCGGCGTGGCGGTTGAGATGTAAAGAATCATCGACACGGTGCTGACGCCCAGGGCTTCGGCCAGGCGCACGACATTCTCGATCTCCTGATCGACCGGGCCGCGATTGGTGCGGATCATTCGCTCGGCCACCAGCGAGACATACTGGGCTTTATTGGGTACCTTTAACGGTTCCAGCAATTCCCTGGCCCGCTCCACATCACCGTATTCGGCAAAGTCGGCTGCGGCCATGATAACGATCTGATCTGTCTCGGCTTCGGGTAACTCAGAGATTCTGGCGTTGACAAATCGGGTGGGGAACAGATACCAGGCAATCAATAGGCCAACCAACAGCGCCAGCAAGCAGCCAAGGGGAGTTACAGACAGGAGGATCAATAAGCGGCGGTCAATTCCTGAGCTACGTTTTTTCCGTCTTGCTCTACCCATAAAATGCTATGCGGTCATTTCCGGGTTTCTGATTTAATTCAAACCCTGATTCAAAACGAAAGGCCGCTTCCCGGTCAACTTGCGCATCTGAGAAGTGGCCCCACCGGTTTTGATGCACGAAAAGAGAAATCGTCCTGGCACATCACTATAAAAAGTGTTATAATGCCGGAGGTGGGAATCGAACCCACAAGAGCTAAGCTCACACGATTTTGAGTCGTGCGCGTCTGCCAGTTCCGCCACTCCGGCGGGCTGCTTTTTGTTGCTCAAAAGAGAGTTCCTGTTGAAGCAACTTTAAGCGGCATAAAGTATAAACGATGTGACCTTATACGTCAAATTGCCTAGGCCAAGTGGAGCGCCACCGCAAAAGTGTCCAACCTGATGGATGAGGCTCAAACAATCAAAGCTGCCCAGCAAGGTAATCTGGGGGCTTTTAACCAGTTGGTGATGACCTACCAGGGCACCGCCTATAATGTGGCCTTTCGCCTGATGGGGGAGGGGGAGGCCGCCGCCGACGCCTGTCAGGAGGCGTTCCTGAAAGCCTATCAGTCCCTCAACCAATACCGGGGCGGCTCTTTCAAGAGCTGGCTGATGCGCATTGTCACCAACACTTGCTACGATCAACTCCGCTATAGAAGCCGGCGGCCGGCCAACTCCCTGGAAGATATGATTGAAAATCCAACCCTGGAAAGCGTTAAGCTGGTCAACGGCAGTGAACGGCCCGAAGAGCGGGTGCTGCGGGCAGAGCTTAACAGCCTGCTTCAGCTTGGCCTGGGCCGCCTGCCCGAAGATCAACGCCTGGTGCTGGTGTTGAGCGACGTGCAGGGCTTTTCGTATCAAGAGATTGCCGAGGTCATCGATCAACCACTCGGCACGGTGAAATCGCGCCTGAGCCGGGCCAGGCGGCGACTGCGCGATTTTCTTTTAGAGCAGCAGGAACTATTGCCGAGTCAATACCGTCTTAAATATGAGTTGTAAGTGATGAGATTGGGAGATTGGGGGATAAAAAATCTCAATCACCACATCTCATCGTCCAAGGCCGGAGTGAGTTATTTTTGAACGATTCGAGAAGGTAGTTGGGATGATGGTCAACGACCACCACCGTCAGCCGAATATCGAAGCGGTTCGCGAGCTGCTGTCGCCCTATCTGGATGGCGAGGTAACCACCGAGGAACGCGCCCTGGTTGAGGCGGCCCTGGCTGCTTCCGTCGAGTTGCGCGAAGATCTGGCTACGCTACGCCAAACAGTGGCGCTCCTGGCCGAACTGCCGCCGGTAGCCGCGCCGCGGCCGTTTACCTTAACGGCCGCCGATGTGCCGGTCCCAATCCCCACTTCTCGCCGGATCTGGGGATTGCCGGCCTGGCTGGCCGGTTGGGCCATGGCCGCCGCCAGCCTGATTTGCGTCCTGGCCATCGGCGGGGCGTTGTTCACCCTGCAATTTCGGAGCGGCAGCCCGGCGGCCGAGATCGCCCGTATGCAAGATTCGGCTGTGCCGCAAGCGGCCGCGCCTCAACCAGCACCCTTGGCCGCCACCGAAGAAGCGGCGGCCCAGCCAGAGGCAGAGCTGGCTCCGGCCGAACCGGCGGCTGAAGAAAAGATGATGCTGGCCGAACCAGCCGAGGCCCTGGCCCAGAAAGAAGCCGACGTGGTCGAAGAGCCTCAGAAGTTGGTCGCCGACGAGACTCCCGAGGAGATGGTCTCGATGGCCGGCGAGAGCGAGGAAGTAACCGAGGGTCAACGGCAGCTTGAAAGCGTCGCCGAGAGTGCTCCGGTCGAGCAGGAGGCCGCCGGCGCGGCCCTGGCCCCAACCCCCTCACCCATGCCCACCGTTGCGGCGTTAGAAGCGCCGGCCCCTATCCAGCCGGCCGCACCGGCTGAAGAGGCCGCAGCCGCGCTGGCCGAGGAACCAGCTAGCGCGCCCCCTCCGGCCGCGGCCGAAGCGCGACAAGCGGAAGCGGATTTAGCCGCCCCGGAAGAAGCGCCCCTTTCAGCTCAAGACGAATTTCTGGCTACGGCTGAACCTCAGCCAACCGCAACTTTCACGCCGACATCTACCCCCTCTATAGTAGTTCAGGTTACACCTTCACCTTCACCTTCACCTTCACCTTCCCCACCCCTCCCCTCACCCACGCCAGCTACGAGTCCGGATAAAACCGGTTTGGGCCTCAGCAAAACCTCGCTGACCTTCCTCGCCGGTTTGGTTGTGCTTGGTGGCCTGGTTTTACTCGGGCTGGCGATCTGGCTGCGCCGCCAAAAACAACAAAACTGAGATTTTGTCAATTGGGCCAAATACCGTTACAATTGACCTGTTACCTACCTTAAGCTCAAATTCTCACAAGGCATTCCGTGGTAATGAACATGGCAAAGCCAAACATCCTTGTAGTTGATTGCGACGAAGGTTTCGGCCTGATGCTGAAGGAGGGACTGGAAAGTAGCGGTCTTTACAGTTCCCACTGGGTCCAAACCGGCAGCGACGCCCTCCAGTCGGTGGTTGAGGCCCATTTTGATCTGGTGATCATCGATACGGGTCTGGTCGATATGACTCCAACGACGCTGGTCAAAGCGATCCGTGAGACCAAGAGTGAGATGAGAATCATGATTATCCCGCTGATTGGCCAGAGTGTGCCTAAATCGATCGACTCTTTGGAGGTAAACGGCATTTTGACCAAGCCGTTTTTTGTGGGCGATTTGCCCGATTTGATTGACCAGGCGCTGGGACGCCCCAGCAGGGCTGCTTCAGCCCCGGTCGAAGAGGTCGATGTCGCCGTTGAACCGGCTGAGGCGACCGAACTGGTTCCTTCGGCTCAAATCGAGGCGACCCCGCCTCCGGTAGCCGCCTCGACGGCTACCGTTTCAGCCCCGCTGCCGGCGATAGCCCCGGTTGCCAACGATACGATCCGGTATTTGCGGGCCAATGAAACCAAGATTATCCGGTTGTTGGATGATTTGAATCGCGAGGTCCGGGCGGAAGCGATCTTATTGATCGCCGGCGCCGAGTTGATTGCTCAGGCCGGGATGTTACCGCGCGAGCAATGTCAAAAGCTGGCCAAGTTGGTGGCCCAAAGCGCCCAGGCGGCCGCGGAAGCGGCGAGTTTTTTGGGAGAACCGGCCGGCCGGTTTCAACAGAGCCTGCACGAAGGCGAAGCCTACCGGCTCTACTCGCTGAGTTTGGGCCAGGGCATTGTGCTCTCCCTGGCACTTAGCTCCAATGTGCCGTTGGGAATGATCCGGCACCAATCCCGTCAAACCGCCGACCAGTTAGCCCGGTTCATTTGAACCAGCCCTATTTCTTGATTTGCTGGGCCAGAGCGTAAACCTCTCGTTTGGGCCAGCCGCTCTGCGTGGTCACCTGGCGAGCCGCCATTTTTGGGCTGATACCGGCCTGCAGCAGTTCAGCCAAAGCGGTCTCAACTCGGGCCTGGTCCCAAGCCGGCGCAGTGGCGGCGCCGGCGACAATCAGAGTAAATTCCCCCCGCGGCTCTCGTTGCTGCCACTCCGCCAGCGCCTCAGTTAGAGTTCCTCGCCAGATTTCCTCGTGCAGCTTGGTCATTTCTCGACAAATTGCGGCCAACCGCGCCGGTCCCAATACCTCAACCATATCGGCCAGGGCGGCCCGCAATCGATGGGGCGACTCAAAGAAGATCAAGGTAACCGGCTGGGCGCTGACCGACGCCAACAAACGCCGCCGCTCACCGGCTTTGCGCGGTAGAAAACCCAAAAAGAGAAAACTGTCGGTGGGCAGGCCGCTGGCAGGCAAGGCCGCGGTAATGGCGCTGGGGCCGGGAATAGAAACCACCTCAAAGCCGCGGGCTATGGCCGCCTGAACCAGCTCATAGCCGGGGTCCGAGAGCAACGGCGTGCCGGCCTCCGAGACCAGGGCCACATCCCCCTGGGTCAGCGCGGCCATAATTCGCTCCAGGCGAGCCAATTTGTTGTGCTCGTAATAGCTGACCAGGGGACAACTTATCTCAAAATGCTTGAGCAGCCGGCCGGTGGTGCGGGTATCTTCGGTGGCAACCAGGTTGACTTGTTTCAAGATGCGCAGGGCGCGCAGGGTGATATCCTCCAAATTGCCCAGCGGCGTCGCGACCAGATAGAGCGTCCCCATCGGTCACCGGGGTAAGGGCCAGGCCGGGTCAGCCAGCACGCTTTTGAGGACAGTGAGCAAGATTTGATCCTGCTCCGGCAGGACCGTGCGGGGATCGAGCAAGAGCTGATCGGCCTCGATGCGAGTAATGATCGGCGGGTCGGCCTGGCGCAGTCGCCGGGCCAGGGCCTCGATAAATTCGGCCGAAATGGCCAGGGCTTTGGTCGGCAAGGTTTGGCCGGGCAGGCTGCCGCCGCCCACCGTCGAGACGCTGTCGACCACCCGGATTGAAACGGCCGGGGGCAGGGCGAGGCGCTGCAGGGTGGTTTGCCAGCGGCGCGCTCGCCGGTCTAGAAGCTTGACCTCAGCGACTATCATCCGCCAAACCGGAATCTCCTCGACCGCCTTGTTTTCCAGGTAGGCCAGCAAGGTAGCTTGCAGAGCGGCCAGGGTTGTCTTATCGACCCGTAAGGCCCGAATCAACGGATGTTTCTTAAGCTGCTCGATCAGCTCTTTTTTGCCCAAAATCAAGCCGGCCTGAGGCCCGCCCAACAATTTATCGCCGCTGGCCGTGACCAGATCGACGCCGGCGGCCAAACTTTCCTGGATGGTCGGCTCGTGGGCCAGCCCGTAAGGAGTGGTATCTAGCAACGTCCCGGAGCCTAGATCTTTCATCAGCGGAATATGATAGCGACGGCTCAGATCGGCCAGTTCGGCCAGGCTGGGCTGGCTGGTAAACCCGGTAATCTGGTAGTTGCTGTGGTGCACGGCTAACAGTAAGGCCGTCCGCTCCGGGTCAATGGCCTGCTCATAATCGCGGATATAGGTGCGGTTGGTAGTGCCCACTTCAACCAGTTGCGCCCCGGATTGCGCCATAATCTCGGGGATGCGAAAACCGCCGCCAATTTCCACCAGTTGACCCCGACTGATGATCACCTGGCGACCTTTGGCCAACGCGGTCAGGGCCAAAATCACGGCCCCGGCATTATTGTTGACCACCACCGCGGCCTCGGCCCCGCTCAAGCGGCCCAGCAGGTCGGCGGCATGCACGTAGCGCGACCCCCGCTGGCCCGACTCCAACTCGTACTCCAGGTTAGAATAGGCCGAAGCGGCTTGCAGCATGGCCTGGCGAGCGCGCTGGCTCAACAACGCCCGGCCCAGATTGGTGTGGATAATCACGCCGGTGGCGTTGATAACCGGCTGCAAAGAAGGGCGAAGTTCGGCCGACAGGCGAACTATCGTTCCCCGGACCAGCGCCTCGGTCGAAGGGGAAATATCGCCGGCCAATACCTGCTGGCGAGCCGCTTCCAATTCAGCCCGAATAGCCTGGACCACCAACTCATGGCCATGGGTGTTAACCAGTTGAGCCAGCTCAGGGTGTTCAAGTAAATTATTGACGCCGGGTAATTTTCGGAGTTCAGCCTGCATCAGTTAATCTCTCGTTAGAAAAAATATCTCGATCAGAATGAAGACGCCGCCCAAAACCAGGGTATTGGTCCAATTGAGGGCCCGATATAACTGGAGATAGAGGATGATCAAGCCAAATAAACCGACCCAGGCCCCCTGGCGGGCCAGCCGGGTTCGATCCCGTTCCAACCAACCGTCATTGGCAAAACGCTGATTCAAGAAAGCGGCAATCGGAATAGTGGCTGCGCTCAAACCCAGGAAAGCGGCGGTAAAGAATAGAATTTGGGCCCGGGCAAATATCGTCTTGGGATCGGGCCAGAGATTGTTGAAAATATAATATAAAGAGGCAAAACTGGCTCCGGCGATAACAATGGAGCCGACCACCCACCACTTCAAGCGCATTCGTTCAACCGCCTTAGCCTAACCCGAACGAGTTGATTCTAGAAATGGCTGTATTATACCTCAAAGGTGTTTAAACGTCACTCCAGGTTCGCCCATATAATGGTACTGAGAGATCCTTTTTGGGTTCTATTCTCCGATATAGAAGGACTGAAAACCATAGATGATGGTATCGACCTCTCGGATACATCCGGATTTTTTCTGGAATTGACAGAAAACGATTGCCCAGGTATAGTATCCGTCATTGGGATAAGGTGACCGGGGGGCTAGGGCGGGGCGATCACCACCCGAAATCCGATTTCTTTGCCTCTGGACCAATGAGGATCAAACCAGCGGCCGGCGCAGCGGGCAAAGCTCCGGTAGTCATTGAATGATCCGCAACGTAACGCCCGGCGGACATCTTGTCGCAGATATTCTTCAAGCCACTCGTCTTCCCCAACCTCATAGGGATAGGATTTACCCCATTTGGTAGTGCACCACTCCCACACATTCCCGACCATATCCAGCAAGCCGTAAGGACTGGCCCCGTCAGGGTAGGCGCCTACCGGCGAAGTCTCATTAAGACCACTTTCAGGGGTGTTGCATCGCCGCCCATCCCATTGGTTGCCCCAGGGATAGACTCGACCGTCCGTACCCCGGGCGGCTTTCTCCCACTCTGCCTCGGTCGGTAAGCGGTAGACCAGGCCGGTGCTCTTGGACAACCAGTGACAGTAAGCTACGGTATCGTCCCAACTTACATAGACGACCGGATGGTCCTGTTTTTCTGGCGGAGGCTGGCCATTCTCCCGGCGGGTTGGTTGTCGATAACCCATTGCCTGTACGAACAATGCATATTGGGCCTGGGTCACCGGGGTCCTGGCCATATAATAATCAGGTAAATAGAGACGATGTTGGGGGTACTCATCGGTCCGAGCAGCCTGGTCCAGACCGGGAACGCTGCCCATCAGGAACTCACCGGCAGGAATAAGCACCATCTCCAACCCTAAAAGTTTGGGCGGTTGAATTACTTCAGGCAATTCTCCACCTGCTTGCTCCCGATCATTTTGAAGTTTCTATATCTTCTATGCTGCAAGACTCTGGCACCTCACCCCCATCTTTTCCATTCTGTTCAATCAGCCCTCCACGATGGGGGCATTGGTCAAATCCAGGAAACGCCTCCCGGCCTACGGCGTTTTATATAGGGGTCAGGTCACCAGCACCTCAATGGTCAGGAGCATAGCGGCAATGGAGGCGGCGCTTGCCAACGCCCCGCAGGTCACCCTGGCCGGGTCGATGATGCCGGCTAAGATCATATCTTCATACTGCTCTGACATCACGTTGTAACCAATCCGGTCATTATTTTCCACCTGCTGCCGGCGACGCACGTTGGCAACGATGACCGCGCCGTCCATACCGGCATTACGGGCAAGGACGCGCATTGGCTCTTCCAACGCTTGGCCAACGATGGCCGCCGCGGTGGCTTCGTCAGGGTGCTGTGTCGTCAGCTCACCAAGGGCGCACATAGCATTAAGCAGCGCCACACCCCCGCCGGGGACGATACCTTCCTCAACTGCGGCTCGGGCGGCGCTCAGGGCGTTTTCTACCCGTTGTTTCTTCTCCTTAAGTTCGACCTCTGTTGTCGCCCCAACCTTGATTATGGCGACGCCGCCAGTCAGTTTGGCCAACCTCTCCCGATGTCGCTCCTTTTTGTAATCACCGGCTGCACGCTCGATTTCGCTCTTGATCTGGCGGATACGCTCTTTCAGGGCAATTTCGTCACCATGCCCACCGATGAGGGTGGTTTTATCTTTGGTGACCACCAGCTTATCACAGCAGCCCAGGTCGGCCAGAGTGGCCGACTCGAGGCGACGTCCGGTCTCCTCAGTAACGACTGTACCGCCAGTGAGGATGGCAATATCTTGCAGCATCGCCTGCCGCTGGTCGCCAAAGCCGGGAGCTTGCACGGCCACCAGGTTGAAGGTACCTCGCAGCTTATTGAGCACCAGGGTGGTAAGGGCTTCACCGCTGATATCAGCCGCGATCACCACCAGGTTACGATGGTTGAGCCGGACCAGTTTTTCCAACAGGGGTACCAGGTCGGAGGCGGCGCTGATCTTCTGGTCACAGAGTTGCTATGAACTACGTTCGCCATGAAGGATGAAAATGGGTATAACCTC
>CAYNLK010000028.1:0-78234 GCA_964398055.1 uncultured Caldilineaceae bacterium
GCTTGTGCTCTCATCGCTTTCCGGGCGGCTGGGTTATTCGGATAGGCCCTTAGTCCAAATTGAGCAGGTGCTGATGAACCTGTGCGTCAATGGCCGGGATGCCATGCCCAACGGCGGCAAAATCATCCTGGCCACCCAAAATTATCGGGTCAGCCAGGCTGAGGCCGAGAGTTATCCCTGGGCCAAAGAAGGCGACTATGTCTTGCTGTCGGTGACCGATACCGGCGTGGGTATCCCCTCTGAAGTTCAGGATCGAATTTTTGAACCGTTCTTTACCACCAAAGAGGTCGGTGAGGGGACCGGTTTGGGACTGGCCACTGTTTATGCCATTGTTAAGCAGCATAACGGCTGGATCAATTTAGTGAGTGAGGTGGGGCAAGGGTCTACATTTCAGGTATATTTTCCGGCTGTAGCCAAACCGGGTTACTCCTTCCCGGAACAACAGCCGGGGACAGCAGCCGTTTATGGGGGCACTGAAACAATCCTGTTAGCTGAAGATGACGACACCTTGCGCGAGCTTGCTTTGACTATTCTGCAGAAAGCGGGCTACCACGTGTTGGCGGCCAGGGATGGGGAAGAAGCCATTCGTCTCTTTCAACAGAATATCGACACGATCGATCTGGTGGTATTAGACGCGGTGATGCCCAAGCAAAGTGGCCGGGCGGTTTATGATTGTATCAGGCAGGATCGGGCAGAACTGCCGGTGTTATTCAGTACCGGCTATGGCTTTAACGTACTCAAAAATATCCACCTGCCCAACGACGGTAGCCAACTCATCAGAAAACCTTACAGTCCCCGTGATCTACTCAATAAAGTCAGAGAAGTCTTGGATGCCAGGCCCGCTCGTACTGCCTCGTAATACCACACCCCTAAGGTAATGCTCCTGCCCTTTCCACCAGGTGGGCTTCGGTGTTATAATGCCCGGCGATGAGTCAAACTGAAGCGGTATCAAAGCGATCAGATCACCTGGACTGGTTAGTGGGCGGGGGGCTGGCTATGCTTGCCCTGAGCCTTTACATCGCCACGTTAGCCCCAACGGTATTGGAGGCTGATGCCGGCGAATTCCAGTTTGTGGCCTGGCTGCCGGCGATTGCCCATCCCACCGGTTATCCGCTCTACACCCTGCTTGGCTGGCTGTGGAGCCATCTTTTGCCAGTAGGTGAGGTGGCCTGGCGCATGAACCTCCTTTCGGCGGTGCTGGCGGCCATAGCTGTTGGCCTGGTTTACGGCGTTGGTCGCCAGTTGTTGGACCTTGTTTTTGCCCACACCTCTCTGACCGCCCGAGTTATAGTGGCCGCTACGACCGCGGCCGCCTTTGCTGTAACCCCCACTTTTTGGAGTCAGGCCGTTATCGCCGAGGTGTATGCGCTGCACACTCTGTTTGTAGCCGCCAGCCTGTGGCTGGCGCTGGCTTGGGCCAACTCTCAATTTGATCCCCGGACCTGGCCGGGCAAGCTGTTGGCGCTCACGTTGGGTCTTAGCCTGGCCCATCACCGCACTATAGTTCTGCTGCTGCCCGGCTTGATCCTCTATTGGGCCTGGCATTATTGGCCAGGTCGAGAGGCCAACCGCCGTTTTACCGGGCGTTTATGGCTGGTTTATTGCTTACTCTTTGTAGCTCCCCTACTCCTTTACCTCTATTTACCCCTGATTGCCCCAACCACTCCATATGCTACCCTTCAGTTAAGCGACACTCAAAGCTTGACTCTGTATGAGAACTCGCCAAAAGGGTTTTGGGAGCATATTATGGGCACTGTTTTTACCGGAGAACTGCGCCCGGCCGCCGCAGGCATAGAACGAATTCATTTGAGCTGGCAATTCCTCATCGGAGAAGTTGGTTGGGGTGGTTTGATTTTGGCCGGGATCGGTTTGGGGGTATTGTGGCGTAGCCGCCACTATGACCTGCTACTGCTGACCGGGGCTACCTTTGTGGCCGTGGTTGCTTTTAATTTGATCTACTTCATTGGCGATATTTTTGTATTTTTTATCCCGGCCTGGTTGCTGGTCTGGCTGTGGAGTGGCCTCGGCCTGATGACCCTGGCCGATCAAATAGCTCGTTATTTTACCAAACGCAAAGCCACGCATAACCCCTCCCCTGCTTTTAGGGAATTCAATCAGCGATTACAGAATAAGATGTACCAGCTAGTTTTGACTATGATTGTTTTGGTGGGGCTGGTTTTTTTGGTAGTTAATATAGCTACACGAAATACCTGGATCGATCAATCAAATAACCTAACGGTCAAAGCACGCTGGCTAGAAATTTTGGCCCAAGCCATCCCACCCGAGGCGATTTTGCTAAGCAATGATCGCAATGAGATCATGCCAATGTGGTATTACCAATATGTGGAGGGTCGCCGCCCTGACCTGGTGGGTCTCTTCCCTATGATCGTGACCGATCCGGCTTACGCCAATGTCGGTGGAGTGCTGGAACAGGCCCTGGCATCCGGGCGGCCAACCTACCTGATCAAACCGATGGACGGTCTACGACTTAAGGCAGAGTTGGTGACCGAAGGGACGCTCTTCAGGGCTGTCGCCATTCACCCGGAACCAACTCATCAGACCAATATTATCCTGCCAGGGGTAGTTGTTCAGACGACCGCCGGCGAACCTGTGACTGAAACGATAAAACTGGTCGGATATGATATTGTTCCGGTCACGGCGGCGGCCGGTGATGAGCTAGAGGTCACCTTATATTGGCAGCCGGTTCAACCGTTGTCGGTGAATTATACCAGCTTTGTACACCTGGTTGACGGGACAGGCCAGGGTCTAACCCAAAGTGATCACCAACCCGGCGGTGATTACTATGGCAGCAGTCATTGGTGGGTCGGCGAGATATTACGCGACCAGCACCGCTTAACCGTACCGCCCAAGACCGCGGCCGGGGAGTATTATCTGCGGGTTGGGATGTATCACCAGCCTGAGGCAGGAGTAATTGCCGGGATGGGCCACGGTCAAGATATTGGAAGATTAACCATAACAACCGAATGACTTTTGCCGACTTATCGAAATTGGCTATCATAGTTTGTGCCTGACCAACGATGATGTGGTACAATAGTCGCCCAATTTTTGTGCCAAATTTCACCTGATGCAGAAGATACTGAGCGGGTAAAAAGCGTGTCAATTGCCTCTCTTGCCCAAAAAAATCCTGAACGACTGGCCTGGATCATTCTGGTCGTCGCGTTTTCAATCTTTTGTATGTTGACTATTCTAATTCCGGCGAGTGTCCGTTGGTATATCATCAATGCCACCGAGCCTTTTTCGGCCGAAGTGACTTCAGTGCGTGGCACAGTTCTCATTGGCAACCCCAACGCCGAATTGTCGTTCTCTCTGACGGATGGCAGCTCAACGACCATCGAGGAATCATCAGTGATCTCCACTGATAACACCTCGCAGGCTATTCTGACTTTTTTTGATGATAGCAGCTTGACAATGTACAGCAACACCAGCATTGTGCTGCAAGAAATTCAGCAACCGCGCTTCAGCCTTAGCCCTAATCCCACCCGGGTCGTGATCGAGGTAAAGCAGGGTCGGGTCAGAGCCACTTCGTCACGGGGTCGAGAAGTGCTGACCTTTGACATTATCACCCCGCACGCGGACGTTGAGTTGAGTCAGGGCAGCTTTTCAATTGAGGTGGTTAAGGACGGCACCCAGGTCACCACCCGTCTTGGTCAGGCAGACGTTTGGGCCCAAAACGAGCGGGTCACCTTAAAACAGGAAGAACGGGCCATCGTCGAGGCAAATCTACCCCCCTCGCCGCCTCTACCTTCCGCCCAAAATCTGCTGCAAAACAGTGACTTTAACCCTCTAAGCTTTGAGGGGACCTGGGAAGTTTACAGCATCGAACCGATCGAAAGCGTGACAGCTACCGTCGAGCTAACCACCTTTCAAGATCGGTCGGTGGTTCAGTTGAGCAGTCACGGTGCAGACAACATCCACTCCGAGACCGGGGTCATTCAACAAGTTAATAAAGATGTCCGCGACTTTCAATCGCTACGGATATTTGCCGAAGTACGGCTGATCCGGCAGTCGCTACCGGGAGGCGGTCAGCTCGGATCGGAATTTCCGATTATGCTCCACCTGGCTTACAAAGATGCCAACAATAATGATCGGGATTGGTTTCACGGCTTCTACTACGAACCACCTCCCGAGAATTACATTCTCTACAACCAACCCGACAACTCCAGTGAACGCATAGCCCGCTTTATCTGGTACCCGTACGAGTCGGTCAACCTGTTAACCACGTTGGGGCCGGCCAAACCCGTTTTCATCAAATCGATCCGGATTTACAGTTCCGGCTGGATTTATGACGCCATGGTTGCCAATATCTCGTTGCTGGCGCAGGAATGATGATGAGGCAGCCCCGCGGCGAGCCACGCCGACAGCAACTGCCGTCCCCCGGCCGAAGCCCCTGGTATCTATTGATCATCATTCTGACCGTTTACGCTGGCTTAAGCCTCTACCAAATCAATTTGCCCGGACTGCATTATGACGAAGCCTTTGAAGCCGTTCCCGCTTTGCAACTCCTGCTGGGCCAACCCACGACCACTTTTCGTAGCAGCGGCGTGATGCTGGGTGGTCAACTTTTCCCACTGATGACTCAGGATTATATCGGGGCAATCAACACCTACCTGGCCATCCCCTTCATCGCCATGTTAGGGGCCAGACCCGCGGCTCTCCGAGTGATGTCAATTCTGGTTGGGGCGACCACCATCTGGCTAACTTATCTGCTCAGTTATTGGCTCACCGGCGAGCGTCGAGTTGGTTTAGCCGCGGCCCTGCTGCTGGCCGTAGATCCAACCTTTATTTTCTGGAATCGACAGGGCATTTTTGTGACGGCAATTACGGCCACCATCGGGCTGGCAGCAGCAGTTAGCTGGCTACGCCGGTGGCAGACCGGAACGATAGGCTGGTCGGTAGCCGGCGCCTTTTTTTTGGGCTTGGGCTTATACGCCAAATTTTTGTTCGTCTGGCTGATCGCGACTTTCATTGGGGCCGGACTCTTGCTTCATGTAACCCGCCTTCGCTCGCCAGATATGGCACGGTTGAATACTCTCCGGCATCGCAAATTAGAAATTACACTTGTTGGACTGGCCTTTATAGGGGGCTGCTGGCCGCTGCTGGTTTATAATTTCCAAACGGGTGGAACCTGGCTCAACATCTCACAGAATGCGCTAACCTCGTACTATGGGGTCAACAATCTGGCGTTTGGGTCAAATCTACTGGAACGAATTCGTCAATTCGGTGTTCTCTTAAGCGGCAGTCATCTTTGGTACCTGGGTAAAATCATTACCAATCCCCTCCCCCCGATCATCTTCGGATTTATTCTCTTGGGAGGGGTGTTTGTAACTATGATGGCTACACGAAATACTTTTACTCTGAGCGCCAACCTGCCAGCTTTTTCGAGATTGCCCCGGCCGCAACCGGCCAAAGTCGCGCTGTTCCCTTTCCTGGTGATCGGCTTGACCGTCTTATTTAGTATCGGTACAGTTTCAGCTCTCTGGTTGACCCACTTTGCCCTCCTCATCCCCTGGCCGGCCCTGGCTATTGTCCTGGGCGGCTGGTATATTTACCATACTTTGCGCTTGTTGGGCTTTGGTTCACCAACTAAATTGAACGCCGCCGCCTGGCTGGGAGTGGCGGTGCTGGTCGCGACCAACTTGCTGACTGTTATGCGCTACCATCAAGCTCTAACTGAAAGCGGTGGTTTAAGCGGCCATTCGGATGCCATCTATGATTTGAGCGACTGGCTGGCCCAACACACCACGGGGGAAGTGGTGGCCATGGACTGGGGGTTGGCCGCGCCGGTCACTTATCTGACCGGTGGGCAGGTGACTCCAACTGAGATTTTTGGGTACGACTGGGAATCGAATGCTGACCTGACCATCCAGCTTGAGAGGTTCATTGCTCAGCCGGAAAGTCTTTATTTATGGCGAGCGCCGACTGAAATTATCTTTGACCGCAGCCAGGAGTTTAAGGCGCTGTACCGTCCACGTCAGTTGGTAGAACATATCGAAGCCGCTTTTTATGAACGGAGTGGCCGTCCAATCCTGGGCGTAACCCGTCTGGTGGCCTGCGGCAGCCCGGATATCATTTCCCCTGAGCCGCCGGATCATTGTCGATAAATTCGTTGCTTACTTTAATTTCCCTTCGCCAAACTATTGCCAACAGCCCAAGCTCTATGTTACAATGGGACAGTGGGGTTAGATTTCACTCACATCCAAGGATAGGAGTAAATGATCACAGCCGCTGAGATTGTTGGAACCACAATTGCCACGTTAGCCTTTGGATTACTGCTCATCATTGCCGTTTTACGGCTGCGCTCCCGGGAAGGAGTCATTATCCACCTGACGCTTTACGTGGCGTTCGGCCTGGCCCTGAGTGGATTGGTGTTGGTGAGTCTCATATCGCCAACCAACCCGCTGACCAGGAGTCTCGCCAGTCTATTGGCCCAACTTGTAGCTCTGGCGATGATTCTGAGTTTTGGGGCGCTAACCTTAGACTTTCTCAAGAAAAAAGGCCAGGTTTTAATCATGTATTGGGGTATTGCCCTGATAATTATAGCTCTATGGGGTATGCTTGCCTTTAATGTTTTGGGCTGGAACCAGGCCATAGCCAATCTAAATCCCAATCCGGCTCTTCAACCTACCCTGATATTGGCCGGATTAGGCTGGGTAGGCGCCCTGGTCACGTCGTTTATGGCCTTGGGAGCCGATCTAAGAAAGCGCCAGCCTCTCCAATATAAGAACAGATTGCGCTATTGGCTTATTGCGACAACTCTCTCTGGCCTCAGCGGGATTGTTCTTTTTGCCAACCCGACTATTTTTGATTGGGCCGGGTTATGGCTGCTGGTTATCAGCGCCGTTCTGGCCAGTTACATCGTGCTGAGTTACCACACTCCAGACCTAAAACTACTGATCGGCCGGGGGTTGCGCTATTTTGGCGAGATTGCCACCCTGGCCGCCTTATTCTTGATTGGCTTGGCGATGATGATTACTGTTAGCCGCAGCGGAATTTCGCCAACAAACCTGCTATTTTTTTCAATTGTGGTGGCGATTTTTCTGGCCATTGTATTTCCTCCGCTATGGCGCTTTTCAAACCGATTGTTAACTCGTCTCTTTCTGGGCAAACAGAGCCAGGACCAAAAACAAGTGATCAAACATTACAGCCAAAGCATCAGTACCGCTCTGGATATGAAGCGCCTAGGAGATACGGTCATCAACCTGATGATCGAGACCCTCGGCATCGAGCAGGGTATTGTGTTCGTCAATGAACGGAGTGGCACCGGCGACGTTGACCTGCGGCCAATCTCATCCATTGGGGTTGACGGGCTGACCACCGGCCATTTTACCATCGACAGCCCCTTTTTGGATTACTTCCGCAAAGGGAAAAAACACCTGAGCCAATATGATATTGACGTTCTGCCGGCGTTTCGCTTATTGTCCAAACAGGAACGGCAGTGGCTGTCGAGTTTGGGCATGGAGCTATACATTCCGGTTTTGCGCCAACGTGAATTGGTCGGCTTGCTGGTTTTTGGCCCTCAACTGCAAGGAACGGCCTATTATGACGAAGACCTGGATTTGATGATGGCCCTGGCCGACCAAACTGCCCTGGCTATGGACAGCGCCCGTCTCTTTGAGCAACTGGCAGTTATCAATCGAGAAGTTGGCTTGCTCACTAATAAGTTAGCCGACGTCGACGAAACCAAGTCCGACTTCCTGTCTATCGCTTCGCATGAACTGCGCACTCCGCTTACCCAAATTCACGGTTATTCCCAAATGCTGCTTGACCTGACTGAGGAAGAACTCAAAGACCCCAGCTACATGAAAACGTTGATCGAAGGTGTGGTCAAGGGCAGCGAGCGGATGAAGGGGCTGGTCGACCTGATGTTCGATGTGACTGAAGCCGACGTGGGCGAAATGCGCCTCTTCAAAGGGCAGGTTTACCTGGAAGATGTGATCGATCAGGCCGCCCAGCCGTTTTTCCAGGCTTTGGACGAGCGCCGGATTGCCTTTGGCAAAATGGGAATCAAAGAGTTGCCCATTGTCGAAGCCGACGGAACGCGCCTGGTGCAGGCTTTTGAGAATCTGATCGGCAATGCCATCAAATATACCCCGGATGGCGGCACCATCAAAGTAGAGGGGCGGACAGGTCATCTGGACGATTTGGGGCCGGTGGTCGAAATTGTGGTGGCCGACACCGGCATCGGCATAGATCCGGAACATCACGAGAAGATCTTTGAGAAATTCTTCCGCACGGATGACACCTTACATCACAGTACCGGTAAGACCAAATTCAAAGGGGCCGGGCCGGGCCTGGGCCTGACCCTGGTCAAAGGTATTGCCGACGCCCACGGCGGGCGAGTTTGGGTTGAAAGCCTGGGACACGACGAGGTGAACTGTCCCGGCAGTAAGTTCCACTTTGTTATCCCCATCCAGCAGCCAGGTGAGTCGCCCCGTTCAAGTTTAAAGCAATCCCAAATCGAAACCCGTCACTGGCGCCGGAGCGATCTGATTGATGAAATGATGGAGTGATCTTCTTGATCAACCAAAAAAGGCCAACCTGAAATCAGGTTGGCCTTTTTGAATTTAACCGCATGATTTAGGGATAACTAACCGGCCCTATCTTAACCTCTTCGCCGGGCACAGCCTGCCGGGCAAAGGTAAACTTGGCATAAGCGTTGCCATCCATATAAGTCTTGAGGGTCAGATCGGTACCGTCGATCCAGATGTAGTAGATACCGGCGTTCAATGCAGCCAGATCGCAACTATTCGAACCTTTGCTACCGGTGAAGCATTTAGCCTCATAATCGTTGGCTTCACTACGAATTCTGATCCACAAGCCCGGAGCCGGCGCGGTGACCAAAATATTTGACCAGCCGCCCAATCGCTGACCCGGTTTGCTGGGGTTATCCCACTCGGCCAGGTACCAACCATCGGGCGAAGCAAACGTTGGCCCACTATAGGCCAGCCCTTTGTGGAATTCAACTTCGACCCGCTGACCGGCCTGGACCCTCACCTGAACTTTCTCGGAAGCAGTTTCGGGGTCGTCAATCCAAACATCATAGTCACCGGGCGGGATGTAACGAAAGGCAAAGCGGAATTTGTCGACTCCAAACTCCGGCACCAGCCCAAGCTCTCCCTTGACCTCGTAATCCCCACTTTGGATGCGAACTACTCTGACTTCACTCTTGTCCTCAGTGCTGACGATCAAGGTAGTAATTTCGTTGGGATCCGGGAATGGTGGATAGTCCTCGCCAACCCAACTCTGCCCCCCGTCGACCACCACTTCGATCGGTTGGCTGGCCAGCGGCAACTCAGATCGAACTGGCACCGGTTGGTAATCTGGCGCGGCCGGAATAGTACCCCGGTCGGTGGGTGGAGGCGGGGGAGGCGGCGGCAGATGTTTCTGGTCATAGGTGGCATCGTAACGAGGAGCCAGGGGTGGCAAGGCTGGCGGAGACATTGGCGGCGGAGCGGAACGATAACCTGGAATCACCAGTCGCTGCCCAACCCAGATAAAACCATCATAGTTCAGACCATTGGCCCGCATAATACTAACGTGGTCAACCCCATATCGATAAGCGATCCCGCTCAAAGTCTCCCCGGCTACAACTTGGTGGTAGTAGGCCTCTGGGGCAGGGGTGTAACTTTGGAAGGTGGCTGGTTGGGGTCGATAGACCGGACCACCACTGCTGACGCAAAGTTGCTGCCCCACATAAACCATATCCCGGTTGTAAAGCTGGTTGTTGGTCAATAACGCATCAAGCGGTACCCCATATTGCCAGGCCACACCCGAGAGCGTCTCACCCGGCCGGACGACGTGATAGTTGCCACAACCGCCCCCCGGCAAGCCCGGATAACCGGGCGGCTGACCGTAAGTGCCAGGGCCGGGTATCCGTAAAGGTTGTCCTACGTAGATCATATCCGGGTTGGTCAGGCCGTTCACCTGCATAATGGCTTCAGCCGAAACGCCATATCTGGCCGCAATCCCCAACAGGCTGTCGCCAAAGCCGACATAATGAATTTGAGGCCCACCCTGCAACCCCGGCGCAGCCATAACTACACCTGCGTTGAGGGTAATAAATAGCAGGGTCAGTCCCAAAACCGCCAAAAATCTTTTCATAGGTACCTCCTACACCCCAACATCTAGGGGCGATTTGAGTATACGACCTACAACATATAGAAAGAGCAGTTGATTACTATACATAATACTAAAGTTAATAGAATATGTCAAGTAGATCAACCCGATTCAATATTGCCGGGTACTGGCCCTTGTGATAAGATAATCAGTTGAGGTAGCAAGTGTCACCTGTGAAAAAAGTTCAGTTTGCCCTCTTCACCTGGCCCGGCCTAACGCTGCTGGCCTTGCTGTGGCTTGGGTTTGCCATCCGCCTCTACCGATTGGGAGCCCAAAGTCTCTGGTATGATGAAACGGTGAGCGCGTTCCTGGCTAAACAGACCGAGGCTGCACTCATTGCCCACACCGCCCGCGATATCCATCCACCGGCTTACTACCTGTTATTGCATTATTGGGCCGGCCTGGCCGGGCGCAGCGAGTTTGCCCTGGCTTTTTTGTCACTGATCTTCGGTGTCCTGCTCATTCCCCTGACCTACCGGTTGGCGCGCTACCTGGTCAACCGCCCGGCCGCCATCTGGACGGCCGTACTTATCACCTTTTCACCCTATCACCTTTGGTACGCCCAAGAAGTCCGGATGTACACCCTGGCCACCGCGTTGGGGGTGATGACCGCCTATTTTGGGCTGCAAGCCCTGGCTGTGATGGTCGATTCCAGGCAACGGCGTCGACCTGGGGCGACCCTTTTTTGGGTGGGCTATTTGATTTGCGCGGCCGCAGGTCTGTACACCCTTTACTATTTTGCCTTTCTGCTGATGGCACTCAATCTAATATTTCTTCTTTACACGTTGTGGCCTCAACTCAAACGGCGCGTCCTGGCAACGTTGTTGACTGTGAATGCATTCGTCATTGTCGCTTATTTGCCCTGGCTGCCCATCGCCTGGCGCCAGATCACCAATCCACCTGTCCCACCCTGGCGCAATTTCAGCGGCCTCGACTTTGGGCCGATCCTGTTGGAAAGCTGGACAGCCCTGTCGCTGGGCCAATCGGTGACGCCGGCCACCGGCTGGCCAGTGCTCTTGCTCAGTCTGGGGCTGGCAGGGGCGGGCTGGCTTTACCTTCGGCGCTCACCGCTTCTACCTGAAGCCCCCGTGCCGCCGCTGTCCAGCGTTTTTTTTCTGGTTGCCTACACTTTTGGCCCACTCCTGCTGATCTATCTGGCTTCGTTCATCACCCCTCTCTATCACGTTCGCTACATCTTTACTTACTCACCGGCATTCTACATTCTCCTGGGGGCAGGTTTGGTCTGGCTAACCCGGCGGGTTGACCTCTGGGCGGCTTGTGTAGCGGCGGCTATATTGCTGCTCGCCTCGTTCTACTCGATCTATCAACTCCAACACAACCCCCGCTACCAGCCCGATGACTTTAGAGCGGCGGTCAACTTCATTGAAGCACGTTGGCAGCCGGGCGATGTGATCCTGGTCAACGCCGGCTACGTCTACACCGCGTTCGACTACTATAACCACCTGCCCCAACTCGAGCGCCGTCGCCTGGTGCCCTACCGGCGGCCCACTGACCTAGATCACCCCCTCCTGCTGCAAACCGGTACCGTCAACGGTTGGCCGGAGCTGGGCTGGGGTGATTCCCAGGCTGATTTCTACCCAATGAGTGAGGCCGAAACGGCTGCGGCGCTAGAACAATTAACCAGGGACTTTGCCCGATTATGGCTGCTCCGCGCCTATGATACCGTTACCGACCCCACAGCCTTCATCCGTAACTGGTTAACCCAAAACACAACTCCCCTTGAAGACGAGCCGTTTGCCGGCGAGAGCAACATTCGAGTTCAAGGCTTCTTGCTAACCCCACCGACGTCTGATGGGGCTAAAATCATCGAGTTTGAGGATGGGCTGGCCCTGGCCGGCTGGGAGCTGCCCAACCACATCTGGCAGCCTGGTCAAAACATCCACCTGAAATTGTGGTGGCTGGCCACCGCCCCGCCCGGCGTCGATTACAAAATGTCCTTAAAACTGTGGACCCCGGCCGGTGAATTGGTTGCCCAGGGTCGCGACGAGTGGCCGGTCGGGACCCTTTATCGGACCACAGCCTGGCCGGTTGGCCAAGCCATTTATCATCCGGTCGAATTCAGCCTACCCGCCGACCTTTCACCCGGCCAATATTGGCTCAATGTTGAGCTGTACCATCCCAACACGCTCCAGCCCCTGGCCCGGCTGGATGGTCACGATCCGGTGGTCACCCTGGGCGCGATCAACATTCAGTGAAGTCAACCCCGTTAAAATTGACGGCTTTGATAATCAATCCGGGAATGGTATAATCTGAGAAGCCTGAGCAAGTGAACCCTGTGGCCAGTTGAGCAGAAGATGAACGATAATAGACCGAAGATTAACTCCCTCCAGCCAATCGTCTTGCCCGACAACCGTCGCGTCACCCTTGAAATGGAAGTGACGGGGCTACCCACCACCTTCGCAAACGTGATGCTGATGCCCGACGTTTTGCCGGGCGGTTCCATGCCACCACAAAAACCCGATCCTGCCGCCGCCAGTCCTTATCCTGACATCGAGCTGAGCATTCTAAATGGCCGGCGACAACAAATTGTTAGTATGTATGTGGTTGAACACAAGGAAATTTTCACCTCTCTGACTCTGCACCTGCCGGCTGTTGATCTTCAGGAGCAATACACCGCCAGAGCCGAAATGACTTATCACGACGAAATCATTGATGTGGTTGAGGTCCCCTTTAGCCTGAATCAAACAAGGTAGCCTATTATGGACAACTTTCTACCCCTCCTGCACTGGACTAACCTGCTGATCATTCCCGGTTTGCTGGTCGGTTATACGGTCCATGAGCTGGCGCATGCCCTCACCGCCTACTTTCTGGGCGATATGTCCCAGGTAGAGCGCGGCAAGATCACCCTGAATCCCTTTCGGCACATCGCCTGGTTTGGCGCCTTTGCCTTTTTGCTCTTCGGAATTGGCTGGTCCAAACCACTGCGCGCCAACCCCAACAACTTCAAACACCGTTATCGGGATCTGTTCCTGGTGGCGATAGCCGGCCCGGTCGCCAGTTTTACCCTGACCCTGGTCGGTTTCTTGATCACAGTAATAGTGGCCGCTGCTGTCGTTTATGCCAGCAATATTAGTACCGACCAAATTTTTGTCTTCCTTTTTCCGTTTGCAGCAAATCTGCCCAAATCATTGAATGTGCAAGCCTGGTCTCTTGCCCTGACCGGCTACATTGCCCTGGCCAGCTTCTGGTTGACCTTCACCAGCCTGTTGCCTTTGCCTGGCTTTGATGGCTTCACCGCCATTGTCAGTTTAATCGCCTTCCTCCGCCAGCGACACAGCCAGGACATGCCCAGGCAAGTCAAACCGCTGCTCACGAATCAACCGCTCCGGTTGAGCGAGGACCAACAAAGGCGTCGCAATAGCGCCGCCCAGATTCATTTCAACGTCGGGGTCGAATTTCACCAGGAGCAGCAGCACGACGACGCCATCGCCCGGTATCGCCAGGCCATTCAAAACGACCAGCACTTCGGGCCGGCTTATGTCAATATGGGCCTGGCCTATCTGGCCAAAGGGAGACGAAAAGAGGCGATTCAGGCCCTGCGCGGGGCCATTCAATATGCCGACGACCAAAAAACCCAAACTGAAGCCTGGCACCAACTCCACGAGCTTAGCGGGGTCAGCCCGATCAACGAGGCAACGGCCCGGCAAAGTATGAGCGAGATGGGCGCGGCGCCCTGGACGGATACAAAACCTCGCCCCAACTGGTTCGGTCTGGCTCTGGCCGGTGGTTTCCTGCTCATTGCCGGCATTGTAACCTATGGCTACCTGCTGACCCAACTGATTGCGTTGCTCCGGAATTGACCCCAAAATCAACCAGATGGGCTATGATTAAACCCCGTGGAATAAGCCTCACCGTTGTGCTGCTGGTCCTGTTTATGGCTGGCTATGTCGCCTTCTTCAGCGCCCAACTCTTGTTGCACTACTATTCCTTTGGTTCGCGGGCGCTGGACCTGGGCAACATGGACCAGGCCATCTGGAACACCCTGCATGGCCGCCCCTTTCACCAAACCAACCAGCCCGGCGCGACCAGCCGGCTCAGTTTGCACGTGGAGCCGATTCTCCTGCCTATCTCGCTGCTGTACCTGATCTATAGCGGCCCGGAAACCCTCTTTCTCTTACAAGCGATTGTCGTCGCTCTGGGCGCAGTCCCGGTATTTGCCCTGGCCCGGCTCAAACTCAACAACGCGAGCCTGGCCTTGATTTTTGCCGGGGTCTATCTGCTTTTGCCGGCTATACAAGGCGCTACCCTGCTCGACTTTCACGCCGTCACCCTGGCCCCCACCTTTCTACTGGCCGCTTTCTATTACCTGGAGACTCGCCGGGCCGGCCAGTTTGCCCTTTTTGCCGGGCTGGCTGTGGCCTGCAAAGAGGAGATTGCTCTAATTGTAATGCTGATGGGTGTCTATGCCCTGCTCGTCAACCGGCAGCGGCGACTGGGCTTGATCACCATCGGCCTGGCCGGGCTGTGGGCGACGCTGGCCGTCTTTATCATCCCACCCCGCTTTGCCGGGACCGACAACATCCACTGGGATCGCTACGGTCATCTGGGCGATAGCCCGCTCGACATCGTGGTCAACCTGATTCACCGGCCCCGCCTATTTCTAGATCATCTCCAGGCGGTCAACGCCGTGGAATACCTCCGCCTGCTGCTCACGCCGGTCGCCTTTACCGCCCTGTTGAGTCCGCTTACGCTCCTGCTGGCTCTGCCTTCGCTGGGGATCAATCTACTTAGCAGTTTCCCGCCGATGCAGCGGGTCAACAGCCTGATCTACGCTGCGCCCCTCGTGCCGGCCCTCATCATCAGCAGTATCTACGGCGTCGCCAACCTCAAGCGAATAGCGACATGGCTGAAGAAAAAACGAAGCTCTCTGTTCCACGCTCCTCGCTCCTCGCTCCCTGCTCCCCACTCCCCAAACCTGTTCAACCTCATCATCGGCGGGGTCATCCTGACCGCCAGCCTGGCTTATCACCTGCACTATGGTTACTTGCCCTGGGGCGGCCAATACCGCGGCTGGGAAGAGGTAACCGACCACCACCGCCGCGCCAGCCGCATCCTGGCCCAAATTCCGCCCGAAGCGGCCCTGTCGGCCCAGGACCGGCTCAACCCTCACGCCAGCCAGCGGGAAACGCTGTACATTTTCGACCGGATCGACGACGCCGACCACATCGTTTTAGACGTGACCGAAGACTCCTGGCCGCTCCACCCGGTCGAACTGCGCCATCGAGTTGACCAATTTTTAGAGGGCGGTTTTGGGATTGTAGACGCCTACGATGGGTATTTGTTGCTGGCAAAAAACGGGAACAAGTTACCGACCAACCTGCCGGATGAATTTTTTGACTTTGCCCGCGTTGCCAACCCGGCCTCATTCCAACCCCGTTTCCCCAGCCGGGTCATTTTCGACGATAAGCTGGAACTCATCGGTTACGATATCGGCCTGGGCGCGCACGAAAAATTCCTCCCGATGGTCACCCTGTACTGGCGCGCCCTGGTCCCGCTTGACGATAATTACACCCTCTGGCCCTTTTTCATCGACCGGCAGGGCAAACTCATCGAAGATCCTACCGAGCGGCCTTTGGTCACGCCGCTGTGGTACCCTACCTCCAACTGGTCGCCCGGCGAGATCATCCTGACCCGTACCTTGCCCTGGGATTTGGCCCCAACCAGGGGTGATCAGTTCACCCTGGCCGTCGGCGTAGCCAGAGGTGACTGGTCCGATCCGGCCCAGCGGTTGCCCATCTCCCAGTTTGACGAGCAACTCCACCTCTTTGGCAACCGCTCCTGGGTCCGGCTCAACACCTTTCAACGCACTGGCCGAAAAAGTTATGAACCGGTCAGCCCGGCCCCGGCTGAGCCTCAGCAGCCGCGCCAGGTCCAGTTCTGGAACGTCATCAACCTGCTGGGCGTCGACCTGCCCCCAACCTCCTTCAAGGGCGGCCAGGCCCTCCCCTTCACCCTCTACTGGCAGGCCGCCGCGCCCCTGACCATCGATCTGACCACCTTTGTGCATTTATTGGATTCCGAGGGAAATGTGATCGCTCAACTGGATTGGACGCCTCAAGACAGCCTGGGCTACCTGCCGACCACAGTCTGGCAGGTTGGTCCAACGGTAGTCGATCACCAAAACCTGCCCCTGCCAGACACCCTGGCCCCAGGCCAGTACCGGCTGGTTGTCGGCTGGTACTACCCCGTCACCGGTGACCGCTTGCCGGTCACTGCCAGCGATACCGGCGATGAAAACAGCACTGTGGTTGAACTGGGACTGGTAACCATTCAAGGAGGTTCATGATGGGCACCAAATGGGTGGGTCTATTCACCGCGTTGCTGGCGCTAAATATTTTGAGTTTTGGCCAGCCGGTCATGCTGCTTGCTGCCGCCGCAACTACCCCAACCCCAACGGCCGGCAGCGGTCTTTTTGATGAGATCGAATCCCATCTCTCGCCCAACGGCCAATGGACAGCCACCCTCAATCGCACCACCGGCAGCCTTGAGTTGAGCGGCCGGCGGCAGACATTCCAGATTTTTCCCGAGGGCAGCGGCGCCAGAGACATTAACTGGTCGCCCGACAGCACCCGCCTGTTGGTGGTGCGGCCCTATGCGGCCACCGATCCCCAGCAAGGGACGAGCGTTCCCCAACCTATTGAAATCTGGCAGGTGCGCCTGACCGAACGCCATGTGCTCTCGACCACCCGGCTGTTTCAATCCAGCCCCGAGGCGTTTGAGCAAGACGGCGTCCAACAGGTCGTCTTTGGCCCCTGGTCGCCCAACAGCCGCTACGTGGTAATCTGGGTTGGCCTCCTGTCGGCCTCAATTCTGGCCGATGGCCTGCCGCCGCAACTGTTGGATACCGAAACCGGCCAGCTCTATCCCGTTGCCTTGGATTCTTCAATTCAAGATCCGGTTTATGCTCCAACCCGCGACAACACCGCCTTGATCAATCCCCGCTACCAGAGCTGGTCGCCCGACAGCAGCCGGCTGGCTATTACCGCCGGCGGTTATCGCTCGGCTCAGATCAACAAGTGGCTGAACCTGTTCGACCTCGCGACCGGCCAGGTGACCACCGTCATCAGCCAGGCCGAGCAGATTCCCGGCGCAGTCGCCTGGTCACCGCAGGGGGATGTGATCGCCTACGCCGCCGTTCCCGCCGCTGACACTGGCGCAGAGTGGGCCGACTGGATGTCCTTCGACAACCCGGCCATTGCCGGGCGGCGAATTTATCTGCTTGACCCCGCCACCGGCCAATATCGCCGTCTGAACAACCGGGAGTCCTATCAAGACGCCCCGGTCTGGAGTCCTGATGGCGCTCGCCTTTATTACGCGCAACGCAATGGGAAATTCCTGGATTTAATGGTCGCCAACCCGGTCACCGGCCAGGCCAGGGCCGTACCTGGAGTGCGCCAACCGGTGGATTTGGGTGACCCGATGCGACCTGAAGTAGGCTATTACGGCCAGTTTGGCCGGGAGGAACTGCTGGCAGAAATTCCCGAAGCGTTGCCGGGGGCCACGGCAACCGGGCGAGTTGTGGCCGGTTACGGCCAGCACAGCCCGGTGAGCGACCTGCCGTTGTGGGTGGGCAATGAACCAATCGAAGAAATCAGGCGGCGCACGGCTGAAAACGGCGCATTTACGCTGACTGGTTTGCCGCCCGGTCTGATCCGGGTGCGCAACAGTCACCTGGAGTTTGAAGTGCCCGTGACAGCCATTACTGAGACCATCAAATTGGGGCTGCTCAAATATCCGCTCTTTCATCCGCCCCTTTACTACTGGTGGACGGCGGCGCCCCTCCCCGACCCAGCCCTTCTGCTCGACCGGGGTAAGCAGGTTGATTTTGAGATCTGCCACACTGAGCCGGATTGGCCGCGGCCAACCCTACAGGCGCAACAAGCGGCCATCTGGACGCAGCAACCGTTCAGCGAGCGTTCAAGTGAATGGCTCAACTGGTGGTTCGAGCGAAAGGCCGTCCTTTACAACAGTGAAGACCAGTTTGAGCAAAGTTACCCCACTGGCCCAAACCTGGATCTGTTGACGGCCGATTGGCGCTATTTGCTGGGGCTATGGACAGACCACAATTTCAAGTTTGCGACCAATGACACGGCGCTGCTGGTTCCGCAAACGGCCTGCTCGTATGACAGTGAGGATTTGGAGGCGTTGCTCCTGCGCCGCCAGCTTGAGCTTTGGCTGATAGGCTACCGCGCCCACAAGGTCCAACGGCTGGATAAGGCTGAGGCCGGCTATGATCAGGTCAACCTGTGCCATCCGGAAGAAGTTACCTGTGTTGAACGGCCCGGCCATCATTTCGCGGTGCAGGTTGCGCCCGCCTCCGGCTATCAAATCATCCGTTTTGCGGGGGTAGAGGATGTGCTGGCCGTGCATCTGGTTGATGATCAGGGTCAGGAACTGGCAACCCTGCCGGAACTTCAACCCGATCGCTGGCCAAAATAGCGGAAATGTTTGCTGACTATGGCAAGCGCGGGCATAATATCAAATGAAAGCTGTGATCGTGATCGACATGCTCAATGACTTTGTGACCGGGGGCTGGCCTGCGAGCGGGCTACGGAACAGGTGATCCAGGAGCAGGCAGAGCCGGTGTCGATTTAGCCCAAGAAATTTCACGCTGCCGGCTGATACTAAGATTAGCGGCTGATTACAAAATTATCCCAGTTGATTAATGCGCTACAAATATTACGACTTTATCACCGCCCTGTTTGTGGCAGTGCTGCTCATCAGCAATATTGCCTCTTCGGCCAAGATCATCGATTGGGGGGTGAGTCTGTTGGGGCTGCCGCTGGCCTTCGACGCCGGGACGTTGCTCTTCCCCATTAGCTACATCTTTGGCGATATCCTGACCGAGGTCTACGGCTATAAGCGCTCCCGGCGGGTCATCTGGGCCGGCTTTGGCGCAGCGGCGCTGATGTCCGTGACCCTCTGGCTGGTCGGCGTAATGCCTGGTGAGACCACCTGGGAGGAATACGCCGGTCAGGCCGCCTACCAGGCCATCCTGGGCGGGGTTGCCACCGGCGGGATCATCATCGCCAGCCTGGTGGCCTATTTTGCCGGTGAATTCTCCAACAGCTACGTGCTGGCCAAAATGAAGGTCGCCACCGCTGGCCGCTGGCTATGGAGCCGGACCATCGGCAGCACGCTCATTGGACAGGGCTTCGACACGGTTATTTTTATCCTTATGGCCACCCTGTTGGGCGTCTTTCCGCCGGAGATTGCCCTCAGTTTGATTGCAGCCAATTATATCTTCAAAGTAACCATCGAAATTATTTTGACCCCGCTCACCTACAGCATCGTTGGCTTCCTGAAGCAGGCCGAGCAGGAGGATTACTACGACCGGGAGACGAATTTCAACCCGTTTTCCTTAACGCCATAACTATGACGATCCCCTTTGACTGGCCCGATGAGTCTGAATACGACGATTTAGCCGCAGCCCCGCTGTTCGACGACGAGCTGCCGCCGGAACACCGCTCCGGCTTTGTGGCCGTGGTCGGCCGGCCCAATGTCGGCAAATCGACCTTGATGAACCAGCTATTGGGCCAAAAAATTGCCATCATCAGCCCCAAACCCCAAACCACCCGTAACCAACTCCTGGGCATTCTGACCCTGCCGGCGTCGAACTACCCCGACCTGCCGCCGGCCCAGGTGATTTTTTTGGACACGCCCGGCATTCACCAGCCCAAACACAAGCTGGGCGAGTATCTGGTCGATACCGCCCTGGCAACCATCCCCGACGCCGACCTGATCCTGTGGCTGGTCGATGCCGCCCAGCCGGACCATGCCGAAGACCAACTGGTAGCTGAGACGCTCCAAAACCTCCGGTCCGACCTGGCCCGCCGGGGGGAAGCGCTGGCCCCGGTTCTGCTGCTGCTCAACAAAATCGATCTACTCGCCCCGGCCGAGTTGGCCACCGTGGCCGAACCGTTTCTCAGACTCTATCCGGCCGACGGCTGGTTGCCCATCTCCACCAGACGCGGCGACAACCTGACCGAGCTATTGCCGGAGATAATTCGCCGTTTGCCCCTCGGCCCTCGCTATTACCCCGAAGATCAGGTGACGGATCAGCAAACTCGCTTCATCGTGGCCGAGCTGATCCGCGAGGCTGCCCTGAAAGTTTTGCACCGGGAAGTGCCCCACGCTCTGGCCGTCCAGGTCATCGAGTTCAAGCTGCGGCACGAAAATCTAACCTACATCAGCGCCAACCTGATCCTGGAGCGCCAGTCGCAAAAGAAGATCGTCATCGGTGAAAAGGGCGCCACCCTCAAGAAAATCGGCCAATTGGCCCGGCCCGAAATTGAAAAGCTGATCGATACCAAAGTCTACCTGGAGTTGTGGGTCAAAATCCGGCCCAAGTGGCGCAAAAAAGAGCATGAGCTGCGCTGGCTGGGTTACGGCAAGTGATCCCACTCGATTTGCGCTATTCGCCAGATTGACGAAAATTTAAGGCCAATATTCTACTTGTCAGGAGAATTGCCCCATGCGTAGCGACATCGTTAAAAAAGGTTTTGAACGCGCCCCCAGCCGCAGCCTGCTCAAGGCCAGCGGCTACACCGATGAGGATATGACCAAACCGTTCATCGGTATTGCCAACAGCTACACCGACGTGGTGCCCGGCCACGTCCACCTCAACAAGTTTGGTGAGATCGTCCGCCAGGCCGTCCGGGCCGCCGGTGGCGTACCCTTTATGTTCCACACCATCGCCGTCGATGATGGCATCGCTATGGGCCACGTTGGCATGAACTATTCCCTGCCCAGCCGGGAGTTGATCGCCGACTCGGTTGAGACGATGGTCTCGGCCCACTGGTTCGATGGGCTGGTCTGTATCCCCAACTGCGATAAGATCATCCCCGGGATGCTGATGGCGGCCATGCGGCTGAATATCCCGACCATCTTCGTCAGCGGCGGGCCAATGCGGGCCGGCCGGCTGCCCGACGGGTCAAAGGTCGATCTCATCTCGGTTTTTCAGGGGGTTGGCGCGTATCAGGCCGGCAAAATTAGCGCCGAGCAGCTCAAGCTGCTGGAGGATTACGGCTGCCCCGGCTGCGGCTCCTGCTCCGGCCTCTTCACCGCCAACTCGATGAACTGCATCTCTGAGGCGCTGGGCCTGGCCTGGCCCGGCAACGGCACCATCCTGGCCGAGACGCCGGCGCGGGAGGAACTGGCTCGCCGGGCCGGCGCCCAGATTATGAAGTTGATCGAATGGGACTTGAAGCCGCGCGACATCGTCACCGAGCAGTCGATTGACAACGCCTTTGCCCTGGATATGGCCATGGGCGGCAGCACCAACACCGTGCTGCACACCATCGCCATTGCTCAGGAGGCCGGCATCGATTATTCACTCGACCGGCTCAATGCGTTGTCGGCCAAAGTCCCCAATCTGTGCAAGGTCAGTCCCTCGGCGCCCTACCACATGGAAGATGTGGACGCGGCCGGCGGCATCAGCGCCATTCTGTACGAGCTGAGTCAAAAGCCCGGCGCCCTCCACCTGGACGCTATGACCGTCACCGGCCAAACCCTGGCCGAAAACATCGCCGGCTGCGCCAGTAAAAACACCGCCTGCATCCGTACCTTGAACAATCCCTATAGCCAGACCGGCGGCTTGTCGATCCTATCCGGCAACCTGGCCCCCCACGGTTCGGTCGTTAAGACGGCCGGCGTCTTGCCCGAAATGATGACCTACCGCGGCCTGGCTCGCGTTTACGACTCCCACGACGCGGCCAACGCCGGCATTCTCAACGGTGAGGTCAAGCCGGGCGAAGTGGTTGTCATCCGCTACGAAGGGCCGAAGGGTGGGCCGGGCATGCAAGAGATGCTGGCCCCCACCAGCAATATCATCGGTATGGGGCTGGAGAGCAGCGTCGCCCTGATCACCGACGGCCGCTTTTCGGGCGGTACCCGCGGCGCCTGCATCGGCCACGTCTCACCGGAAGCAGCCGAGGGCGGCCCCATTGCGCTGCTCCAAACCGGCGATATCATCGACATTGACATCCCCAACGGCAAGCTCAACGTTGACCTATCAGCCGACGAACTGGCCCAACGCCGGGCGGCCTGGCAGTTGCCCCCCCGGCCGGCGCTGACCGGCTGGCTGGCCCGCTACGCCAAAATGGCCACCAGCGCCGACCAGGGCGCGGTGTTGAAATTGTAATAAAAGCACCCCCTCCCCAACCCCTCCCCCGATTCGGGGGAGGGGTTGGGGAGGGGGTATTTTGAAAGGAGGCATCAATGACCGACAAACTGCGCAGCAGCGTCATTACCCAGGGAGTCGAGCGCACCCCCAACCGTTCGATGTTGCGGGCGGTTGGTTTTGGCGACAATGATTTCAACAAGCCTATCGTCGGCGTGGCCAACGCCTACAGCACCATTACCCCCTGTAACCTGAGCCTCAACCTGCTGACTCGGCGGGCTGAAACGGCCTTAAAAGAGGCCGGGGCGATGCCCCAGGTGTTCGGCACCATCACCGTCAGCGATGGTATCTCGATGGGCACCGAGGGCATGAAATATTCGCTGGTCTCCCGCGAAGTGATCGCCGACTCCATCGAGACTGCGGTCAATGCCCAGAGCATGGACGGCGTGCTGGCTATCGGCGGCTGTGACAAAAATATGCCGGGGGCGTTGATCGCCATGGCCCGGATGAACATTCCGGCTATCTTTGTCTACGGCGGCACCATCAAGCCGGGCCACTACGACGGGCGAGACCTGGATATCATCAGCGCCTTTGAGGCGGTCGGCCAGTACAGCGCCGGGGTGATTGATGAGGCCGAACGGCTGGAGATCGAGCGACGGGCCATTCCGGGGGCCGGCGCCTGCGGCGGGATGTATACCGCCAACACCATGTCCTCTGCTTTCGAGGCGCTGGGGATGAGCCTGCTGGCCTCCTCCACGATGGCCGCCGAGGATGAGGAAAAGGCCGACAGCGCGGCCGAGTCGGCCCGGGTACTGGTCGACGCCATTCAGCAGCAGCGCCGCCCGCGCGACATCCTGACCCGCCAGGCTTTTGAGAACGCCATCGCCGTGGTTATGGCCATCGGCGGCTCGACCAATGCCGTGCTGCACCTGCTGGCTATTGCCCACGCCGCCCAGGTGCCGCTGACTATCGACGATTTTGAGACCATCCGGGCCAAAACGCCGGTGCTGTGCGACCTGAAGCCGTCGGGACGCTATGTGACGGTACAGTTCCACCAGGCCGGCGGCGTGCCCCAGGTAATGAAAATATTGCTGGCCAACGGCGTGCTCCACGGCGACGCCCTGACTATTACCGGCCAGACCGTAGCCGAAGTGTTGGCCGGGGTTCCGGATGAGCCTGACCCTAACCAGGACGTCATTCAGCCCTGGTCTAAACCACTCTACCCCCAGGGGCATCTGGTCATTCTCAAAGGCAATCTGGCTGAGGAAGGCAGCGTGGCCAAGATTTCCGGCCTGAAAAACCCCCAGATCACCGGCCCGGCCCGGGTGTTCGAGTCGGAAGAAGCCTGTTTACAAGCGATTCTGGCCAAACAGATCAGAGTGGGCGACGTGATTGTGATCCGCTACGAAGGGCCCAAAGGCGGCCCTGGTATGCGGGAGATGCTGGCCCCGACCTCGGCCATCAGCGGCGCGGGACTGGGCGGCAAGGTCGGCCTGATCACCGATGGCCGCTTTTCCGGCGGCTCACATGGGCTGGTGGTCGGCCACGTGGCCCCGGAAGCGGCGGTGGGCGGCGCTATTGCCCTGGTGCAAGAAGGCGATTCGATCACCATCAGCGCCGACGAACGTTTGCTGCAGCTCAATATCCCGGCTGAGGAATTGGCCCGCCGGCGGGCGGCCTGGCAGCCCCCGGCGCCTCGCTACCCCAGCGGCGTGCTGGCCAAATATGCCCGGCTGGTGTCCAGCAGCAGCCTGGGCGCGGTAACGGACTGACGACCACCGACCGCTGACAGCGGACCGCCGTAGAATTGTTCTATCTATGGATTTATCATCCAAACCTATGTGCCGTGCCCAAGAGCGAGGCTGAAGCCGTCGCTCTGAAAGGGCGAAGCTCTTCGAGCTAAGTTTTTAGCCCATTTGGGCTTTGCTCTTTGAGCACGATGGCTTTAGCCTCGTGCTACCGACTGTTTCAGCCGTCGGCGGTCAACCAAGGAGTTTAGAATGGATTTGAAAGCCAGAGCTGCCCACGTCTTCCAAAAACATTTCAACACTGAACCCACTCACTTCTTGCGGGCGCCGGGCCGGGTGAACCTCATCGGCGAGCACACCGACTACAACGACGGCTTTGTACTGCCCTGCGCCATCGATTACCACACCGTCGTGGCGGCCAGGCCGCGACCCGACCGGCAGGTCAAATTGGTTGCGGCCGATTTTGCCGAGCAGACCAGCCGGTTCGAGCTGGCGGAACGGATTGTTCGCGATGAAACCGCGCCGTGGAGCAACTACGTCCGCGGGGTGGCCTGGGCCTTGCAGCAGCGCGGTTATCGGCTGCAAGGCGTTGATATGGTCATTACCGGCGACGTGCCCCAGGGGGCCGGGCTGAGCTCCTCGGCTTCATTGGAGGTGGTGGTCGGCACAACCTTCAACCGGCTCAGCGAGCTTGGCCTCGACGGGCAGACGGTGGCGCTGGTGGGGCAGCAGGCTGAAAACGACTTTGTGGGTATGCGCTGCGGTATTATGGACCAGTACATCTCGGCGCTGGGCCAGGCCGGCCATGCCCTGCTCATCGACTGCCGCAGCCTGGCTTACCGGGCCGTCCCGATGCCGGCGGGCACGGCCATCATCATTGCCAACAGCAATGTCAAGCGCGGCCTGGTTGACAGCGAGTACAATAGCCGCCGCCGCGAGTGCGAAGCGGCGGCGGCTCACTTTGGCGTGGCGGCCCTGCGAGACGTATCGCTTAATCTTTTTTCGCTACACGAAGGCGAATTAGCTGAAACAGTGGCCAAACGGGCCCGGCACGTCATCACCGAAAATGCCCGCACCGAAGCCGCGGCCGAGGCGCTGGCCCAAGGCGACCTAACCTGGATGGGCCGCTTGATGGCCGAGTCCCATCGCTCGATGCGGGATGATTTTGAAATCACCGTACCGCCGATTGACGCCCTGGTGGAGATCATCGCCAACGTGGTTAGCGAGGCCGGCGGCGTCAGGATGACCGGCGGCGGCTTTGGCGGCTGCGTGGTCGCGCTGGCGCCCCAGGAATTGGTCCCCGCAGTGGAAAGCGCCATTGCCAGAGAATATCCGGCCGCAACCGGGTTGGAAGCGACGGTGTATGTCTGCCGAGCCTCAGCCGGGGCGGGCGAGCTAGAAAATTAGGGGGGTTAGGCTACCTCAACTTCTAGCCCCGCTAACCGCGGACCGACGACCGCCGACCACTCGCAATTGTACGCCAATAATCTTTTCGGCGGTCAGGGGCCAGTCGTCGGCGGTCGTCGAGCGACTACATCGTTTCGGCCAGGAATTCGGCCAACAGGGCCGGATCAAGACCCAACGGCTGTTTCACCAACGGCCCGTTTCGCAAAACCGGCTCACTGTCTTCGTAGATGGGCTGTTCGCTCTGGTAGAACAACCCAAGCGGAATGCGCTCACCCCACTCAAAGGCTTTCTGCAAAGCAACCCCACCGTTGCCTGGGTCATAATCCGGCTCGTCGGCCAGGCTGTAGACCCGCTCCTTGAACCAGGCATACGTGTTGACCTTGTTGTAGGTCACGCACGGGCTGAACACATCCACCAGGGCAAAGCCGCGGTGGGCAATAGCCCCGGCAAAAAGGTCGGCCAGTTGGCGGGTATCGCCGGAAAAGCCGCGGGCCACGTAGGTGGCCCCGGCAACTAGGGCCAGGGCCAGCGGGTTGATCGGTAGTTCGGCGTTGCCGCGGGGCGTGGTTTTTGTGCGCACCTCCTTCATCGTGGTCGGCGAAGCCTGGCCGGTGGTCAGGCCATAGACCTGATTGTCCATCACGATGTAGGTCAGGTCCAGATTGCGGCGCATGGCGTGAATGAAATGGCCCATGCCAATGCCGTAGCCATCACCGTCGCCACCGGTGATGATGACGTGCAAATCCGGGTTGGCCAGTTTCAGCCCGGTGGCGACCGGCAGCGACCGGCCATGCAGGCTGTGCACGCCATAACTGTGGATGAAACCGGGCAGATTTGAGGAACAGCCAATCCCGGACACGATCATCAGCTCGTGGGGCAACAACTCGAGCTGAAAGGCCGCTTTTTTGAGCGCATTGAGCACCCCAAAATCGCCGCAGCCGGGGCACCAATCCGGATCAACCGGTCCTTTATATAAATCCAGGGTCAATTCTTTGGTTGCAGGTGTCACACTCACAATTATCCTCCTCGTTATCATTATTAGACCGCCGACAGCTGATCACCGACCACTGCTTTCAACAGGCTAAGATTGAAGTTACTGTTCAGGTACACAGAGCGACACAAAGATAGCGCAGAGATTCACGGTGAGACAGAAAAAGTATAGCTGGATTCTCCGTGTTTCTCTGCGTATTCCCCGTGTATCTCTGAGTTCCAACCTATCACCTGAATAGGTGCGTCCATAGGTAGTACAACCTTGACCTCTGATTAACCACATCAAGCTGCCAGCGATGACGCCAACGCCGGTTGGGGCGAGACGGCCAACCAATCGTAGGTAGCCCCGGTTTGAACGCCAATGAGCAGGCTGCCGAGCGGCTCACCCTCCTGGCGACCCACGATCTCGACCTGCCACAACGGCTCAGGGTAACCGGGCCGGGATATCTGTTCAAATCCGACCGGGCGGGCGGCGTCGCCCAATTTAATGCGAATGAAGTGGTAGGCCAGTTCACGCGCTTCGTCTGCGGTTACGTCCAGCGAAAGCGGCCGGTCGGCCACAATCGCCTGGACCGCCCGGACAATGTAACCGGGGGTAAACGGTTCACCGTCATATTTCAAAACAGTGCCATCGGCTTTGAGGCCGGTTTCGGCGCGGAGATAGCGGGCCATTTGAGCGCTGTAATTGGCCTCAACCACGATCGTCCGGCGGCTCCGGCTGAGGATGTCCAACACTTCCTGGCTGTGAAAGGGATACAGATATTTAAGCTGCACATGATTGGCCGTGATCCCCAACCCGGCCAACTGCTCAACCGCCTCGTGGATAACGCCCCAGGTAGAGCCCCAGCCCACCAGGGTGACCTCGGCCTCAGCCGGGCCTTCCAGCCGGGGCGGCGTCAACCGGGGCAAGATGGCCGTCAGCTTGCCCATCCGTTTTTCCTGCATCTTGCGGCGCACGGCCGGGTTAGTGTAGACATCACTGATGACTACCCCCTCCTCATCGTGATCATCTGTGGCCGCCACAAAAGCCGCGCCCGGCGTACCTGGCAGCAGCCGCGGCGAAATGTGATCGAGGGTGAGAGCAAATCGCTTATAACCCGGCGGCGCCTCCACCAGGAGTTTGCCGCGGTTGATGGGCACATCGGCTTGTAAGGCGTCAGGTTCAATGGTCTCGGGATGCTCACCCAGGAGCAAGTCGGAGATGATGATGACCGGCAGTTGGAACTCCTCGGCCAGGTTGTGGGCCTCCACCGCGGTGAAGTAGGCGTCGACGGCTGTGGCCGGAGCCATGATGACCCGCGGAAAATCACCCTGCGAAGCGCCAAAGACCTGGTTGAGGTCGGCCTGTTCGGTTTTAGTCGGCAGGCCGGTGGAAGGGCCGCCCCGTTGAACATTGACGATGACCACCGGCGACTCCAAAATGCCGGCCATACCGATTGCCTCGGTCATCAGTGAAAAGCCGCCGCCCGAGGTGCCGCACATGGCCCGCGCCCCGGCCAGGCCGGCGCCAATGGCCATATTGACCACGGCCAGCTCGTCCTCGGCCTGCTTGACCACCACGCCTGCTTTTTGACCGTGATTGACCAGCCAATGCAACAGGCTGGAGGCCGGAGTCATGGGGTAAGCGGCATAGAACTTCAGGCCGGCGGCGACTGCCCCCAGCGCCAGGCCTTCGTTGCCGGTGATAAAGGGGCGGCGGATCCGGCTGAATTGCCAATCGACCTGCGGCCGTTCAAGCGTTTGGGCGGCATAGTCGTAACCGGCCCGGGCTACGCCCGTGTTCAGCTCGATGACCTCCTGGCCTTTGTGTCCAAAGGTATCGGCCACAACGTCTTCGGTCATCTTGAAATCGAGATCGAGCCAATAGAGCATCGCCCCCAGCAGGATCGAGTTTTGCATGATAGCCGGAACGCGGCCAAACGGTTTGATCAACTGTTGCACCGGTAAACCAAAACTCTGCACCCCCGGGCGCAACAACAGCGGATCACAATTGACCTTATCGCTATTGAACAAGATAAGGCCGCCTGGTTCTACTTCGCCGGCGTGGCGCTCAAGGCTATCCTGGTTTAAAGCGATGAGCGCGTGCACGGCGTCGCCGTGGCTGTGGACTTTCTTCTGTCCCAGGCGAATCCGCAACCAGATGTGTCCCCCCCGGATGAGCGACTGGTAGCTATTGTAAGCATAAACATACAGCCCCAGCCGCGAAGCGGTGCGCGCCAGGGTATCGCCGGTTTTGTCCAGACCATCGCCGGCGGCCCCGCCGATACCGATAATTACATCCTTGTTCACATTCCAAGCTACAGCCATAGTCAATACCTCCTCGTAATCGATTGGTTATTTATGGGTGGCATAGAGTACATCATCCAGGTGGACATAGGCCACATAGAGCTTTAGCGGGTATTCCGCCGGTGGAATACTTTATTTGAAAAAATCTGTTGGCGCCTTGGACGCCCCCCAAGAAAAACAGCCGGAGAGTCAAATCCTGGTTCAGGTACAGGAATCTTCCGGCTGTTAGTGAGGTATCTTCAGTTTACGTCGATCTTTGACGGCAGCATCTACAATTTTTTATTATAGCTTATGAAGAATATATTGCAAGATGACCGGGTTGTGTCCGACATTTTAGGCGGACCGGGGGGTGTGAGGGGTGACCCCCCAATTCCTCCCTGCCGAAGGTTTCCAAAATTTTTGGACGCACTCGGCGCGTTAAAAGCGCCGGTCATCTATCCTGTTCGGCCAGCACCACCGAGGTTTCGATTTGCCGGTCGGAGATAGCCCAGTACTGGCGCAACAGGCGATCTTTCTCCACCGCCGGAACCAGCCGAAAACCGTGCTTTTCGTAAAAGCGGATGGCCCACACCGCCGCGGCCCAGCTACCGATTAAAATGGGCCGATCGGTTAACGCGCGTAGATGGGTCAATAGCTGGCCGCCAATGCCCTGGTTGCGGTTGGCCGTGCGCACGTAGGCGTGCCGGATGAGGGTGACATCTTGCACCGGTTGGATGCCCATCACGCCGATCAGTTCGCCCGCCTGTTCATAGCCCCAAAATTCCACGCCTGCGGCTAACTCGTGCTGCAACTCAGCGCGGGTCATGTACGGCTCGTGCCAGCAGTCGCCGGGAATCACACCTTTATAGGCTTGGGCGGCGTCGTTGATAATGGCGTAAATTTGCTCAAAGTCGTTGGGGTGACACAAGCGGATCATAGCTTGTCCTCGGTAAGCCGGATGGTTGGCTGAGGGGTCTGTCCAATTTTTAGGTGACCGGCACTTCCACCTAATCTTGGCCTGGAAATGCCGTCAAATCGCCTTAATTTTGGTTCAGAAATCGTGGTCAAAGTGCCGGTCACCTTATCTACCTAAAATTCCGGACACACCTTTGGCTGAGTCGGTTTGCGCCTGGCCAGCGCCTGGGGTAGAATCCAGGCGCTAAGCGGCAGTTATCAGCCAGCTATTATACTCCAATTTGAGAGAAAACCAATGGTCAAATTCAGCACACCTATCCGCCTCCTGGTCTTTGACATCGACGGGGTCATCAGTGACGGTGAGGGCCAGCCGCTGGACCTGCGTTTAATGGAACGTCTGGCCTACATGAATCGAGCCGCCCGGCAGAACCCGACCAGGCCGGCCGTTACCTTGTGTACCGGTCGACCCGGACCCTACGTTGAAATTATGCTCCAGGCCATCGACGGACACTTGCCGGCGGTGTATGAAAATGGCGCTGGACTTTACACCCCGCAACCTTACCGCTTCTTGCCGCATCCGGCTGTCGACAACGACCCCACTTTTCAGGCGGCCACCCAACGGCTCGAGGCCGGCCTGGTTCAGACCGGCCGGGCCTTCTTTCAACCCGGCAAACAGTTCTCCCACAGCCTGTTCGCCTATGATCCGGCCGATACGCCGGCGCTGTATGGTTGGGCGGTGGAGGCGCTGGGGTCGCTGGCCGGCTCAGTGGGGCTGGTGTATGCCTCCTCCTGCCTGAATGTTTTGCCGGCGGGAGTCGATAAGGGGAAAGGGGTGGAATTTTTGGCCGCCAAAACCGGCTATGCCCTCGCAGAAATGTTGGGGGTTGGCGACTCCGACTCGGATTTGCCCTTTCTGGCCCTGACCGGCTACAGCGCCGCGCCGGCCAACGCCAACCCCGCGGTCAAGCAGGCGGTCCAATACGTCTCACCATATCCAACGGTTGAGGGCGTGCGGGATATTCTCAAACATTTTGGGTTGGCCTGAGGCAGTAAGTTGACGATGAACAAAATAGGGGTATTTGTGCGCCGGTCTGAAGGGACATCAGGGGGAGGAACTGGCTGACCGCCGCCACAAGAAGATGCCCACCACCAAGGTCAATACCACGAAAGGAACCGCAACGGCAACCAGCATGAAGACATTCCTGCCCCGGCTGACGGTCTCGGTAAAAGCAGTCTGAACCTGGCCTGGCTCGTCGTCCACGTAGACGGCGATGTTCCACTGGCCAGTCTGGTTGACCTCAAGGTGGGCCACGTAATCGTAGTTATTGCCGGCATTCTGGTGGGTAGCCGGCGCAGTAATGGCTGGACCGCCGCTGACGGGACTGGCCATAATAGTTACCACCGCATCGGGACGGAGTTGATTGGTCTGGGCGTCGGTCACCCGCACCCACACACTCATCTGGCCGACGGTCACCGGCAGCGGCGAAGTGGCCACCAGCAACACGTACGGGCCAATTCTTTCGTCGCTCACCCGGATTTTGCTGCCGCCTGTACCGGGGCCGCTGGCCCAGACCGGTCCGGCCCGGAGAATTGCCAGAGCCAAGATGAGTAAAACCGGAACGATGACCAGGTTAAAAAGATGAGATCGCTGCATAATCCGTCTCACAACCCCCCCAAAATCGTACCGCGCATCTCCATCGGTTGGAACATGATCCACAGCGCCGCGCCCAAGAGCAAGACGGCTAACATACCCCACGGCAAAAAAGCCCGCAGCGCAACACGCCGCTCCCCGTAGTGATCCAACGCAATTTGGAAGGCAGTCACCAGCGAACCCAACAGCCCCAGGTAAAGCAGGGCGGTCTGAATTGGGAAGAGCCAGTCGGGCGGCACGAGTGGTCCCAACTGCCATTGCGGCGAGCCGGCCGGCAGACCGCTGTCATTCAGGAAAGATTGGGCCACCGGGACCAGGGTCAGTGCGCCGGTGAGAAAATGGAAGGCATAATGAGCCAGCCACATGCCAAAGCCGAGCGGCACCAGGCTAAAGACAAAGCGCCGGATGAGATAACCCAACGACTCGTTGGCCTGTCCGGCCAGCAGCCGGCTGACCAAGGCAGTGACCGTCAATAAAACAGCCGGGATGACCACCAAACCAACGCCAAACAGCAGTAGCAGGCCGGGTATTTCTGAGCTGGTGTTGAGCCAGCCAGCCAACTGCTGCTGCAAAGCATAAACCGGACTGATCATACCAAAGGCGTTTAGGTAAGCGCCAAAGATCAGCACCGCCAGCAGCGCGGTCAGGTCCCAGCGCTGGCTGAAACGGCCAATCCCGGAACGCCAGGGATCGCGCCACAACTCCTGGGTGGGTAGGCGAGCCAGCAAGCCAACATTATCGTGGGGGCAGGCGTGGACACAGTCAAGGCAGAACGTGCAATCCATATTGCCGACTTTTTTCTCCTGAAACAGCCACAACTCGCAACCACGCTGACCCGTAGAACCGTTGCCGGCAATACAATCTTTGGTCCGGCATGCCGCGCAAATATCGGCCTGGCGAATCTTGATCTCCCCCGGCGAAATCAACGAACCCATGAAATTGAACTGCCCCAGAGGACAAACATATTTGCAGAAGGCCGCTCCCTGAAAAAAGGTATCGACCACCACGGCGGTTAAAAAATAAGCCAGGATAATCCAGGCGGTGAGCCAGGGGCTGGCCCACAAATCATAAAGCTCATAGATAACAAAGAACAGGACAAGCAACCCCACCGCCAGCCATTTGTGCCGCAGCCAGACTGGCGCCTGGCGTTGGAAGCCGCTGGCTCGGCCCAGCCAACGGCCCAATTCGCGCGGCAACATAAAAGGGCAGGCCATACAAAAAAGATTACCCACCACCAACAAAGCCAAAACGATCAAGCCGCGATAGTGAATCCAGGTGGTGACGGTGGCCAGATTCTTGGGCGCTTGCTGCGGGCCTAACAACCCATCAAAGATAATAAAAGCGCTGATGAGCAATAAGACGGTCTGCAACGATTGCCTGGCATAACGCCAGCGCAAGAAGGGACCAAGCAACGGCCAGGTCAGGATATCGTTTAGGGCGAAGGTGTTATCGGTCAGCCGAGCCGGTTTGAGGGCAGGCGGAGAGGTCATTTTACTGTTACCGGAAATTGGCGCGAGATGATTTGGCCATCGGCCAGGGTGGCCTTGACGGTAACGATCCAGTCCCCCCCCATCGTCCATTCAAACGGGGCCTGATAACGGCCACCTGAACCGCTGCTCACCTCAGCCAAAACCGGCGTCATGCCAGCGTGGGTCATGTTCCCTTCGATATCCAGACGGGCATTTTCAATGGGCTGGCCGGAGGCATCGGCCAGGGTGACAATGAGGGCGGCCGGGCCAACGGCCGGTTGAGCCGGTTCAACGACCAGCTCGATCCGAATATCGGCAGTTTGGAAGGACTGGTCCGTCTGAATTCGGCCGCAGGCCGGCAAAATTCCGGCGGTGACTACCAGGATCAGCCATAACAGAACAGGAAAAACCTTAGAGAAAGTCATGCGCAAAAGTAACGATGCTCCCGGGTAATTGTCTCCCCCTGGCAATGCCGATATCAACCGGACCACCACGGTGACTGGTAGAACAATAGAGCAGACAAGAACCGTTAACGACAACTTCGGACATAAGGCAGCGGTGATATTATAACACAGAGTTGATCATAGCCGGAATCAACAACATTCAAGTAGTGGCCGGGAACACCGAGAAACACAGAGAATCCACGGAGATGCACAAAGGTTACAACAGTTTTTCTCGGTGAAGCTCTGGGCCATCTCTGCGTGGCTCTGTGTAGCTGAATAGTTACCTTATTGACAGGTCAGCCGCTCAAGAGTAGAATTATTGTTCCAAATGACTCAAGGATGATATCTGATGTTGGCGGCAACATCCAAGAACTACCTACCGGCGGACGCACCGGCTGATTAACCTGATTCCGCCTGTATCGCCATTTCCTACCAGCCTTGCCCGGAGGCCCAAATATGATCAGTTTACCCTGGACCATCCTCTGGCTGGCCACCGGAATTTCCGTGGCCGTTTGTGGGCTGCTGATCTACTCGTTGCTTAGAGTCCGGCGGAACGCTGCCAGCAAAGCCGAGCCGGAGCAGAGCTTCCCGAGCAGTCCAATCCTGGAATTCATCTGGACTTTTATTCCGGTGGGACTGCTGCTGATTATTCTGGCCTTAACCTTTCAAGCGATGACCGAAATCAAGCCGTGAGCGGCGCCGGCCTGGAAAGAAGAATGGGAGTTGTTAGGAGTGAATGACAACCAACCTATAACCAGCCAGCGTTTTAGAAAACTGTCGGTTATTACCTCAGGCTGGATGCTGCTGTTAATTCTGGCCGGGGCGATTGTCCGGGTGACCGGCTCGGAGTTGGGTTGCCCGGATTGGCCGCTCTGCGCCGGTCAAACGCTGCCGGCCTGGATTAACCTGGGCCACCGGCTGATTGCCGGGGCGGCGCTGTTGTTGAGCATCGCACTGGCCGGGTTGGCCTGGCGCGACTACCGTTCACAGCAGTTGATCCTTTGGCCGGCGCTTCTGGCCGCGGGCCTGGCCGGAGGGCAAGCATTATTGGGCGCAGCCAGCGTGTGGTTCGACGCCCCAGCCCTGACCGTCATCAGTCACCTGCTGGTCGCCCTGGCCTATTTCAGCAGCACGCTATTCCTGGCGACGGCGGCCCACCTGCCGGCCGCAACCATACGCCGGGCTGGCATTACCTCTCCCAGCCACCGGCGTGATTATCGCCACCTCTGGCTGGCCATCGCCGCGACGCTACTGCTGGTGCTGACCGGGGCCGTGGTCACCAACACCGGCAGCGGGCTGGCCTGCCCGGATTGGCCGTTGTGCCAGGGCGAAATCTTTCCGGCCAGCGCCAGCCTGAGTATGGTCATCAATCTCGGCCACCGCTTCAGCGTGATCGCCGTGGGCATTATCATCGCCGGGGTGGTGTTGAAAAGTCGCCGCCAATACGCCGCTTACCGGCCGCTGGTGCAGTGGGCTAGCGCGTTGGGCTGGCTGTATCTGGCCCAAATTGCCCTCGGTGGGATCAATGTGCTGGCCCGGCTGCCGCTGCTCACCGACGCCCTGCACCTGTTGTTGGCCGCGGCCACCTGGGGTTGCCTCATCATCGTCACCAGCCTCTTTTACCTGACCGCCAACACCAAATTACCGGTGACCCAAACAAGCGACGAAGAACAGCAGGCCGTTTTCGGACGGCAAAAAGCGACGGTCTACCTTAAGTTGACCAAACCCTGGATTATGGTGCTGCTGCTGATTACCACCGCCGGGGCTATGTTCATTGCCGCCAGCGGGCTGCCCAGCCTGTCGTTAGTCCTCTACACGTTGTTGGGCGGGGCGCTGGCCGCCGGCGGGGCGAGTGTCTTGAACAGCTATGTCGATAGCGATATTGACCAGTTGATGTCGCGCACGGCGCGACGGCCAACTGTAACCGGCCTGGTCACCCCCGAAGAGACGCTCTTCTTTGGGCTGGCTCTCAGCACGATGTCGTTCTTGCTGTTGGCTATGTTCGTCAATACCCTGAGCGCGGCGCTGAGTACGCTGGGCATCATCTACTATGTATTTTTCTATACCCTGTATCTCAAACGAGCGACCCTCCACAACATCATCATTGGCGGCGCAGCCGGAGCCATTCCGCCGCTGGTCGGTTGGACGGCGGTCACCGGCAGTTTAGATTTAGGGGCGCTCTATCTGTTTGCGATCATTTTCTTCTGGACTCCGCCCCACACCTGGGCGCTGGCCCTGCTGGTGAAAAAGGATTACGCCCGGGCCCAGGTGCCGATGCTGCCGGTCGTCGTTGGGGAAAAAGAGACCACCTACCAGATCTTTCTTTACTCGATCCTGCTGGTGACCATCACCGTCCTGCCCTTTACCTTCAATATGTTGAGTTGGGTGTACGTCGTTGCGGCTCTGGCCCTGGGTCTACCTTTCATCTACCTGGCCTGGAAATTGTGGCGCAATTACAGCAAAAGCGTCAGTAAACGCCTGTACAAATTCTCCCAGGCCTACCTGGCCCTCCTCTTTGTGATCATGGCCCTGGATAGAATCTTCTTTTAAGATTTCCTGTAATTATTTCAGTAGATAATTCAGACGCCACCTTTCTCGCTCCATTGTGCCGGGTAGGGCATACTCAGCTTACGAAACGGCTTTGCTGGCTGGTAGGCCAGGCCGGCCAGGTCGCCGGCGCTCAGGCCCATGGGCTTCAGGGTCGTACCCAACAAGGGTCGCGTGTCCACCCCAACCAGCCGGCGCAAACCCGCCTGGCCGAAGCGCGGCCCCGGAAAGTGCTGCAACAAGCTGTTAGGCACATCCAGAATTATTTGGTACGAGGCTCAATTCATTGACATTGGCCTGGCCGTTGTTCACGAATTTTGGCTGACATGCCGCACTGCTTGGTGGATCAGCGGTTGCAGCGGGGGATAGGTGTTGATGTACTGATCGATGTAGAAGCGATAAGCTTCGTGAGCGGCCGGGTTTGGCTCGATGCGGCTACGCACATGCACCATCTGTTTGGCCGCGCTCTGGATATCGGGGAACAGGCCGGCCGCGACCGCGCCCAGAATCGCCGAGCCTAAGGCTGCCCCATCCGCCACCTCAGGCAGGGTGATGGGTACGTTACTCACATCGGCGTGAATCTGCATCCAGAAGGCGCTTTTGGTCGGGCCGCCGGCGGCCACCATCTCTTGCACCACGTAGCCATGGTCGCGAAAAGTGCGCAGGATATGTTCGGTGCCGTAGGCAATGCCCTCGATGATGGCCCGGAAGAGGTGGCCGGTGGTGTGCTTGAGCGACAGCCCGCGAATGACGCCGCGCGCCTCCGGGTCCACATAGGGGGTGCGATTGCCTTGCCAGTAGTCGAGGACAATCAACCCCTCAGACCCCGGCGGGACCTGCTCGGCCAGTTCGGTCAGGACGGTATAAATATCCACCCCGCGCTGAGCGGCGATGGCGGCTTCATTACCGCAGTAATTATCTTTGAACCATTTCACCACCGAGCCGGTGGAAACCTGGCCGCCTTCCACGGTGTACTGGCCGGGCAAAACGGCGTCGGTGTAGGCGCCAAAGATGCCTTTGGCGTGAAAGGGTTGGGCGCTCTGGCCCAGGTGCAGGTGGGATGAGCCGGTGATGAAGGCCATTTTACCGGGCTGGACAACATCAAGGCCAATCATGGCCACAAAGGCATCGGCGCCCCCTTGGGCCACCGGGATGCCCGGCGGCAGGCCCAACTCGTCCGCCACCGCGGGCAGCAACGGGCCAACAACTTGGCCCAGATCCAACACCCGCGGCGGAAACTTCGCCAGGATGTCGCCCAGGCCAATTTGCTCATAAAAACTGGCGGGCCAGCCGCCCTCGGCCCGGTCGTAATACCAGCGGATGGCCGTGTTGTTGATGCTGGCGGTCCAGGCACCGGTCAGCCGCAGGTTCAACCAGTCGATAAATTCGCCAATATAACGGGCCTGGCGGTAGATATCGGCTTCGTTTTCTTTGAGCCACAATGCCTTGCAGGGCATCCATTCGGCGGAGACATTGCCATAACCGTTGTATTTGAGGGCGGGATGGCCGCTGGCGGCAATGCGCCGGGCCTGGTCGGCGGCGCGCACATCCATCCAGATGATGGCCGGGCGCAAAGGTTGGAAGTTGTTGCCCAGCGCCAACACGGTGCAACTGGTGCAGTCCGCGCCCAGGCCCACAATGGCTTCTTTGGGGATGCCGCTGTCGGCCAGGGCCTGGCGGGTGGCCTGAACCAGGGCCGACCACCATTCATCGGGGCGCTGCTCAGCCCAGCCGGGCCGGGGATGGTAGAGGGGATAAGTTTGGGAGGCAAAGACAACTGGCTTGCCGGCGGTATCGAAGATGCCCACCCGGACACTTTCGGTGCCGAAGTCGATGCCCAGGATGTAGGGTCCGGTCATAGTGGTCTCCCAGTAGTTATTGCTTTTTGACCTGTACGCCGGCCAGTTCCTCCAACTGCTTGATAAAGGCCGACGCATTTTCCCCGCCCCAGCCCTTATTCACCGCAGCCTTGATCACCTCGCGAGTTGCCGCGGAGGCGGGCAGCGGCACATTCAAATCTTGGGCAAAGCGGGCGATGAGATTGGCATCCTTAAGCATCAATTTGAGGGAGAAATGGGTGGTAAAATCACGGTTGATCAACATCTGGCCCACGCCATCGAAAATGGGCGACTTAAAATCGGTCACGTGCAACACGCCCAACACATCTTCAGGGTTCAAACCGGCTTTTGTGGCCAGGGTCATCGCCTCGCCCAGCGCCTCCAACTGGCTGGCCACGATTAGATTGCCCACCAATTTCATTGAAGAACCCATAGCGGTGCCGCCCATATAGTGGGTAGTCTCACTCAGGACTTCCAGAATCGGTTTCACCTGCTCAAACAGGTCGCGGTCGCCGCCGACCACAATCCACAGCCCACCGTTGGCTGCTTCGTTCTTGCTGCCAAAAACCGGGGACTCCAGGAACCTGACCCCTTTTTCGGCGTAGGCGGCGGCCTCTTTACGGGTTGTGTCTGGATGTACCGTAGTCAAATCAATCACAATTTGACCGGCCCTGACGCCCGCCAGCACGCCCCCCTCGCCAAAAACCAGAGCCTCAACGGCGGCGTCATCACTGACACAATACATGACCACATCGGCCCCGGCAACCGCCTCGGCGGGCGACTTGGCCGGTGTGGCCCCCTGCGCAACCAGCGGCTCACAGCGGGCCGGGGTGCGATTCCAAACGGTCACAGGATAGCCGGCCTTCAGTAAATTGGTCGCCATACCCTGTCCCATGATACCCAAACCAAGATACGAAATTTTTTCCATTATTGAACTCCTGTTAAAGAAAAATGGACCGCCATTATGACGATCCCGTTTATTGACTTGAACCAGATTGTCGACTCCGTCGTTTTTCGGTGTAGTAATTAAGCACCATCACCGCCAAGAGCAAGCCACCCCAGGCAAACTGGCGAAAGAAAATTGCCGCGCTCGAGGGAAACCACTCCAACATCAACATATTCAGTCCGGTGGAAAGGAATTGAATACTGAGAACAGCCAACACCAATCCTGAGACTGTGCCAAAACCACCGGTATAACTGACGCCACCCAGGATGGCAATCAGCACCGTCAGCAAAATGAAGGAGGCGCCAAAGTCCGGCTTGGCTGAATTTGTCCGGGCCAGAAAGATGATGCCGGCAATCCCGGCAATCAAGCCGGCCAGCCAATAGGTCCGCAGCAAGACACTATTACTATTGACCCCGGAGAAAAGCGCCGCCGTGGGATTTGTACCCAACATATAAATATTGAAGCCGAACACGGTTCGATTCAATATAATTACAAAAGCAATCGCCACAAAAATGAAGATAATGATGGGAATCGGCACACCCAGGATCGAACCGTTGCCAATGAACGCCAATTGGGTGGTGGTGATAGCCGGCCCGCCTGTAATTACAAAAGATAGCCCGGTGTAAATAGCGCCACTGCCCAGCGTGGCCAGAATCGGGGTGATGCCGATACGCGATACCAGAAAGCCGTTCAATAAACCGCAGATCGACCCCACCAGCAGCGCCCCCAACATCGACAGGGGCATAACAACGGCAAGCGGTATGCCAGGCGTAGCGCCGCCGTCGCCGGTTAGCCTGGTTAGAATCACAGCCGCTACAATCGCCGAAAGGTTGGCCGCCCCAACAATGGATAGATCAATGCCTCCCGTCAGCATGGTGATCATAATGGCAAAGGCCAGGATACCAAACTCCGGCAACTGCACAGCCATTGACTGCATATTGCGCACCGTGAAGAATTTACCCGGTAACAACAAGCTAAAAGCGATGAAGATGACCAGGGCAATGATGAACAAGCGCAGCGTGTAAAAATCAAGAGGAAGGCGGATGGCCTTTGATTTACGTGAAGCTGTTTGGTTCATGATGAACGGTTATACCTCAGCCAGAGTAGTGGTGCGCTTGCCGGCCCGGCGTTCCTGGATAGCCGGTATGCCGGTGCCAACCAGGATGATAATGCCAATGACCACCCGCTGCCAGACAGTCGGCACCCCGATTAGAATCAAACTGTTGTAGGCAATCACCACCAGGATAACCCCCAAAAGAGTCCCAATCACCGTGCCGCGACCGCCGGTCAGATAGGCGCCGCCAAGCACAACCGCAGCGATAACATTCAGTTCGGTTCCAACGATATCCTGCGGATTGGCCTGCCGGGCCAGCGCCCCAAAAGTCATACCGGCAACGCCGGATAACAAGCCGACAAAGCCATAAATGAAGTACTGAATGCGGGTCACGTTGAAGCCGGCCCGTTCGGCGGCTTCGGGCGCGCCGCCCAAAGCATAGATGCCGCGCCCCAACATTGTATACCTCAGCAACAACCACACCATAATCACAACGGCGATCATCAAAAATACAGCCGGATGCAGGTTGGCCATGCCGCGCTCTTGCGGAATCTGGATCACGGCGGCGCGGGCAAAATCAGTCAAAGCCGGGGGAACATCCCGAATGATCTGATTGCCAATGGCAAACAGTAAAAAGCCGTGAAACATACTTAACGTGCCCAGAGTCACAATCAACGTCGGCAGCCTGAACTGGGCAATGAAAAAGGCGTTAATCAACCCCAGGCCAAGCCCGATCAGCGCCGCCATAACAAATGCCGTCCAGATTGAAGCATTTGGGGCATAATGGAGCATCAGCTTGACGGTGGCATAGAGCGCAAAAACGCCGATAGCCGTGAAGGAAACGTCAATCCCCCCCGAAATAATCACAATGAGCACCCCCATGGCGAAGATGCCGGTGACAATACTACTGCGCAGCAGGGTGAAGACATTCCCCACGGTAAAAAAGGTGGGATTGTTCAAACCGATGACCAGACAAAGACCCACCAATGTCACCGCCACCAAAGTTTCGTTACGACGAAAAAGCTGTTTCACCTTGTCAATCCTCGATTAGTTTAGAAGAGAGGGCATCCTCATTGGTTTCTTTCGTTTTAAATTCCTCGACAATGCGTCCGTGACGCATGAGCAAAATTCGATTGCAAGTTAGCAATAGCTCGGGGATATCATCAGAAATAACCAGCAAACCCATCCCTTCACCGGCTAATTCCTTCATTAAGCTATGGAGTTCATCTTTGGAGGCCACATCCACGCCTACTGTGGGGCCATTCAAGACCATAATCTTAGGTTTACTGGCCAGCCACTTGGCCAGGACCACCCGTTGCTGATTGCCGCCGGACAACATTTTGACCGGTAAGGCTGGGTCCGCGGTCTTGATCCGAAGAGTATTAACCCAATGCTTTACCTGTCCATTGATTTTTGCGGGGTCGGTCAACCCCAAGGCGCCTCGTAAGCCATCGATGGTGCGCACCACCACATTCCGCGCCACCGATTGTTCCAGGAACAACCCTTCGGTCAATCGATCTTCGGGGAGATAGCCAATCCCGTGCGTGATGGCATCTTGAATAGAACGAATGACAACGGGCTTTTGCTCTACATAGATTCGCCCGGACTCAATTGGCAGCATCCCATAAAGCGCCAGGGCCAGTTCGGTACGCCCGGAGCCCAAGAGGCCAGTTACACCGACAATCTCCCCGGCTCGTAACTCAAAATTGATCTCTTTGAGCAACGTCCCAACGTTCAAATTCTCAACTTTAAGTAATGGCGACTGGCTCAAGTCAGGCTCAAATTCATAAAGTTTTTCGGTGATCGTATGGCCGGTCATTTCGTAAATCAGCCGCGCTCGGTCGTATTCACCGCGGTCACCCACGCTTACTATTTTGCCATTACGAATGACGATAATGGACTCAGAAATCTCTAAAACCTCATTCAACTTGTGGCTGACAAAGAGAAAGGCGATCCCCTGTCGTTCCTGCAACTTCCGAATCACCGTAAACAGCACCCGGATTTCACGTTCGGTTAGAGCGGTAGTGGGTTCGTCCATAATGATGAGCTGAGCTCGCTGGCGCAGGGCTTTGGCAATGGCGATGAGTTGCTTGTTAGCAACGGATACCTCGCCAACCGTAATATCGAGAGGAATATTTACTTCAATTTGAGCCAGCGCGTCGGCTGCAACACTGCGCACTTGCCGCCAGTTCACCAGGCGGCGACCACTGGCTACTTGTTCATTGAGGGCAATATTCTCGGCCACGGTGAGGTTAGGAAAGAGGGAAAAATCCTGATAGATAACCTGGATGCCCTCCCGAATGGCGTCAATGGGGTGTAAACGTTCGAATTCTTTCCCATTGATAACAATCGAGCCGGTATCCCGTTCATACACCCCGGCGATAATTTTGATCAGGGTTGACTTACCACTTCCATTTTCCCCAACCAAACAATGAATTCGACCATGCTCAATCGTGAGATCCACATTCCGCAGGGCGTGGACACCGGCAAAAGATTTGGAAATCCCTGTAAGACGTAAAAATTCGTTAGCCATAGAAATACTTTAGAGTGGAACTAAAATAAATGGGTGTGACCAATTTCAGTTGTAGGGGCGTTCGGCAAACGCCCAAATTGGGCCAACCAACCAGGGCGAATGCCATTCGCCCCTACATTAAAACTCATTTTGGTCACACCCAAAATAAATGACCAAAAAGAAGCTCTCCCCAGAAGGGGGCCTTCTGGGGAGAGAGAAAGGCGCGTTAACTAGAACGGATAATCCTTTGCGTTCGTGTCGTCAACATAAACGGCGGCGTCGCCGTAGAGGACGTTACCCTCTCCAATCAAATTGTTATAACCATCGATCCCCAGGTCGGCGCCCACGCCAACTTCTTCGCCGCGGATCTTCATCAGGGCGATCTGGTTGCAGGCCGCGCCGGCAACAGCCGGGTCCCAGAAACCAATGGCATCGATCGCGCCGCTGTAGAGCAAATCACCGGCAATGGAGGGCAGGCTGGTGCCAACCACCGCCACCTCATCCTGCAGGCCGGCTTCCTCAATGGCCCGGCCAATACCGGCCACGTCGGTGGAGGCGCTCCCCTGGAACCCTTTGATGTTGGGGTAGGCGGCCAGGATCTCTTTAGCTTTCTGGTAGGCAATCTCGGCATCGTCAAAGCTTTCGTTTTTATCGCCCACCATCGTCATGTTGGGATAAGCCTCTTTCTGCCGGTTGATGCCGCCATCGACCCACTCGTTGTGGGTTTTGGAGCCGAGGCTACCCACAAACACGGCGTACTCGCCCTCTTCGCCCATTTCAGCCGCCAGGCGATCCATCAGGCCGGCCCCAAAAGCCATGTTATCGAAGGCCTCGATATCGTAGTGCATTTCCTTCTGGTTCGAAGCCTCGTGGGTCACGACCACAATCCCGGCATCCATCGCCTTTTTCAGGACCGGATCAAGCTGGGTCGGGTCCATTGGGACCACGCAGATGGCATCCACCCCTTGCGCAATCAAATCCTCAATAATCGGGATCTGCTGAGCCGCATCGGCCTGGGCCGGCCCCACCAGGGTGGCATTGACGCCGTTCTCTTTACCCCAGGCCACCACGCCTTCTTCCATCCGGTTGAACCAGTTGATCCCGGCAATTTTGACAATAGTCACAAAGTTGAGTTCCTTTTCAGCAGCAGGTTCCGGGGCAGCCGCCTCTTCGGCGGGCGCTTCTGCAGCCGGAGCTTCGGCGGCGGGTTGTTCCGCGGCAGGTTGCGCCGGCGGAGCCACAGGTTGACACGCGGTTATTACCATAACAAACAGCAGGGTCAGAATAACAAAAATCGATAGCCGTTTCATAATACTACACTCCTCCTATGGAATAGTTAAAAAACGTTACAGAATTGAATGATTGTAGTGAAAGTTTGAATTAATTATCCGTAGTAGATCACCTCCTTCTTATATAGAACCGCAAACCATGCTCAATAGATCGAATTTTTGATGGTAGCAAAGGCATCCCTATGCCTTTGCGGACGGCATAGGGATGCCGTCCTACGGAATTTTGGATCTACTGATGCTATGGCGTTGAAGGTTCAACGATGGCTGAGAGCATCACCACTAAAGCCTCACAACCAGGATCAACTTTACCCTCAGTGCGTTCACCTACCCAACTGGCTCGTCCAATCTGGCTGCGCAGCGGCGTTACCCGGTCGCGTCCTGCCTCGGCAGCTTGCAGGGCGCGTTGGCCGGCCTCTTTCAGGCTGGCTCCGGCGGCAATAGCTTCGGCAAAGGCCACACTGGCCGGGTGCAGGGCATCGACCAGGGTCTTATCGCCCAACTTGGCCTTGCCCCGCTGCTGAACCCCGTCGTCGGCGGCGTTGAACATATTGACCAAATCTTGCACCGACAGCTCGGTCTGGCCCTTCACTTCCTTACCGGCCCGCATCAGCGCCGTAGCCAATAGCGTCCCCAGCGTCGATGGGGCGGCTTTGTTGGCCGCCATACCGGCTTTGGCCAGATAGTTCCCAATATCGTCGACGGTATTGGCATTGACATAGTCAATAAGCGCGGTCGCGACTTTGCCCAACGTGATACCGGTATCGCCGTCGCCCAACGCCTGGTCCAGCTCGGTTAGATAAGCGCTGTTTTGGTTGAGGGCATTACTGGCCCGTAACACGGTCGCGGCGACAGCCTGACCTTGAATGGTGTCTGCCATAATATTTCTCCGGCACTATATTTGAACAAAGAACGGCGTTTGGGCCGGATGATCAAGCAGCCCGGCCAGCTCATCATCAAGCCGGAAAAAGGTGAACGAAGCACCGGCCATTTCCATCGAGGTGGCATACTCACCCACGTAAGCGCGATGCACTTTTAGGTCGCGGGCAGCGAGCAGTTGATCTACTTTGCGGTACAGCACATACAGCTCTTCAGGTGGGGTTGCGCCCAGGCCATTGACCATAACCGCCAGCCGGTCGCCGGCAACAGGTTGGAGATCAGCCAGAATCGCGTTGGTCATGCGCTCGGCGATTTCGTCGGCGGTTTGCAGCTTTTCGCGCTTCATGCCAGGTTCACCGTGAATGCCCATGCCAATCTCCATTTCGTCGTCGCCAATGGTGAAGGTGGGTTTGCCGGCCAGGGGCACGGTGCAGGGCGAGAGGGCCACGCCCATGGTGCGGATATTGGCCAGCGCCCGCTCGGCAATTTCAACCACTTCATCTAAAGAGCCGCCCTGGTCGGCTTTGGCCCCGGCCACTTTAAAGGCAAAGACCATACCGGCCACGCCGCGCCGCCGGCCGGCTTCTTCGGGTGGGGCCGAGGCGACATCATCTTTCACCAGCACGGTGCGGACTTCGATATCTTCCATGCCGGCCATTTCGGCGGCCATGTCAAAATTCATCACGTCGCCGCCGTAGTTGCCGTAAATGTAGACTACGCCTTTGCCGCCGTGAATACGTTTGGTCACCTCAAACATCTGGTCGGCGCTGGGTGAGGCAAAAACATCGCCCACGGCGCAGCCATCGAGCATCCCTTTACCCACGTAGCCCAAAAATACCGGCAGGTGACCGGAACCGCCGCCTGTGGCCAGGGCTACCTTGCCTTCAACCGGGGCGTCGGCGCGCACGATGCAATGCAGGTCATCCTGGTAATCAAGCTGGTCCGGGTGCGCCTTGACCAAACCTTCGAGCATTTCGGGCACAAAATCTGCTGGTTTATTGATAATCTTTTTCATCAGCGTTCTCCTCCGAAAAATAAAATTAAGTTACTGCGGGCGCTTGTGCGCCACACGCTCCGCCCCACGAACCAGGTAACCTGGCGCGGGTTGCGTATTTTCATTCTCATTGCGGTGCAGCCATCAGAATAGAAAAGGTGTTCAAACAGAAGCACCTCTGGTCTCTTCCAAAACAATACCGATCAGGTCATCGATAGTTGAGATCGATCTGCGTTCCAACACCCAGCGTTGGCCAATCTCAATAGCCAGTCGTTCGGCCACGGCCCGCTTGGCCGGGTCGGCAATACTGGTCAGATCCCAAACACTGACGATACCCATCATCCGGCGCAGAAACTTTACCCCGCCATGCCCGGCTGTCTCCTGCAACAGCCGGTGAATGTAACCGCGCCGGTAGTCGGCAAAGGCTTCCTGGCCGCCGGGGAAATCCCAATATTTGTCAGGAACAAGCTCGCCGCGGTTGTTGTTGGCCCAGGTCTGGTCGAATTTGCGGGCAAAGTTGTGCCAGATATCCCGGATCATGTCCAGCAGATAAGCTTGATAAGCTTCGCGTTCCCCCCGATCCGGGGTGTGGCCGTAATGAGACAGGTAATTCAAGACGATGTTTTGCAACACTGCGCCGATGTCGTAAGCCATGGGGCCAAAAAAGGCAAATTCAGGGTCGATGACGCGCGTATCCTGGCCGTTCAACATGATGGAACCGGTGTGCAGGTCGGCGTGGATGAGGGCCTCGTTATGATTCATATAGGCTTCCTTCATCTCGGCGATGGCAATTTTCAAGGCCCCATTTGCCCGGACAGCCTGCACCCGATCATCCAGCAAAGGGTTCCACTTGTTTTCCGCGGATTCCATATAAGGATTGGTATAAACAAAATCTTCCTGTAACTTGCGCAAATGCTCATTAACAAAGGTGGCCTGGAGCTGTTTCTTTTCCGGACCGGTCAAATAAAGGTCCGAGGTAAAAAACAGCACATTGACTAAAAAGGTCGAGATGTGGTCGGCAAAATAAGGGTAACGTTTGCGGGCGACCAATCCTTTTCGCATGATTTCATGGTTGCCCAGGTACTCCATAATCACCAGCGACATCTCCTCGTCGCAATCATACACCAGCGGGGCCAGTCCGGGGGCCAGCTGGTTGTGTTTAAGTAAAGCCTGGGTTTCGTAGCGCATTCGCTCGCGGGTCAACGGCCAGGAATCGCCGGCGACCCGTAAAAAGGGTAATGCCTGCTTTAGAATGACTGCTTCGTCAGGGTTGGCTTGATTCTGCACTATAAAAACCAGGTTCAGGTTGCCATCGCCGACCTCGCTGACCGAAAGCCGGTCAAGGCGGGAAAAAACTTTTGCCATTGCCGGACGTTGTTTAATATAGGGAACAACGGTGGATTCGTCTAAGGGACGGTAGGCCATTATCTCATTTCCTACTTGTTTTTCGCTTTTCGGGAAAAAGGGCAAGCACACCGGCTTCGGTGGCCGGGCAAATCCCCCGCTCCGTAATCAGCCCGGTCACCAGACGGGCCGGAGTCACATCAAAGGCATAATTGGCCGCCGGACTATCGGCGGGAGTCAGCAGAACCTCTACGACTTGATCATTATAGAGTCCCTGGATATATTTGACCTCAGTCGCGTCCCGTTGTTCGATGGGGATGTCGCGGATGCCGTCCCGATTCTCCCAATCGAAGCTGGATGACGGCAAGGCGACGTAAAAGGGAACGCCATTATCATGGGCCGCCAGCGCCTTGAGATAGGTGCCGATTTTGTTGGCCACGTCGCCCGTGTATAAAGTGCGGTCGGTGCCGACAATCACCAGGTCTACCAGGCCGTGTTGCATCAGGTGTCCGCCCACATTATCGGCGACGACCGTGTGGGGAACACCGTGCCGCCCCAATTCCCAGGCAGTCAGGCTGGCGCCTTGATTGCGCGGCCGGGTTTCATCTACCCAAACATGCACGGCAATCCCTTCATCATGGGCGGCGTAGATAGGCGCGGTGGCCGACCCATAATCGACAAAGGCGAGCCAGCCGGCGTTGCAATGGGTGAGTACATTCACCGGCTCGCCCCCTTTTTGGGCGCTGATCTGCTCAATGATCGCTTTGCCATGTTCCCCCAGCCGCCGGCAATACTCTGCATCCTCGTCGGCGATAGCCTGGGCCGTGTGCAAAGCCGCCTCGATCATAGCCTCAATATCCGGGCCGGCCTGCTCAACGGCAGCCAGTTGGCGTTTCACCGCCCATTCCAGATTGACCGCGGTGGGCCGGGTGGCCCGCAATCTGTCGCCGGCAATCTTCAGATCAGCCATAAACGCCGGCCTGGATGTCCGTGAAGCAACCAGGGCCGCCAGATACATGCCAAAGCCGGCGGTCGCGCCGATCAAACCGGCCCCCCGCACATGCATGTCCTTGATTGCCAGCGCCACATCCTCAACCGTGGTCAGCTCTTCGATCACAAACTGGTGGGGCAGATGCCGTTGATCGATGATCTGCACAATGGTCGGGTTGCTTTGGTGCAACCAGATGGTCCGATAATGTTTTCCGTTAACGTTCATTAAACCCCCACCTCAAAACATCTTCGGAAGCAACGCATCCCAGATCAGTTTTTCATTCTGAATGGCGGCATCGATATTATTGAGGGCAACGATAATGTAGAGAGCATCGGCAATGCTCATCTGGGCTATTCGGGAGGCAATGGCTTCAATCCGGGCTTCACGGGCCACACTCAACAAGGTCACGTCGGCATATTGGGTGATAGGCGATTGGGCATTACCGGTGATACAGATGGTGGAGACACCATTGGCTTTGGCTTGCTGCAAGGTATAGACCGGGTCTTTGGAACTACCGGACTGGGAAATCCCCACGACAACATCACCCGGCCCCAGCAGGGCCACTTCCATAAGTTGTAAATAAGAGTCGGTTTGGGCTTTGCAACTGAGGCCCAAACGCATCAGCATATTATACATGCCGTGCACAATCGGGGCTGAGGTACCGACCCCCACGATCAAAATCTGCCTGGCATTTTGTAAAAGAGTAATGGCTTGCACCAGGGCCTGCTCATCCAGGACTTCGAGGGTATCGTACATAGCCTGGATGTTAGACATAAAGACCTTGCGAGCAATGACGGCCGGGGGATCATCCTCGGCAATGTCGTCATGAATCACCTGGGTGGGGCTGGTGAGATCACGCGCAATCGATAATTTAAGGTCGGTGTAGCCCTGAAAGCCGACGTTTCTACAAAACCGGAGCACCGTAGTATCGCTCACCCCGCACGCCTGGGCCACCTGAGCCATCGAAAGCGACATAATCTTCTCCGGCTGCTGCATCACCCAATTGGCTACGCGCGCTTCGGCAGTAGCCAGGGTCGGCAACTGCGCCCGTATCCGGGTGAGTGAATTGATCGGGGTATTCGCTGAGAGGTTAGTAGTAAATTGCACGCATCACGCTCTTTGTGGTGGTACAACTTCAATTTAGGTTGTGGTGTAATATTGCTGCAAACTATAATACATACTTTTATCATTGTCAAATCAATCGGCTCTGCCGGGTCTGGCCCAGAATTTCCGGTTAAAGCCTCGACTCCAAAGTCCAAGATTACCAAAAAAGGACTGGTTTGCCAGACCAGTCCTTGCTTTTAGAGTTATTCAGCCGGAAAGACAAACAACTCGATCAGGCGGCCACTTCATTCAACCGCCCGGTCTTGACATCGTAGATGAAGCCCCGAACCGGAATGTGGGCGGGAATCCAGGGATGCGATTTCACTTTCTCGATCTGGCGCTTCACATTTTCGGCCAGGTTAGCGAAAGCGTGAAAGCGACTCGGCGCGACGGCGTCGGTGCCGGTTTTTTGGCGCAGCTTGGCCTGCAACGCCTCGTCGGTGAAGGTCAACATACCACAATCGGTGTGCTCAATTAGGATGAACTCCTGGGTACCCAACAGGTGATGAGAAATTATCAGCGAGCGCAAGGCATCGTCGGTGATAATGCCGCCGGCATTACGGATGATATGGGCCTCCCCGGTTTTTAGCCCCAAGATCTGTTCCACAGTCATCCTGGCATCCATACAGGCAACAATAGCCAACTTACGTCCGGGCGGTATCGGCAAATTACCTAGCGTAAACCTCTGGGCATACCTTTCATTAGCCTTGAGGACTTCTTCAGTTACACTCATTGATCGCTCCTTTTTAAGGTTTCAGATTAACTGCGCTTCAAGCTGATGTTGCTGAGTAACGCCGTAGTTGATGGCTTTGACCTGCCCGCGCCCATCCAACACAACCGTGGTTGGCAGTGTCAATACTTTGAACTGGCCGGCGATCTCGGGCTGAACTGAAACATCAACCGTTTTGACGACCACGGCCTCACCCAGCTTGGCGCTGATTTGCTCCACGATTGGTGTTTGTTGATACTTGCAGGCAGTGCAATATTCGCCGGTGAAGTAGAGCAGGGTTGGCTTGCCGGTCGATAGGCCAGTCGGCCGGATGGTCTGGATCAGCCTGGCCTTGTAATAGCGCCAGCTCAGCCACAACAAGGCCAAAACGCCCATAATGGTCAGGGTGATAATGAAGCGTTCCGCCATAACTCAACTCCGGTTAGAATGAGGGATCAGGCCAACCCGGTCCAGTTGGTAATAGACAAAGCAGCCGGCGCAGAAGTTGAAGAACAGGTTGACCGCCGCCAGGATGATGACGATCCAGGCCAGCGCCCAGCCCAGAACGACCTGGTTGAAGACCAGCAAGGCGCTACTGCCGGCCAGCAGAAAGAGCGCGCCAACGCCCTGGGCAAACTGGTGCGGAGCCGGATCATCGCTAATGATGTTAGCGGTCAAGATGTTGTTGGGCTTGAGCAACCTCAAATAGATCAGCTTGAACAAAGCCGCTTGCGGCCAGACCGTGCCCACGGCCATAACCAGGCCGACAAACAACACCAGGTAGGGCTGATTGAGGAGAAAGCCGAGCAGAGTGAGGCTGATAATCGCGGCCTGATTGAATTTGATGGCGGTAGTATCCACTTGTTTGACCATTCTGCCTCCTTACCGTTCAATGGGCGCCCCAACCAGATTGCCCCACTCAGTCCAACTGCCATCATAGTTACGCACCTGCGGATAACCCAGCAGGTAAGTCAACACAAACCAGCTATGGCTGCTCCGCTCCCCAATCCGGCAGTAGGTAATCACCTCTTTATCCGGAGTTACCCCTTCGGCCTCATACAGTGCTCTCAACTCAGCCGCCGACTTGAAGGTGCCATCCGCATTGGCTGCCCTGGCCCAGGGAATGTTGCGCGCCCCCGGAATGTGCCCACCCCGCAAAGCCCCCTCCTGGGGATAACTGGCCATATGCAACAACTCCCCGCTGTACTCCTCCGGCGAGCGGACATCCACCAGCGTACCTTTAGCCTGGATGTGCTGCCTCACGTCATCCCGGAAAGCCCGAATTTTGCGATCATCCCGCGTTGGAATCGGGTAGGCCACTTCGGGATAGCGGACCACTTCGGCGATCAAGGGGCGACCTTCTTCAACCCACTTCTGGCGGCCGCCATTCATAATCCTGGCATTCGTGTGACCAAAGAGTTGGAAGACCCAAAAGGTGTACGTGGCCCACCAGTTGTTCTTGTCGCCATAGAAAACAACGGTGGTGTTGGGCCCGATACCTTTGTGGGCCAGGAGTTGAGCAAAGCGAGGGGCGTCGAGGTATTCACGGATGATCGGGTCGTTGAGCTCACCGAACCAGTCGATTTTGACGGCGCCGGGAATATGACCGGCGTCGTATAGGGTAACGTCCTCATTGGATTCGACGAGGCGGATAGTGGGGTCGTTGAGATGGTCGGCCACCCACTGGGTGCTGACCAGGGCTTCTGCTTTAACATAATTATTATTACTCATTTTGTGACTCTCCTTCTCAAATTAATTTGAATTATTTTGCAGCATTTCATATCTATTTGGCTTCTCGCTCCTAACACAACCACGACGAGCTTACGCCTGTATCCTCGCGTTGCCTCATCTAAAAGTTCCTCCTTTGCGCCATTGATTTAACCCAAAACAAAAAAGCCCATCGATAACTCGATGGGCCTGGGTACCTATATACCGGTACGACTAAAAGACTTTATAGCTCTACAATATTCTCACCCCGTCGAGTCATCGGTCTGGCTGAGACCGCGCCGCAACACAAGCAAACCGTACAACAGGTGCAGTTGACATGCTCGATGGCCTTAACTTCAACCGGGTGAAAATGCATCACGTTTCGTCTTAACCCTGAGTAAGTATAAGAAAAACTTATTTCAAAATACATTATAGAAATTTTTTTCTTAAGATGCAAATCTATCTTACCCTGATTGACTGCCTGACGGGGAGATTTCTTACCGATTCTTCGGGATTTGGCCTGGTATTCCCCCATATTCCCCTATTGGTAGGGGCGACTGGCCTTCGGTAAGGGCTTCGGGTGAGCCTCAGCCGAACCCCTCAGTCGAACCGCCGGTCGCCCCTACTGGATATGGAACTTGTTACCAAAATTCTCAAGGAGCCATGGTCGCTCAGGCGATTGACACCAGGCCCGGCCGGGAGTAAGATTATTTCTTCATCAGTGAACAGTGAATAGTGAACAGTGAATAGTGAATAGTGAATAGTGATCAGTGATCAGTGATCAGTGATCAGTGATCAGTAATTAGCCAGACCGTTCATTGACTCCTGATAACTGATAACTGACCACTGACAAACTGATAACTGACCACTGACAAACTGATAACTGACAAACTGATAACTGGCAACTGACCACTGATAACCATCCTTAAAGGAGCAACCTAAGATGAATATCGATAAACTCATTGCTTTCACCCAGGATTTGATCCGGCTGCCCAGCCCGCCCGGTCAGGAACAAGCGGTCATCCGGCGGGCCGAAGCTGAACTGCGCAGCCTGGGCTACGACCAGGTCTGGCTGGATGACTACGGCAACGCCATTGGGGTGATCGAAGGCGCCCAGACCGGGCCGACGCTCCTATTCGACGGCCACGCTGACACCGTCGGCATTGCTCCGGGGGTGCCCTGGCAAACCGATCCCTTTGGCAGCCACATCGACGGTGGGGCAATCTACGGCCGGGGTTCAGCCGATATGAAGGGCGCGGTAGCAGCCATGATCCACGCCGCGGCCAGCGTCGACCGGGCCAGTTTGGCCGGCCGGGTGGTGATCAGCGTCTCGGTGCTGGAGGAAGTCTTTGAAGGCGGCGCCTTGAAGTCGGTGATGGAGCAGGTGAAGCCGGATTTTGTGGTCATCGGCGAAGCGACCAGCCTCAACTTGAACCGGGGCGGCCGCGGCCGGGCCGAAATCCAGTTAGAAACCATTGGCCGGCCCTCCCACTCCTCGGCCCCGCAGCAGGGTCTCAATGCCGTGTTGGAAATGATGAAAGTCATCCAGGCCATCGACAAAATGTCGCTGCCCGGCCATCCCCTGTTGGGGCCGGCGATCATGGCCCTGACCGACATTATTTCCGAACCCTATCCGGGCTATTCGGTTATTCCCAGCCGCTGCCAGGTTACCTACGACCGCCGCCTGCTGCCCGGCGAAACGGCTGAAGAGGTGCTGTCCAGTCTCACCGCGTTACCGGAACTGGCCGGCATCAATCTAAAGGCGCGGTTGGCCGAGGGCGAGCACCAGTGCTACACCGGTGCAGTAGTGCGGGGGGTAAAATTTTTCCCGGCCTGGCTGTTGCCGGAAAGTGAACCGTTTGTGCAGCAGGCATTCCAGGGTTTGCGCCGGGCCGGTTTGACGCCCGCCTTTGGCGCTTATCGCTTCTGCACCAACGCGGCCTACAGCGCCGGTATTGCCGGTGTGCCGACCATCGGCTTTGGGCCGGCTGGCGAAGCCGATGCCCACGTGGTCGACGAGAAGATTGAGATTGACTCACTGGTGGCTGCGGCCAGAGGCTACCGGGGCATTATCGAGGCCACCCTGGGCATTTAACGGGGTTAAGGAAGGTATAAAGAATAACCCCAAAAATCTGATTGAGGTTGTCTTTGGGCGGCAAAAGCAGGGGCATTGCTGCTGCAATCTCTTACTTTTTTCCGGCAATATTCCAACCGGATTCAAACTTTTTTGTGATACCATCCAGATTGAAGATTTGATAAACTGACTATTTTTCGTTCAAAATCGCCAGATTTTGGGGTATCCGGCTGATCAAATACCTGCTAAAATTTAGAGTAGCCAGTTCAGGAGTAATGACCGGACAGAAAGGAGTTTGTTTATGACCCAAAGCTAACAACCTGCAACGAGGACATCAAGCGCCAGACCCGGCTTCGGAGGGATGAGGGGAGAAGGATGAAGGATGAAGTAAAACAAAAATTCATCCTTCCGCCTTCATCATTCATCCTTCTGAGGCCGGGTGACGAGGAGCAGGTCTATCGAAGGTTTCGGCGGATACCTGCCGGGTGGCCACCCCCCGACCCGATTCGTCCTCAATTCCCGCCCCGGGAAGCAAGCCTTTCCTCAAAACCGTTCAAGCAATTGGCGGCACAAAAGAGAGGCAGTGGCAAATTCAGCAAACGGCAAACTGCAAACGGTCATCAGTAGACGGTAGCTAAAAGGCAGACCAGACTGTCTTTGTCTGATGTCTGCCCATCCTTTGCTACTTGCAATCTGCTACCTGTCACATGTCCCGGCAACTTGCTACCCGTTACCTGCTGTCTGCCCAAATTTGACTCCATTCTCAACCTAAACTTAGCTAAAGGAGATTCGGCAATGTGTGGTATTGTTGGTTACGTCGGCGGAAAATGCGCCTCCGCCATTGTGCTTAACGGCTTAAAAAAGCTGGAATATCGAGGCTATGATTCCGCCGGTATCGCCTCGGTCAATGGCGAGCTGGATATTCGCCGGGCCGAAGGCAAATTGATCAATCTCGAACTCAAGTTGCAAGAACGGCCCCTGGAGGGACCCCTGGCGATTGGCCATACTCGCTGGGCCACCCACGGGCCGCCCATCGAGCGGAACGCCCATCCCCATGTGGATGAAGCCAACGCCGTGGCCGTGGTCCAAAACGGGATTGTGGAAAATTTTATGGCCCTGCGCGCCCAACTCCAACGAGAAGGACACCAGTTCAAATCCGACACCGATACCGAGGTCATCACCCACCTGATCGACAAGTTCCTGGCCCAGGGTAATGACCTGGTAGGCGCCTGCCGGCGGGCTTTCAGCCTGTTGGACGGCGCCCACGCCATCGCTGTGATCAGTAAACGGGAACCGGGCAAGATCATTACCGTCCGCCTGGGCAATGCCGGTGGGGTGATTGTCGGTCTGGGACAAGGTGAGAATTTCCTGGCCTCCGACATCCCCGCCATTCTGGAACATACCCAGCAGGTTGTCTTTCTGGAAGATCGGGAACTGGCGGTCATCAGCGCCGCCGGGGTTGAATTTAGCCAACTTGACGGCACCCCCTTGACCAAAACGGCCCAACATATCACCTGGGATCCCATCAGCGCGGTCAAAGGACGTTACAAGCACTTTATGCAGAAGGAGATCCACGAGCAGCCCCAATCGATCCAGGATACCCTACGCGGCCGGATCGATTTTATGACCGGCCGGGTCAATCTGGAGGAGCTGCGGCTGACCCCGGCGGAAGCCAGGGCGCTGCACCGGATTGATATTGTGGCTTGCGGCACCTCGGCCTATGCCGGGCTGGTGGGCAAATTTATTATCGAACGGCTGGCCAGGGTCAATGTGACGGTTGATTACGCCTCGGAGTATCGCTATCGCGACCCGCTCATCGATGACAAAACGGCCGTGTTGGCCATTACCCAATCGGGCGAAACGGTTGACACCCTGGCGGCGATGGCAGAGGGCAAGAGCAAGGGAGCCAGGTTGTGGAGTATTGTCAACGTGCAGGGCAGTATGGCCCACCGCATCAGCGATGGCAGCATCTTAATGCAGGCTGGCCCGGAAATCGGCGTGGCCAGCACCAAAGCCTTTACCGCCACCCTGACCGACCTGATCCTGTTGGGGATGTACCTGGGCCAACTGCGGGGCCAGTTAAGCGAGGCCGAGAGTAGGGAACTGGCTCAGGCCCTGGCGCACCTGCCGGATTTGGCCGGCCAGGTGTTGGCCGATGGCTACAATGATTACGATGAGTTGGCCCGGCTCTACCATCACCTGGAACATTTTCTCTTTTTGGGGCGGGGTCTTAACTATCCGGTAGCTCTGGAAGGGGCGCTGAAGCTCAAGGAGATCAGCTATATCCACGCCGAGGGTTATCCGGCCGGCGAGATGAAACATGGCCCAATCGCCCTGATCGACGAGCATATGCCGGTCGTCTCGATTGTGACCCAGGATAACGTTTACGACAAAATGATCAGCCAGATCGAGCAGGTGCGCGCCCGCAACGGTATCGTCATCTCCCTGATCAATGCCGGGGATGAGGAGGTGGCTCAGAAATCAGATCATCTGCTAATCATTCCCAAAGCCCACCCGTTGATTACGCCGATCATCTCGGTGATTCCGTTGCAACTACTGGCTTATCATATGGCCGTCTGGCGCGGGGCCGATGTGGATCAGCCGCGGAATTTAGCCAAAAGTGTAACGGTGGAATGAGGGCTGAGGGATGAGAGCGGGCCTGGCAATAAGAGTCTGTCGGGAACGTAAAACAAAAGCATAGCCCAACAAACCGGTTCAGCAACTACCTAAATAACTAAACAGTTTTATAAAAAATTGATAAACAATGGGGTTATTTGTACTAACAAATGACCCCATTTTTATGAACTGTGTCAAACTATGCCCCATTATTAACTAATTTGATGGTAAAAATAGCATCTTGATCTTGACAACCTGTTCGAAATGTGATAAACTGTTTACAAACTTGTTTAGTAAACAGTTGCCTAAACAAAACTGCTTTTTGAAAGCGAGGTCGCTTTGGCTAACATTCGTCAGGTTGCCGATAAAGCAGGAGTATCCATTGGCACTGTTTCGCGTGCGCTGAATAACAAACCGGGTGTCGGTGACGAAACCCGGCAACGTGTTTTTACGGTAGCCCAGGAATTAGGCTACAGTCACTCAAAACGGGCCCCCTTTTCCAATCCGCGCGTTACGCACTTAGGTTTCTTAAACAAAACTTTTCCCCAAGATATAACTTCTAACCCTTTTTATGCCGATGTTCTCCACGGCGTTGAACAAATTTGCCATGAACTGCACATCAACCTCTCTTTTAATACGCTAAATTTTACCGGCAGCCAGCTTCATTCTCTCCCCCCCTCAGTCAAAGATAATAACATCAATGGCCTGTTTGTGGTGGGAGGCGGAATTCCCCAAGAGATCGTGGAGTCGCTCGGTAAATTGTCCCAATTGCCAATTGTCCTGGTCGATAACTGTTTCCCGGATTGTCGCTGGGATACCGTGATGATTGACAATTGGCGCGGGGTAAGATTATCGACCGAATACCTCATCGACCACGGTCATCGTCACATTGCGCTCATTGGCGGCCCTGATCACGCCAGTATTGTAGAAAGGCGGCTGAGTTATGAAGAGACAATTCGACGACATAACTTAGAGCCAACAATCGTTACACCGCCCAATCTCTCTTATGAAGATGGTCAATGGGCGGTTTTGGAGATACTCCGCCAGGCCCCCAAAACGACCGCCATGATTTGTTCCAATGATGAGCAAGCCGTCGGCGTTTTGAGACAGCTCAGAAAATTGGGCTACATTGTGCCTGACGACTTCTCATTGGTTGGATTTGACGACATCAATATGGTCCAGTTTACTACCCCGCCTATTACTACCATTCGTGTGGACCGAATAACGTTGGGTCAAGTGGCCGTGCAACTGTTGTTAGACCGGATCAAATTCCCCAACCGGCCGATGATTAAGGTCACCACCGGGGTGAATTTGATTGAGCGGGCTTCGGTAGGCCCGCCGCGCACCTACAAAGTTGTTCCTTCAGAGTGAAGAAAAAACTGGGTTGTGTCTTTTTCTTGGACCGGGGGAGGCCGTTGGAAAGCAGCCTGGCCAACCCACCGGGCGCGAAAGGAGGTTTATGACCGAACCAACCTGTTGAGCATCGACGGTACATAAGTATGGTTAAAACAATTTTCAATATTATCAAGGAGGATAAAAGTATGAAAACCCGGCTGATAAAAGTTTTGAGTATCACGGTGGTTCTGCTCTTGGTGCTGGGAGCCTGGGGTCCCGCCCAAGAGGCCAGCGCGCAAGGCGGCACTTACGAGCGGAGCGAGACCTTATACACCAGCGGCACCCAGTGGGGCCCGCCATCAAGCTGGAATCCCTTTAACCAGGGGAATTATGCCATGGGCACCATTGGCCTTGCCTATGAAACGTTGTTCATCTATGATCCGCTCATCAATGAGTATACACCCTGGCTGGCCGAGAGTGGCGAGTGGACGAGTGATAATGTCTATGAATTGAAGGTTCGCCAGGGCGTCACCTGGAGCGACGGTAAACCCTTCACCGCGGCCGACGTGAAATTCACCTTTGAGCTTAGCGACAAAGCAGCGATTTTCTTCAGCCCGCTGTCGAACTGGCTGGATAATATCAAGCAGGTGGATGATAACACCTTGCAGTTCACCTTCAGCGAGCCTCTCTACCAGGAATGGGCCTACTACCTCTACCAGGTTCCAATAGTTCCACAGCATCTCTGGAAAGATAAAACTGCCGATGAGATCGCCGCCGGAGCCAATGAGAATCCTGTCGGCACAGGCCCATACCTGTATGATACCCACGATCAGGATAGAATGGTTTGGGTAAAGAACGACAAGTGGTGGGCCAAGGCAGCACTGGGCCTGGATCCGGCCCCCAAGCGGATTGTGGATATCGTCAATGGCAGCAACAACGTCGCCCTGGGTCTGGTTCTCCAGGGTGGCCTCGACCTGAGCAACAACTTCCTGCCGGGCATCGCCACGCTGGTAAAAAGCGGCTACGGCATTCAGACCTACTACCCGGATCCACCCTATATGCTCTCGGCCAATACGGCCTGGTTGATCATGAACAATACCAAAAAACCGATGGATGATCCGTCCTTCCGCCGGGCGATGGCCTTTGCCGTTAACACCGACCAAATCGTCGAGGTCGTCTATGGCAATATTGTTATGAAGGCCAATCCAACCGGTCTGCTGCCGGTCTGGGAGCCGTACATTGACCAGACCGTGGTTGACAAACTGGGCTTCAGCTACGATCCGGAGGAAGCCAAGGCGATACTGGCCAAGGCCGGTTACAAGGATATCGATGGCGATGGTTTCGTCGAGGCCAAAGATGGTTCCAAGATCGAGCTGAAGATCATCGTTCCGTTCGGTTGGACGGACTGGATGGAGTCGATCAAGGTCATTGCCAACGGCGCCCAGGCCGTCGGCATCAACCTTCAGCCTGACTACCCGGACTACCCCGGCTATCTGGATGCCCGCTTAAGCGGTACGTTCGACATGGCCATCGACAATCAGGAACAACTGAGCAACACCCCCTGGGCATACTATGACTGGATGTTCCAGAACCCCATCGCCGATATTGCGACCATGCAGGACGGCAACTATGGGCGGTACGACAACAAGAAAGCCTTCGACCTGGTCGACCAACTTGATAAGACCCCGGTCGATGACGTAGAGGGGATGAAGGCCATCATCTCGCAGCTCCAGGAAATCCACCTCACGGATATGCCGCTGATCCCGTTGTGGTACAACGGGATGTGGGCCCAGTACAGCAATGCGGTCTGGACAAATTGGCCGTCGTCAGCAGAAGGCGCCAATCACTACTTGCCGACCACCTGGCGCGGCTACTGGAACATGACGGCCATCCGTATGCTCACCGAGTTGAAACCGACGCCTCAGGAGTAAAGTAGCCAATTACCTCCCCGCCGGGATACGTTCCAGTTGAACGAGCGCATCCGTCGGGGCGGTTCACCAACCACCCCAACCCCCCGTTGTGGTGAAGTAGGCCCCGCCCCTCCTGTTGAGTTTGCGGGAGGGGCGGCGTTTTTCTATAACCTTCTACCAAGAAGGAGGCAAGGTGAAGCGCTATTTTGGAAGAAAACTGCTTATTTATGTCCTTACATTTTTCCTGGCAGTGACTATCGACTGGTTGATTCCGCGCTTCATGCCCGGCAATCCGGTTCAGGTTATGCTGGCGAGAGCCGGTTTACGGGCCGAGGCGGCTCAGGTGATGTACACTTATTACACCGAAGCCTTTGGCCTGGATTTACCCATCTGGCAGCAGTACCTTAATTTCTGGAAAGCTCTTTTCCATGGCGATCTGGGCACAAGCGTATTTTTGTTTCCCCAGCCGGTTATCAAGGTCATCATGAGGGCCGTGCCCTATGACATCTTCTTATTACTTCCGGCGATCCTGTTGAGCTGGTTTGCCGGAAATTATTTTGGCGCTTTCGCGGCGCGATCCAGGCGGCTCGACAATACTATCTTGCCACTTGGGTACATTCTGACGGCCACTCCCTATATGTGGCTTGGGATCTTGCTGGCCTGGGCACTGGGCATAGTTCTGGGCATCTTTCCGATTTCGGGTGCCTATAGCTACGCTATGAAGCCTTCCTTCTCCTGGGCCTTTATCGGCAGCCTCCTGATGCACTGGTTCTTACCCTTCGCCTCCCTCTTTGTGGTGAAGTTTGGTGGTTGGGCAATTGGCATGAGGAATATGATCATTTACGAACTCGAAGCCGATTATTCTCACTACCTCGAAGCGTTGGGGGCGCCAAGAAAACTGGTCAGAAAATACGCTTTCAATAACGCCATCCTGCCTCAACTCACCGGGCTGGCGCTTGACCTGGGCGTCATCGTGGCCGGTGCTTTGGCCACAGAAATCGTGTTTTCATACCCCGGCATCGGTTACCTGATTCTTCAGGCTATTCAGAATAAGGATTACTTCTTACTCCAGGGATGTTTTCTCTTTATCATTGTTGGTGTGCTGCTGGCCAATTTTGCCATTGATATCGTTTATGTCCTGGTAGACCCGAGAACGCGAATAGGGATGCAAGGTGAAGCAGCATGATGACCCTGAAGAAAAATGAATTTCTTTACTTTGCTCTAAGGAACAACAAACTAAAGGTGGGTTTAACCGTCTTACTCTTTTTTGTTATCCTTACATTTGTTGGCCCGCTGCTTACAGATTACTCCCCGGATGATTACGTGGGGCCGCCTTCTCAGCCACCCTCAGCCGAGTATTGGTTCGGGACCACCACCTTTGGACAGGATGTTTTCACCCAGTTTGTCCTCGGCCTCGGATCAACATTCCTGGTGGGAATTGTCGGTGGCGGGCTTGGCACCCTTATCGGTGTGGTTGTTGGTTTCACGGCCGGTTATCGCGGCGGGCTGGTTGACGAATTTCTCAATACGCTAACCAACATCGTCCTGGTTATTCCAACCCTGGCCATCCTGCTGATTATCGCCGCCTATCTTGAGGTGAGAGGTGTTCTTGCCGAAAGCATTTTTATTGGCTGTACGGCCTGGCCATGGGCGGCCAGAGCTATCAGAGCCCAGACATTTTCGTTACGCTCCAGAGATTTCGTCGACCTGGCCAAGCTGAGCGGCATGAACTCCTGGAAGATCATCTTCACCGAGATTGCGCCGAATATGATGTCCTATCTTTTCATGACTTTCATCTTGCAGTTTGGGGGGGCCATCCTCATTGCGGCCACCCTGGACTTCATCGGCCTTGGTCCAACCAAGGGGATATCACTCGGTCTGATGATGAACAATGCAGTGCTCTGGAGCGCGCTTATTCTAGGGATGTGGTGGTGGTTCATTCCACCGGGTCTGGCAATTACGGCCATTGTCGGCGCGTTGTACGTTATGAATGTTGGCCTCGACGAAGTCTTCAATCCCAAGCTCAGGGAGATGTGAAATTGTGAGTTTACAAGTAGAAAACCTCACCGTCTATTATCAAACCCTCAAAGGGGATGTTAAAGCCCTGGAAGGCGCCACATTCAGCCTGGCGGATGGGGAAATCATGGGGTTGGCCGGGGAATCAGGGTGCGGCAAGACCACCCTGGGCTACAGCCTGATCCGCCTGACCACCCGCATGAGGTATGTCGCCGGCAGGATAAAACTCGACGGTGCAGAGTTACCCATCTGGGACTCGGATAAGATGAACGCCTTCCGCTTCGAGCAGGTTTCTATCATCCCGCAGTACGCTATGAGCGCGCTGAATCCGACCCGAAAAATAGGCAAGATGATCGCAGAACTGCTCGAATCGAGAAAAGTTAACTACAAAACCACGCTGCCCGAGTTAAAACGGCGACTTGATCTGGTTGAATTGTCCTATGATGCGTTGCAGATGTACCCCATTGAGCTTTCCGGCGGGATGAAGCAGAGAATGGTGATGGTTCTATCTACCTTGCTGAATCCGTCACTCCTCATTGCCGACGAGATCACTTCAGCGTTAGATGTTTCCACCCAAATGGCGGTTACCAAGATGCTGGTCGAATTTCGGGACCGGGGATTTGTAAAAAGTATTATCTTTATCACTCATGATGTGTCGATCCTGTACCAGATTGCCAACAGCATTATGATCATGTATGCCGGCAAACTGGTTGAAAAAAGCTCTACCGAGGTGATCATAAATTCACCCCGGCATCCGTATACCAAACTGCTGATTTCGTCATTACCGGAAGTGGGCGTGAAATATTCCCAGAAAAGACTAACCGGCATTCCCGGCAATCCGCCGTTGTTACTCGATCCACCAACCGGATGCCGCTTCAGGGAACGGTGCCCCATCGCTTTTGAGAAATGCTTGGAAGACCCGCCTTTTATCGAAATCGAGCCGGGGCACTCCGTTGCCTGCTGGCAGGAGGTCGGAGCGAATGCTTAAGCTCGATAATATCTCCAAAGTCTACAAGGTTGGCACCTTCGGCGGAAAGGAACTCCACGCCGTCAGGAACGTCAGTTTTGAGGTCAGCGATGGGGAAGTTGTCTCCCTCATCGGCGAGAGCGGCAGCGGAAAGAGCACCATCGGGAAGATGATCCTGGGCCTGATCTCGATAAGCTCGGGATCGATTCTCTTCAACGATGTTGACCTTTCGACCCTCAAAGGGCGGTCGCTGAAGGAGTACCACCGCTGGGTGCAGGGTGTGTTCCAGGATCCGTTCAGCTCTTACAACCCCATCTTCAAAGCTGACCGGGTTTTCGGCATCATCAGGGATGAGTTTTTCCCGGAGGTAAAGGGGCAGACCTGGCAAAACAAGGTCAACAGTTCCTTAGAAGCGGTTGGCTTGAACCCCGATATTGTCTTAAATAAATTTCCCCACCAGCTCAGCGGCGGACAGCTTCAACGTCTTCTGATCGCCCGCGCCCTCCTGCTGGATATTCAGTTTCTGGTGGCTGATGAGATCATCAGCATGCTCGATGCCTCCACCCGCATCGATGTGCTCAACTTGCTGGCAGACCTCAAATCGCGGGGGCTATCAATCCTTTTCATCACGCACGATCTCTCGCTGGGCTACTATATCAGTGAAAAATCGGTGATTCTCTATCGCGGCTGTGTGGCGGAGATGGGCTTGACCGAAAAAATATACAACCAGCCGCTTCATCCATATACCAAAATGCTCATGGCGGCGGTGCCGCGCCTGGATAAGAAATGGGACGAGGTAGAGGTAAAGGTGGCGGCGGAGGCAAAAGCCAAGCAGTCAGAACTCACCGGCGGCTGCGTCTACTACGCCCGATGTCCACTGGCCGCTAAAGATGAAAGCTGTACCAGCAACCGACCCCCACTGATAGAGGTAGAACAGGATCATTTTGTGGCATGTAGCAAGCTGTAGGGCAGAATGACCACCATAGGAACAGCAATTATGTCAAATATCAAACCAACAATCATTGGCCCGGCCCTGCCCAATATTCCCTGGGAAGAGAAACCGGCCGGCTGTCAGGATGTGATGTGGCGCTCGCAGCGCAACCCGATCATCCCGCGCGACTTAATCCCCAGCTCTAACAGCATTTTTAACAGCGCCGTGGTGCCCTATCAAGATGGTTTTGCCGGTGTTTTTCGCTGCGACGATAAACGGCGGGTCATGCAAATGCACAGCGGTAAAAGCCCGGATGGCCTCAATTGGACCATTAAAAATGAACGCATTCAATTCTTACCCGCTCATCCGGCCATCAACGATATCATCGCCTTTGAACATGCCTATGACCCGCGGGTTTGCTGGCTAGAAGATCGCTATTACGTCACCTGGTGTAATGGTTATCATGGCCCCACCATCGGCGTAGGTTACACCTATGATTTTGAAACATTCTACCAACTGGAAAACGCTTATGTACCCTTCAACCGAAACGGAGTCCTCTTTCCCCGCCAAATCAAGGGCAAGTACGCCATGCTCAACCGCCCCAGCGATAATGGCCACACCCCCTTTGGTGACATCTTCTACAGTGAAAGCCCCGATATGACCCACTGGGGCTGCCATCGCTATGTGATGGGCGCTACCGCCGGTTGGCAAAGCACCAAGATCGGCGCCGGACCCACACCCATTGAAACCACCGCCGGCTGGCTGCTCATTTACCACGGCGTGCTAACCTCGTGTAACGGCTTTGTGTACAGTATGGGCGCGGCGCTACTGGATCTCGACCAGCCCTGGAAGGTGATGTATCGGACTGAACCCTATCTGCTCTCGCCGCAGATGCTGTATGAGTGCGTGGGCGATGTGCCTAATGTGGCCTTCCCCTGCGCCGCCCTGGCCGACGCGGCCACCGGACGCCTGGCCGTGTACTATGGCGGGGCCGATACGGTCACCTGTCTCGCCTTCGCTTATGTTGACGAATTGATCGACTTCACCAAGCACAACTCAAAGGTGTAAACAAGGAATCTAAAATGAGTTTACGGCAATTTCCCGAAGGATTTCTGTGGGGCGCAGCCACGGCTGCCTACCAGATTGAAGGAGCCTGGAACGAGGACGGCAAAGGTGAAAGCATCTGGGACCGTTTCTCGCACAGCCCCTACCGGATTTTTAACGGCGACACCGGTGACGTGACCTGCGACCATTACCACCGCATGCCGGCAGATGTGGCTTTGATCAAAGAGTTGGGCCTGCCAAGCTATCGCTTTTCGATCTCCTGGCCGCGGGTGCTGCCGGCCGGCCGCGGGGCCGTTAACCAGAAAGGTTTAGATTTTTACGACCGGCTGGTGGACCAACTGCTGGCCGCGGGGATTGTACCCAATGCCACCCTCAACCATTGGGACTTTCCCCAGACGCTGCAAGAGCGGGGCGGCTGGCCTAACCGCGCCAGCTCCGATTGGTTTGCCGACTACGCCCGCGTGATGTTTGACAAACTGGGCGACCGGGTGACAATGTGGGCCACCCACAATGAACCGTGGGTGGTGGCTTTTGTTGGCCACGCCTTTGGTGAGTTTGCGCCGGGTCTGGCCGATTATTCTCAGGCTTTTCAAACCGCCCATCATTTGCTGCTGGCGCATGGTAAAGCTGTGCAACTGTTTCGACAGGGAGGCTACAAAGGTGAAATCGGTATTGTGCTGGATTTACAGCATTGCCAACCGGCCACCGCGACCAAAGCCGACCAGGCCGCTTGCCAACGCCGGTATGAAATGACCCACGCCCTCTTTCTAGACCCCCTCTTCAAAGCTCACTATCCTGCCACGCTTTTTGAGTGGATTGGCCCCCATGCCCCCCAACTACAAGCTGACGATCTGAACTTGATTAACCAGCCGATTGATTTTTTGGGAGTGAACTACTATATGACCCTCGCCGTTCGCTTCTCTCATCGGGGCGGGTTGCTAAAGCTGGACGCGGATTTTGTCTCTGCGCCAAATTGGGGTCAGACGGCCATGGGTTGGGGGATCAATCCTGCCGGGCTAACGGCCACCTTGCTCAATCTCAAAGAGAATTACGGCAATCCCAAGATCTTCATTACCGAAAATGGCTGCGCGGTTGATGATATTCCTGATGAAAACGGTTTTGTAGCTGATGCGGGCCGTATCAATTACCTGCGGGCGCATCTTTTGGCCGTCCATCAGGCCATTCAGGCCGGGGTCAATGTTAAGGGGTACTACGTCTGGAGCCTGCTGGATAATTTTGAGTGGGCGCACGGGCTGTCAAAGCGCTTTGGGTTGGTGCGGGTTGAGTATGAAACCGGGCGACGTATCCCCAAACAAAGCGCCCACTGGTACGGTGAGGTCATTGCCCAAAATGGTGTTCCGGAATAGCTCGGACCAATTACCAGTTGGCATCGGGCCGAGGGCTTTTTCTAGCCCGTGGTTATAGGTCGATCCCGATTGGTAATCCACTCGCTCCAGGAGCCGGCATACAGGCGACCATCCCCCAAACCGGCGTGGGCCATCGCCAGCAGATTGTGAGCTGCGGTAACGCCCGAACCGCAGTAGACAATGGCCTGAGCCGGTCGGGCCTCGCCCAGCAACTTCTCATACCGAGCCTGTAGTTCGGCGGGCGGCAGAAACAAGCCGTCAGGGCCAAGATTATCGGCGTACGGGGCCGAAATTGCTCCCGGAATGCGGCCGGCTACCGGGTCGATCGTCTCATTTTCACCCCGATACCGTTCCGGGCTGCGCGCATCCATTACGCAGGCCCCGGCGCCCCGAGCCGCCGCGGCTACCTCCGTTACCTCAACCAATAGCTCAGGCCGGAGCCTGGCCGAAAAAGTACGTCGCGGCCGCTCCTCAACCCCACTCCGCACCGGATAACCGGCTTGCTGCCAGTGGGGCCAGCCGCCGTCCAAAACGGCCACGTTATCGTGCCCCACCCACCGCAGCATCCACCACAAGCGAGCGGCAAAAGCGCCCCCCAAGTCATCGTACACTACCACCTGCACCCTAGCGTCGATGCCCCACTGTGACAGGGTGTGGACAAAAAGGTTCACAGGTGGCAGCGGGTGTCGACCCGTTTGGCCGGGCACAACCAGGCCGGCCAGGTCTTTATCCAGGTGGGCGTAGACCGCTCCGGGAATGTGAGCGGCCAGGTAATCCCGCCGGCCCCGATCGGGATCATTCAATGAGAAACGGCAATCGACAATGGCCCAATCAGGGTTACCAAGATGCTGCTGCAATTCTGCAACCGAAATCAAGGTTTGGTACGGCATTGACGGCGCTCCTTTGTTAGATTTAGCTTGCCAGGTGGAAGATAAAACTATTCTATCCGTTTGCCCAAGCGAAGCAACTTCAGTGTGCTGCAATGGCGAGAGATGGACCATATCCTGACCGAGCAAAGAGCCGTTTTGCCCGGCATAGAAAAAGCCACCTCAGCGGGTGGCTTTTCTATGACAATAAACAAAATTGCTAAACGAATAAAATTAGAGGTTACCAACAATGTTGCTGAAGACGTTGCCGACAACCGGGCCAAGCAACAAGAGAATAGCGATCACCACGATGGCCACCAGGACCAGGATCAACGCATACTCTACCAAGCCTTGACCTTCTTCACGGGGGAGGAACAACATAATCTTTTTGTCTCCTTTCTCCAAAAGATATCATCACGTTTCATCGAAATATTACAACAGATTTGGGTTGAAGAAAACCCCAATTTTTGGGGATTTTTGAACCAAGCCAAAGTCGATAGACAAATCAGCCGGAATGAGGCATAATGGGCCAGACTTTATTAACGGCTTTTGCCGTCTCATTCAAACAACTTTTTTCGCAGTTCTGGAGTGGTTCTATGAAAGCGGATCTAATTCTTCACCACGCCCGTATCTATACTGTCGACTCGGCCCGGCCCTGGGCTGAGGCGGTAGCCTGTCGAGCCGGCCGGATCATCGCCGTTGGCAGCAATGAGGAGATAAGGGAGTTGGCCGACTCCAAAACTCAACTCATCAATGCTAACGGCCAACTGGTCCTGCCCGGCTTTACCGACGCTCACGTCCATTTTCTTCAGTATGCGATTCGCCAGCACGAGGTCAACCTGTTTGGGGTGGCCGATTTTGATGAGGCCCGTCGCCGCGTCCGTGAGGCGGCGGACCAGGCGGAAGTAGGCGCCTGGATTCAAGGCTGGGGCTGGGATGAAGGACCGTGGCAGGTGCAACCCCACCGGCGCTACCTGGACGAGTTGGCCCCTGACCGGCCAATCCTGCTGCGGCGGATGGATATGCACACCTATTGGCTCAACAGCGCCGCCTTACGGCTGGCCGGCCTGACCCGTGAAACGGCCGACCCGACCGGCGGCCAGTTGGAGCGTGACGCCACCGGCGAATTGACCGGCATCTTGCGGGAATGGAACGCCCTCCAATTGATTGAGCCTTACCTCCCCCGCCCCGACCGCGCTGCCTTGCTGACCTGGCTGGAGGAAGCCATCGCCGAGGCCCACCGGTTGGGCCTGACCGGCATCCACGATCAACGGGTTCAGCATGAAGGCCGGCAGAGCTTTGGCCTGTTTCAGGCGCTGCACCGGCAAGATAAGTTGAAACTGCGCGTCCACATGAACATCGCCGCCGAACATCTGGCCGAGGCAGCCGCGCTTGGGTTGCAGCCCGGCTTTGGCAACGACCGGCTTTGGCTTGGCCATGTGAAAGTCTTTGCCGACGGCACCATGGGCTCGCGTACTGCCCGCATGATCGAGCCATTTGAGCATGATCCCACCAATCGCGGCCTGGCAATTACCACCGGCGAGGCGCTGTGGCAGCTAGCCGAACAGGCCCAACGAGCCGGCTTTCCCCTCTCTATCCACGCCATCGGCGATCTGGCCGTGCGGGAAGTTCTTGACGTGCTCAGCGAGCTTCCGCCGCAACCAACTTCCCCCACCGCCAGCCCGCCCCACCGGATCGAACACGTGCAGCTCATCCACCCCGATGACTTACCTCGTTTGAACCAATATAAGATCGTTGCCTCTGTTCAACCCATTCACCTCTGCACCGATTGGCCGACTGCTGACCGGGTCTGGGGGCGGCGAGCTCGTTATGCCTACGCCTTTCGCTCGCTGCTGGAACACGGTACTAAACTGGCGCTGGGTTCCGATGCGCCGGTCGCTCCGCTCAATCCGATGTTGGGCATTTACGCCGCGGTCACCCGGCAAGATCAGGGCCAGCACCCCGCTGGCGGCTGGTACCCGGCCGAACGGATCAGTGTGGCCGAGGCTGTCAACGGCTACACCATCGGCCCGGCCTTTGTGGCCGGCAAAGAGCACCTTCAAGGTTCGATTGCGCCGGGCAAGTGGGCCGACCTGATCATGTTGTCCCAAAATATCATTGAAATTCCGGCCGAGGAGATTCTAGAAACGAAAGTGGATTTGACAATTTTCGACGGTCAGATTGTCTACCGCTCATCCTGAGCTAGTCGAAGGATGAGCGACCCAAAAGACGAACACGTCGAATGATAGGGGTTGCAATCAGAAAATCTAAACCGGGGAGCTGCATTCATGACCCAAACCTTAACCTTACCATCCCTTAACCCTATTCCCGACGACGTCAGCGATCACCTGCGCCGCCTGCTGCAAACGCCGGCTGAGCCAGCTCTGGCCGGGTGGTTGCTGGAATTGATCAAAAACAGCGGTCACTTGAGCACCGCCGATGACCTGCGCTGGCGGCTGCTGAGTTTGATCTGGCTGGCCCAGTTCGACGTGGAGCAGGCCTGGCCTTACCTGATGTGGCTCAATATGAACCAGCCGGTGATGCAAGACCACCTCAACGAAATACTGGCCGAAGCCGCCAACGATTTCGACTGCCACGTGCTGCTGGCTAACTGGCTGACCCGCGCCCAAGATGCGCGGCTGGTCACCTTTTTCAGCCAGTTCCGCCAGACGCCGCCACTGCCCAAACTCCCGGCCCTATTCAACCGTCTCCTGGCTCAACCGGCTGCGCCCGAAACCGGCGTCTGGTTGGCCGCCTTTTGCCGGGATACCGCCGGCGACACCCCGTCCCACCTCCGCCGCTGGCATTTGTTGGCGGCCGCCTGGTATGCCGCCTGCTTCAATCCGGCCGAAGGGTTGAACTACCTGCGCACCATCAGCCACGGCGCAGCAACTCTGTCGCCCGAAGACAACCGGGTTTTAACCAACACGGCCGAAGAAATCAATGGCGTTACGGCGCTGATCCAGTGGATCGCCGCCAGCCCGGAGCCGGCGGTCAAAACGATGCTCAAGGAATTCGGCCATCCTGACCTGAGCGCCTTTACCGTCACCCTGCTGCAAAATCCAGCCAATTACCAGCCGTTGAGCGACTCGGTTAGCCAGGCCGAAGTCGACGCCGCCGCCTTCAAACGGAATCTGGCCCTGCTGACAGCCGCAAACGCGGTGCTGAAGGAGGCCAAAATTCTGGACCTGGCCTGCGGTCTGCTGGCCCCACAGACAGTGCTCTTCAGCTCGACCGGCTACCAGACCATTGGCGTTGACCTGCACATCCCGCCGGCTTACTTACCCCTGCCCGGCCTTAAATTCTGGCTCAAACGCCGCCGCCAGCAGCAAACCTGGCGCAGCGCCACCGCCGCCTACTACGAGACGCTGGCCCGGCAGGCCGGGGTCAAAATCAGGTGGGGCAAAGTAAAGATCGAGCTGGCCGACCTGACCCGGCTGCGCTTTGCGGATCACAGCTTCGACATTATCCTTTGCAGCAACTATCTCCAGCATGCCCCGGATGTCGATAGTTTGCTGGCCGAAGCGACCCGGGTTTTACGGCCGGGCGGTCTGCTGCTGGCCGACCTGCGGCCCTTTCCGGCGCTGACCGGCGCGTTTCAATCGCTCGACTCGGTTCTACCGTGGACGCACCTGCGCCAGAATTTCAATGATCCCTCGCTGCCGCTGAACCGGTGGCGGGAGAGCCAATATCGAGCCGCTTTTGAAAAATATTTTACGATCAAACAATGGCTGACTGAGCCGGATGAGGCCGCCCAAAGCTGCCTCACCCCGGAAATCGAGGCTGAGCTGGCTGACTACAGTGCTGAGGAATTAACTCGGAGTGAGATTGTGGTGCTGGCCCAGCGGGGAACGGGTTGACCAGCCCAAACTATTACTGGCGCAAGCGGGGGTCCAGAGCGTCGCGCAAGCCATCTCCCAAAAAGTTGAGCGCCAGAACCACCAGGAAGATCGCCGTACCCGGCAGAATAGAGAGATGTGGGGCATTCCGAATGAATTGGCGGCCTTCACTCAACATCACGCCCCACTCAGGGGTGGGGGGTTGGGCGCCCAGGCCCAGGAAACTAAGACCGGCCGCAGCCATAATGAACCAACCAACATCGAGGGTAGCCGCCACAATGAGCGGGGCCAGGGTGTTCGGAAAGATGTGCCGGGTAATGATCCGGTAATGGCTGCCCCCAATGACTCGAGCCGCCTGAATAAATTCCTGCTCGCGCAACGACAGGACGCTGCCGCGCACAATCCGGGCATAGTAGGGAATCCCCACGATACTCACAGCAATCATCGAGTTGCGCAGACCCGGCCCCAGGGAAGCCACAATAGTGATGGCCAGCAGAATCGCCGGAAAAGCCATCAGGATGTCGATGAAACGCATTACCACGGTATCTGTCTTTCCACCAAAGTATCCTGCCAGCAAACCCACCATCACCCCCAACACCATGGCTAACATCACGGCGCTAAAACCGATCAATAACGAGATGCGCCCGCCCCAGATCAGCCGGCTCAACATATCCCGACCGAGCTGGTCAGTCCCTAACACGTAACCTTCCGTACCGGGGGTCAACAACCGCTGGCTCAAGTTGATCTCGATGGGGTCATACGGGGCCAGCAGCGGGGCCAGCAGGCTGATTGAAGCCGCCACTAACAATAAGAGAGCGCCGGCCACTGCCATCTTATCTCGACGCAACCGGCGGAAGGCTTCCCCGGTGAGACTGCGCCCGCGGAAAGATGACTCAACCGCGGCAGCGGGCTTGGACGCTTCGGCCGATACGTCGAAGGGTTGAGGCTGGGTACTACTGGCAGATTTACTGCTCATAGTGGATCCGTGGGTCCAGATAGGCGTAGGCTATATCCACGCCTAAATTGATCAGCACATAAGAGGAGGCAACCAATAGAATGGCCCCTTGCACCAGGGGAAAGTCCCTGGCCAGGATACCATTTACCATGGCTAAACCAATGCCGGGATAAGAGAAGACGATTTCGATCAGAATGTCGCCGCCCAGCAGATAACCAACCTGCAACCCCACAATCGTTACCACCGGGATGAGGGCATTCTTGAGGGCGTGGCGACTCGTGGTGACCCGTTCACTCAAACCTTTGGCGCGGGCGGTGCGGATGTAATCCTGCCGGATGACTTCTAACATGCTTGAGCGAGTCATACGGGCAATAATGGCGGCAGCCCCGGTGGCCAGGGCCATCGCCGGTAAGATGAGATGTTGCAGCAGATCCAGGAGGCCGGTTTGGCCGGGTGAGTACATGCCGGATACCGGCAAAAGGCCAAGTTTTAGCCCAAAAATGAGCTGCAGCATAATCCCCAGCCAGAAAATTGGTGTGGAAAAACCAATGAGCACCAAAATCATGGCGATACGGTCATCCAGCTTATACTGCCGGATGGCCGAGATGATGCCGGCCGGCACCCCCACCGAACAGGCTAACAAAACTGCCAAAATCATCAAGTAAGCCGAATTGCGAAAGCGTTCCAGGATAAAGGGGAGCACTTCGCGCTTGAGCTGGATTGACCGGCCCCAATCTCCTTGTACCACCCGGCCCAACCAACGGCCATATTGCACGTAGAGAGGTTGATCCAGCCCCAACTCATGCCGCAATTGGGCCAGCGACGTCTCAGTTGCCTTTGGCCCGAGCATGATCTGAGCCGGATCACCCGGCGCTAACTGCATCACCAAGAAAACCAGCAAGGTAACGCCAATCAGCACCGGGATCAGGCTTAAAGTCCGTTGGGCAATGTAGCGACTCACAGCTTCCCTCTACAGCTATCGTACTGGCCTCTCAAACCTACTCCTCAAGCCAGACCCTTTCAAAGCGAAACGGTCCGGTGGGATGAAGTTTGAAATCTTTGATTTTCTTATCCATCACCACAATCTGCGTTTCGTGGTCAATGATAAGCCAGGGGGGGTCCTGGGCAATCAATTTTTGAGCTTCTTGATAAAGTTCCGTCCGTCTGGCCCGATCCAGGGTGGTCCGAGCCTCCTTGAGCAGGGCGTCAACCTGATCATTCTTGTAGAAACCCATATTATAGCCCTGGGGCGGCCACTGTTCGCCGCTGAGCAGAATATACAGATGGTTGTCGGGGTCGCCATTGTCGCCAATCCAGGACATCTCGAACATGTCGTACTCGGCTTCTGCCGGCGGAACAATGACTTTGTCCAGATAGGTACCCCATTCAAAGGTCTGAATCTCGCAGTTGATGCCTACCGCCTTGAGGTCAGCCTGGATGGCGGTGCCCATCGCTACCGGCTGCTGCATCCCGGAACCTGATTCGGGCACCCAGAAGGAGCACGAGAAACCGTCGGGATATCCGGCCTCAGCCAACAGTTCTTTGGCCCGGTCGGGGTTATAGTCGTAACGCTGGATATCATCGGTGTAGCTCCAGACCACTGGCGGCAGCGGATTGATGGCCAGGGTGCCGGTCCCCTGGAGCAGGTTGTCCACAATGGCCTGTTTATTGACCGCATAATTAATGGCCTGGCGCACCTTTGTGTTATTGAAGGGTTCTTTGGACTGGTTGAAGGCCACCCACCAGGTGTGCATACCGGGCTGCTCGACCACCGCCAGGTTAGGATCGTCTCTAAGCCGGGCCAGGTCATCAGGCGGAATGTTGACAATAAAACTAACTCCGCCGGCTTCCAGTTCGGTCAAACGAGATTGATCCTCAATAATGGGCCGGTAGATGACCCTGTCGAGGTAAGGCGCCCCCCGCCAGTAATCCGGATTCTTTTCCAGCACAACCTCGACCCCAGGCGTCCAACTGACAAACTTAAACGGTCCTGTGCCAACCGGGTTGGTGGAGATGTCGCGGCCGTATTGCTCGATGGCCGCCGGGCTGACCATCGCCGCCGGGTGCATGGCCAGGTGGTTCAGGAAGGGGGCAAAGGGTTCTTTTAAGGTAATTTTGAGGGTATAGTCGTCCACAACTTCAATCGTATCGACCGTACCCCAGGTGAATTCAGCGTAGGGAAACTCACCGGTATCGTGGTAAGGATGGTTTGGATCGATTTGACGCTCCAGGTTGAACTTGGCCGCCTCGGCGTTGAAATCGGCGCCATCGTGAAATTTCACCCCCTGGCGCAACTTCAGGGTGTAGACCAACCCATCATCCGAAATTTCCCACGACTCGGCCAGCCCCGGTTCCACTTCGGTGCTCTCATCTTTGAACCGCAACAGGGCGTCATAAATGCCATAAGCAGCCCGGTGAGAGTTATAGTCACTAATCTGCTGGGAGTCCAACGTGGTTGGCTCGGCTTGCAAGCCAACAATGATGGTTCCGCCCTCACGGGGACCCGCTGCCGGGGCCGGCTCAGCCTCAGTTGCGGCCGGCGACTCAACTTCCTCGGCGGCCGGAGCCGGAGCCGCCGGGGCCGGAGCGGCCGGAGTTGCGACCGGCGCACAAGCGGCCAGGAGCAAGACCAGCAAAACTAAAACAGTTTGCCACAATTTTCCTATCCTGAACATTTTTCTCCTCCTTGAAGAATTGACTACAACAGTATTGAATGTTGAATGGGTGAAAAAATGAGACAATAGTAACAGAGACAGGGGGGATCACAACTCAAATTTTAGATGATATAACTGAAACTGTCAAAACCACAAAATTTTGAGAAATCAAAGATGATTGACAAAAGCTAAGCGACCAAGTATAGTATGGACCATCTACCCCATATTCTTACAGCATAGGAGTAAAGCTATGCCAACATCAAAGCGCAGGCTCCAACCATCTACTTTTTCAATTGTTGGCCGCGACCCGGCCAACGGCGATTTGGGCGTTGCGGTCCAATCCAAGTTTCTGGCCGTTGGCTCGCTGGTTTCGTGGGCGCAGGCCGGGGTGGGCGCAGTGGCCACCCAATCTTTTGTCAACACGGCCTATGGGCCCGAAGGTCTCCGCCTGATGGCGGCCGGCTGGACCGCCCCGGAGGCCCTGGCGCAACTGCTGGCCCACGATCACGATGTGGGCCACCGGCAGGTCATTCTGATCGATGCCTTTGGCCGGGCCGCCGCCCACACCGGCCAAACCTGTTTCGATTGGGCCGGACACATTGTGGGCGAGAATTTTGCCTGCGCCGGCAATATCCTGGTCAGTGAAGCTACGGTTCAGGCGATGGCCAAAACCTTCCAGGCAACAGAGGGACCGTTGGCGGAACGTTTGGTGGCCGCCCTGGCCGCCGGGCAGGCCGCCGGCGGGGATAGTCGCGGCCAGCAGTCGGCCGCGCTGCTGGTAGTTCGCACCGCCGGCAGCTATGGCGGCCGAAGCGACCGCTACATCGATCTACGGGTCGATGACCATCCCCAACCGATTGCCGAGTTGGAACGTATTCTGGGCCTGCACCGCCTCTATCTCTCCAAATCCGCCCCGGACGAACTGATTACTGTCGACGCCGACATTGCCCGGGAGTTGCAGACCATGCTCCGGCAGGCCGGCCGGTATGACGGGGAGATCAGCGGCGACTACGACGAGCCAACCAAGAAAGCCCTATGGGACCTTTACGGCATCGAAAATCTGGAAGAACGCTGGCACGATGAATTGATCGACATCATTGCCCTGAATTACCTGCGCCAGCGGTTTGATTAAGAACCAGACGGGTACGACGTTTCATTCTCAGGGAGATTAGAGATAAGGAGATTGGAGATTTGCCTCAGCCCTGGTCAACCAAATTCGTAATGGTCTACCACTGCTGGCCGCCCTGGAAAAATACGGCCATCTTTAGCTGCGGGAAGTAGCCCGATGTCGAGCCAAATCAAGGCAGCCTTCAGCAGGGAGTTAGCGAAAAGCGAGGAGCAACTCAACCTGGCCTATGCTGCCCTGCTCCTGGCCGAGTATCTGTCCGACCCCATCGACACGGCCTACTACCTGAGCCTACTGGATGACATGGCCGAAACCGTGCAGCCGACTATCTTGAATGCAGAGACGGAGCTGGCTGTGGTCGAGGCGCTCAATCAATACTTGTTTGGCCGGTTGCAATTTAGGGGGAACAGTGACAACTACTATCACGTCTATAACTCTTTCCTGAACAAAGTGCTAGAGTTGCACACCGGCCTGCCAATTACCCTGAGTGTCGTCTACCTGGAAGTGGGTTGGCGGCTGGGGCTGCCGGTGTGGGGAGTTGGGCTGCCGGGCCATTTCATTGTCGCCTACGGCCCACCCGACCAACCCATTTACATTGATGTTTTCAATCAGGGCCTGCGCTTGAGTGAAGCCGACTGTCTGGCCCTGGCCCGGCTGCCAATGTCGAATCTGGAGGCTTTTCAGAGCCAGTTCCTCAAACCGGTCAGCAAAAAAGCCATCCTCTACCGGATGCTGCTAAACTTGAAGCAAATCTATCTCCGGGCTGAAAATTGGGAAGCAGCTTACCGGGTGGTTGACTTGATGCTGCTTGTAGCGCCGACCCAAACCACGGAGCTGCGCGATCGGGGGCTGATTGCCTATCGCCTCAATCGCCGGCAGGCAGCTATTCTCGATCTGCAACGCTATTTATTCCTGATTCCTCACGCGCCCGACTCCGACTGGCTCAAGAAGCGAGTCGAAGCGATGGAGGAGGAGTTATTGCGGCTGAATTAACCGATTTACAAACCGTCTGTCGCTGGCCGACCGGTACGGTGTGGCCTGACCCGGCTGCGGAATCGGCTGATGACACGCCGCACCGGCGGCAGGCGCAATGCCAGCAGCAGTGCCACCGCCGCCCCGTACAGTAGCGGTTCGCGAATATCCGACTTGACCAGCCAGACGTAATGGACCACCGCCAGCACGGCGATCAGATAAACAACTCGATGCAGTCGCTTCCAATTCTTCCCCAGCCGCTTCATCCAGCCTTTGGTCGAGGTGATGGCCAGGGGGATCAGGAGCAGGAAAGCGGCAAAGCCCACCAGGGCATAGCGCTTCTCAAAAATCGCCTCATACAGCAACACCAGATCAAGCCCATAATCCAACCAGACAAAAACCAGAAAGTGGAGGCTGACGTACAGAAAGGCGTATAGCCCTAACCACTTGCGCAACGGGATCACCTGGCGCCAGCCAAAAATGGTATTCACCGGCGTTACCGCCAGCGACAGCACCAGCAGCACCAGGGCTGTTTTGCCAGTACGAAAGGTCATCTCTTGGATAGGATTGACCGTCAACTGATCCCGCGAAAAATCCCAGATCAACAGGGCCAGCGGGGCCAGCGCGCCAAGATGGGTTACAATGAGCAGCCAACCTGATTTCAGCGATTTCATTAATAATTCGCCCGCAAATCCATAGTTAAAATCCACGTGTTTCTCACTACTGCCAAGAGTAATACCATATTCTTAACAAATTATTAAATGCGGGCAAAAATCCGGTTAGAGGCAGTCAGGGCAACCCGCCGCTAAAATTGGCAATGAACCGGCTAAGCGGTATTATATCATTGAGTTAATTTTGATCTTCAGGCCAGGAACGTTTCGATGTCTTACCGCAAATCAACAACCGACGGTCCAACCTCAATCTTTCGAGCTATCTTATTGACCTTTCTGTTCATCATTATCTTCTTGATAACCCTGGTCATTGCCCTATTTCTGCTGCTGGGCCCTGATCCGGAACTGGGCGGCCTGGCCGCTGGGCGGAGTCCGACCCCCGCTCCCGTTCCAACGGTGACCCTTACCCCGGAGCCTCTGGTCACGCCCATCGCCGGCTCGCTGACGACAGTCCGCAGCGTGGCCCTGGGATTGGCTCTGGATTACCCGGCTAACTGGCAGAAGCGGGAAACCACCCTGCGCCTCATCGTCGCGCCCGACGCCAGCGGGCTTTATCCTGAGAAATTGGCAGGGGCGTCGCTCTGGGCCGGTATTCCGGTAGACGACGCCTACGAACCGGCGGATTTGTTAACCGACCTCCTGGCTGATTTTCCGGCCGATACCCGGATACTGAACGTCGGTTCGCAGAACATCGGCGGACAACCCTGGAGTACGGCTGAGATCAGCTTTGTGGAGGGGCAATCAGCCCAATCTGGCCGAGCGTTGCTGGCGGCCACCAACCGCAATCAAGTTGGTTACATCCTGGGAGCCGTCGCCCCGGCCGAACAGTGGGACTCACTCCAGCCGATCTTTCGCGGCATCATCAATAGCTTCCGCTTTACTCAACAGGCCGTCATCCGCCCCACCGACGCCACCCGCCCGCCCACGCCCACGCCCACACCCACGCCTCAAATTTACATCGTCCAGTCTGGCGACACTTTATCGTGGATTGCCGTGCAATATGGGGTCACAGTCGAGGCCCTGATGCTCAGAAATAACATCGACGACCCTCGCAGCTTGCGGTCGGGCCAGAAGTTGGTTATTCCAACCAGAAAACGGTAAAGAGGTCATTATGTTAAAGGCAATTATCTTTGACGTGGGCGGCGTGCTGATCCGGACTCACGATTGGGCCGGGCGGCAAAAATGGGCGGCCAGGTTGGGACTGGCCGCGGAAGAGTTTGAGGATTATGTCTTCAATGGGGCCTCAGGCCGGCAGGCCCAGTTGGGCCAAAGAACGTCTGCGGCCCACTGGCGGGCATTGGGCCAGCACTTTGGGCTGGCTGATGGCGAGATCGTCCGGTTACGGCGCGACTTTTTTGCCGGCGACGTACTCGACGGGGCGCTGGTGGATTATATCAAGCGCCTCCGCCGGGCCGGCTACCGGACCGGCCTGCTGAGTAACGCCCCTGACGACGCCCGCCGCCTGCTGACCGAAGATTATCCCATCATTGCCTATTTCGACGGCGTCATCATTTCCGCTGAGGTGGGGGTGATGAAACCAGACCCAAAGATTTACCAATTGGCGGCAGCAAGCGTTGGGGCTACGGTGGAGGAGGCGTTGTTCGTCGATGACGTGATGGCCAATGTTGCCGGAGCCAGAACGGTTGGTATGGCTGCGCTCCACTTCAGCGACCCGGTGTTGGTGCAGACACAATTGGCCGAACTAACCGGAGTCGCGTGGACAATGAGTAATGAGTAATGACTGGACTTTCGCCAAAATTTGAATGAACATCGGTTTCCTGGTAGGATAGAG
>CAYNLK010000029.1:0-75891 GCA_964398055.1 uncultured Caldilineaceae bacterium
CCTTCAACCGATTTTTGTTAAAGAGCTTTACCAAAATTTGGATCTACTGATACTGCGTAACTTGTTCAGGATAGTACAATAGTTGGGAGAGTTCGATGATAGCTGATCCAGTTCTCATCAACGATTGGCACCCTGTCGCCAGTATCAAAGAGTTGGCGGCCAAGAATATCTTGGGAACGCGGTTGCTGGGCGAAGATATCGTGGTCTGGTGGAGTGATGGGCAGATCATGGCCTGGCAGGATCTGTGTGTTCACCGGGGGGTGCGGCTATCGCTGGGGCAGGTGGTGGAAGGTGATAAGCTGGAGTGCCCCTACCACGGTTGGACCTATGATGCCAGCGGTAAGTGTATCCGCATTCCGGCTCACCCGGAGCAGATTCCCCCGGCAAAAGCGGTGGTGAAAACCTATCAGGCGCGCGAGCGGTACGGCCTGGTTTGGGTGTCGCTGGGGCAACCGGCCCACGATGTGCCGCCTTTCCCGGAGTGGGCTGACCCCGCTTTTCGTAAAATTCTGTGCGGTCCCTATCAAATCAAGGCCGGCGGCCCCCGCATCATCGAGAATTTCCTGGATGTAGGCCATTTTCCCTTTGTCCATGAGAATATTTTGGGGGTACGCGAACGGCCTGAGATCGAAGAGTATGAAGCCGATATCGGACCGGAGGGAGTCATTGCCCGAGGGGTGCGGGTCTACCAGCCTGATCCCTACGGTACCGGTCGGGGTGATACGGTGAGTTACACCTACCGCGCCTTCCGCCCGCTGACAGCCTACTTTATGAAAGAGTCGGCTGAGGCGGGCTTTTCTATTTTTCTAATGGTTACGCCTCACGAAACACTGGAAAGCTCGGCCTGGATGTGGATGGCGATGAACTACGGCCACGAGACGCCAGAGCAGGAATTGGTCGATTACCAGAACCAGATTTTTAGCCAGGACCGGCCCATTGTCCAGTCCCAGCGACCCGAACTGCTGCCGCTCGATCTGCAAGCGGAGCTTCATCTGCGCAGCGACCGGACGGCGATTGCTTATCGCAAGTGGCTGAATGAGCTAGGGTTGACCTTTGGTACAGCTTGAGGTCAAGATTGGTCAATTTATAATGTTAAAACGGGGGTTAAGTTTTCTGGATGAAGGAGGTGCATGCCTATTCTTTGATTGAACAAAGCCAATCTCATAGACAAACATTTGCTCACTGATTACTGATCACTGATCACTGATCACTATTTTCTATGGAGGAAGAGACGAACATGAAAAAGCTATATTTTCAGCTTGGATTTGTACTGCTACTTGGGGTTTTGTTATTGGTAGCATGCGCCCAGCAGGCCGCGCCGGCTCCGCAACAGCCGGCGGCTCAAGAGGAACAACCTGCTGCGGAGGAAGCGCCGGCGGAGGCAGGTGGGGGTCGATTTGGGTTAGTATTGAGTGGACCGACGGATGACAATTCGTGGAACGAAGCGGCGTACATTGCGTTGAAGGCGTTGGAAGCGGACGGGGTGGAGGTGACATTTGCGGAGCGGGTGGCCTATGCGGATGCGGGGCGGGTGTTGCGGGAGTTGGCGGATGCGGGCTATCCGATGATCGTGGCGCACAGTTTTGGGTATCAGGATGCGGTGTTCGAGGTGGGGGAAGAGTTTCCGGGGGTGAATCTGGCCTGGGCCGGGGGGATCGAACGGACGGCGAAGAATGTGGCGGATTATGACCAGCCGTTCTACCAGGCGGCCTATTTGGTGGGGATCATTGCCGGGCACGTGTCGGCGAGTGGCAAGTTGGGAGCGGTGTATGGGTTTGACATTCCGGTGTGCCATGCGATGGGGGAGGCGCTGTTAGCTGGGGCGAAGACAGTAAATCCTGAAGCGACGTTGACGTTTGCGGCGGCGGGGGATTGGTATGATGCGGCCAAGGCGAAGGAGGCGGCGCTGGCGCAGGCGGAGACAGGGGTGGATTACTGGATCAGTTGTGGGGAAGGGCCGACGTTAGGGACGTTTGAGGCGGCGAAAGATGCGGGGGGATATGCGACGGGGTATGTGGGGGATATGACGGAGAGTGGGCCTGGGGTGGTGTTAACGAACATCATCTGGAACTTGGAGCCGATGTTCCGGGACATGTTACGGCAGACGCAGGATGGGACGTTTGATGCGCCGTATTACCGGTATGGGATCAAGGAAGGGGCGTTAGACATCAGCATCAATCCTGGGTTAGCGGATGTGATTCCGGCCGAGGCGTTACAGCAGGTGGAAGAAGTCAAAGCCAGGATCCAAAGCGGTGAGTTCGTAGTGCCCTTTATTCCTACGGGTGAGGAACAACCTGCTGCGGAGGAAGCGCCGGCGGAGGCAGGTGGGGGTCGATTTGGGTTAGTATTGAGTGGACCGACGGATGACAATTCGTGGAACGAAGCGGCGTACATTGCGTTGAAGGCGTTGGAAGCGGACGGGGTGGAGGTGACATTTGCGGAGCGGGTGGCCTATGCGGATGCGGGGCGGGTGTTGCGGGAGTTGGCGGATGCGGGCTATCCGATGATCGTGGCGCACAGTTTTGGGTATCAGGATGCGGTGTTCGAGGTGGGGGAAGAGTTTCCGGGGGTGAATCTGGCCTGGGCCGGGGGGATCGAACGGACGGCGAAGAATGTGGCGGATTATGACCAGCCGTTCTACCAGGCGGCCTATTTGGTGGGGATCATTGCCGGGCACGTGTCGGCGAGTGGCAAGTTGGGAGCGGTGTATGGGTTTGACATTCCGGTGTGCCATGCGATGGGGGAGGCGCTGTTAGCTGGGGCGAAGACAGTAAATCCTGAAGCGACGTTGACGTTTGCGGCGGCGGGGGATTGGTATGATGCGGCCAAGGCGAAGGAGGCGGCGCTGGCGCAGGCGGAGACAGGGGTGGATTACTGGATCAGTTGTGGGGAAGGGCCGACGTTAGGGACGTTTGAGGCGGCGAAAGATGCGGGGGGATATGCGACGGGGTATGTGGGGGATATGACGGAGAGTGGGCCTGGGGTGGTGTTAACGAACATCATCTGGAACTTGGAGCCGATGTTCCGGGACATGTTACGGCAGACGCAGGATGGGACGTTTGATGCGCCGTATTACCGGTATGGGATCAAGGAAGGGGCGTTAGACATCAGCATCAATCCTGGGTTAGCGGATGTGATTCCGGCCGAGGCGTTACAGCAGGTGGAAGAAGTCAAAGCCAGGATCCAAAGCGGTGAGTTCGAGGTCCCATTTGTGCCTCAATAAAATGTTGGTTTGACCTCGTTTCGGTGACAGTCACCTTTGAAGTGACTGTCACCGGTATCCTTTTAGCTCTCGTTCAGCTCTCGTTCCCAAACTCAGTTTGGGAACGAGTATAGAATTTTAGTTCTCATTCCCAAACTCGGTTTGGGAACGAGAATAATCAATGCCTATGCAACTTCAACCAGCAAACAGCCAACCCATCGTCCAGATGAAGGGTATCGTCAAGCATTTTCCTGGTGTGGTGGCCAATGATCACGTTGATTTTGACCTCTATCCCGGCGAGGTTCATACCCTGTTGGGTGAAAATGGGGCCGGCAAAACCACCTTGATGAGCATTCTTTACGGTCTTTACCATCCTGACGAGGGCGAAATCTACGTCAAGGGTCAACCGGTCCACTTTGCCTCGGCCCAGGATGCTATCCAGAGCGGTCTGGAAATGGTTCATCAGCATTTTCAGTTGGTCAAACCTTTCACCGTGGCCGAAAATATCATCCTGGGGCAACGTTCCTCGCGCGGGCCGCTCCTGGAAAACCAGAGAAAAGTTCGCCAGCGAATTTTGGAAATTTCTAACCAGTTTAGTCTGAATGTTGACCCGGATGCCCAAATCTGGCAGTTGTCGGTGGGGGAGCAGCAGCGAGTTGAGATTTTGAAGACCCTCTATCGAGGCGCCGATGTTTTGATTCTGGATGAACCAACCGCAGTGCTAACTCCTCAGGAAGCCAGTGAGCTGTTGGCGATTATCAGAGACCTGGCTGCTCAAGGCCGGGGGGTTGTCTTTATCAGCCACAAATTGAATGAAGTTCTAACCGTCAGCGACCGTATCACGGTCCTGCGCGATGGGCATGTGGTCGGCACGGTTCGTCCCAAAGCCGAGCAGGTCACTGCCAGTGATTTGGCCCGGTTGATGGTCGGCCGGGAGGTGCTGCTGACGGTGGCCAAACAACCCAAGGCGGCTGGAGAAACCCGGCTGGTAATCGAGGATTTGTGGGTACAGGATGATCGGGGGTTGCCGGCAGTCAAGGGCATCGATCTGGAAATACGGGCCGGTGAAATTCTGGGGCTGGCCGGTGTGGCCGGGAACGGCCAGCGTGAGTTAGAAGAAGCCCTGCGCGGCCTGCGGACAGTTCAGCGGGGCCGGATCAGCGTCAACGGGCGGGACATTACCCACACGGCTCCGGCTGATATCATTCAACTCGGAGTGGCCCATATTCCGTCGGACCGTTACGGTCGGGGGGTGTTGGATGACGTCAGCGTGGCCGAAAATCTGGTTTTGGAAACTTTCTGGCGAGAGCCGTATACCCGGCGTTTCTTCCTCAACTACAGAGCCATCTTTGCCGCGGCCGAACGATTGGTCAACCAGTACGATGTTCGGACTCCTTCCGTGCTGACCCCTGCCGGCAAGTTATCCGGCGGCAATGCCCAGAAGATGGTTTTGGCCCGGGAGCTATCATTAACCCCCCAGTTCTTATTGGCCGCCCAGCCCACCCGCGGGCTAGACATCAGCGCCATCGAGTATGTCCATCGGAATCTGCTTGAGCAGCGTGATCAAGATGTCGCCATCTTGCTGATCTCGACCGAGTTGGAAGAGATTCTGGCCCTCAGCGACCGTATTGCCGTGATCTATGAAGGGGAAATCATGGGGGTGGTACCGGGTGATAAAGAGCATATGAAAGAAGTCGGCATGATGATGGCCGGGGTCAGGCCTGAGCACGTCTCAGCAGGAGCAACGCTTTGACCAAACCTATTGACCCATCCTCGGTTCTCAGCTCAACTGCCCCAACGGGTCTCTCGTTCAAGGCGCTGCTGCGGCGTCTGGCGCAGACGCTCGGTCCGCCTTTGGCCGGCGCTGTGATCGCCCTCCTCCTCGGCGCAGTTTTGATTGCCCTGTCCGGTACCGACCCTATGGTAGCCTACCGGGCTATGCTCAGAGGCGCCTTTGGCGGTCCGCGCCAGTTGACCGAAACTGCGCTCAAAGCCACGCCCTTACTCCTGATCGGCTTGGGCTTGACGGTCGCTTTTAAGGCCCGGGTCTGGAATATCGGCGGGGAAGGGCAATTTTTTATGGGCGCCCTCTTTGGCAGTGTTATTGCCTTGAGATTTACCGAGCTGCCGGCTATGGTCCTGATCCCGGTAATGCTGCTGGCGGGTGTCATCGGCGGAGCTTTGTGGGGTCTCATTCCGGCGTTGTTGCGTACCCAGCGTGGCATCAACGAGATAATTTCCACTTTAATGCTCAACTATGTGGCTCTCTTTATCATTGAATACGTGGCCCGAGTCCCGCTGCGAGACCCGAACGGTTTCCTGCCAGAGTCGGCTCAATTTGTCAGGGCCGCCCGGCTGCCGGGATTATTTGGCACCCGGCTGCACCTGGGGGTCTTTTTAGTGCTGCTGCTCATTCCCCTGGTCTACTTGCTGATTTGGCGAACGCCGGTGGGCTTCCGGCTGCGGGCCGTTGGCTCCAAGGCCAGCGTGGCTCGCTTTGCCGGTATCTTTGTGGAGCGAAGTATCATCTTTGTGCTGATCTTCAGCGGCGGCCTGGCCGGCCTGGCCGGGATCATCGAAGTTAGTTTCCTGCACAGTCGGCTCAAAGGCGGTATCTCCGGGGGATACGGCTTTACCGCCATCCTGGTGGCGCTGTTGGGACGGCTCCATCCGGTGGGGGTTCTTTTTGCTGCTATCTTCTTTTCAGCGCTGACCATTGGGGCCAATACAATGCACACCCTGGTTGGCCTGCCGGTGACCCTGGCCGACGTGATTCAGGCCCTGATTGTGTTGTTTGTGGTTGGTTTTGACGCCTTTTTCAGATTGAGGAGGTCTTGACATGTCGCTAGACCAATTCCTGACCACTACTTTTTTGGTGGCTATCCTGGTGGCCGGTATCCGCCTGGCCACCCCGATCTTGTTGGCGGTCATTGGCGAAATCATCACTGAGAAGGGCGGCGTGCTCAATCTGGGGCTGGAAGGGATCATGCTAATGGGGGCGCTGGCCGGCTTTTTAGTCACCTGGCATCTGCAAAACAATCTGGCCGGGCTGGTCAATCCGATGGCCGCGGCCTGGTTGGGCCTGCTGGCCGGAGCGGCGGCCGGCCTGGTGATGGGGCTGATCATGGCCTTCTTCTCGGTCACGCTCAAAGCGGACCAGGTCATCAGCGGGGTGATGTTGGTGGTTTTGGGCCAGGGTCTGAGCGCCTACATCTTTCACCAGCAGTTCAAGGATTTTGCACCCCAGGTGGCCGGTTTAACGTCGCTACCCATTCCCTGGTTGGCCGATTTACCGGTGGTCGGGCCGATCCTCTTCAATCAAAACGTGGCCGTTTATTTGACTGTCCTCATCGTTTTGGCCGCCTGGTTCTTGCTCAACCGGACTACCCTGGGCCTGAGTATCCGGGCTATGGGCGAGAATCCCAGCGCCGGTGAAACCTCCGGGTTGAGCGTGAGCAAAATCCGTTACATTGCTACCATGATTGGCGCCTCTTTAGTTGGGCTGGGCGGGGCCGTGTTGACGGTGGCCCAACTCCATTTCTTCCGCGAAGGCGTTACCGCCGGGCGGGGTTGGATTGCCATTGCCCTGGTCATCTTTGCCCGCTGGAAACCCGGCCTGGCTGTGGTGGGGGCGTTGCTCTTTGGCATCGCCGACGCCATCCAGTTCCGGATTCAAGCCCTGGGGAGTCAGAATATCCCCTATGAAATCTTGTTGATGTTGCCCTATCTCTTGACGATTCTGGTGCTGTTCCGGGGCATCAAGAAAACCGAGCAGCCGGAAGCGTTGGGCCAGCCGTATGTGCGCGGCGCTCGCTAAAAAGAGCCGGCCGAATTGAAAGCCTTACGTTTCACGTTTTACGCATATCGCAATGGTCAGCAGTTGGCAGCTAACTGCGGAGAATGAACGATGTCTCATACCATCATCGGCCAATCGGTCGCTCGCCTCGATGCCTGGGGCAAAGTAACCGGTGAGACTATCTACCCCGGCGACCGCAGCCACGCCGGTGAGCTGTGGCTCAAGGTCCTCTTTACCGGGCGACCGCATGCCCGGATTGTCAGCCTCGATGTTAGCGCCGCCCTGGCCCTGCCCGGCGTGGTCGATGTGCTGACTGCGGCCGATGTGCCGGTCAACGAGTACGGCCTGATGACGCCGGACCAGCCAATTCTGTGCGGACCGGGTTCGGCCAAAGCCGGCAGCGATATCGTCCGCTGCGTCAGCGACCGGCTGGCCATCGTTATTGCCGAGAATGAAAAAATTGCAGCCACAGCCCGCGACCTGATCCGGGTGGAATATGAGACTCTGCCGCTGGTTGATAGCCCCCACCTGGCCAGGTCCGGTCAGGCCCCCCAGCTCCATCCCGACAAACCCGGCAACATTGCCGATTACAAGTTCATTCGCAAAGGTGACATCGAGTCTGCCTGGCCCGAGTGTGCAGCGATTGTCGAAGGCGTCTACCAGACTCCCTACCAGGAGCACGCCTACCTCCAACCGGAAGCGGGCACGGCCTATTACGATGATGAGGGTCGGCTGACCGTCCGCTGCGCCGGCCAGTGGACTTGGGCCGACCAGCAGGGACTGGCCCGGCTGCTGAATTTGCCGCCGGAACAGGTCCGGGTGGTCTACGACGCTATCGGCGGCGCTTTTGGCGGCCGGGAAGATATGAATGTGCAGTTGTTCCTGGCCCTGGCGGCTCGCCACCTCAAGGAAAAACACGGCCTGCTGCGCCCGGTAAAAATCATCTGGAGCCGGGAGGAGTCGATCATCGGCCACGTCAAGCGCCACCCCATGACCATCAAGGCCAGGTGGGGCGCCCGGGCCGATGGCACCCTGGTCGCCGCCGAGATCGAAATTGTGGCCGACGCCGGCGGCTACATGTCCTCCAGTAACGAGGTGTTGAACAATACGGTCCTCAGCGCCACCGGGGCCTATGAGATTTCCCACATTAAAGTGGATGGCTACGCTGTTTACACCAACAACATCGTTACCGGCGCGTTTCGCGGCTTTGGCGGGCCCCAGCCTATTTTTGCGGCTGAGATGCAGCTCAACAAGCTGGCTGAAAAGTTGGGGCTGGACCCGGTGGAGATGCGGCTGAGAAACGTGCTGACCGATGACAAATTGAGCGCGGTCGGGACGCCGCTGCCGGGCGGGGTCACTTTTGCCCAACTCATTCGCGTAGCAACGCAGGCGGCTGGCTGGTCGCCGCGTCGCGGCCCACGGGGAAGGGCTAGACCGGCCGCCCGGTTGGTGAGCGGGCGGGGGTTGGCGGTGGGGCTGAAGAATGTCGGTTTTGGCTTTGGTTATCCCGAATATAGCTGGGCCAGGGTGGAGCTGCGCGGCCAGGCCGACATCGAGGCCGCGCTGGTGTGCCTGGCCGGGGCCGACGTGGGCCAGGGTCACCACACCGTTATGGCCCAAATTGCCGCCGAGGTGCTGCAAATCGACCTGGCCAAAGTCAGCCTGGCCGTGTCCGACACCGCTTTTACACGGGATTCCGGCAGCGCCAGCGCCTCCCGGCTCACCTTTATGGCCGGCAACGCGGTCAAGCAAGCGGCCGAGTTGGCTTTGCAACGCTGGCGGGACGAGGATCGCCCGGCCGTGGCTGAGGCCGAGGCCCGCGCCCCCGCAACGACCACCTTCGCGCCGGAGGGCGGCGTGGTGCAGCCCAACTTTGCTTATGGCTACGTGGCCGAGTGGGCCGAGGTGACGGTTGATACCGAAACCGGTTTCATCAAGGTCAACCGGGTCATCTGCGCCGACGATGTAGGTAAGGCGATCAACCCGCAGCAGATTACCGGCCAGATCGAGGGGGCGGTGGCGCAGGGCCATGGCTACGCCCTGTTGGAGGATTTCCGGGTGGCCGGCGGGCAGGTGTTGACACCCCACTTCAGCACCTACCTCATTCCCGGCGTGTACGACATCCCTGAGCAGGTTGACTCGATCATTGTCGAGAATCCCCACCCGCACGGCCCCTTTGGCGTCCGCGGTATGGCCGAGATGCCGCTGGTCCCCTACGCCGCGGCCATTGCTGCGGCCGTCTTTGATGCCACCGGCGTCTGGTTCGACGAATTTCCCCTAACCCCGGAGCGGGTGCTGCGCGGCCTGGGCAAGCTGCCCACCTCCCCCGACCGTCGACGGCTGACCGCTGACGGCTGCTGCCAGGGTATCAGCTTGTGACTCATTCTACAATGTCACTGTGGACAAATGTTCATTAGTTGATGATTTACCGGTTCAGTAGTATTATCTTTCACAAAAAGTAGACCGTTGTCTTCAGGAGGAGAGGAATTATGCAAGTAGAACTGTGGAACGACGTTGCCGGTCAATTTCATCCGGCCACTTCGCCGGACTACTTGCCGTTATCCCAGTTGCGGCAGGTACAGTTACAACGGCTCAAGGCCGTGGTCCGGCGGGCCTATGAGCACGTGCCGCTCTTCCGCCAGCGTATGGCCGCGTGCGGCCTCCAGCCCGAAGACGTGCAATCGCTGGAGGATATCCCTCGCCTACCTTTCACCGTTAAAAACGACCTGCGTGACACTTACCCCTTTGGCCTGTTCGCCAGCCCTATGGACGAGATCGTCCGCCTGCACGCGTCTTCGGGCACCACCGGTAAACCGATTGTTGTTGCTTATACGGCCGAGGACCTGGACGTGTGGACCAGCGTGATGGTGCGTACCTTTGCCGCCTGCGGCCTGCGCCGGGGCGATATTGTGCAGAATGCCTACGGCTATGGCCTGTTTACCGGCGGCCTGGGCGCGCACTACGGCGCCGAGGCGCTGGGCGCGACCGTCATCCCCATCTCCGGCGGCAACACCGACCGGCAGATTATGATTATGAAAGATTTTGGGGTCACGGCCATCTGCTGTACCCCCAGTTACTTTGTCCACCTGATCGAGCGGGCCGGGGAGCTGGGGGTGAATATGAAAGCGCTGCCGTTGCGGGTGGGTGTTTTTGGGGCCGAACCCTGGTCCGAGTCTATGCGCGCTTACGTCCAGGAGAACAGTAACATCACCGCTTATGACATTTACGGCCTGTCGGAGATTATCGGGCCGGGCGTGGCCATTGAATGCTCTATGCATCAGGGCTTACATATTTTCGAGGACCACTTCTACCCTGAGATTGTCGATCCAAATACTGGCGCGGTGCTGCCTGATGGCCAGGAGGGCGAACTGGTTTTGACCACCTTGAGTAAAAAGGCTATGCCCATCATCCGTTACCGCACCCGTGACATCACCAGCCTCACCCACGAGCAGTGCGACTGTGGCCGGACCCTGTGCCGCTTCTTCAGGATCGGCCGTCGCAGTGACGATATGTTTATCATTCGCGGCATCAACGTCTTCCCCTCGCAAGTGGAAAGCGCCTTGCTGCAAGTGGAAGGCACGCTGCCCCACTACCAGATTGTCTTAACCCGTGAACGCGGCCTGGATCAGATGGAGGTGCAGCTGGAGGTGACCCCTGAGTTATTTGGCGATACCGTGGGGGCTTTGGAAACCTTGCAGGAAAGGATTGCCTACGCAGTTGAACAGACCCTCGGCCTGCGGGTGAATGTCCGCCTGGTGGAACCCCACAGCATCCAACGGAGCGAAGGTAAAGCCAAACGAGTCATTGACCAGCGGCAACTGTAACGTTTGAGATTGTTCCGGAATTCATACCCTCCCAAACGTATTGCAGGCAACGTGTTGCGTGAGGGTCTTGTTACGAAATACGTACCACGCCATACGGACACTGGCATAGCCTGAGGTGAAAGATGGGTACGAATTCCGTAGGTAGCGAGGAGGCTATTGATGAAGCTACAACAACTTTCCGTTTTTTTGGAAAACAAACCGGGGCAGTTAAAGGGTGCGATTGACCTGCTGGCCAGAGCCAACGTCAATATTCTGACGTTATCGCTGGCCGATACCAAACAGTTCGGCATTTTGCGGCTGCTCGTCAGTGATTGGGAGCGGGCCAAAACGGTGTTGGATGAAGGGGGCTACGTGACCCAAATCACCGAAGTGTTGGCCCTGGAAGTGGCCGACCGGCCGGGCGGCCTGGCCGAACTCCTGGCCCATGTTGAGGCCGCCGGGTTGAACATTGAATATATGTACGCCTTTACCTCCAGCCGGGGCGACAAAGCGGTGATGATCTTCCGTTTTGACGACCCGGACAAAGCGATTGAGCGATTAAAAGCGGGCGGAGTCAATGTGGTTGGCGGCGTAGAGTTGTATGCTCGCTAAAACCACCGCGGCCTGCCTGGCCTCTGACCTTGCCCTAAAATCGAGGGGTGTATTCCTTCTCAATTCAGGGTGATTGCATAACCTCATTTTATTCGGAATTTCGAAGTTATGTGAACGTTCACATAACCTTGGCTTGTGGAATATTCGTAAGTCAAGCCGGGTCGCAATTTTCCAAAATTAATTGCCTTGCACTTCAATTTGACCTGTTACCATATCGTGATAAAATTGCATTTTCTGGCATGGTTGGTTCATTTCGGTTGAAATTGAATCTTTTTTGGTCAAGAATTTTCCGCACACTTGCCTCTGGTGTGGCAAGCGCCACAGGAAGAACGTAAAGGGCGCTAAGATTTTGAGAAAATTCTTTGGGCACTTTGCGTCCTTTGTGGTTCAATTATTCCTCTTGGCCGAAGATGGCTCGACCGGGTTAGCGAATGGGGTGAGGGAATCGTGTTGAAATCCTTGTCAACGACTGCGCCAAATGGCAGAACCGTGGAGCCGTATAGAAACATTCAAAGCCGGACTCCGGTAGTTATTGATGCCGCGTTATGCACTGGCTGTGAACTGTGCATCCACGCCTGTCCGCAATCGGTCTTGAAAGCGGTGCCTGATGTGCATCGTCTTGAAGGCGTCGTCGCCGTGGTTTACAATCCCGGTCTCTGCACGGCATGTCGCCAGTGCGAGGACGTATGTCCCGATTTTTGCATTACTGTGCGCGAGGGCAGGTAGCCATGGACCCAGTTGTAGAAGTACAAAAGCTGGCAGAGGCCGCCGAGCTAACCGGGATGGTGGAAATACGTTGGCACTCCCGGGCCGGACAGGGAGCGGTAACCGCGGCTGAAACACTGGCCTCAGCGGCGCTCCGGGAAGGCCGGCATGTCCAGGCCTTTCCGGAATTCGGTCCGGAGCGCATGGGCGCCCCCTTGCGTGCTTTTAACCGCATCAGTCCTTATCCCATCCGCATTCATGGCGTGATTGAAGAGGCCCACGTGGTCATCGTGGTCGATCCCTCCCTGTTGGGTGCGGTCCCGGTTGAGGCTAATGTGGCCCCAACCGGCATCATTCTGGTCAACACCACCCAAACTGTCGACGAAGTGCGCCGGCGTTTGCGGCTGAGTGGGCAATGGTTGGCCTGTGTTGACGCCACACGGATTGCCGTAGAATGTTTTGGCCTGCAAAAGCCCAACACGCCGATGCTGGGCGCGGTCGCCCAGGCGACTGGCCTGGTGCGGCTTGATTCTTTATTGGCTGAAATAGAAGAAACATTTAGCAAAAAGTTCTCGTCCAGGGTCGTTGAGGGTAACCTCAAGGCCGTGCGGCGAGCTTATGAGGAAGTGTCCTTTGACTAGCCAGAATGGTTTGCCCAAATGGAACGAGTTGCCACCGGGGGGCATTTCGGCCGACGCCGGCAGCACCGCCAGTAAAAAGACCGGTTTTTGGCGTGGCGGCGGTAACCGCCCGCTGCTTGACCTGAACCTGTGTGTGCAATGTTTGCACTGCTGGATTACCTGTCCGGATATGTGCTTTATCCTGGTCAACGGCAAAGTCACCGGGATAGATTACGATCATTGCAAGGGCTGCGGCATCTGCGCCAATGAATGCCCGCCGCTGGTCAAAGCCATTATTGTGGTTGAGGAAAGTCGTTTTGGGGGCTAAGCTTAGGAAGAAGATGCCATGAGCCAGGAAATCTTGTTAAGCGGGAATTATGCTGTCGCCCACGCTCTGCGCCAGGTAGACCCCCACGTCTATCCCGGATATCCCATTACGCCTTCAACCAAGGTGATGGAGGCGGTTGCCGCTTTTATTGCCAACGGCGAGATGCAGTGTGAGCTGATTGCCGTGGAGAGCGAGCATAGCGCCATGAGTGCCGCTATCGGCGCGGCCGCGGCCGGGGCGCGGGTGGCCAGCGCTACCGCCGCCAATGGCCTGGCCTATATGTGGGAAGTGCTTTACGTGGCCTCCGGTTCCCAACTGCCGATTGTACTTGCGGTGGGCAATCGGGCTTTGAGCACCCCCATCAACGGCTTTGCCGACCACGGCGAAACGATGGGCGCGCGTGACGCCAGTTGGATTCAGCTCTACAGTGAAAACGTCCAGGAAGCCTACGACAATGTGATTCAGGCCTTCAGAATTGGGGAAGACAGCCGGGTGCGCCTGCCGGTGATGGTCTGCCTGGATGGTTTTCTGCTGACCCATACCAGCGAAAATATCAGGCTGGCAGATGACCAGGCGGTGAAAGATTTTGTAGGGCCGTACCGGTTTGAGTATTCGCTGCTCGACCCCGACCACCCGGTCAGCCACGGTTTGAGCGACTCGCCCGATCACTATATGGAACACAAGATGCGCCAGCAAGCCGGTATGGACCAGGCCCTCGCCGTGATCGAAGCTGTGGGCGCCGAATTTGGCCAGCGATTTGGCCGGCCTTATGGCCTGGTTGACGCCTACCGGATGGCCGACGCGACCATCGCCGTGGTCATTCTTGGCTCGGAGGTGGGCCGGGTTAGAGATGTGGTCGACGAGCTGCGCGCCGCCGGGCACAAGGCCGGCCTGCTCCGTTTGCGGACGTTTCGCCCTTTCCCCCACGAACAGGTAGTCCGCCACCTGCTCGGCTTGCAGGCCGTCGCCGTGATGGACCGATCTTTTGCCCCGGGCGCGGTCGGCGCGCCGCTGTTTCAGGAGATTCGCTCCGCCCTGTACGATTATCGCAGCGAGGCTCCGGCGGTCATCAACCGCATCTACGGCCTGGGCGGGCGAGTGCTGCGTAATAAGGATGTCAGGGAAATATTCACCGAGTTGGCAGCGCTGGCCGGCGGCGATACCACCATCCCCTCTATCCGCATGGTCGGCCTGCGGGGGGAACCATCCGCAGCCAGCGTGCCGACGCCGATGCAGTTGCCGGTTGCCGGCAGTTGAAAGAGGAATGAGCGCATGCCCAACGAACAATTGCTCGCCGTCGCCCATCACCGCGAACCTTTAGCCCCCGGTCACAATATGTGCGCCGGCTGCGCGATTAGCTCCATTGTGCGCCAGGTGATCATGGCGACCGAACACCCGGTCGTTGTGGCCAATGCCACCGGCTGCCTGGAAGTGACCACCGGCATTTATCCCACCACTGCCTGGAACGTTTCCTGGATTCACAACGCCTTTGCCAACGCCGCCGCCACCTTAAGCGGCATTGAAACGGCCTACCGGGCCTTGCGCAAGCGGGGCGAAATCCCCGATCGGGACATCAAGTTTGTGGCCTTTGGCGGTGATGGGGGTACCTATGATATCGGCCTGCAAAGCCTCTCCGGCGCCCTGGAACGGGGTCACGACCTGGTCTACGTTTGCTACGACAACGGCGCGTATATGAATACCGGCGTGCAGCGTTCCGGGGCCACCCCGCTGGGGGCTAACACCACTACCAGCCCGGCCGGCAGCCTGATGACCGCCGGCAAGACCGAACCGCGCAAGGACATGACCGCCATTGCCGAGGCGCACGGCATCCCTTACATCGCCCAATCGACGCCCGGCTACTATATGGATTTGATGTCCAAGGCCAAACGCGCCTTCCAGACCAGGGGGCCGGCTTTTCTCAATGTGATCAGTCCCTGCCCGTTGGGCTGGGCCAGCGATTCGAGCCAGACCTTCGTTTTGGCTCGCCTGGCCGCCGATACCTGTATCTGGCCCCTGTATGAAATTGCCGAGGGGGATTTTTCGCTCACCTACCTGCCCTTAGAAAAGAAACCGGTGGTGGAATATTTGAAACTCCAGGGCCGTTTCAAACATCTTTTTACGGCGGAGAATGAAGGAGTTATCGACCAAATCCAGGCCGAAGTAGACCGCCGCTGGCAGAAGCTGCTCGAACGGGCCGGCCAGGCCATTCCCGCAGCAGGGGGACCGCCCAATGGCCGGGGCTGAGATGGCTGTTATGAATAAAGACGTCAGTAGCCGCGTCATTTCCGTATCCGGTAACACCGTGGTGGCCGAAGCAGCCGTGGACGCCGGCTGCCGTTTCTATGCCGGCTACCCCATCACCCCTTCTTCGGAAATTGCCGCCGAAATGTCGCGCCTGATGCCACGGGTGGGCGGGGTGTTCATCCAGATGGAAGATGAAATTGCCAGTATGGGCGCGGTGATTGGCGCTTCGCTGGCCGGCCTCAAAGCGATGACCGCCACCTCTGGTCCCGGCTTTTCGCTCAAACAGGAAAATATCGGCTTCGCCTGTATGGCCGAAGTGCCCTGTGTGATCGTCAATGTGATGCGCGGCGGGCCAAGCACCGGCTTGCCGACGCTCCCCTCTCAGGGCGACGTGATGCAGGCTCGCTGGGGAACGCATGGCGACCATACGGTCATTGCCCTGGCCCCCTCGACTCTGACGGAAACCTATTATGAAACGATTCGGGCTTTCAACCTGGCCGAGCAGTTCCGCACCCCGGTAGTGCTGCTGCTTGATGAACTGTTGGGCCATATGAGCGAGCGAGTCACCCTGCCCGCAGCCGGGGAAGTGGAAGTTGTCAACCGGGCCAGACCGACCGTCTCGCCGGCCGAATATTTGCCCTATGCCGCCCAGAATGGCCATGTGCCGCCAATGGCCGATTTTTTCAGCGGCTATCGTTACCACGTCACCGGCCTCACCCACGACCTGACCGGCTTTCCCAGCGAGAACCCCCAGATTTCCCAGACGTTGATAGAGCGGCTGGAGGCCAAGATCACGGCTAACCTGCCGCACATTCTCAAAAACGAGACGAGAGATTTGGCCGGCGCCGAGGTGATGGTGCTGGCTTACGGGTCCGTGGCCCGCTCGGCCCAGGTCGCCATCGCCCAGGTTCACCAGGCCGGTCTGAAGGCCGGGCTTTTCCGCCCGATTACCATTTGGCCTTTTCCCCGGCCGCAGGTCGCCGAGCTGGCCCGGCAAGTGAAAGCTATATTGGTCCCAGAATTGAATATGGGCCAGCTTATCGGCGAGGTGGAGCGGGTGGCCGGCGCTACCCCGGTGGTACCGTTGAACAAGGCCAACGGCCAGCCGATCTCACCCGAAGAAATCAGGGCAGCCCTGCTGGCTATTAAATTTTAAATAAACAGCATACCTAACCGCAGATATAGATGTTCAGAAAAAGATTCGTGCTCAGAAACCCGTTTTCTCCGAGAAAACGGGTTTCTATACCCCGAAACATTATCTGAAAGACTATAGAAGGAAGAACAATGGCCAGCCCAACCGTCATTGACGAACAAGTCACCCAGGATCAAACACCCCTTATTGAACAGCGCAAGGTTGTGGATTACAGCGCCTACTTGCGCCAGGACAAGATGCCCACGCTGTGGTGTTCCGGCTGCGGCGATGGCCTGGTGATGAAGGCGCTGATCCGGGCTTTGGATGAACTGGCCTGGGACAGGGACAACGTGGCCATTGTCTCAGGGATTGGCTGTTCGGGCCGGATGACCAGTTATCTTGATTTCAACACCCTGCACACCCCCCACGGGCGCACCCTGCCCTTTGCCACCGGCCTGAAGCTGGCCAAACCCGATAGCCACGTCGTCATCATCGCCGGCGATGGCGACGCCCTGGCGATCGGCGGGAATCACTTTTTGCATGCCTGCCGGCGGAATATCGACCTGACCCTGATCATCATCAATAACTTCATCTACGGCCTGACCGGCGGCCAATTCTCCCCGACGACGCCCATCGGTTCTTATGCCCAAACATCGCCTGATGGCGCTCTGGAGCCGGCCTTTGATGCGGCCAGCGTGGCCATCGCCGCCGGAGCGACCTATGTGGCCCGCGCGGCAGTGTCTAACCCGCGCCATATCTCCAGAATGATTGCTGGCGGCCTGACCCATAAAGGTATGTCGGTTATCGAAATTATCTCCAACTGCCACGTCAATTTTGGCCGGTACAATGTCAGCCCTGAGCCGGAGGAGCTGATTGCCTGGATTGGCCGGCGAACTGTTTCTCAAGATATGGCCCAACTTTTGACCGAGGCCGAGCTTGACGGGCGGCTGGTGGTGGGCGTCCTCCACCAGGTTGAAGGCCGGCCCGAGTATGTCAGCAATTATTATCAAAAAGCAGCGGCGATTCGCAGTAAATCGTAAAGCCGGGGTTTGATCCGTTGAAAAGCGAACAGCAAAAATCAGCACGACCACAGCGTTTTGAGGCCCGGCTCAGCGGCGAAGGCGGCCAGGGTGTGATTATGGGCGGCCGAATTCTGGCCGAAGCGGCTATTCTGCAAGAAGGCCGCTTTGCCGTGCAAAGCCCCACTTACGGCTCTCGGGTGCGCGGTGGGCCGACCAAGGTGGATATCATTGTCAGCGATGAGGAGATCATTTATCCGCGCGCCACTTCGATCGATTTTTTCCTGTCGCTGGCCCAGGAAGCTTTTGACCGGTACCGGAGCGATCTGGCCGGTGAGGCGATCATCCTGGTCGATAAAAATTTAGTCCCCAACGTGCCCGACGAATCCTACCCAACGTACCGCTTTCCTTTTGTGGAAGTAGCCAAGAACGAGTTTGGCAATGTCATTCTCTCTAATATCATTGCCCTGGCGGTGATGGTTGAACTCACCGGCGTGGTTTCTAACGAAGCGTTGTGGCGAACAATTGAGGTCAGCGTCCCCAAAAAGTATCTTGATTTGAACAGGCAGGCTATGGAACGGGGCTTTCAGGTCGCGGCCGAGTTGAGACGGAGCGGTTAGGTCAACTTCTTCATCATCATCAGCCATCCAAAGGAGGATCGCTTTGCCTATCTGGAGTGAAGAATTTGAAATGATGCCCCACGCCGACTTGAAAAAGCTGCAACTTGAACGGTTGCAAGCGATGGTCGAGCGGGCCGCTCATGCCTCACCTTTTTACCGGTCCAAGCTGGCCGAGGCCGGCATTAAAGCCGGTGACATTAGGCATCTGGAAGATATTACCAGGCTGCCCTTCACCACCAAAGAAGATTTACGCTGCCACTATCCCTGGGGCATGTTTGCCGTGCCCCGCAATAAAATCGTGCGGCTGCATGCCTCCAGCGGTACCACGGGCAAGCCCATCGTGGGCGGCTACACCCGGAACGACCTGAAAATGTGGGCCGAGGTGATGGCCCGCACCCTGTCCGCCGCCGGCATCACTGCCGACGACGTGGTCCATAACAGCCACGGCTATGGCCTGTTTACCGGCGGCTTGGGCTTTCACATGGGTGTGGAAGAGATTGGCGCTACCGCGGTACCGGTGGCGACCGGGCTGCTCCAGCGCCAGTTGATGCTGCTCGAGGATTTTGAGGCCACCGTCCTGGCCTGTACCCCTTCCTACGCTCTGGTCATTGCCGAAGAGGTGATTACCCAGGGGATCGACGTGAGCGAACGCCTCAAATTACGCATCGGCACCTTTGGAGCGGAACCCTGGACCGTGAAGATGCGCCATGAACTCGAAGCGATGCTGCACATCAAGGCTCACGATGTTTACGGCCTGACCGAAATGATTGGTCCTGGCGTGGCGGTTGAGTGTGAGTGCCAGGATGGACTGCACATCGCCGAGGATCACTTCTATCCTGAAATCGTAGACCCCTCCACCGGCGAGCCGCTGGGTTACGGCGTCGAAGGGGAGCTGGTCTTTACGGCCCTGACCAGGGAGGCGATGCCGCTGCTGCGCTATCGCACCCGCGACCGGACCACCCTGCACGCTGAAAAATGCGCTTGCGGGCGCACCCTGGTCCGCATGGAGAAAGTCCTGGGCCGCACGGATGATATGCTCATCGTCCGCGGGGTCAACGTTTTTCCGTCTCAAATAGAACGGGTACTGCTTGAATTTAGCGAACTGGAACCGCACTACCAGATCATTGTTGACCGTGGCCGGCACGAATTGGACAGCCTGGTCATCTGGGTGGAAGGCATCGACAGCCTGTTTATGCCGGTCGATACGGCTCATATCGCCATTCTTGAAAAAGAGGTCGAGCGGCGCATGTGTGAAGCGCTGATCATCAACTGTACGGTCAAGCTGATGAAACCGCACACCATCGAGCGAAGTATGGGCAAGGCCGTGCGCGTGGTAGATAAGCGGAAGTTTGACGGCTAGGATACCGGGGCGTATGTCAGCCTGCGGTTTATGTCACGCTGAGGCAAGGTCGAAGCGTCTCCAACGGGGGGGCCTGGAGACCCTTCGCTCTGTTCGGTGTGACCCACCAACTGGCGGTAAATCGCTGACCAGATGTACTGCCAGGTAAACAAATATTTATCTAGGATAGGATAGGAGAGGAGAAGATGAGCAGCAAGTGGTTTTTTGCAATCGTTGTCGCGCTGGTTGTACTGCCCTTCGTCACCTTGGGCTGTGCTGCCACACCAGCGCCGGCAGAACCGGCCCCCCAGGCCACTGAACCGGTCAGCGCAGCGGAAACAGCGGTAGAGCCAACCGCCGCTCCGGCCGAAGCAGCTGTCCAGGAGCAGGGTGAGCCGTACAAGATCGGTTTGTTCTTCTCGGTCACCGGGCCGTCCTCGTCGCTGGGGGTGCCGGAACGGGACACCGCCATGATGTTGGTAGAGCAGGTGAATAAGGCCGGCGGGTTGCCAGGGCCGGATGGCAAATTACATGCCATCCAGTCTTTCTTTGAGGATGACCAGAGCGACTCAACCAAGGCCGTGCTGGCGGTGAAGAAGTTGATCGAGGAGAACGGTGTGCCGGTTATTGTAGGCGGCACGGGCAGCCCGGTCAGTGTGGCCGTGATCGATACGGTTACCGAAGCCAAGATCCCCTTCATTTCAATGGCCGCGGCCAGCGCGATTGTGCAGCCGGTTGAAGAACGGTACTGGGTCTTTAAGACTCCGCAGACAAACTATCCCGTGGCCGAGGTGCAGGCGGATTGGATGGAGGCCAAAGGTCTCACCAAGATCGCCTCCCTGGGGGTGAACAACGCCTTTGGGGCCGACTCGATTGCCGCGATGAAGCAGATTGTGGCCGAGCGGGGTTTTGAAATTGTTTACGAAGGCACATTTGAGCCGGGTGATACCGACTTTTCGGCGCAACTAACCCAGGTGGCCGGCTCGGGCGCTGAGGTATTGATGGTCCATGCCACCCCGGCCGAGGGCGCGCCCCTGACCGTTCAATTCCGTGACTTTGGCCTGGAGATACCGATCATTCACAATCACGGCATTGGTAACGCCGCTTTTATTGAACTGGCCGCTGATGCGGCTGAGGGCGTTTTGTTTCCTATCGGCAAGCTGCTGGTCGCCGAAAGCTTGCCGGATAGCGACCCGCAGAAAGCAGTGCTGCTGCAGTACATCGCCGACTATGAGGCTTACACCGGCGGCGGGCGTCCCAGCACCTTTGGCGGCCATGCCTGGGATGGCATGCAGATGGCCTTTGCCGCCCTGCAGGCCGTTGGTCCGCAGCCGGCCGCCATCCGTGATTACATCGAAGGCATCCAGGACTTTGTCGGCATTTCCGGCGTGTTTAACGTCTCCTCCAGTGACCACAATGGCATTGGTAAAGAATCACTGGTGCTGGTTGAGATCAAAGAGGGCGCCTGGGTCTACGTGCCGCCGGAATCGTATCAAAACGTCCCGTAAGCGAGGTCGGGTTTGACCATCTACGATCAACTCATCCAGTTTTTGGTGTCAGGCCTGACCATTGGCAGCATCTACGCCCTGATCGCCCTGGGCTTTGTGACTATTTACAACGTTACCGGGATCATTAACTTTGCCCAGGGCGAATTTGCCGTCTACGGGGCGCTGATAGCAATTACGTTCTACCAGTCCCAAATCAGGCTGTTCAGCGGCAGCCTGACTCTTGAATTGGGCTGGCCCTTGCTGCTGGCCGCGCTGGTTGGCGCCCTGGCAGGCTCGCTCCTGGGCCTGTTGCTGTACCGGTTTGGCATCCAGCCGGCCCGGAAAGCAGCGGTGCTGCACATGATCATTATCACCATTGGCGCGGCTTTCGTTTTTCGGGGGGTGTCGCTGCTGATCTGGGGCACGGACCCGTACCGGCTGCCCCCCTTTTCCACAGGCGCGCCGTTCAAGGTCTTTGGCGCTATCTTGACTCGCCAGAGTGTTTGGGTGATGGCCGTTACGGTGGTGCTGCTCATCGCCCTGTACCTCTTCTTCAACTATACGGTTATTGGCAAAGCGCTGCGAGCCTGCGCCGTAAATCCAAAAGCGGCCCGGCTGATGGGGATCAACACCCACCGGATGGCTTTGCTGGCTTTTGGCCTGAGCGCGACCATCACCTCAATTGCCGGCATTGTCATTACCCCTGCTACCTTTATGACCTACGACCGGGGCTTGATCCTTTCGCTCAAAGGTTTTGTGGCGGCCATTATCGGCGGCCTGTCAAGCCCGCTGGGCGCGGTGCTCGGCGGCCTGTTGTTGGGTATCCTGGAGTCTTTTGGGGCCGGGCTGGTCTCATCCGGCTATAAAGATGCCATCGCTTTTGTGATTCTCTTTGTCGTGTTGGCGGTGCAAGTGGGCGGCCTCCTGCGCCGGCGGACCGCGGCCGTTGAGCGGGATGGGCTGTAAGGAGCGCCGCATGACATTACTCCGCCGCTATCCCAATACCTTCGGCCTGCTCGCCCTGGCGGTCGTGCTGGCGCTGATTCCGCCGAATATCAATAACAACTATATTTTGACGTTGCTGATCTTTGTGGCCCAGTTCACCATCCTCACCGTGGGCCTGTCTTTGCTGATGGGCTATGCCGGGCAGATTTCCTTGGGCCAGGCGACTTTTTTTGGCCTGGGCGCTTATGCCACCGGTATTCTGGCCACTCGCTTTGGTATTTCACCCTGGCTGGCGCTGCTGGCCGGGGTGTTGCTTTCGGCCGGATTTGCCTACCTGGTTGGGATGCTCATTTTCCGGCTGAGAGGCCATTACCTGGCTATGGCTACCCTGGGCATCAACGTTATCTTTTTTCTGGCGCTCACTCAGGAAGTTGAATGGACCGGCGGTCCATCCGGCTTTAGAGGCGTCCCCGACCTGACCCTGGGATCGTTCGTCTTGAGCAGCGACGCCCACTATTTTTACGTATTCTGGTTCTTTACCCTGCTGGTGATCGCCCTATCTTTAAATCTGGTCAACTCTCAGGTGGGACGCACCCTGCGGGCGCTGCACGCCAGCGAGATCGCCTCCGAATCGGTCGGTATTGATACCAGTAGCCTGAAACTGGCGGTATTTGCTCTCAGCGCGGCTTACGCCGGACTGGCCGGCGGCTTGCATGCGGCTTATCTTGGTTTTATGAGCCCCTCTTCCTTTGGCATCGGAATTTCGATTGAATTGGTGGTAATGGCCGTGGTGGGCGGCCTGGCCAGTATCTGGGGCGCCCTTTTTGGGGCCGCCACCGTCCTGTTAATTCAACAGTATATCAGCAGCGCCATCAAAGTGTTTATTCCGGCGGCTTCCGGCGAGTACGAGGTTATTGCTTTTGGCCTTATTCTAATCGTCATTATGATCTTTATGCCGGCTGGCCTTTTTAGTACGATGACGGACGTGGTCCGCCGCTGGCAGGCCGAGCCTGTGGTTGTCCCGGCTGCGTCGTTGAGCGAAGAGTGAAGGGATGCCGTCCTACGGCGTGTAAAGTTTAAGAGTAATGTCGTCTGAATTATCCCCAGAAAAAGCTGTTTTATTAGAAGCCCGGCACCTGTACAAAAACTTTGGCGGGGTGGGCGCGGCCAGCAACGTTAGCTTGCAGGTTTATGCCGGCCACATCCAGGCTTTGATTGGACCAAACGGCGCCGGCAAAACAACCACGTTCAATCTTATCTCCGGCCTGCACCTGCTGGACGAGGGTGAAATTTTTTTTGCCGGCCAGCGTATCTCTGGCTTGCCGGTCCACCGCATCGCTGCCCTCGGTATGGCTCGTACCTTCCAAAACCTGCAAATCTTTCACAATATGACCGCTCTGGAAAACGTTATGGTCGGCTGTTATTTGCAGAGCCGGGTCGGTTTCCTGGTCGCGGCGGTGCGCTGGCCGGGGCTGGCCCGCAAAGAGAAACGTCTGCAGGAGGAGGCCATGACCTACCTGGCTATGGTCGGCCTCGAAAGCCGGGCCAACAGCCCGGCCGAATCGTTGTCTTATGGGCAGCAGCGTCTGGTTGAAATTGCCCGGGCTTTGGCGGTTCGGCCGAAACTGTTACTCCTCGATGAGCCGGCTGCCGGGTTAACCCAGCCCGAAACAGTAGCCCTGAAACAACTGATCCGCCGCATTCGGGACCAGGGCATTACCGTTTTGCTGGTGGAGCACGATATGAAGCTGGTCATGGAAATCGCCGACCGGATCACCGTTTTGCATTACGGCCAGAAGATTGCCGAAGGCACGCCGGCCGAGATACAGTCCAACCCGGCCGTGATCGAGGCCTACCTGGGCAACGACTGGTACTTTGATTAGATAGAATCAGGGGCTCTTTTGGATTTCTTGGGGTAATAAAGTCAAATCCGTGAAACGTAAAACGTAAATTCATGTATCACGTTTTACGATGTCAACCCCCTGAAATCCAATTGAACCGAATCAGTTATGTATCACGTTACGCGGTTCATGGTGCGTATTGCGTTGGCCTGGAAGCGTCCAATGATTTGTTGGTTGGTTTGTTAGTTGGTTTGTTGGTTAGTTGGTTGTTCATCCAACTACCAACTATCCAACCAACCAACCAACTATTTTTAGGAGAGAGTAGTGCTTGAGGTACGCGATATCTGGACTTTTTACGGTAATATCCGGGCTTTGGCCGGCGTATCCCTGCAGGCCGAGCCGGGCGAAATTGTGTCGCTGATTGGGGCCAATGGCGCGGGTAAAACCACCCTGCTGAACAGCATTTCGGGACTGGTTCCGGCCAGGCGCGGCCAGATTTTGCTGGCCGGCCGGGATATCACGACTCTCTCCCCGGAAGCTATCGTCGCCGCCGGCATCAGCCACGTACCGGAGCGACGCCAGGTGTTTGGCTCGCTGTCCGTTTACGATAACCTGCTGCTGGGGGCTTACCTGCGGCTGCGGCAGGAGCGCCGGCAGATTGATCGAGAGATCGAGCAGGTGTTTGACCTTTTCCCGATCTTAAAAGAGCGGCGAAAACAGGCGGCCGGCACCCTTTCCGGCGGCGAGCAGCAGATGTTGGCCATTGGCCGCGGCCTGATGGCCCGGCCTAAAGTCCTTCTGCTCGATGAACCTTCCCTGGGGCTGGCCCCCCTGCTGGTTCAGGAAATTTTTCAAATCATCAAAGAGTTAGGTACGGCCAACACCACTGTTTTGCTGGTGGAGCAAAACGCCCGCGCCGCCCTGAAAATTTCTAACCGCAGTTATGTACTGGAGACCGGCCGGATCATCTTGAGCGGGGCCACCGGCGACCTTGCTGCTAACCACGAAGTATGGCAGGCTTATTTGGGCCAGAGCAGCGCCGCCGACCGCAGCCGGCAGACCGCGATGACCGGCGCTCACAATTAATCTTGACCTCAAATTGCCGCCAAAGCCCCTGAAAATCAACCCGGAAATAGCGTCTTACGCTTTCACATCGACAAAAAATTGTCGATAGTTCAACAATTTTATACTGCCACTCCAAGAGCTTGAAACAAGTCACGCATAGCCACTTGAATGACCTGATAAAGGGTGTCGAGCAAAGTTTGGCCTTGAGGTTGGGGGCTACGTATGGGTTTACCCGCCCCGGTGAGAACAGGTTTGATGACCTTTTCCCGCAAAATCAGTAAGGCTGCCATGGTTTGCAGACCAGTTGGGGTGGCTTCATACCGACGAGATTGACCGATTTTACGAAGCCATTGTTTGGCCCGGAATTTTTTGAGGTCGTAGGCGGCATGACGGGGTTGGTAGGCGTCCGGGTTAAGGTCCAAGAGGATGCGGATCTTGGTAGCCAGGTCAGAAGCAGTGAACCCGGTCGGTGAGAGGGCCAGCGAGACCAGGGCTTCAAGAACGGCGCGTATTCTGGGCTTGTTGAGATCAAGCCCGGCCATGCGGGTGTGACCGAGATAGCTGGCTTGGGCCAGGGTGTCCAGGGTGTCGTCAGCGATAAAGCAGGCGTCGATAGCCTGGAGGTGATCCAGAAAGCGGTCCAGAATCTTTTATCATTTTGTCTTGCCTCACACCAGTTTAGCTCAACCCTTATCAGAGCCTCAACCGACCAGAGGTTCTGGTTCACTCAAGAAAACGTTGTTGGTAACGCCGGCGATGATGGCAGGTATTACTGATCACGTATGGACGATGGAAGAATTGCAGCTATCGGGTTCCACCAGATTTCCGAGTAAAGCTTGAGCAGCAGCCCATTGCCCATAATTTACAAGTTTTTCATACACGTAGATGAGGGACACTACCCCAAATCAGGGGGCGGCTTTTTTGCTGTAAAATTCCTTGTTCCTGCTCCTATTCCGTGTTACAATGGAGCAACTTCACAATCACACCGAGGGAGAAATATCAATGGAATTGACTCGCGCCAGCGGCATTCTTTTACATCCTACCTCCTTTCCCGGCCCGTACGGGATCGGCGACTTAGGTGAACCAGCCTATCACTTTATTGACTATCTGGTTGAAGCCAAACAAACCCTTTGGCAGGTGCTGCCTTTGGGTCCCACCGGTTATGGCGACTCGCCGTATGCCTCATTTTCTTCATTTGCCGGCAATCCGTTATTGATTAGTCTGGATAAGCTGGTGGAAGCCGGTGACCTTGAGCCGGCCGATGTGGCCGATGTACCGCCTTTTCCCATCGATCAGGTCGATTACGGTTGGGTCATCAACTGGAAAATGCCTCGGCTGGAGAAAGCGGCGCGCCATTTCTTGAGCCGGGTCCGGGACGAACGCGAAGCCGATTTTGAAGCCTTTTGCCGGGAGCAGGCTCATTGGTTGGAGGATTACGCCCTGTTTATGGCCGTTAAAGAACATTTTGATGAGAAAGCGCGCAAAGCCAGAATCTTTGGGGCGATGTGGAGCAATTACTGGGATAAGGATATCGCCCTGCGCCAGCCTGAAGCCGTGGCCCGCTGGACCGAGGCCAAAGCTGAGGCTATTGCCATCCGAAAAGTGTGGCAATATTACTTCTTCCAGCAGTGGGGCGCGCTGCGCCAATACGCCAACGACCGGGATATCAGAATTATCGGCGATATCCCTATTTTTGTGGCCCCCGACAGCGTTGATGTCTGGGCGCACCGGGAGCTATTCCACCTGGATGAGGAAGGCCAGCCGACGGTCGTGGCCGGCGTTCCGCCCGACTACTTCAGTGAGACCGGCCAACTGTGGGGCAATCCGCTTTACGATTGGGCGGCGCTGGAGGCCGAGGGGTTTCAATGGTGGCTTGACCGGATTAAGGCCACTCTGCGCCAGGTTGACATTATTCGCATCGATCATTTTCGAGGTTTTCAGGCTTACTGGGAAGTGCCGGCCGGCGAAGAGACGGCTATCAAGGGCCACTGGGTTGAAGCGCCCGGGCGTAAACTCTTTGAAACTATTGAACGGGCCTTGGGGGAGCTGCCCATTCTGGCTGAAGATTTGGGCGTGATTACGCCGGAAGTCGAGGCGCTGCGAGAGGAGTTTGGTTTTCCGGGGATGAGAATTCTGCAATTTGCCTTTGATGCTAAAGAGGCCGGCGAGCTAAACCCGACCAATCACTTTTTACCCCACAATTACGTGCCCCAAACAGTTGTTTACACCGGCACCCACGATAATGATACCACCAAAGGCTGGTATCGCCATCGCACCGCCGAGGAACGGGATTTTGTCCGCCGTTACCTGGCCCGGCCTGATGATGACATCGTCTGGGATTTCATTCGGCTGGCGATGGCTTCAGTGGCCTGTTTCGCGATTGTGCCGTTCCAGGATGTGCTCAATCTGGATAGCGACGCCCGGATGAATACGCCGGCTATTCTGGGGGGGAACTGGGCCTGGCGCTACCGGCCCGAAGCTTTGAACAGTTGGAGCTCAACCCGGCTGGCCGAAATGGTTGATCTGTACGCCCGGGATCCGAAATTGTGGCGAGAGAAAGAAACTGAGGTCGAGGAGCGTATAGCGTATAGCGTATAGCGATACACTGTTCAAGGGGATGGTTTTGTTTTTTCATTCACAATTCACCGTTCATTATTCACTATTCACTATTCACAATTCCAGTTGCTAGCCAGTGGTAAATTGTCTCGCCAGCGAGCCGGTTACCGGCAACATTCCAATGCTTGTCGCCTTCAAAATAGAGGGTTTCACCGCGATCTATCCGGTCGGCAAAGGGAGGGTATAAATCGAGCACCGCTATGCCCGCCTGGCTAAACTGTTCGGCGAACTGCTGGTTGGGTGGCTTGATCTCTTCCGCCCGCCGCATGCCCGGCAGTTTTTGGTAAATTTCGGCCCGGGCCGCGGGGCTTAATCGGTTGAATTCGATCAGGTCGACCGGGCTGATCAAGACCACCCCGAATTGCGCGCCATCCTGCTCCACTTCGGTATGCAATTCTTCAACCAGGTCCAGGGTTAGGGCCAGGGCATAATCAAAAACCTCATTATGGCCCAGGTAAAAATCCAGCATGGAGGCCTTGACCGGTTCGGTGGCGACCAGCGGTTCCAGTTGGGCATACAGCCGAGAGGATTGGTAGAATTGGCCCAGCAAATTGTTCCAGGCTTTCCAGCCCGGCGGTGTTTGACCCATGGCCGGGGTGAGGCCGGGAGCATAATACCACAGGTCGATATCCAGTTTACCTTCGTTCAGCACAAAGTAGGGGGTGTAGTGGTTGAGACCATCGACCGTAACGCCCCGGCCCGGCAGATTGTCCTTGACATCATTCCCCAAAAAGAACATCAGCAGGACCAGGTCCGGCCGGTAATAACGACCTTCATTCCGGTAATAGAGCAACTGCTGCCCGGTTCCCCACCCCCCGACCCCGGCGCTAATGACTTCATAATGGCGGGAGTCCCCCATTTCATTCAGTCGATCTTCCAGCACCTGATGCGCCGTCTTCGCCTCGGGTACCTGGACGGCCTGCACAAAGGAGTCGCCCAGGATCAGGATACGGAAAGTATCATCCGGCTTAGACAGTTGGTGTTCGGTGTCGTGCATGCCGGCGCTATTCAAGGCCAGATCATGGACAAGGTCGCCGGTAGCTACCGTGGTGGTGTAATAGGGTTTGCCGCGCCAGCCGGTCTGGTCGGAGGAAGTATCGGCCACGTTGCTAGAGCCAGCATAGGGTGTGGGCAAAAGTCTGGCCCCTACTTCTAGCAATATGAGCGTGGTCACAACGGCCACGAGCGCAAGCGCAAGATTGACGGTGATTCTGGCGATTTTCCTCAACTCTTATTTGTTCAAAACATCCTGAACGGCGGCGGCCAGTCGTTTGACGCCTCCGTTGATCTCCTCCGGGGTGATGCCGCAATAGGGTAGCCGCAGAAAGCGTTCCCCACCGCCGTCGGGGAAGAAGGCCTGGCCATCGGCCAGATTCAGGTTGTATTTCTTGGCCTGCTCGCGCACTTCAGCCGTAGTTGTCCCGGCCGGCAGCGTCACCGACAGGAAGAAGCCGCCATCGGGCCGGGTGGCTTCAGCATCCGGCAAATAATGATCCAGAGCATCCAGACATGCCTGGAGTCGAGGGGCGTACAGCGCTTTCAACCGTTCAATCTGACCCGGCAATTGGCCGCTCTCGACAAATTCATACACAACGCCCTGGGAGAGCAGACTGGGGGTGATGTAGGTATCCTCGGCAATTTTGGTTATCGCTTGCAGCAACTCGGCCTGACCATATAGAATACCGACCCGCGGGCCGGGGCCAATCAGCTTGCTGAAGGAGAGCATGTGGAGCGTCCGGTCTGGGTTCAACTCAAATAGAGACGGCTGCTCCTCGCCCCGGAAGCGGAGCGGGCGATAAGGGGCATCCTCCAGCAGCCAGAAGCCATGTTTGTCGGCCAACTCGACCAGCTTTTCCCTTTTGGCCCGTGAACAGGTCGCCCCAGACGGATTCTGGAAATCGGGGATGAGATAGAAGAATTTGGGCGTCTCTTTGGCCAGGGCCGCGGCCAGGGCCTCCAGGTTCGGTCCATCCGGTTCCAGAGGGATGCCGACTGTGCGGGCCTGGTGTTTGCGCAGGGTGGTCAGAGTCCGGTCATAGCTGGGCGACTCGGTGAAGACAACGTCGCCGGGTTTTAGGAGTTGGGTACACAAAAATTCAATGATTTGGAGAGAGCCGTTGGCCGTAATGACCTGATCGACCGCGACGCCCTGCCACTCGGCCAACCACTCCCGCAAGGGCAGAAAGCCGGATGCTTTGCCGTATTGTAAAATCGTGGCGCCGTATCTTTCCAGGGCCCTCGTTGATGCCTCGATCATCTCGGGGATCGGAAAAGATTCCGGGGCGGGTACACCGCGAGTAAAATTGATAACGGCCTGATCTGACATGATCCTCTCTCCTGTTGATAAAAAATAGCGACCGGTAGTCATCGACCGTCGCTTGCTGAGTTGGTTAATTAGTCGGGTTGAGTCTGAAAGGTACGGGTAGGGCCTGGAGAATAACATGAATCAGAGTGAATGTCAACCGTCATAATTGCCCCGCGGCCAATAGATTTGCCTATATTCAAGACCAGATGAATAATATCGACAGTATTTGGAGGAAATCTGTGTTTTTTGACGAAGCTAAAATCTATGTAAAAGGCGGTGATGGCGGCAACGGCGTGGTCGCCTTTCGCCGGGAGAAGTTTGTGCCGCGCGGCGGCCCCTCCGGCGGCCACGGCGGCAAGGGGGGCGACGTTATCCTGCAAGTCGATCCCCAATTAAACACCCTGGTCCATTTCAAAAGCCAGATTCATTTTAAGGCTGAACGCGGCCAGCACGGCGGCGGCAAAAATATGACCGGCGCCAGCGGCCAGGATTTGATCGTGCCGGTGCCGCCCGGCACAGTGGCCCGCCATGCCGAGACGGGGCAATTGTTGGCCGATCTCACCAAACCGGGTCAGCAAGCGATTGTGGCTCGCGGCGGCAAAGGCGGGCGAGGCAACTCCGCCTTCAAAAGTTCCACCAATCAGGCCCCCAGAATTGCCGAGCGCGGTCTGCCCGGTGAAGCGTTGTGGTTGACGCTTGAACTCAAGCTGATCGCCGATGTCGGCCTGATCGGTGTGCCCAATGCCGGCAAAAGCACGCTGCTGTCAGTTGTTAGCGCCGCCCGGCCCAAAATTGCCGATTATCCCTTTACCACTCTGGAGCCGAATCTGGGGGTCGTGGTGCTGGATCACCGCGATCTGGTCATGGCCGACATTCCGGGGCTGATCGAGGGCGCTCACGCGGGGGCCGGGTTGGGACACCAGTTTCTACGTCACATCGAGCGCAGCCGGTTGTTGGTTCACTTGCTCAACGGCGCCTCGCCCAACCCGTTGGCTGACTTTGACCAGATCAATCAAGAACTGGCCCTATTCAGCCAAAAACTGGCTCACAAACCCCAAATTATGGTGTTGAACAAAATGGACCTGCCGGAAGCCCAGGCCCATTGGCCGGCAGTTCAGGCGCGGGCACATAAGTTAGAGCTGCCAGCCTACGCCATCTCGGCCGTAACCCAGCAGGGCGTCAAAACTCTGCTGGCTGCCTTATTCGACCATTTGGACCAATTAGCTCCTGAACCGCTGTTTGAAGAAGAAACGCCGGTTTTTACCCTGGATCAAAGCGACGACTTCTTTGAAATCCACCAGCTGTCTGACGGCTGGCAGGTGACCGGCCCCCGAATTGAGCGACTCGCCTTCCAAACCCAATGGGACTCGTATGAAGCGGTGATGCGAGCCTACCGTATTCTGGAAAAAATGGGCGTCCACGATGCCTTGCGCGAGGCCGGGGTTCAGCCAGGCGATACCGTCTTTCTGCACAACGTGGAGTTAGAGTGGGTCTGGTGAGGCAATTACCAATGAGTAATTATCAATGAGCAATTATCAATTGGCATTTTGTTCATTGCTCATTATTAATTGTTAATTGACCATGCTTGGGATATTGGGCGGTACTTTCGATCCAATTCATCTGGGCCATTTGTTGATGGGGGAAGCAGCCCGCCAAAAACTGGAGTTACAACGGGTCTTATTTGTACCGGTCGGCGACCCGCCCCACAAGCGGAGCGAGGTGGCGACATCGGCCTGGCACCGCCGGATGATGGTCGAGTTGGCTATTGCCGGCAATCCAAATTTTGAACTGTGTCCGGTCGACCTGGAGCGACCCGGCCCACACTATTCCATTGATACTGTCCGGCTTATTCGAGCCAGGTATGAACTCGCGGCCGATGATTGCTTCTTTATCCTCGGCGGCGACTCACTGCAGGATTTACCAACCTGGCATCGGCCTGAAGAATTTATCAGGTTGTGCCGGTTGGCGGTTATCCAGCGGCCCGGTTTCCGGCCGGATACGACGGCTTTGGTTGAACAAGTGCCGGGGATAAACGAACGTATAGTCTGGGTCGATATGCCGCTCATTAGCATCTCTGCGTCCGATATCCGGGCAAGGCTACGATCTGGGCAGAGCATTCGTTACCAGGTGGCGGAGCCGGTGCGGGAGTACATTCTGGCCCATCAACTCTACTGCCAAAAATCTTGACCGATGTGATGTGTGAAACGTTTTGGATCTATTAACATTAAGAATTGAGACTACCCCTGGCGGCGAGCCAGGGGTAGCTTTTTCAGGCGGTGGTAGCGTGCCGGATTGTCACTGGTGATGCCGGGATCGGTCCGGTTGAGCGGGGGGGTGAGGGGGAGGCTCGGGCGACTGGTCAGGTGGAATTGGGGTCGGAGTTGATGGTGTTGGGTTTGCAGCAGGTGACTCTGGCGGTGGAACGGGTGGAATAGGCGTAGGTGGTACAGGGGTTGGGGTGGGTGGAAGAGAAGTGGGAGGGGGTGGAACCGGGGTTGAGGTTGGGGGGACCGGTGTGGGCGTGGCTGGTTGAGGCGTTGGCGTTGGGGGTAAGGGGGTTGGGGTGGGAGAGGGTGGTTCAGCGGTTGGGGTTGGTGTTGGGGTCGGCGGCTCTGAGGTTGGCGTTAGGGTGGGCGCTTCTTCGGTTAATGTTGGCGTTGGAGAGGATGGCGCAACCGTTGGGGTTGGAGTTCCGGTCGGCGATGGCGGCGTTGACGCCGGCGCTTCGGTAGTCGGCGTTGGGGTTGGAGTGGCTGGTTCAGGCGTCAGAGTCGATGGCTCCGGGGTAGGAGTAGGGGAAGCCGGCGTTGGTTCCGTCGTCGGTTCGGTTGCCGGTTCTAGGCTGGGTTGTATGGTTGGTTCCGTTGCCGGTTCCACTCGCCGAACTGGCGCCAGTTCATCGGCAGTCTGCAGGGCTTGGTCTCCGGTGGATTCGGCCGGTTCGGAAACGGTAATGTAATCAGGCCGGGTCAGGCTGCTGCTACCGTCCGGTCCAGCGGCAATCAAGGTAACCGTGTAGCTGCCGGTAACGGCATAGGTGTGCGTAGGGTTCTGGGCGGTGCTGCTGTTGCCGTCGCCAAAATCCCACTGCCAGCCGGTGATCGCCCCCAGGGAGTCATCGGTGAAGGCGACGGTGAGCGGCGCCGGACCGCTTGTCGGGATGGCCCTGAACCTGGCAATGGGCAAGCTGTCGGCCACGACAATGAGGTTTGGTTGAGTCAACGTGTCGCTACCGCCTGGACCGGTGGCGGTCAGGCTGACCGAGTATTCGCCGCTGGCGGTATAGACGTGGGTTGGATTGGCCGCGGTGCTGCTGCCGCCATCCCCAAAATCCCATTGCCAACCGGTGACCGGACCGAGCGTATCGTTAATGAAGGTCACCGTGAGTGGAGGCATGCCAATGGTCGGCGTGGCTCGAAAGCTGACTTCGGGGGGGGCCGCGGTCACGGCGATGTAGTTGGTCTTGATGGTGGGTTCACTCCAAACGCCGTTTGCCCTGACCCGCAACTGGACGGTATAATTGCCGACGGCGGCGTAGGTGTGGGTTGGATTAGCCTCGGTACTGGAGTTGCCGTCGCCAAAGTCCCATTCACTGCGCTCATAGAAGGGCGTGGATTGATTGGCAAAGGAGACAGTCAACGGCTGTAAACCGTTGCGTGGCTCAGCCCTAAATTCAGCCACGGGGCGAACCGTGATGTAATCCTTCCGCTCTTTGGTATCTTCACCACCCGGCCCACGGATCCGCAGCTTGACGGTGTAGCGGCCCGGTGTTCGATAGGTGTGGCTGGGATCATCACAGTCGCGGCTGCTATTGTCATCGCCAAAGTCCCAGCGGCATCTGTCGTAATCGCCGTTCGAATCGTTATCAAATCTTACCCGCAGGGGAACATCACCCGTGCGCGGCCTGGCGTTGAAGTCGGCCTCAGGCTCTTCGTCAGCCGAGGCGATCCGTTCCGCCCAGACCACAATAGATGCTTCGCCTACGTTTTCATAATACTCAACGCGCAACTCGTGGTTGCCGCTGCCCAGCCACCGTTCCCCGATGACCTCACGGCGGGCGGCATCGCGCCAGTCGTCGATGACCAAGGCATTGTCCACATACAGCCGGACTCCATCGTCCACCGCCGCGTGGAAGCGGTACAGCCCGGCGTCAAAATTCCAGGTGCGGCTCCAGCGGGCCGAGAAGTTGTCTACCGGCAGGCCGGGCGCGGGTGAACCGGCGCCCCAGTTGAAATCAATGGTCACATCGTTCCGAACCAGGCTTGAGCTGCCGCTGAGGTGGCGGTTCGACCAGTATTCACCGCGCCAATCGGGATAGGTTGCCGACGGATAGCCTAGCCGCTCCCAGCCCACCTGAATGAGGGCCTCACCGGCGCGTTCGTAATATTCCAGGCGCAACTGGTGCTGGCCGCGTGATAGCCACAGCTCACCACTGACCTGGCGCCGGCTGCCGTCGCGCCACTCATCAATCACCAGCACGTTGTCGATGTAAAACCGCAGCCCGTCATCCACAGTAGCGTAGAAGCGATACTGCCCTTCCTCAAACCAGAGCGACCGGCTCCAGCGGGCCGAGAAGTTGTCGGCCGGAAACCCCGCTGCCGGCGAACCGGTCCCCCAGTTGAAGTCGATGGTCGCGTCGTTGCGAACCAGGGCCGGCGAACCGGCCAGGTGATTGTTGGTGAAGTACTCGCCCCGCCAATCGACGATGACCGGCGCGGGAGTAGCCGTGGGGGTCGCCGGGAGGGGTGGGGCGGCTACGACCGGCAGGTTGGCAGTGTTTTCAGCGGTAACATAGGCGGCCGCGACCCAGCCACGCTGGTCGGTCACACCCGGAAACTCGATCTGCCACCAGTTATACCCCGCGCTGACGCCGGTCGGCCTGGCTGTCTGGCCGGTTTGCAGGAGCCCAATTACGGGGTAGGCCTGCCCCGGACCACTCCGAATATTCAGGTTGGTAAGCGAAGTCACCCTGGCCTGATCCGGCTGGGGAATGGGGGTGGAAGTTGGCAGAGCCGGCGATGGTTCGACAGTAACGGTTGGGGTGTCGGAGGGAGTCTCCCCGGCAGGTACGGTAGGGGTGTCGACATCAGATGGGACGGTCGGGGCTGGTGGCGTCGCGGCGGCTTCAGCTTCCCTGATAATACGGAAGTTGGCCTGCGCGCCCAGATTACTGTCAGCGGTCCGAGCCATCACCAGCACCTGCTCCTGATCGGTCCAGCCAGGCCCGAACGGCAGCAGGAAGCCGGTGGTGAACTGTCCGTCGGCATTGGCCATTGGCGCGGCGACGGCAAAAGCCGGCAACTGCATCGCGTCGGCCGTCAACAGGTAGATCGAAACCGTACTGCCAGGCTGCCAGCCCTCGCCTCTCACCGTAATATATGTGTTCAGTGGGCCGGCCGCCGGCTCCAAAACGATGTGGGGAATGGTTTCGGCCGGGGTTTGAACCAGGGCCTGCCCACTTCTCTCGGCATAAAAAAAGACCAACATCGCTGTGGCCAGCAAGGTTATGGCCCAGATCAGGAGCACCAGGAGAATAGCCAGGACGGTGCGTTCTGTTAGTTGAAAATCTTTCATAGCTGTTCAACTCCCCTGAAACAAAATCTCCCCAAATGCGAGGGCATCTGAGGAGATTGCTGGCCGGGCAAGGCGTTTTGCTCAATGGGTGGAAAATCTGATGACTGGGTCGATCGGTGCTGGTTGTTCTGGCGCCTTAGCAGTTCCAAAGTAGCGGCATCTCCAGATGTCCGCTGTACCCGTATGGGTCAAATGAGTGAACCACGTAACATTCTAAACACCTCAGTTCGGGATAAGCAACGATAGAGAGAAATAGCTCACGGATGAACAAGGATGAACACGGATAAACTCGGATTAAAGCAAATTCTTAATCGAAATCCGTGTGAATCTGTGAGCTAAACTCTTATTCCGAACTCAGGTTAAACAGTTGTTCTATAGATATTATAGCCGGATTAACTCCAGATTCAACCCTTCCAGAGAATGACTCCGGCTACGACTACAGAATGAATTTGAAGGCTTGATAATTGGACCCCCAGTGTAGCGACACGACCCTGAAAGTAGACTCAACAGTTGGATGCCTTAATTCGACCCATCTTGAAACCCGGTGCTCAACTTCCCTGTCGGCCAAAAATCGCGTATAATATCGCCGCGCTTTTTGCTGCACCACGTTGTAACTTTTCACAGTTGCCCAAACCAACTTAGCCGAATAGAGAGGATAAGCAACGATGCCCCAATTGAAAGCATATCACCGTCCCGGCAATATCGATGACGCCTTGCGGCTTTTAACCCGGTCCGACGTCAACACAGCGATTGTCGCCGGCGGCACTTATGTGGTACCCCATCTGCCGGAACTGGTCGATGAAGTGGTCGATTTGCAGAGTATCCCTGGCCTGGCCGAGGTCAGTTACACCGGTCAGGGTATGACCATCGGGGCGATGGTTCGGCTGCAGACCATCGTCGAGGCGAACCAGGCGCCGGCTTTGCTCCGCGAAGCGGCCCGGCGGGAAGGGCCAAATACATTACGCCACGCGGCCACCATCGGTGGGGTGGTGGCCGGCGCGGATCCCGAGAGCGAACTGTTGGCTGCATTGCTGATTTTTGAGGCTGAAGTCCACCTGCAGACCAGGGCCGGCCTGAAGCGGTTAGCCTTATCCGATTTCTTACGCGACGTGCCGGCGGCATTGGACGGCGGCCTGATCAGCGCGGTTTCGTTGAAAACTGGCGGCAAAACAGCCAGCGAGCGAGTGGCCCGCACCCCGGCCGACAAACCGATTGTGGCTGCCCTGGCCCGGCTGGACGATGACGGCCAACTCCGGCTGGCCTTGTGCGGGGTAGCCAAAACGCCGGCGTTGGTTGAGCCGGAAGGTATTAAGGCCGCCATCAATCCGCCGGGGGATTTTCGCGGCTCCTGTGAATATCGCCGGCAGATGGCGGCTACTTTGACCAAACGGGTCGTCAACCAACTTTCAGCTCAATAGAAGGAGATATTCATGGAAATTACCCTAACTATCAATGGGATTCAGAAAAAGCTCTCCTGTTCACCGGGGGATACCCTGTTTAAACTACTCCGTCGTGAAGGTTATTACAGCGTTCGCTATGCCAGTGAGACCGGCGAAACCGGGGCCGCGGCCGTGCTGGTTGACGGCCAACTGGTCAGCACCGAGGTAATGCTGGCCGCCCAGGCCGATGGCTGCGCCATCGAAACCGTTGAGGGGTTGGCCCAGGGCATCAATCTCCATCCCATCCAACAGGCGTTCATTCGCACCGGCGCCATTCAATCCGGCTATGCCACCCCGGCCATGATCCTGGCGGCCAAAGCTTTGCTGGCCAAAAACCGCAACCCAACCGAAGCCGAGGTGCGGGATGCCCTGTCCGGCATCCTTGACCGGGAAACCGGTTATGTCAAACCCGTTCAGGCTGTGTTGGAAGCCGCGGCCATTCTGCGCGGTGAAGCGCCGACCACGGTCGAACCCAATGTGGTCACCCCGATCATCTTGCCCGGCCAGGATTTTGGCGACCTGTTCCGGCCACCCCGTGAGGACGGTGGCGCGGGCGGTATCGAACCAAAGCCGGAAATTGCCGGCGGCGGTCCCATGTCCGGGCAGGTGCAAACCAAGCGGATCACCTTGCCCAAATTTGTGGTTGCCCCGGAAGCGCCGACGCTCAGGGTGGTTGGTAAATCCGAGACGAAAGTCGACGCGGTTAAACTGGCCAAGGGTAACCCGGCCTTTACCGATGATTTTGAGCTGCGAGGGATGCTGTACGCCAAGCTGCTGACCAGCCCACACGCTCACGCCCGGATTCTGGATATTGACGACAGCGAAGCCCGGGCTCTGCCGGGGGTGCACGCGGTGCTGCATTACAAAAATGTGCCGCGCGTCCGCTATGCCTCCGGCGGCCAATCCTATCCCAACCCGCCGCCATTGGACCAGGTCAGTTTTGACAACAAAGTCCGTTATGTAGGCGACCGGGTGGCGGTGGTGGCGGCCGAGTCGCTGGAAATTGCCGAGGAGGCCGTCAAACGGATCAAGGTAACGTATGAACTGTTGCCGGCCGTTTTTGATGAAAACGAGGCCATCAAAGAGGGCGCGCCGGTCATCCACGACGAGCCGGATATGGAAGGCGCTTATGATGCGGCCCGCAACATCAGCCATTACATCGAGGCGGAAGTTGGCCACGTAGAAGAGGGCTTTGCCCAGGCCGACCAGGTGTTTGAGCATAGATATTACGTCCACCAGGTTCAGCAGTGCCCAATGGAACCCCATATTGCTATTAGTTACTGGGATGCGGACGAGCGGCTGGTCGTCCGCTCCTCGACCCAGGTGCCGTTTCACGCCCGGCGGATGATCGCCCCGCTGCTAGGACTCCCGGTCAAGCGCATCCGGGTGATCAAGCCGCGCATCGGCGGCGGCTTTGGAGCCAAACAGGAGGTGTTGATCGAAGATATCGTCGGCCACCTGACCATTGCCACCGGCAAGCCGGTCCGACTGGAGCTGACCCGGGCCGAAGAGTTCATGTCGAGCCGGACGCGCCACCCGCAAACCATTATTTTCAAGACCGGCATCAAGAATGACGGCACCCTGGTTTCCCAGAAGATGACCGTTATCGGCAATACCGGCCCCTATGCCACCCACGGCCTGACCGTGCAGACGGTGACCGGGATGCGGGGCCTGAGCAGCTACAACTGCCCCAACAAACGTTTTGAGTGCCACGTGGTCTATACCAATATCCCCGTGCCGGGCGCGTATCGCGGCTATGGCGCCCCCCAGGCGCTGTTTGCCCTGGAAACCCATATGGAAGAGATTGCCACAGCCATTGGCATGGATGTGATCGAATTCAAGCGCAAAAACTGGGTCCAGTCGGGCGACCCGCTGGATATTGCGCCCTATCTGGGCGAACGGGATGTCGAGATCGAGGTCATCCCGGTGATTGGTTCCTGCGGGTTGAATGAGTGCGTGGCCCAGGGGATACAGGCCATCAACTGGAACCGCCGCTACCAGCCCGGCTGGAACATGGTGCCCGGCAAACCTCACTTGCGCCGGGGTCTGGGGATGGCGGTTTGCATGCACGGTACGGCCATTCCCGGCCTGGACATGGGTGGAGCCAGCATCAAAATCAACGACGACGGCTCATTCAACGTGCTGGTCGGCGCCACCGACCTGGGCACCGGCTCCGATACGGTGCTGGCCCAGATTGCGGCCGAGGTACTGGGCGCGCCGGTTGAAGACATCATCGTCTACTCCAGCGATACCGATATGACCCCCTTCGACACCGGGGCCTACGCCTCCAGCACCACCTATATCTCCGGCATGGCGGTGAAAAAGGCAGCCGAGCAGGTGCGGGAACAGATCAAAGAGCGGGCCGGCTTGATGCTGGGTCTGACCGATTGGAGCGGGGTGACCCTGGCCGATCGCCGGGCTTATGGGCCGGATGGTCGTTCGGTGACGCTGGAGGAGATTGCGCTGCACTCGCTCCACCAGGCCGACCAGCGCCAGATTATGGCCACGGCCTCGTACGTGTCGCCAGACTCGCCGCCGCCGTTTGCAGCCCAATTCGCCGAGGTGGAAGTCGATATCGAGACCGGCCAGGTGACGGTGAAAAAGCTGGTGATGGCCGTCGATTGCGGCGTGGCCATCAATCCGATTACGGCCAGCGGCCAGGTAGAAGGCGGCATGACTCAGGCTCTCGGCTACGGCCATTGTGAAGAGATGGTCTATGACGACCAGGGCCGGATGGTCAACCCGGCTTTTGGCCCCTACAAAATCTACCGGGCCGACGAGATGCCGGAGTTGGAGGTCATCCTGGTTCAAACCGTTGAACCAAGTGGCCCGTTTGGAGCCAAGGCCGTCGCTGAAATTCCCAAGGATGGAGTGGCCCCGGCGTTGGGCAGCGCCATCTTCAATGCCACCGGGGCGCGGATTCGACGCATCCCCTTCACCCCGGAGCGAGTCTGGACCGCGCTGCAAGAGCAGTAGTTAGAGCGTGTTTCTTAAATGTCATTCCGAGGAGCGAAACGACGAGGAATCCCTTAGAACGCCTCTTGCACACGATGGTTTCAGGGACTCTTCGCTCCCGTTGGTCGCTCAGAGTGACATGTAGGATCGATTTTCGCCTGGATTCGATTTAAGAAACACGTTCTTAGAGTGTCTCAGCCAATGTCATGAAGCTAGTGAGTCGGGGTCGAGGCTTTAGCCGGACGCCGGGGCGTGGCTGCCTAATCCCACCGGGGTGCTTCGCTCAGGCTTGACTCCGGTCATAACTTAAGAAGCTGTCTGAAAAGTCTTGAAAGGTGATCATGTCATTTCGAGCCGTCGTAGACGGCGAGAAATCCCTATGAAGTAACGTTTTCAAGTTCGGCTTCAGGGATTTCTCGGCCTTCGGCCTCGAAATGACATACTTTTCAGACAGGCTTGAAGGCTAGCGGGTTGGGGGAGTGCAGTGACTTCGGGCAAACAATGCCGGCCCATCCGCCAGCAGTTTACCCAAACCGATGACGATGGTGAAGAATTCCAGCCGGCCCAGAAACATGGCCAAAGTTTCTAACCATAATACCCCGGCCGGCGCATCCGGCGCAGTGACACCTACCGAAACCCCCACCGTGCCCAGGGCGCTGGCAAATTCAAAAAAACTATCCCGGATCGAATAACCATAGGCGATCAAAACGCCGCTGCCCAACACAAAAATAGTCAGATATAGCAAAATAAACATCCCGGCCTGGCGGAGGTGGTGGTCACTCAAGAACTGCCGCTGGTCGCCCTGCCACACGTCGGGGGCGGTGACGACGCCGACCGGCAAAAACATCCGCCGGAATTCCCAAATCAGACCCCGGTATAAAACGTACACGCGATACTGTTTGATCCCACCGGCCGTGGAACCGGCCGCGCCGCCAATCAGCATCAGGACGATGTGGACCAGCCAACCCAGGCTATTCCATTCCCGGTAATCTACGGTTGAGAAACCGGTGGTCGATAAACCGGTCACGGTTTCAAAAACGGCCACCCGAGCGGCTTTTTGCCAGGTTGGATAAAGGCCCATCGTGACGCCAAAGAGCAAGATTATGATGCCCAGCCCAATCAACAAGACGCTCAACCGCACCTCGCCATTTTTGGCGACTGCTTTGAAATTTCGTTGCAACAGAGTATAGGCGGTTACAAAATTCAACATCCCCAACAGCATCAAGCTGATAATGACTGCCTCGATCAGGGGGCTATCCCAATAGCCAATCGATTCAGGCCGGGTGGAAAATCCGCCGGTAGATAGGGCAGTGAAGGCGTGATTGATGGCGTCGAACCAACTCATCCCGGCCAGCCACAAGGCCAGAGCGCCGACGATATTATAGCCCAGGTACATGCTCAACACTAGCTTGGCCGACCGCCGCACGTTCGGCAGCAATTGTTCGGCCCGTCCTTCGGCGGTGGTTAAGCCGGGACCGGCCGGGCCAGCCAGGGCGCTCAACATGATGATCGCCAGACCGGCCCCGCCGGCCAGTTGCAGCACACTCCGATAAAAGAGAATCAAAGCAGGCGCAGTTGACACCTCGACCACCGATAGGCCGGCGGTGGTCCAGCCGCTGGTCGACTCGAACACAGCCTGTGTAAAGTTCAGTTCGCCCATCAATAGAAATGGACCGGCCCCTACCAGAACTGCCAGCAGCCAGGCCAACACTACGATCACGGCTCCTTCGGGTTTGGTCAAACTGCCGGCCGAGCGCGGCGTCAGCCAATGCCACAAGATGAAGCCAGGCAGGCCCAACGCTAACCCCGGCCAGAGAAAAACCCAGGCCAGCGACCTTTCCTGCGGGAAAAAAGGCAGCAAGGTCAAGGGGGTAAGGATGAGCAGGCCGATAATCAGGCTTAGCAGGCCGGTATAGCCCAGAATCGTCCGGTAGCGTTGTCGTAAGAATTCAGGGTAACGCACGGGGATGGTTTAACCTTCATCACCGGTCAGGGCGCGCAAAACCTCGCCGTAATTTTCCGGTAGGGTAATCAGGATCAATCGGTCAGCTGCCTGCAACCGGCTGGACCCACTGGGCACAATTACCTGGCCGGCGCGGATGATCGTTGCAACCAGGCTGTCGGCCGGCAGGTCCAACTCTCGTAAACTTTGCCCAACCGCCGGCGCCTCGGCCGGTAAGGCCACTTCGGTCACGTTGATCTTGCCGCCGGCGATTGGTAAGGAGGCGATAATGTCGTCAAAAGCGGTGCTCTCTTCGATGAGGGTGGCAATAATCTTGGTTGTCGAAAAAGCCACAGTGACCCCCAACTCACGAAAGACCTCTTCATGATCGGGATCATTGATCAGCGCCACTGTGCGAGGGACACCGAACATCTGCTGGGCAATCTGGCACACGACCAGATTGTCAGGATCGTGGGGGGTCAATGACAATACTACGTCTGCCTGCCGCGCCCCGGCCTCTGCCAGTACAGCCGGGTCGCTGCCGTCGCCCAAAATGACTGTGCCCGGGATGCGCTGCGACAACATTTTGGCCTCATCCGGCTGGCGATTGATCACGGTGAGGTGATACCCTTTGCTGGCAAATTGGCGGGCCAGGAAATAGATCATCTGGCCGCCGCCGACCAGGATGACTCTCATCGGCGACCTGCCGGAGTTCGGTTTTGCAGGGCGGTCAGGAATGCCTCTGACGAGAGGAGGGTCGGGCTAATGGTTTCAAGGCCAAACTGGCGGTAAACCGGTTCTCGAGCTGGATTGAAGATACGGGCCATGACCTTGGGTACCTTGAAGACTGTTTGGGCGATTTGCGCCACCATCAGATTGAGGTTGTCATCGTTGGTGGTAGCCAGAAAGCAGTCGGCTTTATCGGTTTTGGCCTGACGCAGAATCGTCAATTCAGCGGCATTGCCGACAACCTGGAAGCCGCTGAATTCGACAGAAAGTTTTTGGAAGGCAGCCTCTGAACGATCAATGACCACCACGCTGCTACCCAGGCTGCTCAACCGGCCAGCCAGCAGGGAGCCTGGCCGACCGCAGCCAACAATCACAATGTATTGGTACGGTAACATACCCCTCCTAGCCAAGATTGATTTTGGTCTGGTCTCTTAAAGATTTTTGGGGCCGGCGCAGATTCTGCCAGGCCGGTTCATAAGTTGGATCCAGATCAATCGCTACCCGATAATTTTTCATGGCCTCAACCGAATCGCCGGTCAACTCGCATAACGCTCCCAGGAGATTGAACGCCTCCGGCCGGGAGGGATCAATGCCGATGGCCTGCCGGACATGGACCGTGGCCGCCTCGAAATGGCGCTCGCTGATGCAGCGTTTGGTCAGGGTCAAATGGGAATCGTAATCGGAGGCCTGGGCGGCTTCCACTTTGTTCCGGTCTAACACCGCCGAGATAATATCTCGCAATTCTTGCGGGGTAAACGGTTTTTGAATGAAGTCAATGGCGCCCAGCTTCATTGCTTCTACCGCATTGTCAATGGTGCCGTGCGCTGAGATGATAACTACCTTAATATCGGGCCGAATTTTGACCACCTGGCGCAGTACTTCCAGGCCGTCTATGCCAGGCAGTTTCAAATCAAGCAGGATTAAGCAAAATTCCTGCTCGGCCAGTTGCTTGAGGGCGTCTTCACCATTCACCGCGGCGCTTAGCTGGTAGCCCAATGAGGCCAGGGCCTGCGTAACGGTGAGCCGGATGTTTTTTTCATCATCTACAACCAGGATGCGTTGGTTAGACATTTTGAGTGACTCCTTGCTGTGGCCGCGGCCGGCTATTCACCACCGGGATGGTAAAGGTAAAGGTGCTGCCCTGCTCGGGGATTGACTCAACCCAGATGGCGCCGCCGTGAGCTTTGACAATCTCTTTACAGATGGCCAGCCCCAACCCGCTGCCGCCGACCGCCTGATCATTCTTAACCTGCACAAATTTATCAAAGATTTTGGATTGATATTCAAAGGGAATGCCGGCCCCGTCATCCGACACCGACAGGTAGACAAAGTCGCCGATCTGCTCGGCCGAGACGCAAATGTGTCCGCCCGGCCCGGTATAACGCAGGGCATTGGCGATGAGGTTGGTTAGCACCCAGGTGATCTTGTTGGGATCGGCCTTGATTTGGGCCAGTTGGTCGGGCAAATGTTGACTCAGTTCGATCCCCTTTTCCTCGGCCTGACCGGCCAGAGTGGCCATGGCGTGGCCGGTTAGCAGAGAGACGTCAACCGGCTCAAATTCCAACTCAACCCGGCCGGCCTCGATTTTGGAGAGGTCGAGTAAATTATTAACCAATTTGCGCAGCCGCTGCACATCTTCCTGGGCGGCCCGGAGGAGTTCCTGTTCAGTCCCGGTTAGCTTGGGTGAGGCCCCTTCCATCAACAGGTCGATACTCATGGCGATGCTGGTAAGAGGGGTGCGCAACTCGTGTGAAGCGGTCATTACAAATTCGCTTTTGAGGCGATCCAATTCAGTCAGTTTGGTCACATCTTGTAGCAGCAGCACCACCCCCAACATCTGCCCTTGCTCGGTTTTCACGGGGGTGATGGCAAAGCGGTAATAGGCGGTTTGGTCACCGTGGACCACGGCCAGGGTCGACGCGGCTTCAGCCAGTTGGGGCGACTGGCCAGTTTCGGTCACTCCTTTCAATTGGGCGTAAAGCTCCGGGCTGGGTAATACCTCAAGGCAATGTTGGCCGGTGGTCTACTCAAGGGAAAGGTTAAGCATTTGGGCGGCCATAGGATTAACCGCGATGACTTTTAGATCGGCATCAACCATGATCAAACCGTCGCTGATGCTGCGAATAATAGCCTCGCCGCGGCGTTTTTCGGCCAGCAGCCGGTTGACGTTGAGCTCGTGGTAACTTTTGAGCTTGCGGCTCATCGTCATTATTTCCTGGGCTAACTGGCCGACTTCGTCTTTGGACCGGGCGGTAATAGCCACATCGTAGTCCCCTTCGGCAATGCGCCCGGCTGCCTGGGTCATCTCGCGCAAAGGCTGGACCAAGAAATTGGACAGAAACAGGCTTAGCATCAGGCCAACACCGGCCACAATCAGCCCCAGAATAATCATCGACCAGATGGCACGGCTTGAAACAGTCTGGGCCTGTTCTGAGGCCGACAACATCGCCTGCTGATTCATCTCGCGGAGGTGGGTGCAAGCCTCCCGGACCAATTTGAATTTGGGCAAAATCATTTCGTGGTAGTAATTTGAACTGGCGGTCTGGTCGGCCTGCTTGATAATTTCCGGCAGGCGGGCCGAGGCGTCGAGATAGGCCAGGTACTCAGTTTCAATGGTTGCCACCGTGTTGGCCTCACCCTCGAGGGTGATATTATCTTTGGCCCGTCCCAACCATTGCGAAAACTCAACCTCGTACTCCCGGAACTGGTTCAGTCCTTCGCTGGTATAACTTTGCATCAATAACAACAGGCCGCTATCTTGCCGTTCAATGGCGTTGATCATATTTTCCGCGGCCAAAATGCTGCGGTAATTCTCTTGCAAAATAGCCTCGCTGGCCCGGCCCAGTTGGTCGAGATTGATCACCGCCCATATGCCCACACAATCACAACGAGGGCCAGCACCAACCCGTAGCCCAGCAGGATCTTTCGTCCCAGTTCCACTGTAGTAACCTGCTCAAATGTTTCACCTTTAAAATCATTCCAGGCCGGTTGGTTCATCTCGTCAATGTCGCCACACGGAGTTGTTTAAAAGAAAACCCGACCTGCTGCCAAACAACAGGTCGGGTTTTTGGTAACGATTGGTTGCTCCCAGGCAACCGGTACTTTAGGTCAATCTGGCTAGCCCAGTTTTCGGTGCGAAACTCCGTAGGGAGGGCATCCTATGCCCGGCGGTAGGGCATAGGATGCCCGGGCTTCTGTTTCGCCCCGAGTACTAGCCTACGCAGCTGGCTGTGAGCCGTCGCGCTGCCCGCTGGCCAACTCCCAACCCAGATAAAGCGGGGCCAACTGGGCCAGCAATATCCAGATCATTGCAATGAAAATCACGGTCTTGGCCAAAGATAACTGGCTATCCAGATTAGCCTGGGTTTGGTCAATATTCAGTTTGACGTTTTCGACCAGGGCGATGTACTCATCCACCGAGGCCACGATACCGTCAACGTGCTGGTTGATTGTACCCACATTGTCCGAAATCGCCACAATATCCTGGCTAACAGCGCTCAGGTTATTGTCAGAGAAAGCCTCCAACGCCCGCAACTGGTTGGACAGTACGGTCAAGTTATCGGCTACCGCAACTACCTGGTCAACCTGCTGGTTGATCGCGGCGATATCTTTCGACAGGGTCACCACATCCTGCCCAACTTTGCTAAAGTCCACATTGGCATACGGTTCCAGAGTTCGCAGTTGGGTAGCCAGAGCCTGGAGACTATCGGCCGCCACCACATACTGATCGAGCTGCTCGTTGACCGCGGCCACGTTATCAGACAAGGCCAGGATGTCATCACTGATACCACTCAGATTGTTATCCGATATCGCCTGCAGCTGGCGCAGTTGGTTCGATATTGTGGCCAGATTATCGGATACGGCGACCACCTGGTCAACCTGGCTATTGATTGCCGCCACATTCTCTGATAAAGCCAGGATGTCTTGGCTAACAGTACCCAGGTTGTTATTCGAGATAGCCTCCAACCCGCGCAGTTGTTGGGAAACATTCTCCAACTGCCCGGCTGCCGCAACAATGGCCCCGATCTGGTTACTGATCGTCCCCACATTGCCAGACATCGCCAGGATATCCTGGCTGACAGCACCCAGGCCATTATTACGAGCGACCTCCAGGGCGCGCAACTGGTTTGAGACAACCTCCAGTTGGTTGGCGGCTTTGACCAGTTCGTCGATCTGGTTATTGATGTTGTTCACATCGCCGGACAGCATCAAAATATCATCACTAACCACATCCAGATTGTTGTCGGACACTGCCTCCAGAGCGCGGAACTGCGTCGATACCTGATCCAGAGTTTTCAGCGTGCCCACCAGGTCATCAAGCTGGCGATTGATGGCGGTCACATCTCTGGACATTGTGGCGACACCTTGATCAACCGTCTTCAGATTGGTGTCGAGCAGCTCATCCATCCCTCGCAATTGGGTTGACAGACGATCCAGGCGGCTACTCAATTCATTTGATGTGTCGGTCATCTGGACTTTGTAGTTGCGATCCAGGTAGTTCAGTTCCCTGAGCAGGGCCAGGGTGGTATTCACATTCCCTTCGGTGGTGTCAAAAACAAAGGGAATGATCCGGTTGACCTGATCGATCGTGTCCGGCACTTCGCCACTCACAATTTTGGAGGTTTGCGCCAGGGCCTGATCCGTTTGTTGGACCGCGCCCCGGGTATTAGCCAGGGTGGTTTCTACATTGCCCAGAAATCCTTGCGTGGCCTCAGCCACCGGGATAATAGTGGCGTTGGCCTGGTCAAAGGCGTCGGGCAGATCCTGGCTGGCAATTTTGATGATTTGGTCAAGGGCGGCGTCGGTCTGCTTAACCGTTTCGCTGGCATCGACCATGGTCGCTTCTACACTCCCCAGCAGCCCCTTGGTTACGTTGGCGGTGGCCGGGATAGTGGCATGAACCCCATCGATGACATCGGGGATGTTGCGGCTGGCAATCGTAACGATCTGGTCCATAGCCGCATCGGCCGTATCAACGGTTTTGCTGGCGTCAACCATGGTCATTTGGACGTTACCCAGCAGGTCCTGAGTCATGGCAGCCGTTGGAGGAATGGTGGCATAGACGGCGTCAATGGTATCCGGCACATCTTGACTGGCAATACTAACCACCTGATCAAGCGCCGCGCTGGATAGATCAACCGTCTGGCTGGCATTCACCAATGAGCCTTGTACGGTACTCAGGAGACTCTGGGTGGCCTCAGCCACCGGGGGAATAGTGGCGTGGACATTATCGATAGCGTTGGGAACATCTTGGCTGGCAATCTGGATGATCTGGTTGAGCGCGGCATCGGTCTGGTTAATCGTCTGGCTGGCATCCACCATGGTTGTCTCCACATTATTGAGGAGATTTCTGGTGACCTGCAAGGTAGAGGGGATCGTGGCGTGCACCTGGTCGATGGTGTCAGGCACAGGCCCACTGGAGATTTTTAGAAGCTGGTTCACCAGCGGACCGGTCTGGGTTGCCGTTTCCCCAGCGTTGACCATAGCCGTTTCCACATCGCTCAACAAGGTCTTGGCAACTTGGGCCGTGGCGGGAATGGTGGCGTGGACATCGTCGATAGCTTTGGGAACATCCTGGCTGACAATTTGGATGACCTGTTTGGCAAAGGCATCGGCCTGGTTAACGGTTTCACTGGTATTTAATACCGCTGATTGCACATTGCTGACCGTTGAGGAGACTTCCTGAACCGAGCCTTTGGTTTCCTCCAGGGCGCCTTTGGTGGTGACCAGGCCGTCCGATGCAAGCGCCAGTGTACTTTTGGTCGCTGTGCCCACTCCATCAATGACCTGACTGCCAAAGATAATCCCGACCACACTCAAAACCACCCCCAGAATACCGACTGCAAGCAAAATATACCCGATTATGCGTCGAAACATTTTTCCTCCGAACATAGTTACAGTTGGAGAGCAAAGCCACCTTTGGCGACTTTACGCTGCCACATTTCGCGATCCATCACTTTTGAGCACCCTTCTAACTATTAGGTTAGGGTGGTTTTACCACTTGTGATGCAGGGCTTGGGTGAAACCTGCGTTATATTTGTGAGACAGCGGAAAGATAGTGGCGGACCTTTGTTCTTGAGGGTTTGTCGTTTGAATTGCTTGGCCTGGAGCCGGCCCAGGGTTGGACCAGAGGCTGGCTTAACCCACGGCGGGAGGATTGGGAATTGCCACCTACCCGCAGTTTTGCCAGTTCGAGTTATAGCATTAGACACAATCATTAGCCTCTTTGCTCTGATGATAATTGTGTGATTACTCTTTTCCCCACACGTATTTTACACGCATTTTCAGTTTGCGTAAATTCGCGGTATCGCTATGAATCGGTCCAAAAGGCAAAATTGGATCTGCTGATCCTTACTATTTACCAGGGTGTGTTCAGATTTGGAGGATGACATAATGTTGGTCGATATTTTGAATCGCTGAAAGCACTGAGGTGATGCTGATTCCGCTGAATTTGAGGCTTGTCTCAGCGTTTTCAATCTTTTTAGCATCCTCAGCGATTCACTCGGTCTGCACAATCCTAAATTCGCCCCCAAATCCGAACGCACCCTATTTACCAGAATCATTTGAACTATTTATTAGAAACATTTATAATGGCTGGTCATGACCATGCTCACCGTACCTGCCAGCGCTCCACCGGCATTTCACCTGTTGGCCAAACCGACCGGGGCCATCTGCAACCTGGGCTGCAAATATTGTTTCTTTCTGTCCAAAGAGCTGCTCTACCCCGGCAGCCGCTTCCGCATGGTCGACGAGTTATTGGAAATCTACATCAAACAGCTCCTGGAGGCCCACCGGGTCCCTGAAGTCAACGTAGCCTGGCAGGGCGGCGAACCAATCCTGATGGGGCTGGATTTCTTCCAACGCGCCGTGGCATATGTGCAGAAGTATCAGCGGGCCGATCAGCAGGTGCTCCACACCATACAGACCAACGGCACCAACCTTGACGCTAACTGGGCGACTTTCTTCAAACAGCACAACTTTCTGGTCGGCTTGAGCGTGGATGGACCCAGGGAACTGCATAACACCTACCGGGTTAATAAAGGGGGCGAAGGCAGCTTTGATCAGGTTATGCGGGGATGGGCAGCTCTGAAGGAGCAGCAAGTTGATGTCAACATCCTCTGCACCGTCCACGCCGCTAACGCCGACCATCCGCTGGAGGTCTACCGCTTTTTCCGGGACGAGTTGGATGCTCGGTTCATCCAGTTCATTCCCATTGTAGAACGGGCCACCAGCGACTTACTGCCGCTGGCCAACCTGGGCTGGAGCGAGCGGCCCGGCGGCGAGCGGCCGCTCTACACCCAGCAAGGCAACCTGGTCACCGAGCGGTCGGTGGGCGCACTGCAATATGGCCGCTTTCTGATCGACATCTTTGAAGAGTGGGTCCGGCGAGACGTGGGCCAGGTTTACGTGCAGTTGTTTGATGTGACCCTGGGCAGCCACGTGGGCCAGCATAATCTGTGCATCTTTGCCCCCACCTGCGGCAACGCCCTGGCCCTGGAGCACAACGGTGATCTTTACTCGTGCGACCATTACGTGGAGCCGGCTTACCTGCTGGGCAATATCAAAGAGAGCCACATAATCGAGTTGCTCGCCTCCGACCAGCAGCGCCAGTTTGGGCAGGCCAAGCTCGATACCTTGCCCCGCTACTGCCGGGAGTGTGAGGTCCGTTTTGCCTGTAACGGCGGCTGTCCCCGCAACCGCTTTTGCCAAGCGCCGGACGGTGAAGCGGGTCTGAACTACCTGTGCGCCGGCTACAAGCTGTTTTTCAACCACGTCGACCGGCCCATGCGCATGATGGCCGAGCTGCTGCGGCAGAATCGGGCGCCGGCCGAGATAATGCAATGGTACGCCGCCGCAAACGCCAAACGAGCCGGGCAGTTTGCCGCTGCCAAGCGCAACGATCTCTGCCCGTGCGGCAGCGGCAAAAAGTTCAAGCTGTGTCACGGGCGTCAACCGGTTGTGACCGCCGGAAGGCAGGCTTAATGCGCGCCTTGATTATCATGCTGCAAAAGTCCATCCTGCTGCTGGCTCGCCACTGGTATCTGGCAGCCATCCTGCTGGCCTGGTTTGTTTTGACCCTGGCCTTTTTAGCCCCGCTGTTGATGGTTGCGGGCCAGCCTGGTGCAGCTCAAACTATTTATGGCTGGCTGGCCCCGCATGACCATCAGCTTCCGCAGCGCTCCTATTTTTTGTTTGGGCAACATGGTTGGGTGCAGACTTATTCCCTGGAGCAAATCCTGGCCTGGGGCGGCGACCCCAATCGGCTGCGCGCCTTTGTTGGCAACCCGGAGATTGGCTTCAAAATGGGCATGAACCAGCGGATGACGGCCATCTTCGGAGCCATTGTGGGGGGCGGCCTGATCTGGGGCCTGGCCGGCGGGCGACCCCGCTTGGGCGCCGGCTGGTTCATAGTGCTCAGCCTGCCGTTGCTGCTCGACGGTTTCAGCCATATGTACAGCGAAAACAGTGGCCTTGCTTTTCGGGACAGCAACGGCTGGGCGGTCGCTCTGACCGGAGGAATATTTTCCGCTGATTTCTACAAAGGTTCGACCGCCGGCACGCTCAACTGGCTGCTGCGTACCGTGACCGGCCTGTTATTCGGCCTGGGGCTGGTCTGGTTTCTGTTTACTTATCTTTCGGTTCAGTTTGCGCAAATACGCCAAAAACTGGAGCCTAAACTCAAAAGAGCCGCCGGCCGATCCTCACCCGCCAGCCAGGAATAGCGTCCAATGCTCAGGGTAACCAGATCGCTGGCCCTCCGGCTTCGACCAACTGCCAAAACTGATCGGTTTCGACATCCAATAGTCAGAGGCCCGATCTCGACCCCAGCTCTTTCAAAGCCAGGTTCTAGAAAATCAAAATGGCGCCCATCACCTGACCATCTAGTCTGGGTGTCTTCAAATTTGACAAATCCATTATTTTTTTGATAATAGCGACTAAATCTCAATTAGCAGCGCAAACCAACGTTGATCACTTTGTTTTGCTCATTATTGAGAATTCTTCTCATTATCTGGCACAATTGTGATTTACGTTCAAGGAGTCAATTATGTTTGATTGGTTGAGTTATCTGACCCAACCGCTGGGCTATGCCTTCATGGTGCGCGGCTTAATGGCCGCGTTGATTGTCGGGATCGTCTGCGCCGTGTTAGGTTCTTACATTGTGCTGCGGGGGATGGCTTTTTTGGGCGATGCCCTGGCCCACGCCATTTTACCCGGCATCGCCGTAGCCTATTTGCTGGCCGGGAGCAATCCGCTCTGGTTGTCGGTGGGGGCGTTGGCAGCCGGCGTGTTGACCGCCCTGGGGATTGGGGCGATCAGCCGCGGTGGCGTGAAAGAAGACACTGCCATTGGGGTGATGTTTGCCGGCATGTTTGCCCTGGGCATCGCCCTGATCTCGACGGTGCGCAGCTACACCGTTGACCTGACCCACTTTCTGTTTGGCGACGTGTTGGGCGTCTCCACCGGTGACCTGTGGCTAACCGGCCTGTTTGGAGGACTGGTCATTGTAACGGTGCTGGCCTTTTACAAAGAATTTCTGGTGCTCTCCTTCGACCCGTTGCTGGCCAGAACATTGCGCCTGCCGGCCAGCTTTTTGAACTATCTACTGCTGTTGCTGATTGCCATCACCATTGTGCTGTCGCTACAAACCGTTGGTATTGCTCTGATGGCGGCCATGCTGGTGACACCGGCCGCTGCGGCCTACCTGTTGAGTCGTCGTTTGCCGGTGATGATGGTCCTGGCGGCTACCATTGGGGCCGTCAGTGCGGTCAGCGGGCTTTATTTATCTTTTTACATCAATGTCGCCTCTGGCCCGGCCATTGTGCTCATCTGTACCCTCTTTTTTCTGCTGGCCTTTCTTTTTTCACCCCGGCAGGGTGTCTTCTGGCAGAGATTTAGCCCGGCCAAATAATCCACCCGGTCGATTCTGTTGGTCAATTCTGCGGCTAATAGCGGTGGTTAATCGCATAATCTTTATTTGACGAGACCGGATTAGATTCTATAATCGCTGGTATAAACTGAACTTGGCTCATATCCAGAATAAGTGCAAAAGTGACCGGCACTTTTCGTTAATAACGAAGAAACAGTCGCCAAAGACGAGATTGAATTGGAATTGTTTAAGTGCCGGTCACTTGTACTTGACATGAGCCACTGAACTTTACTCGTGGCTGTAAACGACGTCAACTCCAGTTCTCAAAATTCTCAGTTATCCAAAGAAGACATCCCAAAATGGCCAAAAGACAGGTCCGCCCACAAACAAATCAACGTTTCTTGACTCTGGACAGAAGGATCATCGCCTTGCTGGTGGCGCTGGCCCTGATCCTGATTGCCGGCTGGGCGACTATGCAAGGCGACTCATCGTTTATTACCGCTTTCCTGCCGGGGACGCCTACGCCAAATCCATCCCCCACCTCGACCTTCACCCCAAGCTCTACTCTGACGCCGATGCCGCCAGCTACCGCCACCCCCAGCCCCACCTCAACCCCTACGCCCCTGGCCCAGTTCAGCAGTCCGGTCACGCCGGCCGCCAGTACATCAGCTACACCGGTTGAGGTCCCACTCTACACTTACAGGGTCGTTAACTCCTACCCACACGACCCAGAAGCATATATTCAAGGATTGGTATTTGAGGAGGGTTTCTTTTATGAAGGCACCGGCCGCCTGGGCCAGTCGAGCCTGCGCAAAGTGGTTATCGAAAGCGGTGAAGTGGTGCAACGGATCGACCTGGCGCCAGTGCTATTTGGGGAAGGCATCACTATTTTTGGCGAAAACATCATCCAGCTAACCTGGAAAAGCAGGGTCGGTTTTGTATATGACAAGGAGAGTTTTGAGCTGATCAAAATGTTCAGCTACCCGACCGAAGGTTGGGGCATCACTCACGATGGCGAACGATTGATCATGAGCGATGGGACGGCCAATCTCTATTTTTGGGAGCCTGAAACGTTAGCGGAGATTGGCCGGGTGGAGGTAGCTGATAATGGTCAGCCGGTTATGCGGCTGAACGAGCTTGAATATATCAACGGGGAAATCTGGGCCAACGTCTGGCAAACCGACCGGATTGCCCGCATCGACCCGGACAGCGGCCGCGTGGTCGGCTGGATCGATTTGACCGGCTTGTTAAGCGCCGAGGATCGGGCGCAGCAGCCGGTAGACGTCCTCAACGGCATTGCCTATGATGCTGAAAACGACCGCTTGTTTGTGACCGGGAAACTGTGGCCCAAGTTATTTGAGATTGAATTGCTCCCGGTGAAGTAGGGTTTTATGTTTTTCCGGCCCGGATAGATCGGCTTAATGGAGCCGGGGCCGCCAACGTTACGAACGGCAGGGCTTGCCGGTCGAGGAGGCCGCCCTGGCCCGGGCCGAACAGGAATGTCTGGCCGATAGCGAGATCAGAGCGCGCCGTCAGGAAGGGGAAGCGGTTCGGCAGGCTGAATTGGATCGCCACTATGTGGAACAGTTTGCCGGACAGGTGCGCCGGCTTTTTCCGGGGGCCGCGAGGTGGTGATTGCCGAACACGCCTGCCTCAAATACAGCAGCCGCCAAAAGCCTGGCTGAGCACGCCATTCGACTGGCCGTGATGGCCCGCATCCGCCACGTCGAGACCGTTCGTTAATGAGTGTAAACCCCCATTTTAACGCCGGGACCGATTTTGATCAGCCCAGCCGTCAAGGCATACGTGACCTCGCTGGGGATCAATTCCTTGGCCCCATTGGCCAGGGCCAACTTGGCCTCATCATAAGCCCGAATATCTTGCAGCATCTCCGCCTCGGCCACTAGCCGCTGATATTCCTCATGCGGCACCATTTTGACAAATCTAGTAACTCGTTATATAGTTTTTGTAGTCGAGGGTTTATGTCAGTTCGCCATGCTGTGCTAGGTTTGCTTGCCCAACGCCCGCGTCACGGCTACGAATTGCGCGCGGCGTTTCAGGCGCTTGTCGGCGGCGAGGAGAATTGGGCCGTCAAGCCGGCGCAAATCTATACGACGCTGACGCGCTTGGAGCAAAGCGGTTTCGTTGCCGAAGACAGCGTCGAACAGGATGCAGGTCCTGAAAAACGAATTTATGCGATCACGCCGGCGGGGCACAAGACCCTCAACGAGTGGTTTGCCTGCGGGATTGAACCGGAACATCAGCACGATGAATTCTTCCTCAAATTGATGATCGGTTTGGCGTCGGGCGCGGCCGATCCGTACCGCTTGATCCAGACCCAGCGGGCCTACTTGTTTCAGGAGTTGCACGACATCACCGAACAGCGTAGTCAAGCCGATCCCAGCCGGGAGCTAGCCAAGATTCTTTTGCTCGATAAAACCATCATGCACCTGGAAGCCGATTTGCGCTGGCTCGATATGATCGAGGGGCGGCTTGACGACATCAAACATCAACCTTTGCCCGAACCGGAGTCCAAACCGCGCGGCAGGCCCAGAAAAAATTAGGATTGTAGATTTTGTATTTCAATCTGCAATCAGAACTCAGGAATTGACCATGTCTCTCATTCAAGCGGAAAATCTCACTAAAGTGTATGGCGCGGGCGACACAGCGGTCGTCGCGCTCGATCACGTGTACCTGACCGTGAACCTGGGCGAGTTTGTCGCCGTGATGGGCCCGAGTGGATGCGGCAAGTCGACGCTATTGCACTTGCTCGGCGGGCTCGACCGGCCCACGGACGGGACCGTCAGCATTGACGGATAATCGCTGGCGAAAATGTCCGACGATGCGGTGACGCAATTGCGCCGTCGCAAAACCGGTTTTGTGTTCCAGTTCTTTAACCTCATTCCAATTTTGTCGTCTGTTGAAAATGCGGCGCTGCCACTTTTGCTCGATGGCGGCAACTCAGCCGAGACGAAACAAAAAGCCATCGAGTGGCTGACCAAAGTCGGATTGGGACATCGCCTGACCAGCCGGCCTGATCAATTGTCGGCGGGACAGCAGCAGCGGGTGGCGATTGCGCGCGCCCTCATCGCCGATCCCATGCTCGTGCTCGCCGACGAGCCGACCGGCAACCTCGACACCAAATCGTCGGATGAAATTGCCGGTTTGTTGAAACAAGTGGCCAAGGAATGGGGACGCGCCGTCCTGATGGTGACGCACGACCCGCGCATCGCCGCGTATGCCGACCGGATTGTCTTTCTCAAGGACGGCAAGGTTGTGAACGAGGTGCAATTGGAATCCAGGCGCACGGATAATGCGGAAACAGTCTCGCAAATGATAAAGGCCCTGGCCTGAGTTTATGATTTCTGGTTCAATTGATTTCAATCAGCCTTCAGAAATCAAAAATCGGCGAATTGGCTTGAAAGGTTAGGTTAAGATGAGGTTCCAACTGATCCTCACCGCCCGCTACCTGGGCGGGCGCAAATTGCGAACGTTTCTCACTACCCTCGCCATTGTTATCGGGGTAATGGTGATTTTCGGCACGGGCATTTACCTGCCGTCGTTCATGGATGCTTTCAACAAAAGCCTTCTCTCGGCTTCCGGTCAAACTCATGTGATGATTACGCATAAGACCGGAGAATCTTTTTCGGTATCCACGTTGAAGAAAATCAAACGTATCAACGGCATTGCCGTCATTGTCGGGTCGCTTGAGCGCGTCATCAATCTGCCGCCGAACTTTTACGGCAAGGACTCGACGGTCACATCGCTTACGCTCGTTGGTATTGATCCGGCGATTGCACCGGACCTGCACGACTATCGAATTGTCCAGGGTCGTTTCTTGGAAAAAGGCGACGGCAAAGTTGCCGTGATTTCGGAACGGCTGGCCGACGAGGTGGGCGTGACCCTAAACGACACGCTCAAAGTGCCAACACCCGAGGGCGTTGTCAAATTGACGATTGTCGGCCTGGTGCCGGGACGCGCCCTTATTGGCAACGAACAGGTGCTGGTCACCCTGACCCAGGCGCAAAAACTATTTGACATGTCGAATCGCATCAGCGTGATCGAAGCAAATCTCACGACCAAAGACGAGGCAGAAAACGAAGCCATCGTCAATGCGATCAAAACGCAACTGGGCGACACGTACACGTTCGGCGGGCTATCGAGCGGCTCCGAATTCGCCAGCGCGATGCAGATGGGGCAAGTGATGTTCAACATGTTCGGCCTGCTCACGCTGGCGATGGGCGGGTTCATTATCTTTAACACGTTCCGCACAATTGTGGCCGAGCGCCGTCACGACATTGGCATGTTGCGGGCCATAGGCGCGAATCGCGCCACTATTGTTGGCCTGGTAGTTACCGAAGGACTGGTGCAGGGCCTTGTCGGCACGGCGATTGGCCTGGGGATGGGCTATCTGCTGGGCGTCGCCATTACCGTTGGCTCAAGTTCAATGATCAAACAACTTATGAACATAGATATGAGGGTCGTCGTCGAGCCGTCGCTGATCGTTGTTTCGATCGTCCTGGGTGTCGGCGTCACCCTCTTGGCCAGTTTACTGCCGGCGTTGAACGCGAGTCGGGTCACACCGATGGAGGCGCTACGGCCATCGCCGAGCCAGGTCATGCAGCGTATCAGCCGCATCGGCACCATCGCCGGCGCGGTGATGATCGTCACCGCCCTGGTAGGATTACTCACTGGCAATTTTGCGCTCGTCGCGCTGGGCGGTTTTTTGGTTCTCGTCGGCCTGGTGCTCGTCGCGCCTGCTTTGGTCAAACCGATTGCCCACATATTTGGCGTTTTGCTCGCGCTGATTTTTGCGCGTCAAGGCACGGGTGAACTGGCGCAGGGCAACCTCACCCGCCAACCTTCGCGCGCGGCGATCACGGCCAGCGTGACGATGATCGGCCTGGCGATTATCGTCGGCGCCGGTGGCATGATGTTCAGTATGGTCGGCACCGTAATGGACTTGTTTAACAAATCACTCGGCAGCGACTATTTACTCATTCCCCCCTCGATTGCGGTATGGAAAGGCGATGTCGGCGCGAGCGCCAAGCTCAAAGCCAGGATTAAGGCGGTGCCAGGCGTTGGCACGGTCAGCTCGTTGCGGTACGCTCAATCGTCGCTCCGCTCCGCTGCGCTAAAAACCGGCACGGGCGAGACAACGGTTTCTATCCTGGGCGTTGATCCGGTTGAGTATCCAAAAATGTCCACGATGGATTTTCAAAAAGGGAATGCCCAGGGGGCTTTTAGCGCCCTGGCGGCCAACGAACGTAATGTCATCGTCAACGGGGTTCTCGCCGCCAGTACGAACTTACACGTCGGCGATGTCATTCCGCTGGTGACGACATCGGGGAGACGGGAGTATCGGATCGTCGCCATTGGCGGTGAGGTGCTGAGCATGAAGATCAATACGGCCTACATCTCGCAAGAGAATATGAAATCGGATTTCCGCAAGAACGAGGATATTTTCTACCAGGTTAATCTTGAGCCGGGCGCAGACCCTGCCGCAGTGGAGCAACGGCTGGATCGAGTTGTGGAAGACTACCCGCAATTCCGCCTGGTGGCGGGACACGAGTACACGGCAGAATTCCGCCGGCAATATGACGCGATATTTGCGGGATTCTATGTTTTGCTGGGCGTGCTGGCGTTCCCCTCGTTGATTGCTATCCTCAACACGCTGGCGATTGGCGTCATCGAGCGCACCCGCGAAATCGGCATGGTCCGCGCGATTGGCGCAACGCGCGGTCAAGTATGGAAGACGATTGTGGCCGAAGGGTTGTTGCTTGCTTCGCTGGGCACGGGGTTTGGCATCCTGGCGGGTCTGTACCTCAGTTACGTGTTCGTTCAGGGGATAAGCGCGACCGGCATTTTCAAAGTGGCCTATACGGTCCCCCTCGCCGGAGTTCTGGCGGCCATCGCCGCCGGCTTGATCTTTGGCGTGCTCCGCCGCGTTAGTTCCGGCGCGTCAGGCGGCGAGCATGGAGATTATCAAGGCGTTGCGATACGAATAGGCGGCAGTGATTGGTGAACAGAACCCTATACCAGCCCTGACCAAACCCTGGAGCCAGACGGTCAAGAATTTTTGGGGCAAGGCTGTCTGTATACCCCGGCTATTGATGCCAGCGCTAAGCTTGCGGCTTGTACGCCACCGCATCAATCTCCACGGCAGCGCCAAGCGCTAACTCTGCTCGACCAACCGTAATCCGGGCTGGCGGATCAGCGCCCATGACCTTCAGATAGGCTTCATTCATGGCTGAAAAAGTCCCGATATCGGCCAGAAAAACATTTACTTTCACCACATCGGCCAGGGAGGCCCCGCATTCCTTCAGAATGAGGCCAATATTCTGCAGCGCCTGCGTGGTTTCTGGCCCGGTACCGCCCTCGACAAGCTCCATAGAACCCGGTTTTGTGCCCAGCGTGCCGGAAACATAAATAAAATCCCCCCCCACCACTGCATGGCAGAAGGCCGGCAGACGAGCCAACCCCGATACATTTACTTTTTTGACTTTCACCATAATCTCCTGGGAGGATGCTTATATCTCTATGGTCATTACCAGTATTTTACAACTGAGCACCTCCGACAGGATTCGAACCTGTAACCCTCAGTTCCGAAGACTGACTTTCCCGTCAGAAGCACCTTATTTGATTATTCGTATAGCCATTAACTATACTATTCCAACTCTGAAGCAGGGGGAATACAGCTTGCCTTGATGACCAGGTCCGGCTATTATCCAAAAAAAAAGAGGTCCATCTTAAAGATGAATCTCTTTTCTTACTGGCTTGGGTTATTTCCCAAAAGAAAAGAGGTCAATCTTTATTATCGACCTCTTTTCTTACTGACTTCAGTGAGTGAGCCTCCCGAGACTCGAACTCGGAACCCACTGATTAAGAGTCAGTTGCTCTGCCAGTTGAGCTAGAGGCCCACCGGACATTATAGGGAAACGGCTTTTTTTGGCAAGTCTGCCGGAAAGGAATTGAATAGATGGTTAGTTAGTTGGTTGGGTGGATCGTTAGGAGAAGGGGTGAAAGACGTAGCAGGAGGGGTGGCCCCAGAACCAAAATACCGACAACAACGGCGGTGATGGCTGCCACTAACACTGCCCCGGCCGCGACATCTTTGACCACTTTGACCTGCGGATTAAAGTCGCTGGTGGCGTAATCCATGGCTGTTTCGGCGGCGGTGTTGAACATTTCGGTTGAGATGACAAAGCCAGTGGTCAGAGCCAACACAGCCCACTCAACCAGGCCCAGGTTTAAGACGAACCCCAGCATGCAGATAGCTGCGGCGATGGCCAGGTGGATCTGGGCATTGCGTTGGGTCTTGATCGTGTACCAGATACCGGCCAAAGCATATTGAAAACTTTCGAGTCGATTGATTCTACGCGTCATCCTCTAACTCTCGGTGGGTTGAATGTGACCCAGCCCCAGCTCGGCCATAATCTCCTGTTGGACGGTCCACATTTCCATTTTGTTGGCCGGCGTGTCGTGATCAAAGCCAAGTAGATGGAGAGTACCGTGTACGGCCAATAGGGTCAATTCCTGCTGCGGGGTATGCCCACCAACTTGAGCTTGAGCTTCAGCCAGCGGATAAGCCATAATCACATCGCCCAAATAAGCCTGCTCTGTACCGGGAAAGTCTGGATCGGCAATGTTGCCAAAGGAGAGAACATCCGTCGGGGCGGCGATGCCCCGATATTGGTGATTGAGCTGCTGGATGGTCTCATTGTCGGTGATGACGAGGGTTAGGGCTGGCAATTCGGACGAATGGAAAAAGCGTTGCAGGATTAACTCTACGGCTCTGGTTAACTGGTCAGGCTGAATCGCTGCCGCAAAGGTCTCATCAATTTCAAGAGTAGGATGGTTGGACATCGGCTTATTCCCGTCGAACCAGAGTGGCCGGACGAGGAGAGGCGTCGGGTATAGGCGTGAGCGGGGATGGGGTTGGCACGCCTTTCCGATCTGGGGCGATTTCGGCGGTTTCTTTGCCCAGGGCAGCTTTGGCCTCGGCTTTGATTTGCTCGGGATATTTGATGCGGGGATGATGCACACCCTGCAAAATATCAACGAAGGCGGTACGGATTTTGTAGAGGTCGGCAATGGTCAGGTCACACTCATTGAGTTCGCCGGTATTCAATTTGTCGGAGATAACTTTCTGGACAATCTCATCGATTTCTTCGGCTGAGCCTGGTTTGAGCGCCCGCACGGTCGACTCTGAGATGTCGGCCAACATCAGAACACCGTTTTCCCTGTTTTGCGGTCTGGGGCCGGGATAGTGGAAATCAGCCTCATCTACCTCCCGGTTATCCGCTTTGGCCGCCCCCATGGCTTGATAGTAAAAATATTTGACCAGGCTGGTGCCGTGGTGTTGGGCGATGCCGTCGCGGATAGGCTGGGGCAGTCGATATTTTTTGGCCAGGTTTAGACCATCTTTAACGTGACTGATGATAATCTGGGCGCTAATTTGGGGATCAAGCTTTTCGTGAACGTTAATCCCCTCCGGCTGGTTTTCGATGAAGAAGTAAGGCCGCTGCATTTTGCCAACATCGTGATAATAGGCCATCACCCGAACCAGCAACGAGTCAGCCCCAATCCGTTCCGCCGCCTGCTCGCTCAGATTGCTCACCATCAAGCTATGATGGTAAGTTCCCGGCGCTTTGAGCAGTAATTGCCGCAGCAGGGGGTGGGTGGGACGGGCCAGGTCGGTTAGTTGAATGGAGGTGGTGATGCCGGCCATACTGCCAATGGCAAATAGACCAATCAAGGCCAGGCCGGCGGCAAAAATGCTATTCAGCAAGCCAGCCAGCAGCAGAATGCCAAGCCTGGTCACTTCTACTTGCGGGCTAAAATTAAAAACCAGAATTACCGCCACATTGACAATACCGACGTAAACGCCGGCCCAGAGCACATTGTTCACTCGTTGGTTTCGACCAAGCGCCAGAATACCGGTCCACCCGCTCAGAATCAGGTAGATAACGATCACGGTTGGGTCCTGCTCGACGATATAACCGGCCAGAAAGGCTATAATGGTGGTGAGGATAAAGGCCAACTGCATATCGATAAGGATGACGATCATCATTGCCAGAGCCGCAATCGGAAAAAGATATGGGAGGGGGATAGTTGCCGGAATCATAAACCTGGCAATGGCAATGAAAGACAGGAGTAGGGCCGCCAGCAAGGGTAGGCGTCGATGATCCGACAAGATATGGACCGCGTGTTGTCCCAGGTAGACGCCAACGATGATCGTGATGAGTAGCATCAACACGGCCGGCGCGACAAAATCTTTGATCCAGCTAAATTGGGGCTTTTGCAAACCCAGCGCCTGAATCGCTTCCAACTCTTGGGGTCCAATGATCTGACCAGCCGGAATGATCAACTCGTTCTGTTCAAAGGTTACCAGCGAAGGTTTCACTGACTCCGCGGCGGTCTGTCGCTCGACCTCGGTGCGGACTTGGTCCGGGAAACTGTTGGGTTTGATTAAATCTTCGGTAATGGCCACGATCACGCTGGCCTGATCGTCGGGTGTGTCCAGGGCAACGTTGGTGGGTAGTTCACGCCGTTTGAGCAAAACCTGGTGCTCTCTGATCTCGGCCCGCATTGCCTCTTCAAGAATCTTGAGCGCTTCTTGCTTGGTTTCCCCCCAGGCCTGATCGTTCATAATGAAAATTTGATCGACCACGCTGTCGGACAGAGTCAGATCGGGGATGGCCGCAATCCAATCCGATTTTGCCGCCAGAGAACCGTAAGGGTCGGCCCGAATGGAGTCCAGGTAATCAAAAATCTGGCGGAGGCGGTTGATCTGTTGGCGGGCAACGGTAGGGTCCGGTGGGGTATAGACCGTTGATACGGCATTGCGGGCCCGTTCCCGTTCTGCTTCCGTTTGACTCTCGCTCACGTAGACAATCTGGCTGGGCGCAAAGATATCCTGTGGCACCACGCTGCCGAGTTCCAAATTATCGATGATGTTGTCGGGAAAAAAATCGTAAATAAGGATCAGGGCGCCAATGATGAAAAATATAGCGGCAATTAAGAGACCCCGGAGAACATTCCGGTCGGTAATTCTGTTGGTACGGCTGGCGCGACTGCCATTGGCTTGCATGAACTACTCCTGACGGCGCAGGGCAAGTTGGCCTGGACTAGCTGCTTAGCAAATCCCGGACAATTTGATTGATGACTTTGCCATCGGCCTGACCCTTCAATTCGGTCGTGAGCCGCTTCATCACCTGCCCCAGCCCCTTCACATCGGTAACCCCCAGTTCGATGATCACCGCCTGAGCTTTGGCCCTGATGTCCGCTTCGGACAATTGCGCCGGCAAATAGCCCTCCAGGATGGCTAATTCGGCGCTTTCTTGGGCTACTAAATCGACACGCCGGGCTTTGTCGAATTCGGCAATACTGTCGCGGCGCTGTTTGGCTTGCTTGGCGATAACCCCCAGCACCCCCGCATCATCGAACTCCTCACCGGCCTCAATTTCAGCGTACTTGATGGCCGATTTGAGACCGCGGAGGGTATCGGTGCGCACCTTATCTTTGTTCTTCATTGCTTCTTTAAGATCGTGGTTGAATTGATCCTTCAAACTCATTGGTAAAATCCTTCTTTGGCTAAGAAAATTTGTCTCTTTCACAATTATAGGGGTACGGAGGGGGGAGTCAAGCCATAACAGCGTAGTTTTTCGGGAATCGGCGCCCGTTTGACTAACTCACTTAGCCAGAATTATCGAGGGGAATAATTGAATGTAGCGACCACCGGTCACTGTCTACCACATGGCGGGCGGCCAACCGGGTTAAGCGGATCCGCTTTCAGCCAGGCGGCCAGGTCATTCTGCGGCCGGCTAACAGGTGCATGTGAACGTGAAACACGCTTTGCCCGGACTGAGGTCCGGTATTGATGACCACACGGTAATCTGACAGACCTTGCTGGCGGGCAATCTTGGGTGCAGTCAGCAGCAGTTGGCCTAGCAGCGCCTGATCTTCAGCCCTGGCCTCGTTCAGTGAGGCCAGATGTCGCTTGGGGATGACCAAGATATGCACCGGCGCCTGCGGATTGATATCTTTAAAAGCCGTTACCTCGTCATCCTGGTAAATTGTCTCGCCTATCTCACCGGCGGCTATTTTACAAAAGATACAATCTTGACTCATGCTTGGCCTCCCGATATTTCAAATGTGTTGCATCCCACGTACTGCGGATTGCCTAAAATATTCGCTTGCCCCCACTGTCCACCCGGCGTTTAATGCCCCTGTTCGGCCGCCGGGTCATCTCTGAGCAGCTCCAGGGCGTGCGGTAAGGCCGGTAAGATGGTTTGGAGATTCTCGCGGGCCGCTTTGGGGCTGCCGGGCAGATTGACAATCAAAGTGCGCCCGCGAATGCCGGCCACCGGTCTCGACAGCATAGCATGGGGGGTGATGGCGAGGCTGTCCCGTAACATCGCCTGCACCAGGCCGGGGGCTTCTTTCTCGATGACCAGCCGGGTTGCTTCAGGGGTAACATCACGCGGGGCAAAACCGGTGCCGCCGGTAGTGAAGATCAGCTCCAGGTGATGCCGGTCGACCCAGGCCAGCAGCGTATCTTTGATAACTTCCAGCTCATCTGGAACAACTTCGGTTTGCTCAACCGTGGCCTGTAATTGCTCAACGACAATCTGGCTAATGAGAGGGCCGCTTTTGTCCTCATAAATGCCCTGGGCGCCCCGGTCACTGATGGTCAAAACGCCAACTCTGGTTAACTGCATCCGCGCCAAACTCCGGTCTACATCGGATAAACCGTTAGCAAATAGCTCTTGATCTGGTAGTAATCATAGCCTGATGATGATTTTTGGCAAATACGTCTCGGAATTGCCCCGATCAGGGGCTGGTTAAAAAGAACTTTTGACACTATCCCAAATTGGAGTAAACTAAAAAAGTTTGATTTTTTGGTCAAAAGTGAGTTATAGTCGGCTTGAGCGGGTAAATGACAAACGGTTCTTCAGGATTTTCCGTACAGCATACTATATATAGTGGTGGTTAATACGTACCTCCAAATGAAATCTTCTAAAGCAACCTCGATATATAGTGCATCTACACTGGAAGTACACTAGATGTTGTGATTTTATACGAAGTTTACTTAAAAAATCGCCTCACTATATATAGTGGTATGCACGGAAAATACCAAAGAACCTGACAAACGACAATCTGGTTTGGCGAGCGGAGGAAAGTAGTGGCGCGCATTAAAGAGTATAGTCGTTATGAACTGAAATATCTCTTGAACAAAGAGCAGTGCGCCACCCTCAGCAAGCTGATGGCCGACTACATGACGCTCGACGCCCACGGGGATGACCAGGGCCGCTATGCTATAGCCAGTCTTTACTACGATACCGTTGACTATAAAGCCTATTGGGACAAAGTGGAAGGGCACAAATTTCGACGCAAAGTCCGGGTACGGCTCTATGGTGATCGGGTGATTGGGCCAGACACCCAATGTTTTGTGGAGATCAAACAGCGTATTAACAAAACATTGCAAAAAAAACGGGTCATTTTGCCCTATGAGACGGCCACGGCCTTGTGCGGAGCAGGTGCAGAGGTTCAGGCTGAGTTATCTGAAGCCGATCAGGCCGTAGTCAGCGAAGTTAGATATTTGCAGAGCACTTTACAGTTGCAGCCGGCCTGCGTGGTGAGTTATGATCGATTAGCTTTTGAGGGCAGTGGCTACGATCCGGGATTGCGGGTCACTTTTGACACAAATTTGAAGGGGCGTGTGCATGATTTGTCGCTGTTGGCCGAGGGTTCTAGTGAAAATCACTATTTTATCCCGCCGGGTTGGTGCGTGATGGAGGTTAAAGTAAATTATCGGGTGCCCTACTGGTTAACCGAGCTGGTGGCCCGGTATGGTTGTACCTTACGCCGCATTAGTAAATATTGCGCTGCTCTGGAACAATTCAAGGCAATCCTACAAAGACAGCATATCTCGTACTAGAGGAGAAGTAGAGATGGACTTCACGGATTTATTTTCCGGTTTTGGGGAAGTGACCGACGTGTTTACCGTCGGCGATATTGTCTTCACCATTATCCTGAGTTTTCTATTGACGTTAGTGGTGGCCTGGACCTACAAAACCACTTACAAAGGCGTGGCTTACACCCAATCCTACGTCCACACCCTGATCCTGATGGGGATGGTAGTGTCAATCATTATGCTGGTCATCGGCTCTAACATTGCCCGGGCCTTTACGTTAGTAGGCGCCTTGTCGATTGTGCGTTTCCGTAACGCCATCAAAGATACCCGCGACGTTGGTTTCATCTTTTACACGATGGGGATGGGCATGGCTGTTGGGACCCGCTTCTATCTCCTGGCTGTGGTTTCGACCTTTATGATTGCATTCATCTGGTGGGGCATTTCATCTTTGAATATGTTTGCCAAGGATGTGCAAGAGCAAATTTTAAAGGTGAGATTGCCGGCCGATATGCCTTACGAGCGGTTATTCAATACCGTCTTTGCCTCTTACCTGGCCCGCTATGACCTGATTGCCGTGGAGACAGTTCAGGCCGGGCTGTTGACCGAGTTGGTTTATGGGGTTGAATTCAAGAAAAAGGCTGCCCCGCGGGCTTTTATGGAGGAGCTGCGCCGGCTCAACGACAACAATAAAGTGGCCCTCATCACCGGCCACCACGAGGTTGATTTGTAAAGCCAGGAGATTTTTCGGCTTGGCTGATGGCTCGATCCAGCGCGGCCAGAGGCTCTGCCAAGACTTGGCCATGGCCTACGGCCAGGCGGGCCGGTTGCAGAGCCTGCAGCGCCCTGGCGCTGTGCAGGGCAGTGGGCTTGTGCCAGGTAGCCAGGGCCGGAAAAGGGAACAACCAGCGTATCGTTCCAATCACGGCAAGGCCCCCAATCGTCTGAAAAGCATCACCGGCAATCACCGTCCGGTCTCGCCCATCCAGCAAAGCGATGTGACCGGGTGTGTGGCCCGGACTGGCCACAACTTCGAGCGAGCCAAGCCGGTCGCCCGGTTCCAGGAGGCGAGTCGGTTGGGTCTGGCAAGGTTGGTAACCACCCCTGAGTTTGACCTGCGGTTCAGCCGCATCCAGGCTCATGTCACCGGCCAGAAAACGGGCATCACGAGCGCCGATAGCCACCTCTACGTCGGGTAGGGCCTGTTTGAGGGCGTCGAGCGAAGCCACGTGGTCATTGTGGGCGTGAGTCAGCACAATGCGGACTATTGGCCCGTCATGCTCTCGAGCGGCTGCAATAATAGCGTTGGCGCTGCCGGCCAGGTTGGTGTCAACCAGGGTGAAGCCATCTTCCTCCCTCACCAGATAACAGTTGACCATCCCATACCGGGTTAGTTGGATCAAATATTGACCATGTTGGGTTGATTTCATGCGAGTCTCCCTGGAAAATTGTGAATTATGAATAGCGAATTGCGAATTGCGAATAGTTGGACTGCTCCCCCGCCCCTCTGCGCCCCTGCTATTTAAGCCCCAATTTAACCTCTTCCAATGCCTCCAGGTGATCTTGCAGGGTCCGGACCTCTTAATTTCAGTATAACACGACTAAGGATGAATCAAAAGACCGACCGCAGCAACAGTTCACTCTTTGCGGTAAACTGCACACAATTTTTAAAAAATCTGCTGAAGTTCTGCATATTCAGTGGTTAGAATGGGGGTAGATAGTTAACCAACCAGATCAAATAGATTTAAGGAGAAAAACAAAATGAAAAAATGGTTGATTATTGGTGGTCTTGTGAGTACGTTGGTAATTGGGGTAGCGGCGTTAGGGATTGCCGCTTATTCGTTGTTGCCAACGCTGGCCTACGCCCAACAAGGCCCTCGATCTATGCCTGGTATGAATGAAGGTAGGATGCCTTTTGAGGGTCGAGGCCATTTTGGCCCAATGGAGGAATTTGGGTTCCGAGGTGGGCCGGGCTGGTTCGGCGGCAAAATCGATTACCAGGCGTTGCTGGCCGATGCCCTGGGCATCACCGTTGATGAGTTGCAGGCGGCCCAGGAGAAAGCTCGGTCTGCCGCGGTGCAGCAGGCGGTCGATGAGGGGTTGATGACTCAGGAGCAGGCCGATCTAATGGTGGCCGGCTCCAAACTTCGCAGCTATATTGACCGGGAAGCGCTGACGGCCAAAGCGCTGGGTATCTCGGTGGAGGAGCTGCAAGCGGCTCGCGACGCCGGCAAACCGCTGGCCGTGATCATCTACGAGCAGGGACTTGACCTGGCCACCCTGCGCGCCAATATGCAGTCGGCGTTTCAAGAAGCTATTCAGCAGGCGGTGGCCGACGGGGTGATTACCCAGGAGCAGGTCGATCAACTGACCAATCGAACCAAGGCCGGCTTCGGCCCGGGTGGTTTCCACGGTCGAGGCGGGTTTGGCGGGCCGCGCGGCGGGCCTGAGGGCTTTGGCCCATGGTAATGGCCGGAGTACGGTTCACACCGACAAGCAATGAGTAGAACAGGGGTCCCAAAGTTAGGCTTTGGGACCCCTGATTTTTACTGGCTGATCCCAGCAATCGGCAACTCTTTGACCTTGTAGCCCGGCTTAATATAGGGATGTTCGGTATAGTTTAGCTTGGCCGGCCGGGGTAAGACGCCGTTATCGATGTCTTGCTTTAGCAGAGGTACTAAGGACTCGAACACTAGCCAGGCCTTGATGCGGTTGCCCAGGTAGGTGGTATGAATAGCATCGTCATACAGATCAGGTTGCCTGGGCATCATACCGGCCAGGTCGATCAGGGGGACCTGCTTGCCAGCCGCCCACTGCTTAAAGACCCGGTTCTGAAAGTCGGCGGCGCGGCGGATGTTGGCATAACTAATCGGCCAGTAGAGCCGGTTGAGGTAGCCGTAGAGAGTCCGGTGCCGGGCCGGGTCCAGGACCATGCCATCGTAGGCAAACCAGTTGAAGGTCGTCATCACCAACTTGACATCCTGGGCTTCCAGCCCTTGCTCGATCTGGTCCAAATCTTTCAGGATACTCCGCAGGGCCAGGGCATTGCCCAGATGCTGCCGGTCGGGCTTGAATTCATTCAGACCGGCGGGCAGCTTGAAGGTTTGATCGGGTTTGGGCGGTTCCTGACCGGTGATCAGGAACTGTTCCACCAGCGAGCGGGCCCGGGCGGCCAGGGCCGAGTAGTCGCTGAGATAGTCCAGCAGAGTTTTATCATCAGACTCAACCGTGGCCAGGTTGGGCACCAGACCCGGCGGCGGTTGGCCCATCGTATACTCCGGTGGAAAGCTGACCACCGTTTCGGGATGAAATTGGTTGGAGCCTTCGTAGTAGATCACGTAATCCACATCCAGCGGCAGCACCTCGTAGCGGACCACCGCGGCAATGTCGTTGGAGTTCAGTCCTTCCCGGCCGGCGTTGATGACTTCAAACTTAACGTTGTAGTTGTTGGCCTGACCCCACAAATTGAGCCAATGTTCCAAAAATTCCGGATAGGAGAAGGGCATGGAATGGCCATCGACGGTGGTGGACGCCCCGACCGCGGCCAGCCGGATGGTCTGCGGCGGCTTGGTCAGGCTGATTGGGTGGCCGCGCCAACCAAACTGGTTGGTAGTCAGGCCGGTCGGCAGGGTCACGTTGGGTGGGTAGCGGTAGCGAGGCAGCACGCTTTGCCAGGGCGCTTCAAATAGCTTGATTTCCCTGGGCACAGCCTTAAAAATGCCGGAGTTGGCAAAGTAGTCGTCGCTCAGATGTTCGTTCCACAGGTAGTTGGCTCGATAACCGTAGGCGTCCCGGTTGGCTTGATGTTCCGGTAAGATGTCGAACCTGGCAACCGGTTCGGGGGTGCTATAGAGCCATTGAGGCTGTACGTCCGAACTGAATTTGTGCTCATTGGCAAAGCTGTCCAGGGTGTAAAGCCGGGGAGTGCTAATCGGGGGAGAGTCTGGCACGGCTGCGGAGGAGTTGGCGACAACTTCGGTCTGGCTGGCCTCGGTTAAAATGGCTTCAGCCGTGGACGTGACCGGCACGCACAGTTTCCAACCCACCTCAATCAAGTTTGGATTTGAGATCAGGGCAAATGAATCATCGATTTGGTGCTGCCGGTTGGTAGCGGTAACGATGGCCGGATAGGCCTGGAAATTGCCAAAGAATTTGTCGGCAATTTTGCTCAGACTATCATTGTCCTGAACAATGTAGAGTTCGGCGCAGGGATTCGGTTCCGGTTCTGCGGCGGCGGGGCTAACCACGCTTGAGACGGCCAACCCACACGCCATTATTCCAAGGCCGGTTAAGAGTTGTCGAAGTACAGGTCTCATGGGGCTGCGTATGTCCTTATTGGTGGTCCACTTACTCAATTCCCTCAGGCTTCTGCTGCAGCTCAAACGTCGACAGTTGGTAGCCGTCCAGCCAGCGCATGGCTGTTTCGGCCAGGGTCAGCATCAAAACAGTGACCAGCAGCAGGATCAAAAGGTTGATAACCCACTTCTTTGGCTGAGACATCGTTCAATCTTGCCTTGAATAATACACCCTTCTTGGTTCGCCTTACCGGTTTGTTAGCCGTCGATTTGCCAATAGACGGCCACCGACCAACATCTATATATTATACGCATCTCCGGCCAATCAGACGACTTGTTAACGTTAATTTTGAGACCAAAATGCTCAACTTTTGGAGTAGAAGTGTGCAGATTCTGCACAATTGCCCGGTATACTGGCGATCAAAATGGTGAAAATTCGATCTCTATGGAGGTTTCTGCAATGAAGTGGTTTAAGAAAAATTGGTTGTGGCTGGCGGTGAATATCATCGCTATGTCACTGCTGGTGGGGATTTTGAACAGCTTTACTGTTGACTTTTCCGGCACGGGAGCGCCGACCATTACTGTCGAACAACCGGCTTTGCCCTTCGGGGATATTGCGGACATCCAACACGCCCCGCAGCGAGCGCCCGTAGAGCGTTCTCCGCTAACGTTTTTGGTGAAAGAAACAGGCGAGTGGGCGATCCGCTGGTTGGTTTTGGCGCTGAGCTGTACACCGCTGTATATCCTCTTTGGCTGGCGCAAGCTGCTGGCGGTTAAGAAGGCGCTGGGTTTATTTGCTTTTCTGTTTGCGCTCCTCCATCTGCTATTCTTTGTGGCCGATCAGGGTTGGCTGGCCGTGTTTGATGAGTTTAACTTTATCCTGGGCCTGATGTCGCTATTGATTATGCTGCCATTAGCCTTAACTTCGACCCAATGGTCGATGAGAGCGATGGGCAAAAGCTGGAAACTGTTGCACCGGGCGGTTTATGCGGCGGGTCTATTGGCCGTGTTGCACGTGGCGCTTTTGGGTGAAGGTTCCGCTCTCCTTTATGGCCTCATTGTGGGCGTCGGTTTGATTGCGCGTGTGCCCCAGCTTAGAAAGGCAATCACCAGTTTTCGCCGGCACACTTTCAAACGGTCACCTGTCCCCACCTAGCCGAGTTCACTTTCAAACGGTCACCTGTCCCCACCTAGCCGAGTTCTCGATCTTGTTGTCAATAAGAAGCTGCCTCAACTCAGGCAGCTTTTTGCAACTGCAAGCCTCAGTGTGACATGGCTGCCCCCCTCTAACTCCCCTCGCTGGGGGGAGAATTGGCTAACTTCCCCCCCCCAGCGGGGGGGATTGAGGTGGCTTTTCGCCAAAACGGGAATTACTGATAAATTTACAATATTTCTCCACAAAACCTGTGCAATTTAACGCTAGACTCATCTAATTTGTCTAAGATAGGGGCTGTTAACCGTTTAGCCTGTCTCGGGGCTAGAGAACCTGTTATTTTTACTTTGAGGAGGATACCTGATGAAAAAACGACTGCTTTTAGCGATAATGGGCCTGGCCCTATTTGTTTTGACGGCCTGTGGCGCCGGCCAGACCGCTGCCCTTGCCCCCACCCAGACACCTGTTCCAGCCGAGCAGCCAACGGCGGCGCTCCCAACCCCCACCCCTGCGGCTGAGCCGGCTGCTTCAAATATGCCGGTGGCCGAGGAAACCGCCGCTGTAACCGAGTCAACCACCTCGACTGAGGCCGCTGAGCCTGAGCCGCCGGCGGCGGAAACTGCCGGGGAAATGGCCGCGCCGGCGGCCGAGATACGCACCTTTGTTATCGTGCCGGAGCAATCACAAGCTTCGTACATTGTGGCCGAGGAGTTTTTTGGCGGCGCGCTCAATCAATTGGGCATCCAGCCCGGCCTGGTGGATACGATTGGGGTAACCCAAGAAGTTAGCGGCGAAATGCAGCTCAACCTGAACGATCCGGCCGCCCCGCTGGTCTCAAATCAATTCAGCGTCAATTTGCAGTCGCTTACCAGCGATCAGAGTCGCCGCGATAACCAGATTCGCCAGCGCTGGCTAGAGTCCAATAGCTATCCCCTGGCTGAATTTACCATTACGTCGTTGGAAAATCTGCCGGCGTCTTACCCCCAGGGGCAAGAAGTAACCTTTCAGGCCAATGGCGATATCACTATTCGCGACATCACCCGGCCGGTTACCTTTGATGTCACCGCCAGCTTTGCCGGTGATACGATTACCGGCGTCGCGACGACCCAACTCAAGATGACCGATTTCGGCTTTCCGCCGCCCAACTTTGCCAACCTGTTCAGCGTGGCCGACGATTTTACCGCCCAGGTTGAGTTCACTTTCCAGGCCCGGTAACGCTGAGGTGACCGGCGCTTCAAAAGCGCCGGTCACCTTTGTAGCTCACATTGTGGCAAGGTCTAATATTTGCGAGTCGGCAGGATTTCGGCGGCGTTGTGAGGGAAAAAAATGGTTTCCTCAGATTTGATGCGCTTGGGTACCTCTTCGCCGTTGACCACTTTCAGGGCCAGATCGAAGAATTGCGGCCCCAGCAGGGGATTGCACTCGACCGTCGCGTTCAGTTTACCGGCGATCATCGCTTCAAAGGCGCCCCGGGCTGCATCAACCGACACAATTTTGATATCTGAACCGGGTTTCAAGCCGTAGGCTTCAATCGCCTTGATCGCGCCGATGGCCATGTCGTCATTGTGAGCATAGACCGCGTTTATTTCCTCGCCATAGCGCCGCAAGAAATCTTCCATCACTTCTTTACCTTTGGCCCGGGTAAAGTCGCCGGATTGGGAGTCGATGATCTTCATCTCCGGATAATCTTGCAGGATTTGCCTGAAACCGACATAGCGGTCGTTCGCCGGGGCCGAACCTATCGTGCCAACCAGTTCGACGATCTTACCCCGGCCGGCTAAAAGGCCAACCATTACCCGGCCCGCATTTCGACCTTCTTCGATAAAATCAGAACCAACAAAGGTCACGTACAGATCTTCGGCGACCCGGGCGCGGCGATCTACCAGAATGACCGGAATACCCGCGGCTTTGGCTTCCCGGAAAACGTCTTCCCAACCTGTTTCCACCACCGGCGACACCCCAATCAAATCAACTTGCTGGGCAATGAAGGAGCGGATGGCCTTGATCTGGTTTTCCTGCTTTTGCTGGGCATCGGAAAAGATCAATTCTATGCCTAACCGCTCAGCTTCCTCCTTAATGGAAGTAGTATTGGCGGTGCGCCACTCACTCTCAGCGCCAATTTGGGAATAACCAACCACCAGATGGTGGGGGTCCCTGGTGCTCTTGACTGCTCCGCTCAGATCAGCAGACTCCGGCAATTGCGGCGCCGTTTGCGGCCCACACGCACTCAGAACAAAGAAGGCCAATACAATAACTTTAGCCAGCGCCAGCCCGATTGAAGACAACCATTTCACGTGCATCATCGCTCCGTTGATTATTCTCCAGCAAATCTTTCTTAAAAGGAATTACCAGCGTTACTTTTGTGCCCCGCTGGTATTCACTTCTGATGGTCAGCCCATACTTTTGGCCATAATACAACCTGATCCGCTTACTGACATTTTCAAGCCCAAAACCGCTTTCCTGTAAATTGATCTCGCCGGTGTCGTTGTTGAGTCTGGCTTGAATTTGTCCCAGTTTGTACGAGGTAAAGCCAACGCCGTCATCTTCCACCTCCAACAGAACTTCGTCGACGTTGGCGCGACCGGCCCGCACAATGATAGTGCCGCCGCTCCTTTTATTTTTGATGCCGTGGTAAAGGGCATTCTCTACCAGCGGCTGAAGCGTTAGTTTCAGGATTGTCCCATCCAGGATATCTTCATCCACCTCAATCCGGTAATCCAGAATATCCCGATACCGCATCTTCTGAATGGTCAGATAGCTGCGGGTGCGCTCAATTTCTTCGCGAATGGTGATCCAATCCCTACCTTTACTGAGGGTAATTCTGAAAAATTGGGACAGCGCTCTAACAATCTCGATAACCTGACCCGTCTTTTTAGACTCGGCCAACCAGATGATCGTATCCAGAGTGTTATACAGAAAATGAGGATTGATCTGGGCTTGCAGCGTTCTAAACTCGGCCTTCTGCAGATTTTCTTGCTCTTTGATCTTACTATCCAGCAGCTCTCTGATTTTGCCGATCATAATATTGAAGCTCATGCCCAGCTCGGTAATTTCGTCCACATTGTCGCTGGTCACCAGCGCTTGCAGGTCTTGTTCGGTAATGGTGGTGGTCACGTCGTGCAGCTTTTTGATGGGGACATAAACGCTTTCCGAAATGACCCAGGCTGCCGCCACCGAAAAACCGAAGACGCACAGCAGCAAGATGATATAGGTAATGGCCCAGTTGGTAAAATTGCGCTGGGTTTCTTCGTAATTTAGCTCGGCCTGGTTCACCTCAAATAGGATATATTCCTGGATCAGATCATCCACCAAATCAGACACGCCTCTGATATTTTCCAACACCTGCTCATTTTCAACCACCCGGCTACCGTGATCAATTCGTGCTCCCATCATATCAACGTAATAGGCCAGGGTGTCCATCGTCCGGCGGATCACTTCCAATTTAATTCTAGATTTGTCTGAGCTGGCGTTTTTCATCATCCAGATTATTTTGGTGTCCACTTCGTCGATGATCTCATACTGTTTTCCCTCTTCAAATTCGATCTTGCCGGCCACAATATTCCACATTTCGGTGTCGATGGCGGGATTGATATAGCCGTTGATGCTGTTGGCGGTGATGATATTGCTGATGATGGCATCAAACTGGCGATTGAACTTGAGCACCTGGATGATCAACGTGGCATTAATGGTGCTCATCATCAAGATGACGATGAGAAAGGCCAATAGTATCTTGGTTCGGATAGGGAGGTGGATCCCGGCAAAATAGTTGATAATGCTGCCCAGATGTTTGGGCGCAGTTTCACTGATAAAGCGTTGGTCTACGTAATTCATAAGGCCCTCTACTTTGACTGCAAGCTACACCTTGAACTCGCTGGGCGAAAGCCCGGTCTGCTTTTTGAACACAGCGCTAAAGTAGTGCGGGTCTTTATAACCAACCTGATAGGCAATTTCAAAGGTTTTCAGACCGGTTGTCTTGAGGAGTTCTTTGGCCTTTTCAATTCTAACGCCGGTGAGGTATTCCTTGAATGTTTCACCGGTTTCGCGGCTGAACACGGCGCTAAAATGGCTGGCGCTGAGGTTAACGTGGGCGGCCACTTCGTTCAATGATAAATCCGGGTTGGCAAAGTGATTGCTGATATAGGTTTTGGCTTCCTGAGTTACGGCGGCATAATGGTTGTTGGCCTGGCTGTCTCTAAAAGCCAGGGCGCTGGCGCAGATTTTACGGGCTTCCACCCGAATCTGCTCCACCGTTTTGATATTCAGCAGCAGCGTTTCAACGGAATTGATTTCGGGGATAACCTGATCGACCACCCCGCCCAGCCGGTGTACAAATTTGGCCGTGGTCAAAACCAGGTCGATGAAAATATAGTTCTTAACCAGGTAGGAATCGAGCGCCGCCTGACTGAGCGGCCGCAGATACGCTTCAAAAAACGTCTCAAATTCAGCCGCACTACCAAACTTGAGAAAGTTTTCAAGCACAACCTTATCCAGCTTCAGTAGTTCGGCTTTGTCCGCCTGGCCCGGTTTGATTACTTGGCTGACCTGTTGGACCATCGCCAGGGCCTGGGCAAAAGATTGGCGAATGTCGCTCAGTCGCTCCTGCAGCCCGCCCAGCCCAACCCGCAGTAAACAGTTGGTGCTACTTTCTACCTCGTTTTTGATCAACTCGGTTAAAAAGTACGCTTCCTGGGTAACGTGGTCGCGGCTGTCGCCTTTGATAATCAGCACCAGCTCATCCAGGTCTTTTTTCAACAAAAAAACGTCGGGATTATGCTGCACCAGGCCGGCGACAATCCGTTCGACCTGTTGGAATTGATGAAAATCAAACTGCTCTGCCGGGCCGCAAAGCTCCACCTTGATCACCGTGGCCTGATACCACCGGGCGATGATATCCAATTCCAGTTGGCGGCTTTGCTGAATGACTTCGAGCGATGACACGCCTCCCATGACCAGCCGGAGCAAGAATTTTTCACGACGCAGGCTTAAGTTATCGGCAACCTGACTTTTTAGCTTCTGCAGGTCTTCTTGCTCTTGCCGCTCATGATCCAATTGCCTGGCCACCTTTTGCAGCGCCTCGTGCAAATCTTGAACCCCCACCGGCTTGAGCAAATACTCGGTCACTCCCAGCTTGAGCGCTTCCTGGGCATAGTGGAACTCATCGTGCCCGCTGAGAATAATGATCTTAACCCACGGCAGCCGTTCCCGCACAATTTTACAGAGCTGCAAACCGTCCATAAACGGCATCTTGATATCCGTGATCAGTACATCGGGCCGGGTAGACTCGAGCAACGGCAGCGCCATTTCCCCGTCCGCGGCTTCGCCGCAGAACTTGAAACCAACA